>NZ_JAGZIJ010000004.1:0-138841 GCF_018366295.1 Veillonella parvula
ATGAGCTAAAAGCATGGGAGCATTGATACAATAATAATCAGTTAGGTACATCTCGACTCGATATGTTTCTCTTGGTTTTAAGCCATTGATGACAATATTGAAAGATTCGTCTGCTAACTCAGACTCTGAGATAAGTTCAATTTGTATAGTCATATCTTCCTCTTTTTGTTAATGCTATTAACAATGTGTTTTTAAAATTACCGTGATTTTTACCACGGTAATTCTCGCCATACCTGTTCAACATCATCCGTCAGTTTTATAACCATTTGAAGGTCCTCCTCACTATAGTTTCTTAAAACTGAAAAAATGGCTTTTTCAATATGCTCCTGTTGCTCTTTATGGATATTAAAAACTTCAACCACTTTTTTGGATAATATCAGATATTTATTTTTTTGCTTAATTGTAGAATGAAATTGAACACATAAAAAATCCATAGTGAACCTTGTGTTATGATTTAGGTGACTAATCAAAATATAACCGAGGTAATCACTATGGACTACAATAATCATAACACGACATTACACACAAACAAACACTTAAACTTCGAAGAACGATTTTATTTAGAAAAGAGAATCGTTCTAGGAGATAGTATTGCTGCAATTTCACGTGCACTGGGCCGTTCTAGAACAACTATTTATACAGAATTAAAACGTGGTACTGTAATTCAAATTCGACATGGTAAATCTCAACTTGTATATTTAGCTGATTCTGGACAAGCAACATATGAAAGACAACGTGTTGGCTCCTTTAATACCATGAGAATTGGTGCTATAGAATCTTTTATAAATTAGATTGAAAGCAAGACTCTAGCTGATCGTTGGTCATTTGATGCTGCTGTTGGATATGCTAAACATAAGGGGTTGTTTGTGCGTAATGAAATGGTTTGTACTAAAACTTTATATAACTATCTTCACAAAGGTGTATTAGGTATAAAAGCAATTGATTTACCATTGGTAGTACGGCGTTCCCAACGAAAATCTATTTCTAGAAAACATAAGCGAGAACTTGGTAAATCCATAGAACTTCGCGATCCTACTATTGAAACGCGCGAGGAATTCGGACATTGGGAATTAGATACCGTCCGTGGAACAAAAGATAAGACAGACCATATTTTAATCTCTTTACTTGAGCGTAAAAGCAGATTGTATGTGGCTTTACGATGTCCCTCAGCGCGTGCTACTGATGTAAAAGAAACACTGCATGCATGGTTAAATACGTTTAAAGATGTTAATCTAGCTTGCTTATGTAAAACAATAACTGCAGATAACGGTTTAGAGTTTTCAGAGATATCTAATTTAGAAAATGAAACCTTGTCTATTTATTTTGCTAGACCTTATTCTGCTTGGGAACGTGGATCAAACGAAAGGCATAATGGTTTACTTCGTAGATGTATACCGAAAGGAATGCCAATAAAAGCCGTTTCAGAGGAAACAATTCAACGAACACTTCAATGGTGTAATAATTTGCCACGCAAGCTTCTAAATTATAGAACCCCCTTGGATGTCTTTCTTGAAGAAGTTAATAGAATTGTAGATTTGGATACTGTTCAATTTCATATTGCAATTTAAAATTTAAAAATTTAACTTTGTTAACAAGTTTTATTATAAGTAAAATTACAAATGATGCTATTAGTCCCTTAATAATATCTTCAGGTATTGTTTTTACCATAACCAATATATAATTGTATCAGACATACACTACCCTCCGAGTTTTTTGGTATTAAACCACTCAAAAGTAATACCATCAATTATATTAACTTCAAAAGGTTTACTTTTCCCATAACAAATACCATTTTTTACCAAATACGCCTCAACATAATGTCTACCTACATAGCAAGTTTCTTCTGTTCTTATTCTTTTTCCTTGTTCAAGCTTAGAATTATAAAAGTCTCCTCTTAAGCAATTCGCATTTATTGCTTCGTAACCAGTATTGGTTATTTGCCAGTATATATCATAGTCTTTTATATTAAGTGTAAGTGCATTGACTTCAAATCTAAGTTTTCCTTTTTTATTCAAAGCTTCACCACTTTTTATTTGCTTAAATCTGAAACCACGCCAACTGTAATATGCTTTTATCTCTACGTTAGTCTTAGCAATACTTGATAATTTCCATTTAGGTTTTTGATGATAACTTAAAGAATTTAACGAGATTCCAATTTCATTAGTATTTTTACGCAAACTTCTCTGCATATAAAACAAACTCTCATTTAAAGACATTGCTTTATTATCTATGCTAAAGTCAACTTTAAGTTGATCATACCACTTCAAAAAATTTTCAAAGTATTTTCCATCCTTATCCCATTTCAAAGATAATTTTTCTTTTCTATTAACCGGATTATAAATACAAGGATTTTCATTTTCATATTCAACTCCACTCAAAAGATTTTTGACTACATTCAATAATAATGTTTTAAAATCATCACTAATAATCATACTTTCAGGATAAATTTTTGCAACCAAAGTAGTAATTATAATGGAAGACGGTTTTTGTTCCATATCATCTTCAAACATAACTTCTGCATGTCTCTTTAATAATTGCACAATTCTTTGTAATGGAGTTTTTATTTTATAATCTGGAATTTCTTCTATATTTGCATAAAATCGTTTAGCATAGGATTCTTTTATAATTTGAAAATCGCTTTGTTTTTTGAACCAATCGGAATATACTTTAGGACTACTAACTTCCCAGTCAAATGTTATATCATCATAGTTATCACTTCTTTTATCTGAAATTGCAATATTTCCATCATCCGTATCATTCCAAGGAACAGCAGGTAAAATATCTATATGAAAATTTGATTCATCTACATAATTTAATGTCCAACACCTATTGCTTTCTTTTGGAAAATTTTCCATACTATGCTTTAACGAGTAATTTTTAACTACTTTTCCAAGTTCGTCTTTTAATTCTCTTTGAGTCTGGTGATTTCTTCTTTTTTTCGTCATATTACAAACAATATCTATATCATACGCCCCGTCTTCAGTAAGAGGTTTAATTGCTGTTCCTAATTTAATAGAACCTTGTAAGTAAATATCCGGACTATATTCTGCTAGGTCAGATTCTTTTATATAGTTTGCAATTGCCTTATACCTGTTTGATGCTTTTTCGTAATTTGATTCAGAAACATCAATTTCATTAATAAGCTCTTTTATCTCCTTCGACATTTCAAATTTTTTCATTTTATTCCCCCTCTCTTATTAAATAATATATTGCGAATGAGCTCCTATTTTAAATGATTTTCCTCTTATATCAACACATTCCTTTTCAATGTCTTCTCTATCTACAAGCTTAATTAAATCATTCTCTTCTTTTACATATTTACGTATCATATCAGTATATTCATCTGGTAAATGAATCTCGTAAATATCAAATAATAATATCTCATTCTTTTTAAAATGCTTAGAATAAGCCATTTTAGGTTTTATTTGCTTTAAAAACTCTATTCTCATGCTACTTAAGACTTCTATAGGCAATATGTTATTTTTTATAATTTCTTCATAAAACTCTCTATATACCGCCACTTCCCTATTTTTTCTACTATCAAACCAATTTAGAACTTTGCTAATATTTTTTCCTTTTATACAAAATCTTAAATCTTCTTTTTCATAAAAACCTCGTTCATTTTCAAAAATAATATTCAATTTCCTTTCAATAGTACTAAACGAACTACAAACCTTATATACTCCACCAACAGGTTGCAGTTGTTCTATTTTACTTCCCTTAATTAAAAGATATTTATCATCTATTTTTATTTTATATAAATACGCAATACTAAACCTAATATCTTCGCTCCAATGTATCAACGATTTTACAAACAACCCTATTCTTCTATAATTAGCTGCAAATATACCAATCAAAAACCAAATTCCACTGCTAATCAAATTAGTTCCTATATTTTCTAACACTTATATCCCCACACTTTCATTATTACTCCCACTCAATTTCTTCATTCACTTTTTGGTGAATATCTACTCTATTAACAATATCAATTACATTTACTAGCCAACCATTCAATGTACAACTTCTGATAAATTCATCAATTCTATTAACTCCATTCATTTCTTTGAGTGTTACAACAACACCAAACCTAACTCCTACGCCATCTTGAGGAGCTAATCGGTTATTTGTTTTTATTTCCATGCCCCAATTCTTATTTCTATAAGAATCTTTTGGTATCATTCTTTTTGTAGCACTCTCTGCAATATACTTTACATTATCCCATTTTCTAAACTGCTTTCTTGCTTCACCTTCCACAAGATAATTTCTTTCTCCATCTAATGTGTCTTCTGTATTCTGTTTATCACCTTTAATATCCTTAATTTTTTTATCATCTCCTATTCGACCAAAGTGCAAATTCAATTCCGTATTTGTATAGTCCACCCCCTGCAATCTATCACACAGTGGAAAATAGCACATTGTAGCCTTTGCAATATAGGGGTACTTATTATCCTTTAGAGGAACAGGAAAATCATAATTATAAGTATTCCATTTTTCACTAATATCTGATACCACAAATTTTATTTCATCATCTTTTGTTTGAATAATTTCATTTATATGAATGGGTACAATTCCATGCCCATATAAGGCAACTTCTTCAGGAGTTGGTTTTTCATCCCAACCTCTCGCTGCATCAATAATCATAGCTTTTGCGACTTCCCTGTTAAGCCCTAATACATCAATTAAATAGGATAATTTTCTTGCAATCCAAGGTGCAGCATAGGAAGTACCGGCAACACTTGCCGCCCCTAAAGGTTCACAAACCCTAATGTATTCTTCTTCACTACCGCCATAATAACTTACGTCTGGCTTTGCAAAGAAAGATAATACTAATCCTTTACGAGCATATTTAGTAGACATACCATTCTTACTAACTGAATTTACAACTATACTATTAACAGAATCTGCCGGAGATCCTATTTTTACTATATCTGCACTTGGTTTATTTGTTCCTGCAACAACAAATATTACATTGTTTTCAAACTGAATTTTATCTAATGTTGCAGCTTCAGCAGAAATAAAGTTGTCATTAATTTCCTGATTACTACCAAGTGAAATATTCCAGACTTTTATATCTGAATTATTTACTACAATACTCTTTATTTTCTTTATTATTGAAAATGAAGAAAATTCAGCACCTACCGCTACTCCAAAATGCCTAACCTTAAACCTTCCACAACCATCATCCAGCCAAGGATTTAATCTTGCTCCATCAACAATAATGGAAGACACTGCTGTCCCATGATTATAATCTTTTGGATTTTTTGGTATATCTTCTGAGACCATATCATGATATTCAACCCAATCACTAAAATAAACACTTTCATCAAATAAGGTATCTATCACCCCAATTGTTGGTTCAATAGATGGGGATGGTATAGTTACCATTTTTGTTTGATACTCATTGATAAAATCATCAGGTGATAAATTTGATAAATCAACGGTTGCCATTGAAACAAGATAAGGTGCTTTTTCGAAAAGTAGTCCTACCTGCTTTTCGTCTAAGTAAACAGTTTGATTATCTAAAATTCTGCTACTTAAAATATCTATCCCTAATCTTTCAAATAATAGTTTGGTATCTTTTCTTACGTCATACAAAGTTATAATGCTCTGCTTTACATCTATCGTAGGTAACTCTACTTCAAAAGAATCAATGTATGATACATCTGCAATCACCTGTTTAAATATTGACATACTCACAGAAAGATCTTTAAAAACTCGTGGATTGACAATATTTTTATCTTCAAATATATTCTTGCTGATCTTGCCTGCAAATTTTTGGGACAATATATTTAAAGTATTTGAAATCAATTCTATACTTTTTATCAAATCATACTCATCAAGAAAATATGTTATGATGTGTTTGCTCTTATCTCTATTAAATTTTGCTCCAACAATTGCTTCATTAGAATCCGCACCTTTAAAAAGTCCGGCGATTCGATTACTTTTTGCAACAATTTTATTGTAATAAACGCTAACTAAAATCCCTTCAAATGGTTTTGTTTCTTTATCCCAAAATTCTTTAATCTGAATTAGCTGAGATTTTAATCTTAACAAATGCTCTGTACTGACTTCCACTTTCCCGTTCATGGCTATACCACCACGCATACCATTTTTACTGGTTTGCAAAAAGCGTTTCCCTTTTAATTCCAAGACATTATTCACTATCTACTTCCTCCTTCTTTAACTTTCTTGAGACAGCACTTTTAGACTCCCCTTTTAATTTTTCTATTTCTCTTACAGTGAATCCTTCCTCATGAAGCTGGTTTATATCCTTTTGATCTAAACTTCCTATCAAGCTATTGTATAATCTTTTCAAATAATCATACTCAGAACTAACATCGCTAAATGCAAGTGATGTTTTTATAATGTTTTTTAATTCTCCAGGATAAGGTATTTTTTTTGCTGTCTTCAATATTTTTTTAAATAATCTTGTATCTTTGGATATTCCTTTAAAATTCTTGATAAACGAAGAAAAATAATATTCCGCTACTTCTATTAAATCATCATCACTATATCTGTTGAAATTAATAACTGCATCAAACCTTCTGACTAATGCCTTATCAAAATTGGAATATAGGTTAGTAGTTGCAATAAGCACTATTTCTTTATTAAGATCTGTTAATCTGTCTAATTCTCTTAAAATCGTAGATGTTACTCTTCCCATCTCTCTAATATCATTAGAATTAATTCTATCCAAAGCAATAACATCAATTTCATCAAATAAAACCACAACCTTATTTGCATTTGGAAGCATATTTATTTCTCTAAAGACTTTTATAATGTTTTTATTAGTCTGCCCCAACTTGCTATCTATCAGATTTTCAAAGTCCACTCTAAAAAGAGAGCGATCCAGCAATCTTGCAACATTTTTTGCTGCTTCTGTTTTTCCACTTCCCGGTAATCCTTCAAATAAAAATTTATTAATACCAACATTATGATTTACAGCATTAATAATGCCTTTTATATCCTCTGTTATTTCAAGCGGTAAATTTAAAGCCTCTAAATTTCTTATTTCAACTTGCTTTAAAAACTCACTTTCAAAATCACTACTTTGTGGTGAATATAAATTTGATTCAGATATTAACCCCATAATATATTCGGATAACTGATAATCTCCTATGCTATCAAAATATCTTGCTATTGCTATCGCTTCATTTCTAAAGGAATTTTCGTTCCTTTCCACATGGTATTTTATTAAATTCAAAACATTTTGTTTTTTCATATTGCTATACCTCCTATTTTCTTTTTTATTATATCATATATTGGGACATAATTCTATACTTATGGGACAAATATTCAAACTTTTGCTTTTTATGTCAAAGGTTATATTAGTGAACTGCACCCCAAAATTTGGACACAATTTTGGGAGGTGCAGTTTTTTATGTCAAAATACTCAAAAGAAGTAAAAGAAAAGGCAATTTATCTTTCTGAAAAAGGATGGGGTCGATTTAGAATTGCTAAAGAGCTTGAGGTGCCAGAAAGTACTATAAAAAATTGGCTACACAAATTTAACCTTAATCATAATTTGACCCATAAAATTGGTACACAAGTATTTTCAGCAGATTTTAAACGTAAAGTTCTTGAAGCTAGGTGGAAGAATAAGTTATCCTTTAAAGAAACAGCAGAATTATTTAATTTAGATAACCCTAGTCTAATTGCTACATGGCAAAAGCGGTATTTAGAAGAAGGGATTTTGGGGTTGCAACCCAAGCCTAAAGGTAGACCACCTATGAAGACTAAGAAAGAAATTAAGATACAAGTAGATTCAAGCCAAAAATCAGATAAGGAACGTATTAAAGAACTGGAAGCTGAAAATGCTCGATTAAAGTATGAAATATCTTTTTATGACGACTTTATGAAAGAAATGCGTGAAATTGCTAAACCTAATCGAGCCGTAAAAAAAAGCACAAGCAATTGCCATTGAAAGATTAAGAAAAATATATCCGCTTCAGTTTATGCTCAAATACTTTGGTATTAGTCGAAGTACGTATTATGCGCGCCTAGCCAGCATAAATAAAGGGGACAAATATATAGAGGAACGAGACGCTATTCGTACCCTTGTATCGATGAACAAGGGTCGTTACGGATATCGACGAATCACAATAGCATTACATAAATTAGGCTTCAATATAAATCATAAAGTTGTGATGCGTATTATGAAGGAAGAAAACTTAACATGCAAAGTTCGTCTAAAGAAGTATCGTTTATATAGAGGTACAGAAGGAAAAATTGCTCCTAATATTATTAAGCGAAACTTTACTGCAACAAAGCCAGATCAAAAATGGACCACAGATATTACCGAATTCCACTTGTTTGGGCGTAAGGTTTATTTATCACCAATCTTAGATATGTATAATGGAGAAATTGTATCCTATGAAATATCAGAACGACCTGTATTAACACAGGTGTTATCTATGCTGGATAAAGCCTTTAAGAACAGGCCACATAGCAAAGGTTGCATCTTACATTCAGATCAAGGATGGCAGTACCAGCATAGCAGTTATCAAGAAACATTAATAAATCACGCTATCATCCAAAGTATGTCTCGAAAAGGAAACTGTTTGGATAATAGCGTGATGGAAAACTTCTTTGGCTTACTAAAATCAGAGTTGTTATATTTAGAGGAATCTACTTCCTATGAAGATTTTATCAACAAATTAAAAGATTATATTGATTATTACAATACAAAACGTATTAAGCTCAAATTAAAAGGAATGAGCCCGGTAGAATACCGAACTCATTCCCAAAGAATAGCTTAATTATATCTGTCCAAGAAAATGGGTGCAGATCAAAAAGCGACCTTCACCCAAGGTTTTGTTAAATATCAGTACATTCCCCAAATCTAAATCACAGTTGTTAAAACATATTTCTCCTGAGAATGCTTTTTCTTCACCATCTACCAATTGATACATTTCGTCAACTGTTAACGTTAATGTTTTATTATGAATTTTAATTCTATTTACTTTACTACCATAAAGACTGAAAAGGATATTACTATGTCTATCATGTATAAAATCCATATTATCCCTCACAAGATTAAATCTAAAATTGTAATTTAAATGAATTCTAGGTTTTTCTATTTTAAATTTGATTATATGGGCGTCCTTTCACTCTTGGTAAGCAAAGCCACTGCCTCAGCGGTTCGGCGTTTCCAATCACACTTCGTCTTTCCCTCGTGTTCTTGGACGCCTATCGTATGGGCAGTGCTAATGCTCACTGCGTCGCTTCGCTCCTAGTAAGCAAAGCAACAGCTTCGACATGCGCTGTCATAGGGAACATGTCTACAGGTTGTACTTCTTGTAGTTCATAGCCGTAGTGTGTTAGTATTTCAATGTCTCGTGCCATGGTTGCAGGATTACAGGATACGTAGACAATACGTTTTGGTTCCATACCCGCCGCAGAGGTTAGTACTTCTTCTTTACAGCCCGCCCGGATTGGATCGAATACGATAACGTCAGGTCGTACGCCTGCTTTGTAAAGTTTTGGCATTTCTACGGCCGCATCGGCAACGATAAACTCTGTATTATCATAGCCATTGCGTTGGGCGTTTTCACGAGCATTGATAATAGCAGGTTCTACGATTTCAATACCGATAACATGTTTTGCCTTATGTGCCAAGAATAGTGAAATAGTGCCTGTACCACAGTACGCATCAATAACTGTTTCATTTCCTTTTAGATCCGCATAAGCTAGCGCTTGGTCATACAGCACCGTAGTTTGTTCAGGATTAACTTGGAAAAAGGAATGTGGAGATAAGGTAAACCGTAAATCCTTGATATGGTCTGTAATCGTTCCATCCCCATAGAGAACAGTATTTTTAGGCCCTAATATAACATTAGTACGCTTCCCATTTACATTATGAACAATGGTTTCCACTTGGGGAACTCGTTCAGTTAATTTTTCAACCCACTTCTCTTGATGTGGCAAGTGTTCTGTCGCGGTTACAAGGATAATCATCCATCCAGATTGTCCAATGCGACCGATTACATGACGTAGCACACCTTTACCAGTATGTTCATCATAAGGCTCAATATCAAATTCTTTAGCAATTTGGTAGCAAGCTTGAGCAATGATATTATTACCTTCATCTTGAATGGGACAATTCGTACCTTGCACAATATCATGTGATCCCATCGCATAGAATCCCATTTGAATATTCCCTTTAGTCCCACCCACAGGCATTTGCATCTTATTACGATACGCCCATGGTTCTTTAGGTCCCAATGCTGGTTTTACAAGTTCTGGATTTTGATGACCAATGCGTTCGATAACGTCCTTCACCTTTTGTGTTTTTAGTGAAAGCTGGCCTTCATAGGTAATGTGTTGCAACTGACATCCACCACAAAAGCCATAGAGATCACAGCGCGGATCGATACGATTAGGAGCCATGGTAACAATTTCTAACAGACGCCCTGTAGCATAAGTCTTTTTCACCATATTGATGGATACTTTCACGGTTTCCCCAGGCAAGGCAAAGGGAACAAAAACCGTAAAGTCATCTACACGACCTACACCTTCACCACTACTACCGATACCATGAATAGTAACTAATACTTCATCACCTAACTTAACTGGAGCATTGAGTATGGCCTGTTGCTTCTTAGATAATGTACTAGTAACTGATTGACCTGTATTCGCACGATTACCATTTCTACGTTGTTGTTTAGATTTCTTTTTACGAGATGTACAACTTGTACCGTTCATTACGAGTCTCTTTTCTTCCAAATTTTAATCATGCCAGTTACGATAAGTACGAAGAATACAGTGCCAAATTTCACGAGCAATTCTTCACCTTGAATATATGGCATAAGAAGTGGATCTTCCACAATCATTTCACCAGCAACCCAACCTAATAACGCACCACCAGCCCAAAGAATGACAGGAAACTTATTGATGATACGAGCAAATAGTGTGGAGCAGAACACAATGATGGGAACAGTAATCAACATACCAACAATAACGAGCTCTAAATGTCCTTTAGCGGCACCAACTACGCCAATTACATTATCGATACTCATCATCGCATCAGCCACAATGATTGTCCAAATGGCTCCCATTAAGGAATTCTTAGCTTCGATATGTGCCTCTTCATCTCCGCCTTTTAAGAGTTGAATGGCAATCCATACAAGTACAAGGCCACCACCTAAGTGAATAAGAGGAATTAAAGTAAGTGCTTCCACTAAAAGAGTGGCAAATACAAGGCGCATTCCAATAGCCCCTACTGTACCCCAGATAACGGCTTTCTTTTGTAATTCTGGCGCCAATTTACCCGCTGCCATACCAATAACGACGGCATTATCTCCTGCCAATAAAATATCGATCAAAATAATTTTGCTAATCGTTATCCACGTTGCAGCTTCTAAAAATTCCATTCTATACTTACCTCAATTCACTCTGCTAATTCAATAACTATCCCTTAACTATACCACAAATTCTCTATTTTCTCATCTAAAAGAAAGCTCTTAGATTACCACTGTTATTCTTAAGATTAGCCTATAAGGTTCTTTATAATGGCTATACTTTTACGAAAAAATATCTCTCCTCCTATGACTAGAAGAAGAGATTTATTACATTATTTTTTAAGTTTCTTAGCTAACAAAGATGCCCCTACTACGAGGATAACAGCTCCGACTTTGATGAGTAATGCATACGGTTCTACGGTATGTGAAATTAATTTATCTTCCACACTCATCGCTGCACCCACCCAGGCAAGGATACCGCCACCAACGTAAAGGATGATTGGAAAGCGTTCGATCACTTTTACAAATAAAGTACTACCATAAATGATAATAGGTACTGTAATAAGCATACCAATAGCAACTAATGTCATATCACCACCAGCGGCACCAACTACACCAATAACATTATCAATACCCATAATTCCATCTGCAATAACAATGGTCATGATAGCAGCGCGCAAGTTATCTTTAGCCTCAATATTGTGCTCGCTTTCATCATCAACAACAAGCTTGTAACCGATCCATAAAAGAAGGATACCACCTACTAAACGTAAAGCAGGAATATTGTTCAATGCCTCTACAAATAGGAATGCCATAACAAGACGTAAAATAATGGCGCCAGCTGTGCCCCAGAAAATCGCCTTCTTCTGTAAATTTGCGGGTAAGTTGCGAGCCGCCATACCAATAACAATGGCATTATCACCAGCTAATAAAATATCAATAACGATGATTTGAAGCATCGCCAATAATCCTTGTACAGTTAAGATGTCCAATGTATCCTCCTTAGAATAAAATAACAGTGTATATATTATAATCGATATAGTAAGGTAGTGTAAAATTCAATTATCAACATATATATACGTTTTTATCATAACTCTATCTTATTAAATAAGATAGTTTATATAAGCTCATTTCTCCCCTTACATAATCATAATATGGGCTCTATTTCTTTATATATTTAATTCCTTTTTTTCTTAGGTTTTGGCTATTAAATTAAGCTACTTTATGGTATGGTATAGTATATCGTTACTAGGGAGGTTAGTATGTATCAAACATATTCTATACTGCAAAAATTATGGTTGTTCATAAAACTATTTACTCCAATGTGCATCACTCAATTTTCCCTGATTGGGGCTACCTTCATCGCCATCTTTTTAACGGGGCAATATAGTACGACTGATTTAGCTGGTGTCGCTACGGGATATAATTTGTGGCTCCTCTTCTATATCTTTGCACAAGGTACATTAATGGGTATCACGCCAATCATTTCTCAACTATTAGGAGCTAAGAAAACAGATGATATTCCAATAATCTTTCATCAAGGCCTTTTCATCGGTACAGGACTAGCATTTTTAATTTTATTAATTGGTATATTCGGCTTACGCCCTTTATTGACATATTTAAATCTTGAACCCGCTGCCACCGAGGTATGTATTAGTTATCTGAAAGCCTTTGCACTTGGTTTATTCCCATTACTCTGGGTAAATACCTTGCGTAATACAGTCGATTCTCACGGATTGACGCATTACTCCATGGCCATTGTCTTTACAAGCTTTGTGATTAACGTATTCTTAAACTACGCACTCATCTTTGGACATTACGGCTTTCCTGAAATTGGTGGCGTTGGAGCTGGCTACGGTATTGCTGGTGCCTGTTGGACGAACTTTATTCTATTTAGCTTAGTCATTCTATTGCATCCTAAGTTAAAAGGCTATCGCATCTATAAAGATTTCCATAGTCCTAATTTCCACTATATCCGTGAACAATTACAAGTTGGTATTCCCATAGGTTTTTCCATCTTCTTTGAAGCTAGTATCTTTAGCATTGCTGGTCTCTTAATGGTTCACTTTGGATCTGCTGTAGTAGCAGCTCATCAATCGGTTATTTCCTTTACTAATGTATTCTACTGCTTACCATTAAGCATTGCCATGTCTTCTACCATTGCCGTTGCTTATGAACTCGGTGCAGGGCGAAAAAAGGAAGCCATTCAATACTCTTATATTTCTCGTGTATTGGCCATCATCATAGCCGTTCTCATTTGCGCCTTTACGTTCACTCATATGGATAATATTGCTGATCTATTTACCAATGATGATGAAGTATATGAGCTTATTTATCACTTCCTTGGGTATGGCGTATTTTTTGCTGCCATCGATGCCATAGGTACTCCATTACAAGGTATTCTAAGAGCCTACAAGGATGTTAAAGTAGTTCTTTACATCTCACTCATTTCCTATTGGGGTGTATGTTTTCCAACAGCTTATACCCTTGCTAAAAATCCTAATTATGGACCATTTGGCGTATGGATTGGCTTACTCTCTAGCGTACTAGTAGCAGGTATATTATTCACATGGCGTACATGGTACATTCAACGTAAACAAAACTAAATAACAGTTAATACAGTAAAAGAGCATCTTATGTAAGATGCTCTTTTTTATTTCAGTATATCTTGTTTTTCTACTTTGGACATACGGAAGAAATTATATAGTGTTTCTGCCGTCTTATAATTCATAGATTCTACATTTGCTAGTTCATCAATAGATGCCTCTTTCATGGCCTCTAAACTATTAAAGTGAGCCCATAAGGCCTTACGGCGTTTAGGACCGATGCCTTCAATATGATCTAGAATAGATTCAAGATTTCGCTTGCCCCGCAACTTACGGTGATAAGTAATGGCAAAACGATGGGCTTCATCACGAATTTGTTGGAGTAATTGAAGTTCCGGCGTGTGATGACTCAAAATGATACTTTCAGATTGCCCTTCTACAAAGACCTCTTCAATACGCTTAGCCAAAGAGATAACTGGCACATCAGTAACACCTACTGCACGAATCAACGGCAAAGCTGCATTGAGCTGACCTTTACCACCATCGATAATAATGAGGTCTGGCATAGGCCAATCTGTTTCATTACCATAGCGTCGTTCCATAATTTCAGCCATAGACTTAAAGTCATCAGATTTACCTTGCGTAGTTTTCAATTTAAAACGACGATATTCCTTTTTCGCTGGCTTGCCACCTTCAAAGACAACCATGGACGCCACGGTTTCAGAGCCTTGTGTATGGGAGATATCGAAACATTCCATGCGTTCCGGTAAGCGTGGTAAGTCGAGAATCTCGGCTAGCTTCTTAATCGCTCCGCCAGTCTTATCGATTTGGTGCTGCCACTGACGGCGACGTTCTTCAAGGAAGGTTTCCGCATTTTCATGCGCCATCTTAATCATATCCATCTTATAGCCACGTTGTGGCACAGATACATCTACATGTTGACCTTTGAGCTGTGTAAACCATTCTGTTAATAAGTCTCTATCTGTACTCTCCATAGGTAGTAACAACTCTTTAGGAATAAAGTTTGTATCTCCATAGTATTGCTTGATAAAGTCTGTCATAATGGTTTCTGAACTATCGCCATCATGTTGCACAAAGTAATTCTCACGGCCTAACAGACGACCACTGCGGATGAATAGCAACTGTACACAGGCCATCGATGTATCTACAGCCAATCCTAAGACGTCTAAATCGCCACGTTGAGTAACCATGCGTTGCTTTTCTTGTATCTTTTCAATGCTAGACAATTGATCACGATAACGTGCAGCATCTTCAAAGCGCAAATCTTCTGCAGCAGCCTCCATCTTTGATTTAATTTCCTTTAGCAATGGTATAGGTTTACCTTCAAAAAGTTCTATGATTTCGTCAATATACTTCCGATAATCGGGTACCGATATTTTATTAAAACACGGCGCCTCGCAGTAATGCATATGATACTGTAAGCATGGGCGTTCTACCTTCATAGACTTACAGGTACGCAATGGATAGTACTGTCGTATTAATTTCAGTACCACATGAACAGATGTGACATCTGTAAAAGGGCCAAAGTACTTGGCTCCGTCCCGCTCTAAACGACGCGTCATATATACGCGTGGGTAATCCTCTTGCACAGAGACTTTTACATATGGGTATGTCTTATCATCACGAAGTCTAATGTTATATTTCGGTTCATGCTCCTTGATAAGTGTATTCTCCAAGATGAGCGCTTCCATCTCCGTTTTTGTTTGAATGACTTCCACATCGACGGCTCGTTTCATCATGGCCGTAACCTTTGGTGCGCGATTTGCATCGTTACGCACATAGGAACGCACACGATTTCGCAAGTTAATAGCCTTACCTACATAAATAATTCGGTTATATTGATCACGCCACAAATATACGCCTGGTGTAGTTGGCAAATGGCTAACCTTTTCCAGTAATTCTTCAGACGGCATATTTCCTCCTTTCCTTGTAGATTTTTAGATGTTTTATTTCTTATTTTTTGCAGCTTTCATAAATTTCTTAGTCTGTTCCAATACAGGACCTAAGAATTTCCCGGTATAGCTTTCTTTCACCTTAACAATTTCCTCAGGCGTACCAATTGCCACGATAGTGCCTCCGCGATTACCACCTTCAGGACCAAGATCAATAATGTGATCAGCCATCTTAATAACATCTAAATTATGTTCGATAACGACAACTGTATCGCCACCCTCTACGAGTTGTTGCAATACGTGTAATAACTTGCGAATATCCTCGGCGTGAAGACCTGTAGTAGGTTCATCTAGGATGTATAGCGTTTTACCTGTGCTGCGACGAGCTAATTCAGTAGCTAATTTAACGCGTTGTGCTTCACCACCAGATAAGGTTGTTGCGGCTTGACCTAAACGAATATAGCCAAGACCCACCTCTTGCAAGGTAACCATTTTACGATTGATCTTCGGAATAGCGCTGAAGAACTCAACCGCATCATCTACCGTCATATCTAGTACATCTGCAATAGATTTACCTTTGTATTTAACCTCTAAGGTTTCTCGGTTATAACGGGCTCCCTTACAAACCTCACAAGGTACATACACATCTGGTAAGAAGTGCATTTCAATTTTAATGATACCGTCACCACGACAAGCTTCACAACGGCCACCTTTTACGTTAAAGCTAAAGCGCCCTTGTTTGTAACCGCGCATCTTTGCTTCCGGTGTTTGACTATATAGTTCGCGTATGGCATCAAATACACCTGTATATGTAGCTGGATTGGAACGAGGTGTACGTCCGATAGGGCTTTGATCAATATTGATGATTTTATCGATATGTTCAAGACCACGGATTTCTTTATGAGCCCCTACTTTGTGGTTAGAGCGATATAATTGATTAGCTAAACCTTTGTAGAGAATTTCATTAATCAAGGTAGACTTACCAGAACCGCTGACACCAGTAACAACATTAAACAAGCCAATAGGAAATTTTACATTTACATTTTGTAAATTGTTTTCCTTAGCACCGCGAATTTCAATGCAGTTCTTACCTGGTTTACGGCGTTCTTCCGGAAGAGCAATAAATTTACGACCACTCAAATACTGACCAGTAATAGAGTCTTTTACCTTCATAACTTCGTCAACAGAACCAGCGGCAATAATTTGACCGCCATGCTCACCTGCACCTGGACCAATGTCCACGAGATAGTCAGCCGCACGCATCGTATCTTCGTCGTGTTCTACAACGAGCAAGGTATTACCTAAGTCCCGCAAGCCTTTTAAGGTATCGATAAGTCGATCATTATCTCGTTGATGTAGACCTATGGACGGTTCGTCTAGGATGTACAATACACCTACCAAACCAGAGCCGATTTGCGTAGCTAGACGAATACGCTGTGCTTCACCACCAGATAATGTGCCTGCACTACGGTTCATTGTTAGGTAATCGAGACCTACATTATTAAGGAAACCTAGACGAGCATTGATTTCCTTTAAAATTTGAGCACCAATCACTTGTTCACGTTCAGTTAACTGTAGATTACCAAAGAAATCGAGTGCTTCTTTAATAGTTAACTGCGTTACTTCGTTGATATTCTTATCCCCTACAGTAATAGCTAATACTTCAGGTTTAAGACGAGCCCCATGACATGTAGTACACGGCTTAATAGACATAAACTTTTCAAATTCTTCACGCATAGAGTCTGTAGAGGCTTCACTATGACGGCGCTTAACCATCGGTAAAATACCTTCGTACTCAGTAAAGAATTCCTTTATCTCACCTCTCATATTTTCATAGGTGAAACTTACCTTATCCGTCGTACCGTACATCACCTTTTTCTGTAATGCTTTCGGCAATTCATCATAGGTGGAGTCTAAGGAATATCCATTAGCTTTTAATAGACCTTCTACTTGACGCATAAACCAAGCATTAGGATTGGAGCTCAAGGCTTGCACGCAACCATCGGCAAAGCTAATAGATCCATCTGGAATAATGCGCTCCTCATCAACCTCCATAGTAGAACCAATCCCTAAACAAGATGGACACGCACCAAACGGACTATTAAAAGAGAACATACGCGGTTCAATTTTAGGTAATGAAATATGACAATCTGGGCACGCAAAATGTTGGCTATACATGTGTTCAGGTCCGTCTACCTCTTGAATCACAACGATGCCTTCTGCCCATTTTGAAGCGGTCTCCATAGAGTCAGCCAACCGAGATTCAATGCCTTCTTTTACAACGAGACGGTCCACAACGATATCGATGGAATGCTTCTTATTTTTCTCTAATACAATTTCTTCGTCCAAGGTACGCACTACACCGTCTACTCGAGCACGAACAAAGCCTTCTTTGCGAAGTTGTTCAAACACCGATTTATGTTCCCCTTTTTTACCTTGAATCATAGGGGCCAGCACTAAAATCTTTGAACCTTCGGGAAAGCTCATTACATCGTCGGTCATTTGTTGTATTGTTTGCTGGGTAATAGGCTTACCACATTCTGGACAGTGTGCATGACCTACGCGTGCAAATAAGAGACGTAAATAGTCGTAAATCTCCGTTACGGTACCAACCGTAGAACGAGGGTTGCGACTCGTCGTCTTTTGGTCGATAGAAATGGCGGGAGATAAACCTTCAATATAATCGACATCGGGTTTATCCATTTGTCCCAAAAATTGACGTGCATACGCAGACAGGGACTCAACATAACGTCGTTGTCCTTCTGCGTAAATCGTATCAAATGCTAGGGATGATTTACCAGAACCACTGAGGCCAGTTAAGACGATAAACTGATCACGTGGCAAGGATATATCAATATTTTTTAGGTTATGCTGACGCGCA
The DNA here is from genome assembly GCF_018366295.1 of Veillonella parvula. Taxonomy (GTDB): domain Bacteria; phylum Bacillota; class Negativicutes; order Veillonellales; family Veillonellaceae; genus Veillonella; species Veillonella parvula_P. The sequence continues at coordinate 18,581 of NZ_JAGZIJ010000004.1, forward strand.
CCTTTTACAATCAATTGATCTTTCATTATCTTTCCTATTTAAAGAGATGATACCAAACGGCATCATCTCTCCGATTACTAACATGAAATAATATATGTATATTATCGCACATATAGTCTATATAATCTATGTGTTTTCTTACAATCTTTTAAAATTGCTCTTAAGATTTACTTTTTGGACTCGTCCGCTTTCTAGATTTGGTAGAAGCAGGCTTCTTCAACTTGCTATCTCCTGCACTATGCATATCGGACCATTGTTGACGTAATACGCCCAATTGATCACGTAATTTAGCAGCGGATTCAAATTCAAGCTGCTTGGCGGCGGCCTTCATTTGACGATCTAGCTCTTCAATCTTATTGTACAATTCTTCCGGTGTTATATCTGCCACCTTAGGTGCTGATGTATCTTGAACATATGATTCGTGTCCATGGTCCATGCCCTCTGAGGATTTTTTTTGTTTTCCTTTTTTCGGTGAAAGTCCCTTTCCCTCGGTAACCATATCTTCTTCGATTTTCGTTAATTCGATAAGCTCTTTTACATCTTTAGATACAGATTTAGGCGTGATATTATGTTCAATATTATAAGCCTCTTGCACGGCACGACGACGATCGGTTTCATCGATAGCTCGTTGCATGGAACCTGTTACACGATCTGCGTACATGATAACATGACCATTCACATTACGAGCCGCACGACCTATAGTTTGAATCATGGCCGTATCGGAACGCAAGAAACCTTCCTTATCCGCATCTAAGATAGCAACCAAGGAAACCTCTGGCATATCGAGACCTTCACGAAGCAAGTTAATACCAACTAATACATCGAATACGCCAGCCCGCAAATCACGAATGATTTCAGCCCGCTCAATAGTAACAATATCGGAATGAAGGTAACGAACTCGTACGCCCATTTCCTTCAAAAATTCCGTTAAGTCCTCAGCCATCTTCTTCGTCAATGTCGTAACAAGAACCCGTTCATTCTTGGCAGCTCGTTTGTGAATTTCTCCAAGCAAGTCATCCATTTGCCCCTTAATAGGACGAATTTCTATAGATGGATCTAATAGGCCCGTAGGACGAATGATTTGCTCTGCAATATTCGTTTCTACTTCCATTTCGTATGGGCCAGGTGTAGCCGATACGTATACAATTTGATTGATACGCTCTACAAATTCATCGAATTGAAGAGGTCTATTATCTAATGCAGAAGGAATACGGAAACCGTATTCGATAAGAGATTCTTTACGGGCACGGTCACCATTATACATAGCACGAATTTGAGGCATCGTCACATGCGATTCGTCCACCATGATGAGGAAATCATCTGGGAAATAATCAATCAATGTAAACGGTGCTTCCCCAGCCTTACGTTCAGACATATGACGGGAATAGTTTTCGATGCCCGAGCAATAGCCCATTTCTTGCATCATTTCTATATCGTAACGGGTACGCTGTTCTAAGCGCTGAGCCTCCAATAGACGGTCAGCAGCTTTTAACTTCGCCAACTGCTCATCTAATTCGGCTTCAATACGCTCTACAGCAATATTCATCTTCTCTTTCGTCGTTACATAGTGAGATGCTGGATAGACAGCAACGTGTTTTCTTTCCGCAATAACTTCACCCGTCAAGGAATCTACCTCTACGAGGCGGTCGATTTCATCACCAAAGAGCTCCACACGAATGGCTCTTTCACTATAAGCGGCAGGGAAAATATCAATTGTATCCCCTTGTACACGGAAGGTACCGCGGATAAAGTTCATATCATTTCTCGTATATTGAATATCTACGAGTTTAGATAAGATTTCATCGCGCGATTTAGTTTGACCTAAGCGCAAGGACAATACAAGATCAGAATAGTCCTCAGGGTCACCTAAGCCATAAATACAGCTAACAGAGGCAACGATAATGACATCGCGGCGCTCAAAAAGGCTCATCGTAGCACTATGTCGCAGTTTATCGATTTCATCATTAATAGACGCATCCTTCTCGATATATGTATCACTAGAAGGAATATAGGCCTCCGGTTGATAAAAATCGTAGTAAGATACAAAGTATTCTACCGCATTATTTGGAAAGAAACTTTTAAATTCACTACATAATTGAGCCGCCAAGGTTTTATTATGAGCAATGATCAAGGTCGGCTTTTGAACTGCTTCAATAACCTTAGCCATTGTAAAAGTCTTACCAGTACCAGTGGCACCGAGCAAAACTTGCGCCCATTCACCACGTTCAATACCTTCTGTTAAAGATTGAATCGCGGTAGGTTGGTCACCTGTAGGCGTAAAGGGCGCCTCCACTTTAAATGGTTGGCCCCCCTCGTAATTATATGTACTATGCTTCATTACTGTTCATCCTGATGTTTACGGATGGCTTTCATTTCTTCATCCGTCAAACGACGACCTACATTTTCCGCTTGATTCAACGTATCCTCACCTTCTAAGACTTCGATGAGCATAGCAATAGAAAAGCGATCTAGTGTAGGTGTGGTCTTCTGGATTTCATCAGCCATCATCCAATCTGATTCAGTATAGTTATTAATACGTTCTGTAATTTCTTCCCAGTTTGAAAGTAGCAATCTCGTAATGGGGCGATATAGTTCAATACCGAAGTACTCGATTAAGCTAACTATCTTATTCATATTTTCTAGGCTAACATTACATTCATTTTTTTTATTTTCAGATTCTACATATTCAAGTAAGAATTCCCGGTTATATTTATTTGTCACCTTGAATCATTCCTTTATTAAATAGTGCATTAGCAAATTCTTTTGCATTAAATGGACGCAAGTCATCCATACCTTCGCCAACGCCAATCCAGCGTACGGGTACGCCCAGTTCCTCTTTAATAGAGATAACTACGCCGCCTTTTGCTGTACCATCTAGTTTAGTTACTACAATACCATTTACTGGTACAGCTTGACCAAATAATTTAGCTTGGCTTACTGCATTTTGACCCGTAGTACCATCTAAAACGAGCAATGTTTGATGCGGCGCACCTTCTACGTGGTTATTCGCTACGCGCCCCATCTTTTTAAGCTCTTCCATAAGGTTAACCTTAGTATGTAGACGACCAGCCGTATCTACGATAACAAGGTCTGCATTACGAGCTTTCGCAGCTTCCATTGCATCATATACAACGGCAGCAGGGTCTGCGCCTTCTTTATGTTTAACAATCGGCACACCAACGCGATCAGCCCAAATGGATAATTGGTCAGCTGCAGCGGCACGGAATGTATCACCTGCAGCAATGATAACCTTTTTACCTTCTTTAGTATAATAGTTAGCCAATTTAGCGATTGTCGTTGTTTTACCAACACCATTTACACCAACTACGAGGATAACCTCAGGATGGTGCAAAGTAATTTCATCTTCTTGATCGATGAGCATTTCCGTGATGCGGTCTTCCATAAACGGCATTACATCGCCTGTATGATTGATGATACCTTCTGTTACACCACGACGAATTTCTTTCATCAAGTATTCTGTCGTCTTAGGGCCTAGATCACTAGTAAGCATAACTGCTTCTAAATCATCTAAAAAATCATCATCGATTTGCGCATAACCAATAACGATGCTTTCTACATTTTTTACAAAAGACTTACGAGTTTTCTCTAAACCGTCTTTAATTCTATCAAAGAATCCAAATGCCATTATGCTAGATCCTCCTTCACATCTTCAAATGCTACTGTTAATAATCGCGATACACCGCGTTCCACCATGGTTACCCCTTGAAGTACTTCGGCAGCTTCCATCGTCTTTTTACGGTGAGATACAACGATAAATTGTGTTTCTTTATTTATTCGATTTAAGTAAGAGCTAAATCGTTCAACATTAGCTTCGTCAAGCGCCGCGTCAACTTCGTCAAGCACACAGAACGGAGCTGGACGATAGTCAAGGAATGAGAACAATAAAGCGATAACCGTAAGAGCACGCTCACCACCCGATAAAAGTGTCAATTGTTGACGCTTTTTCCCTGGTGGTTGAATGTAGAAGTCGATACCACCCGTCAAGATATTATCTGGATCAGTAAGTACAATTTGCGCAGTACCACCGCCAAACAATTGGCTGAATACTTCTTGGAATCTACGGCCTACCACATCCAATACATCATATAGCTGTGTACTCATCGCCTTATCCATTTCGGCAATAACCGCCTGTAATTGCGCCTTTGCCGTATCTAAATCAGCTAATTGTGTGGTTAAGAAATCATAGCGTTCTTTAGTCTCTTCGTATTCCTCAACGGCATTTGGATTGACTGGACCCAATTCGGCAATTTCGGCTATCAAACGAGCTTGCTCATCCTTCCAATCGCTAACGGAGCCTTCAATGCGAAGGACTTGAGCATCTTCCAAAGTAAAGCCTAGCTCTTGTAATTCTTCTACAAAGCGCTCACAGTCCATGCGATGACGTGTAATTTTACCTTCCATATCAACAAGGCGACCTTGCACCACTTTGTAGCGTTGATTCAATCGGTCTTGCTCACTGAGGATAGATTCCATTTCCTCGCGCCCCGTAGATGTTTTATCATAAGCTTCATCGCGAAGGGCACGTAATCGTTCAACCTCAGCCGTAGCAGAGGTCAACTCTTGTTCTGCAACTTCCTGAGCCAGAGGGATATCCTCTTCATAGCGTTGTGTAGTACTAACTAACAAATTACGAAGTGGTGTTAAACGCTCAATAATACTAGAAATAGACTGATTACGCTGTTCACGTTGTGATTCCCGTTCCTGAATGGTATGTCGCAAGGTATCACAAGTAAGGCGAGCTTCTGTAAAAGCTTCATACGCCTCTTGTTGCACCTTTTGCAACACGGTTAATCGACCCATCAACGCCCCTTGATTACCATCCATACCATGATCCTCTTGCAAGGAAGCTAATGCTGTTTCTTGATCTTTCAAGTTAGCTGTTGTAGTAGCCAAATCAATATCAATTTGTACTAAACGTTGCTCTTCTTCATGGAGAACACGTTTCTTACGATCCAGCTGATTTTGTATATTTTGTACCTTTGTTTCACTAGCCACATAGAGTAAGTTCGTATGTTGATAGCTTTCATCAAGAGTCGCTTGATCCTTTTCAGTCTCTTCAACCCGTTTTTCAAGGCTTTCTAAGTTAGCTATTAAGGAGCGAATTTGTTCTTCAATTTGTACCAGTTCTTGTTCAAGACTAGCAGCCTCTTCCTTGCGGCTCAATACAGAAGCACGCTTACGTTTTGTGGCACCACCGGTTAGAGAACCACCAGGTTGAAATTGTTCCCCTGTAAGAGTTACGATGCGCAATTGCTGATTGTATTTTTTCTGTAATCCAATGGCATCATCCATGGAAGACACTACCAAGGTGCGCCCCAATAAGTATTGGAAAATATGGGCGTATTTATTATCAAAAGAAATACAATCAACAGCAGTGCCTAATACACAGCTTTCATGTAAAGCCGGTGTATCATATGGTTTACCTTTAACAGAATCCATCGGCAAGAAGGTTACGCGACCACCTTGGATAGATTTCAAATAATTGACACCCTCCGCAGCAGCGCGAGCTGTAGTAGTTACAACGTGGTTAACACTACCGCCTAAGGCCGTTTCGATAGCCGTAGTATATTTCTCCTCTACCGTAAAGAGATCGCCAACAGCGCCCGTGATCTGTTCGCGCCAAGAACCTTTACCATTGAGGATGTTCTTTGTGCCTTCTAAGTAACCTTCGTGCTGTTCCTCCCACTGTGCTAATAGTTCTAATCGACCTTTTGCACGTTGTTCTTGAGTGCGCAGCTTTTGTAATTCCTTACGCTCTTCACGCGCTTTTATGACCGCATCCTTAGCATCATCAACGAGGGCTTGTCGTTGAGCAGATAAGGCATTAAACTTTTGACCTAGCGCTTCAAATTCAGAACGAGCGACTTGTAGTTCACTATCTACCTGTGCTATTTCAGATTCTAGAATAGCACATTGATTTTTACTTTCCCCCTTGCGAGCTTCTAAGCTCCGAATACTAGCCTTAGCCGTTTCAATAGCACTCACAACTTCTAATTGACGTTTCTCAAAAGCCTCTCGATTGGATTGCAAGGATTGGAACTTAGCTTGTTCTGACCTTACATCTTCAACAGCCTTTTTGTAACTCGCTTCTAATTCTTCTAGATTAGACTCTTTTTCTACTAATTGAGCACTTTCATCTTGAATCAATTGATTTAAGATGCACAATTGTTGCTCCTCGCCCTTTTGCGTAGCCTCTAGCTCGCTAATGCGCATAGACGTTTCATCTAATTCACGGCGCGCTGTTTTTAGTTGCTCTTCTAAGAGACGTAAATGACCAGATAAGCGTTCTTCATCGCGTTGCTTTTCAGTATATTGAGCCTCCCACAACTTAAGCTGTTCCTGCTCTTTTGACGAGGACGATTGCAATTCGTGACGACGAGCCTCTAATTTAGACAATTCAGTTTGAAGCTCAATTTCTTCATCTTTAAAGGCAATATTATCGTTTTCAAAACGTGTTAAAAGACGATCAGAGGTCTTATAATTGTGGAAGCCTAATGCCCCATCATAATCGCGCTTTGCGCGGCTTAAGGTCATATATTTTTTAGTCTTTTCCGCTTTTTCAGACAAAGGTCCTAATTGCTCTTCAATGGTAGCCATTACGTCTCGTACACGCTCCATATTACGATCTGTACTGGCAATACGACGCAATGCATCTTCTTTATTGATCTTAAAGCGAGAAATACCTGCTACATCTTCAAAGATAAGGCGCCGTTCTTCAGGTTTAGAATTTAAAATAGCATCAATTCGGTTCTGCCCAATGATAGCCATGGAGTCTCTACCAAGACCGGTATCTGCTAGTAAAAGATGTATGTCCTTTAAACGACAAGATCGCTTATTAATGAGGAACTCACTTTCACCAGTGCGGTATATACGGCGTGTAATGGCTACCTCAGCCATATCTATATCTAATTGTTGGTCACTATTGTCAAACACAAGTGTAACCTCAGCAGCGCTCATAGGTTTGCGCTTTTCCGTACCAGAGAAAATAATATCCTCTGCTTTTTGACCGCGCAAATTACGGACATTGGATTCTCCCAATACCCATTTCATAGCATCCGTAATATTACTTTTACCACTTCCGTTAGGACCAATAACGGCAGTCATTCCTGGTGAGAATTTTACAATCGTTTTATCCGCAAACGATTTAAAGCCCTTTAATTCCAACCGAAGTAATTGCATGACTGCCTCCTTTCTACCAACAACCCTAAATAATCATATCTTTTATTATAACACATATTGCAGGCCATCAATACAGCAACGAACGGTATTTCTCGTGCGTTCTTCACACCATTCAAATGCATACTGCGGATACTGAATCTGAAAGTATTTAACGTTTCGATTATTAAGGCCTCGCACCTTAGATGTTAAGCATCTCGGATAAGAAATAACAATATTATGCTGTACTGCAATACCATTATTCCTAATATAATTTGTTCTATCATTATTAGTGTTATCTATATATCCACTATTATCAGCATTATAAGCACTAACTCCACTAAATCCTAGATTTTCATAAGTAGCGTAGTCAGTTAGATTAAAACAATCGTTACTTAGTGCGTACGTATACTGAGATGCATGCTCATCAATACAACGTTCAATTCGCTGCTTATACTGTTCGTTCACAACCAGCTCCCCCATAGCGGGCTCATATGGCCCCGCTACTAAGCTATTCCTAGAATCTAATTCTTCTGTACTTTGTAAACCCGTGCGAATGACTTCAATGCCATGCTGTTCAAACCAATCTTTTAAAAATGAACAATACTGTATAGCTAGCTCAGTACTTAGTGGTTTATATTCTCCAGCTCTATACTGTTCGGCTAGCTCTGTATTTTCTATAACTAGTACGGGATAGATACGTACAAAATCAGGTCGTAATGCGGCTACTGCAATGGCCGTTTCTATTATGGTTTGCCAAGTCTCTCCTTTTAGTCCCGGTAAAAGTTGAACCCCAACGGTCATATCACGATGTTTTAATCGTGTAACAGCCTCTACTACCTCTTGTGCCGTGTGCCCCCTCTTAGCATCGACTAAAATACCATCATTCATAGACTGCACACCAAGTTCCACAGTTTTTACTCCATAAGACTGTAATAATGTAATCGCTTCATCTCCTACAGCATCGGGCCTTGTAGAACAGCGTATGCCATCAATGAGGCCCTGTTGAAGCATTTCATAGGCAGGCATTAATAATTTATGTTGTAAATCTTTAATAATAGCCGTAAATGATCCACCATAAAAGGCAACCTCCCAAAACTTTTCATTCCGCTTTGTTCCTACATAGTCTTTGATTGTTTGTTGTATATATTCTGGAGTTAGGTGACTAATACCAGATTGGCCTGTAATACGAGATTGATTACAAAATGTACACACATAGGGACAACCTACGTGAGGTATAAAAAAGGGAATCATACCAAATGGTTTCATAGACACCTCCTCTTCTTATGTAAAAATTATTATTCATCTATTATTATATAGATTATTGTTCATCTATCATTATATAGATCATTATTCATCTACCATTATATAGATTATTACTCACATACTATATATTACTCACATACTATTATACAAAAAAAGCGCCATTCGGCGCTTTTCTATTTATCAGCCATCAACTTTTCTAAAGTCAATTGAGCCGCATGTTGTTCTGCAATTTTTTTACTTTTACCAGAGCCGGCCTCGTAAGTAACACCATTAATTTCAACCTCCATATGGAAGGTTTTAGCATGATCGGGACCACTTTCACTGAGCAAATGATAGACAATATGTTTATCCCCATCACGTTGCACATATTCTTGTAATAATGTCTTATAATCTTTGCCCCGCTTACCTTCTAAGGCTTGCATGATATAGGTAGTTAAATGCTTTAAAACAAAGGCCATAGCCGTTTGATAATCTGTAGAAATATAAATGGCACCGATGAGAGACTCAAAGGTATCCGCTAATATAGAGTTTCTATCGTTACCACCGGAAGCGCGTTCTCCATGACCGAGCAATAAATATTGTCCTAGTTGCAAAGAACGACTCACAGATGCTAAAGAATCCTCACACACTGTAGCGGCCTTAATTTTCGTTAAATTACCTTCAGCCATATCTGGATATGTCTTAAATAGGTATTCCCCAATAATAAGATCCAAAACAGCATCGCCTAAAAACTCTAATCGCTGATTGTGATGAATATGCTTTGATTTATGTTCATTCGCATAAGAAGTATGTGTAAAAGCACAATCTATAATGGATATATCTGACACAGGTATGTCTAAACGAGCAACAAGCTCATGAAGAGATTCTTCACGAGCTTGTGTTATCTTACTCTTATGCGTTTCGATAGTAACCATTAAGCTTCATAACGGCGAATGCAAAGTGTACCGTTATGACCACCAAAACCGAAAGAGTTAGAAAGTGCACATTTTACTTGAAGTTCACGTGCGCCTTCACGAACATAGTCCAGATCCAAACCTTCATCAGGATTGTCACAGTTAATTGTAGGGTGAACTTTACCAGTTTCAATCGCCATTGCCATTACGATAGTTTCAATAGCACCAGCAGCCCCCAATAAGTGACCTGTCATGGATTTAGTAGAGTTAACAGCGATATTTTTAGCGTGATCGCCGAACAATTCTTTAATAGCCAATGTTTCATTTTGGTCATTAAGGCCAGTAGATGTACCATGAGCATTGATGTAGTTAACGTCTTTAGGATCAATACCTGCATCTTTAATTGCTAATTCCATACATTTACGAGCTTGAACACCACCTGGAGCTGGTGCAGTGATATGGTAAGCATCACCATTGCTACCATAGCCCACAACTTCAGCATAGATATGCGCACCGCGTGCTTTTGCGTGTTCTAATTCTTCAAGAACTACGATACCAGCACCTTCACCCATTACGAAACCATCACGGTCACGGTCAAATGGACGGGACGCCTTTGTTGGCTCATCATTGCGTGTAGACATAGCTTTCATAGCCGCAAAACCAGCTACAGCAGCCGGAGATACCGCAGCCTCAGTACCACCAGCAAACATCACATCAGCATCTCCACGTTGGATGATACGGAATGCATCGCCAATCGCATTTGTACCAGAAGTACAAGCAGTTACGTCTGTAATAACTGGACCTTTAAGACCAAGGCGAATAGATACGCGTGCAGATGTCATATTTGCAATCATCATAGGTACTGCAAATGGACTTACACGGCCAGGACCTTTTTCGAATAATGTTTCATACACCTCATGGATAGAGTCAATGCCGCCTATACCTGTACCAACTACAGTACCACAGCGATCTAAATCTGCTTTATCTAAATCAAGATCAGCATCTTCACAAGCAAGAACAGCTGCACCGATAGCAAATTCTACAGAACGGTCCATACGACGAGCTTCTTTCTTGTCTACCCCATAGTTTGTAATATCAAAGTCTTTTACTTCACCCGCAATGCGTGTTGCATAGTCAGATGCGTCAAAGCGTGTAATCGGCCCAATACCAGATTGACCTGCCAATAACGCATTGTAGAAGTTCTCTTTACCGATACCTACAGGAGTCACTGCCCCTAAGCCAGTAATTACTACACGTTTTTCCAATTATTCCACCTCTTATAGCTATACAGCCCTTTAAATTAATCAATCTCTGCTACTTGCTGTTTTAATTGAGCAAAGATATCTTTAACTGGCATAATCCTATCGACTTTTCTCATATTATTGCCAGAGAACACCAACCCCGTTTCCACATCACCTTGTTGTGCGCGAGAAAGAGCACGGATAATGCAGAATTTATGGGAACAATGTTTTAAACAGTTATCACACACCGTTGGAGGCGCTACAGTACCATCTAAAACAGATTCAGCAAATTTGTTTTTTATTGCTTGACCAGGCAAACCAACAGGACTTTGAATCAATACTATATCCTCAGGGTTTGTAGCTCGTACATACATTTTTTTCAATTCATCAGATGCATTACATTCATCAGAAGCAGCAAAACGGCTACCCATTTGAACACCACTAGCGCCGATTTTTAACATTTTAACGATATCATGGCCATCTAGAACACCACCAGCAGCAATTACTGGAATGTTTTTTACCGCTGCTACAACTTCGGGAACGATTTCTCGAGCGGAACGATCCGTCCCCAAGTGTCCACCAGCTTCACAGCCTTCTACGATTACAGCTGCAGCACCTAAACCTTCAGAAATGCGAGCTAATTTTGCGGACGAAACAATTGGTACAATAGGAGTACCAGACTCTTTGCCCATTGCGAACATATCTCTTGAAAAACCAGCACCTGCTACTACAAGATCAATGCCTTCTTCGATGGCAGTCTTTACTAAGCCAGCAAATTGAGTTGCTGCTACCATCGCATTTATACCAATAATACCCGTAGGTGATAATTTTCTAGCTAATTGTATTTCGTATCGTAATTCATCGAAAGGCAAGCCCGATGCCGCAATAAGGCCGATACCACCTTCATTTGCAACGGCTGCTGCCAAGCGAGCTGTAGACAATCTAATCGCCATACCACCTTGAATAATAGGTACTTTGGCCACTAGATTCCCAATGCGAAGTTCAGGGAGCTTCACTATCAAATCCTCCTGTAAATAAAACCGGTTGGGAGGCCACTCGGCCTCCCGTTCGGTTGAATTGTTAGCTTTACAGCTTATTTAGCAGAATCAATATATTCTACTGTATCCTTAACGGTTTTAATTTTTTCTGCAACGTCGTCAGGGATTTCAACATTGAATTCTTCTTCAAATGCCATGATCAATTCAACGATATCTAAGGAGTCAGCGCCTAAGTCGTCGATGAATGTAGAATCAATGGTAACTTCAGCTTCATCAACGCCTAATTGTTCCACAACGATTGCTTTAACTTTATCGAAAGTGTTCATTAGTGGTTCACCTCCTTTCAAAGTGTATTTATATATAGTCTAATTTTACAACTACATTACCATGCCACCATCAACATTGATGACTTGACCCGTAATATAATTAGCAAAATCGCTAGCAAGGAATGTTGCTACTGTTGCTACTTCTTCGGCATCAGCCATACGGCCCAACGGAATTTGAGTAACCATAGCTTCTTTAACTTTTTCTGGTAATACATCAGTCATATCTGTATTGATAAAGCCTGGTGCAATAGCATTAACTGTAATACCACGGCTAGCCAATTCTTTAGCACAGGATTTAGTAAAACCAATTACGCCCGCTTTAGAAGCAGCATAGTTAGTTTGACCAGCATTACCTATAACACCAACAACAGATGTCATGTTAATAATATGACCAGAACGTTGTTTCATCATGATTTTAGATACTGCTTTAGTTACCAAGTAAACACCTTTTAAGTTGATATCGATAACAGCATCAAAATCTTCGTCTTTCATTCGCATTAACAAACCGTCACGCGTAATCCCCGCATTATTCACGAGAATATCAATGTGACCAAATTCTTTATGAGCTTCTTCCACCATGGAAGCAACTTCATCAGCATTGGCTACATTAGCTTTAATTTTAATGGCTTTGCGGCCTAACGCTTGTACAGCTTCAACAGTTTCTTGCGCTGCACCTTCGCTACCGCTATAGTTTACAACAACATCAGCACCAGATTGTGCTAGATTGATAGCTACAGCGCGACCAATGCCACGGGATGCGCCAGTTACAATGGCTACTTTACCCTCTAAATGCATTTTATCGAACCCCCTTCAAAAATTCAAGCGTTTTCTCTAAGGATGCAATGTCTTCAACATTGGCTAATTCCATATCTTTGTTAATCTTTTTAGTAAAACCTGTAAGTACTTTCCCAGGCCCCACTTCAACAAAGCGAGTAATACCAAAGTTTACCATTTCAGCTACACAATCTTCCCATAAAACAGGGTTAGCGGCTTGAGTAACTAAGGACTCTTTAATGTCATTGGCATTAGTCAAAATCTTACCAGTAACATTTGCAACTACAGGAATTTGTGCATCACTCACTTGGATCTTATCCAATTCTTCCTTTAACCGAAGAGCCGCGGGTTCCATCAAACGGCTGTGGAATGGAGCACTCACCGGAAGCATTACTGCACGTTTCGCTCCTGCTTCTTTCATTTTTTCAGCTGCTGTTTCCACCGCTGCAGTTTCACCGGCAATAACGATTTGTCCAGGGCAATTGAAGTTAACTGCTTGTACAGAACCTACAGAAGCATTTACTTCTTCACAAATTTCTACAACTTGCTCACGAGGTAATGCCAAAATTGCCGCCATAGCGCCTTTACCCAATGGCACAGCTTCTTGCATATATTCACCGCGTTTATGAACTACATATACTGCGTCTTTAAAGTTCAATACACCGGCTGCTACTAGAGCACTATACTCACCAAGACTATGCCCGCCTACGATATCAGGCGTAAAGCCTTGTTCTTTTAGAATTTCATAACAAGCTACGGATGCAGTCAAAATAGCTGGTTGTGTATTTGCTGTTTTAACGAGCTCTGTATCAGGACCTTCGAAGCATAATTTACTGATGGAATAACCAAGTGCTTCGTCAGCCTCTTCAAAACGTTGTTTTACAATAGGATACGCATTATACAAATCTTGTAACATGCCTACTTTTTGAGAACCTTGACCAGGAAAAACAAATGCCGTTTTCATTAGGGGCCTCCTTATTTACTAAGACCTTGAAGATTCTTAATCACTGTTTCAGCTTCAGTCATGATATCTTTAATGATAGTTTCACATGGTTTAACATCTGTTAACATACCAGAAATTTGACCGATCATTACAGAACCTTCTTTTATATTACCATCAATAGCAGCTAAACGAAGTGTGCCAGCGCCTAATGCTTCCAATTCCTCTTTAGAACCACCACTAAATTCAAGGGATTTATATTTATGAGCTAACGCATTATCTATAATACGTACAGGATGACCTGTTGTTAAGCCAGTCATAACTGTAGCACGATCTTTTGCTTTCAATACAGCATTTTTATAATTTTCATGGGCAATACATTCTTCGGATAATACGAATCGTGTCCCCATTTGTACCGCTTTAGCACCTAATGCAAATGCCGCAGCCATACCACGACCATCTGCAATACCACCAGCAGCAATAACTGGTACATCTACAGCATCAACTACTTGAGGAATTAATGCCATAGTTGTAATATCACCTACGTGACCACCAGACTCTGTACCTTCAGCAATAATTGCATCAATACCGCCACGTAATAAGCGCTTTGCAAGTAATACTGATGCAACTACAGGAATAACTTTTGTACCAATTTCTTTCAAAGCGGGAACATAAACACCAGGATTACCTGCACCTGTAGTGATAACAGGAACACGTTCTTCCACAACTACTTCCATAACCTCTTTTACAAATGGAGACATGAGCATAATATTACAGCCAAAAGGCTTGCTAGTGCGCTCTTTTAATTTATGGATTTCATTACGGAAAATATCAGGAGGCATATGACCAGCACCAATAATCCCAAGGCCACCAGCTTCAGAAACGGCTGCCGCTAATTCTGCAGTACCGAGCCAAGCCATACCACCTTGAAAGATTGGATACTCAATCTGCAATAAATCACAAATGTCAGTCTTAATCATCTTGATGTGTCCTCCTTAATACCATTTCAAGACCAGGCTTGCCCATGTTAGGCCTGCACCAAATCCTGCAAACGCAACATTATCACCGCGTTTGAAACGTCCCTCGCGATTAGCTTCATCAAGTGCAATCGCTACAGACGCGGCAGATGTATTACCATACTTATGTAAATTAACAAAAACTTTTTCCATTGGCAGATGTAAACGTTTGGCTGCCGAATCAATAATACGAATATTCGCTTGATGAGGAATGAAGTAATCTAATTCGTTTAACTCCATACCAGCGCGTTCTAAGGATTTTAAAACCGTACGCCCCATCGTTTTAACGGCAAATTTATATACTTCAGGGCCATCCATATGAATAAATGTTAAGCCCTCTTCTACGCGTTGATCATTTGCCACCACAGCAGTGCCACCTGCAGGAATGCAAAGCGCTGGTCCGCCAGTGCCATCGGCGCCCATGTCAATACCTTTAATGCCATAGCCTTCAGGTACTTCAGATACTACTGCAGCCCCAGCACCATCACCAAAGAGGATACATGTACCACGATCATTCCAGTTTACTCGACGGGAAAGGATTTCCGCCCCCACGACGAGTACTTTTTTATAAATACCAGAACTAATATAACTAGCGGCAGTAATCAATCCATATACAAACCCAGAGCATGCCGCTTGTAAATCATAGGCTGCAGCGTTTTTGGCGCCTAAGTTCGCTTGCAATACACAAGCTGCCGAAGGAATAATCATATCTGGTGTTAAGGTAGCAAAGATAATCATGTCGATTTCCTCTGCAGTGACATTAGCCATTTGCATAGCTTTTTTTGCTGCCTCTGTCGCCATATAGGATGTATTCATACCTTCCGGTGCAATGCGTCGTTCTTCTATACCCGTACGCTCTCTAATCCATTGATCATTGGTATCAACCATTTTTTCAAGATCAAAGTTTGTTACTACATTGTCAGGAAGGAAGCTCCCAGTACCAATGATTCCTACAGGTTTATTCATCATAGTCATACTTTAAGGCTCCTTCAATATCCATCGTTTCTCTTATGTGTTGAATAATTTTACGCTCTACTAAATCACTAGCAATTTCAATAGCAGTTTTTATTTCTTTTGCTTTAGAACTACCATGAGCAATCATGAATACCCCATTAACTCCCAAGAGCGGAGCACCACCATTTTCTGTGTGATCCAAACGTTTTGCCATCTTTTTCAAAGCTGGCTTTACAAGCATAGCTCCTATCTTGGCGAAAATACTTCCTGCCATGATACTATCCTTTACTAATTGCGTAAGACCTGTTACTAAACCTTCCGCAAATTTAAGTACCACATTGCCTACGAAGCCATCACATACGACAACATCAACGGCACCTTTAGGAATATCACGACCTTCAATATTTCCTTTAAAATTGATAGTCTTCATACCCTCCAAAATCGGATACGTCGCCAATACGACATCGTTCCCCTTTGTGGCCTCTTCACCAATATTTAACAATCCTACAGTAGGATTTTCTTTTCCTAATAAAAGCTTAGCGTATTCAGACCCCATTAAAGCACCTTGTACAAGATGTTTAGGTTTACTATTAGAATTTGCACCAGAGTCTAACATAACTGTTATACCACTTACCGTTGGCATTGGAGTTGCAATGACAGGGCGGTCAATGCCCTTAATGCGACCGAGACCAAACAAAGCCGCTGCAACAGCAGCTCCCGTACTCCCCGGAGCAATTACAGCATCACAACGATTATCGCGAACCAACGAAGTAGCGACCACAACAGATGCATCTTTTTTCTTGCGCAATGCTTGACCTGGATGTTCATCCATGCCGATTACCTGGCTAGCATGATGTACAGAAATACGTGGATTCTTAGCTTCATTATTAGCTTCTAATATATCAAAAATTTGCTGCTCATCGCCGACGAGCACCACTTCAATGTGTTGATTTGCTCGTACGGCTTCAATGGATCCAAGTACAGTCTCCATTGGAGCAAAGTCGCCACCCATGGCGTCTATTGCAATTTTCATAATTTACACCCTATTCTCTACGGATTCCATAATAAATTTTGCGCGAAACACTTCTTTTATTTTATCTCTTATTATAACCCAAATAAAGAACTTATTACCTCGGCGACGAACAATTTCTGCTTTCGCTACCAAATTAGTACCAGATCCTACCGGGTTTTTATATTTTATATTTCCAACTTCCGCAGAGCAAACAGTCGTCCCCATAACCACTTTTGCAAGGGAATTTGCTTGCGCATATAAATACTGCGGTTCTACATATCCGAATTGATCTTCCATATCAGCCGTAGTACGCAACATAGATAATGCTTGGTGCCCCTCGGTGACATCAATCAATTCGCCAACCACTTCATATGATACATGTTCTGCCATTTCATGTGATTGACCTGTAGCCATAACACGAATGCGTTCACGCAATTCAGGAATACCCAATTCTAGTCGATCGAGACGAATTGTTGGCACACTTACACCAAAGTGTGTTGCCAATTCTTCATCAGTAAGAAATGGCGTAATATTCAGTTTTTCTTGTAACTGCTTCTGGCGCTCTTGCTTCTTTAACCGACTCATGGGACCACCTTTTATGACCTAGTATTAATATTACATCCTAAGTATATACAATAATTCCCTTATTGGCAAGACTTTTCATACATATAGTAAGATATTTTCATAGCATATACAAAATATAGTTGTTTTTTTATATTTTAGTATTATTGTTTATAAAAAATAAAAATGTGTCACCATCTTATAGAATAATCTTACTATAAAATAGTGACACTTGCTATTGATAACAAAACATATAAAAATATGAGTGTATATTTTGAAAGCATATAAAAAAGACGCCTACAAAGTAGGCGTCTCTCTCTGCTCACATATTAAGCATTAGCTACTACTTGTTCACCTTTATAGTGACCACATGTAGGGCAAACACGATGAGGCATCTTAGGTTCGTGGCATTGTGGACATGCTACATAACCAGGAGCTTCTAATTTCCAATTAGCACGACGACGATCGCGACGGCATTTAGACAATCTACGTTTAGGTACTGCCATTATCTGCACCTCCTTAGTACAATCATTAGGATAATCTATCATCTTTCTCATCAAGCAAAGCACGTAACTCTGCAAATCGAGGATCCACCACAAAGGATTCACAAGAACAAGGTGAAACATTTAAATTTGCTCCGCAATGAACGCACAATCCTTTGCAATCATCCTGACATAACACTTGAGAGGGCTCATTGATGATTAATGTATCCCTAATTAGTTCAGTTAAGTCAATTTCTTCTCCATCAAAAGAATTCACATCATCTGCAGCATCTCGACAATCACTAAAGATTTCCTCAAAGAAATCTTTTCGATAATGTTCTGTGGTATTTAAACAACGGGAACAATCATAATCGCCTTTAGACTGAATCGAACCTTGAACGATGTAATTTTGACCATCAAACCAAAACTCACCACTAATGGTTATATCATGACGGCTCCAAGGAAAAGCAGTTACGTCACCAAGCTCAGAGGCTGATATCGTATAGCTATAAGGAAATTTCTTTCCTATATGTTCTTTTGCTTGCTCTACTTGCAGTTTCATAATCTTACCTCGACTCATAATATTATAAACATGACATGGTGCTTTGTCAAATAAAAAAGACTATCTCAAGTGGACTCAAGATAGCCTTTTGGTAAGTCAATTACATTTTTTCGAATTGGTCTTTACCAACACCGCAAATTGGGCAAACATAATCAGCTGGTTGATCTTCGAATTTTACGCCTTCAACAGCTTCGTCATAAACCCAACCACATACTACGCATACATATTTTTCCATGTGTATTTCCTCCTTCACTTGAAAATTATTGTTTAATGTTTATCTTTAATTAATTCAGATACTCTATCTGTAATGTAGTATATCAAAGACATCGAAACTTTTCAATACTCATTTTCTTATTTTCTCATTTTTTATAATATTTAATAATCATAGATACTATGCGGTTTTCTACTACTTAACTCATTTGAAATATATTATCATTTAGTTTTTTTATCTTTAGACTACTGCTGAATATTTTATTTTAATCCAATAATTGGAAATTAATTTTGAAAGCATATTGTTTAAATAAATAACTATAATAACCTTATCTAAGGTGTACATAATTACTATATTATACTATTATATAGAGAAGAGATTATATGATTACATATAATCTCCAAATAATATTATGCTTAATCTCTTTAGTATATAAGTATATACTGATGAATATTCTTGACTTTATTAATACTCTAATTTTATATAAGAAAATAAAATCATTCTTATATAAAATTCTCGTATAAAGGTATAATAAAGTTTCAGTAAATCTAATTGTTATCATAGGAGGCTTTATGAGAACAGCATTAACACAACTTTTACAAATCGAATACCCTATCATCCAAGGTGCTATGGCTTGGGTATCTGAACACAAACTAGTTGCTGCCGTAGCTAATGCAGGTGCTACAGGTGTAATTGCTCTTGGTGGTCGTGATGCAGAATGGACGCGCAACGAGATTCGTGCTTGTAAAGACTTAACGGATAAGCCTTTCGGAGTCAATCTCATGTTAATGGCTCCCAATAAAGACGAATTAGTGGATATTATCATTGAAGAAAAGCCTGCATTTGTAACACTTGGAGCAGGCAATCCTGTACCATATATTAAACCATTGCAAGATGCAGGCATTAAAGTTATCCCTGTTGTCCCATCTCTAAAACTTGCTAAACGCATTGAAGAAGCTGGTGCTGATGCAATTATTATTGAGGGTATGGAAGCTGGTGGACATATTGGTAGCCAAACAACCATGTCCTTGATGGAAAATATTTTACCTGAGATTTCCATTCCTGTTGTTGTAGCAGGCGCTATCGTAGATGGTCGTGGTATTGCAGCAGCATTGTTGATGGGTGCTGAGGGTGTACAAATGGGTTCCCGTTTTTTGTTAGCTGAAGAATGCCAAGCCCACATAAATATGAAAGAAGCAATTATCAAAGCCACAGATACAGACTCTGTTGTAACGGGTCTCCTCTCCGGTCACGGTGGAGTACGTAGCTTGAAAAACGAATTCACTACACGTTACTTAGCTGCCGAAACAGATGGTGTCACTACTCCTGAAGAACGCACCAAAATGTCCCAAGGCACTAACAAACGTGCTGCTATCGATGGCGATGTTGTAAATGGTGCTGTACAAGTTGGACAAGGTTTAAACCGACTTACTACTATTGAACCTGCTCACACTATAGTACAAACAGTAATGAACGAAGCTATTATGTCTATTCGTAAAGCACAACGTCTTATTGAAATCGTATAGTTAATAAATTAGGAGTTCCTTATGTTACCATTTCACGGAAAATACCCCAAATTAGATCCCAAAAGTTGTGTTATGCCTGGTGCAGAACTTGCAGGTGATGTTGAACTAAAAGAATATGCTTCCATTTGGCAAAACTGTGCACTTCGCGGTGATGTAAATAAAATTGTAGTAGGTCGCTATTCCAATGTACAGGATAACTCTGTATTACACGTTGATGACGACAGGGCTTGCATTCTTGGAGATTATGTAACAATTGGCCATGGTGCAATAGTACACGCTAGTACTATCGAAGATAATGTATTAGTTGGAATGGGCGCTATTGTATTAAGCGGTTGTCATATTGGCTCTGGCTCTATTATTGCTGCTGGTGCAGTCATAAAGGAGAACACTGTAATCCCACCTAACTCTTTAGTTGTTGGAATCCCAGCTCGCATAGCTCGTACAGATGAAACGCAAATCGAACGTATTCACAATCAAGCACTAAAATATAAACACTTGTGGACTGTAGAATATGGCATGCTTCCTGATGCGGGTGGCGAGGAATACGATAAGAACGCCAAAATCGTATAATTACATATACATTAAAAGCGGATAGTTGATTAACTCAACTATCCGCTTCTTTTCTATATATTATATTTAACTTTTATTAACTGCTATTTAGTGCTGCTTAGCGCTATTTAATTTTGATTGAATAATTTGCTCTACCATAAGGGCTGTCCCCATTGTTAAAGCTATAGGAAACAACATCTCTACAGAGAAACGAGATAATTCAAGCATAAATACACAAGATGTCATAGGCATTTTTTGTGCAAGGCCTAAGAATACTACGGCCCCCACAAAAGCAGACATTCCCAAAGATACTGGCGCTATAGCAATAGCCCATACGGTACCAAATACGATTCCCAAAGTACTACCTAACATCATAGATGGTGTAATACGACCACCATATGCACCAGCGGCCAAAGCAAGTAAAACAGCTACCCATTTGGATCCAAATAAACCCAATGCATATGTCCATGTGATATCGTTCGTAAAAGTCAACTCATTGCCTGCTTTACCATTTCCAAGAATTTCAGGAAAATACATAGCTAAAACACCAATTAGTGTAAATGCTACGATAGAAATGGGAATCATTACAGGACTACTACGATGAATGGCGGGTAGCTTACTTTGTGTAATATTAAATAAAACAACACCAATTGCAATAATAGCGCCTAAAACGATAGAAAACTCTACATAATGACTCCCCAAACTGGGTTGTGCCATTGTATATTGTATAACATCTCCTACACCAGCTTGTCGCGTCACAAATGTAGCCAAACCACAACATAAGAGGGCTGCACTCATAGCCCGTATATTCCAAGTAAGAAGCAAAGTTTCTAATGTGAAAATTGCCGCAGATAATGGTGAATTATAAACTGCAGCTAAACCAGCGCCTGCAGCACATGCAACTAATAATTGACGGTCTTCTTGTTTTATATCAAAATGTTTAACTAAAAAGGTAGTAATACCAGCGCTAGCCTCACGTGGTGCAACTTCTCGACCTAATGGAGAACCAATACCTACCGTAATTATTTGCAGTGTTGCATGTAAAACAGTAGTAATTGGATTCATATCCATTTTACCAGAAACTGCCGTTTTTATATCTACAACGCCTTTACCATATCTGTGAATCAAAACCCAACCTACGCCACCTATCACGCCACAGACGATTAAGGGTATTAATCGTTCTATCGGTGATACTCGAGCCACAGCTGCACCAAAGCTCAGATGATCAGCAGAGGAGTAATTATATACGAAATGTTGGATTCCATGTAATAAATGCGTATAGGAAGCCCCTACTAGCCCTGCTATAAAGCCAACTATAATAATGAGTCCTATAAATCGTTTATCATATATCATATTTACTCCATCGCTAATACAATTTCCCCAGCCGCTAATGTCTTTTTAACATCAATGATACGCTGATTTGAAGAACCTCTGAAGCGCAAAGCAGGATCCTTAAGTTCATCTACAAAGCGGCCATCTACGAGAATGTCGATTTCTTGTAATAAAGCACTTCGCAACTCATCTTCTAAGATATCATCTATTTCATAGCCGGAATAGGCCCAAATCTTCTTTTCTGGCGCCGCTGCTCGAACAGCTCTCACCACCGGTAATAAGCCTTGTACATTTTGAAATGGCTCCCCACCTAATAATGTTAACCCTGAACATGTAGGATTCTTCACATAGGAAACCACTAAATCTGTCTCAGCTTGCGTCCATACCTTACCAGCATTAAAATCTTGGTATTCTTCATTAAAACAATTATAACAACAATGTGTACAACCTGTTACAAATATAGATGTACGAATCCCTTCTCCATTGGCAATATCATATTGTCTTATTTGCCCATATCTCATCATAACCTCCATAGTAGTGCCTATCAACTTTGATCAACACTATATAGATATATTTCAATTTCTCATATATACAGTAAAAGCTGTGCCTTAGGCACAGCTTTTACCATTTAAAACTATCGTATTTAGAACTAAAATCGTATCCCACATCATTAGATGTCTATGATAATTATATTAATCTATATAACAGTTTATCTTAATATGCTTAATATACAGAATAATTATTAAAACTATAACTCTAATAATCTTAAATGTGCATTACACGATCTTTAATTTCCTTTGTGCGCCCTTCATTCCAGAAGTTTTCGCCAAGGTATCCACAAGTACGACGGATAACAGTTAATTTATCGCGATTTGTATTGTGGCAACGAGGGCATTCCCACTCGTTATGTTCATTTACCTTAATTTCTCCATCAAAGCCACATTCGTGACAATAGTCAGACTTGGTATTAAATTCAGCATAAGAAATATGATCATAAATATATTGAATCATAGTCAAAACAGCTGGAATATTATTAGTCATATTAGGAATTTCTGCATAGGAAATACAGCCACCTGTAGATTTCTTTTGGAACTCAGATTCAAAGGAGAACTTATCAAATACATTAATCTCTTCTCGTACGCTTACATGATAACTATTAGTATAATAACCCTTATCCGTAATGTCCTCAATAATACCAAAACGAGCGCGATCCAAAGAAGAGAATCGATGGGTTAAACTTTCAGCAGGTGTACCATATAATGCAAAGCCCATGTTATGTTTAACTCGCCATTCATCAACAGCTGCATTTAAGCGATCCATAATCTTCATCGCAAAAACGCGACCTTTCTCGCCTGTATTCGATTCACCGGTAATTAAACGAGTTGCTTCATAAATACCAATATATCCCAAGGAAATAGTCGCATAACCGCCAGTCAAGAATTTGGCAATTTTCTCGCCTTTTTTAAGTCTTGCAATAGCACCGTGTTGCCAATGGATTGGTGACACATCACTCACTACGTCCTTAAGTAATTCATAACGAAGCATTAGTGCTTTTTCTGCCAACTCAAGTCGTTTATCTAAGATTTCAAAATATCGTTCTTCACTACCGCGGGCTAGAATGCCAATTTGAGGTAAGTTTAAACTTACTACACCAATGTTAAAACGTCCATCAAACTTGTATTCACCATTTTCATCCTTCCAAGGAGATAAGAAGGATCGACAGCCCATAGGACTAAAGACATTACCTGAGTAGTTTTCCTTCATTTTTTTTGCAGAAATATAGTCAGGGTACATGCGCTTAGCCGTACATTGTGCTGCCAATTCAGTTAAGTAATAGTATGGACTATCTGGTGTTACATTATGCTCATCAAGAACATAAATCAACTTAGGAAAGGCTGGTGTAATATATACATCGGCTTCGTTTTTTACACCTTTAATACGTTGGCGCAAAATTTCTTCTGTAATAAGAGCCGCTTCCTTCGCGTATTCATAGTCTGGTTGGAAATACATAAATAATGTAACAAATGGAGATTGACCATTTGTGGTCATCAATGTATTGATTTGGTATTGAATAGTTTGGATACCATCTTTAACCTCTTTACGCGTACGTTTCCACGCTATTTCACGAGCCTTTTCCATATTAGGCTCCATGCCATAAATCTCAACTTGCTCTTCAATAACATTATTGAGGATTTTTTCATAAGATTTACGTACAAATGGTGCCAAAATACGGTCAATACCATTAATACTTTGACCACCATATTGACCAGATGCTACTTGTGCAATGATTTGTGTTGTTACAGTACAAGCAACTTGGAAAGACTTAGGTGTATCGATTTTTTTACCATTAATTACTGTGCCATTTGTAAGCATATCTTCCAAATTAATCAAGCAACAGTTAAACATAGGTTGAATAATATAATCCATATCATGGAAGTGGATAGCTCCACTATCATGGGCTTCCAAAATATCGGTAGGAATCAATTTACGACGAGCAATATCCTTAGATACTTCACCAGCAATTAAATCCCGTTGGGTAGATACAATAGCAGCATCCTTATTAGAATTTTCATCAAGAACACTGATATTACTACGATCTAATAAACCAATTACATCATCATCAGTTGTATTTTGACGACGTTTAAAAGCTTGAACAGCTTTGTAACCTTCATAGGCACGTGCCGTTGCAGGATTATGATACTCAATCAACTTATAATACACTTGATCTTCAATAGCATAAATTGTCATGTCTTTTTGAAGCTTAGTAGCATATTCCTCAATTTCATTTGCAATACGCTGTGCCAAGCCCTCTTCGTACAACCCAGTACTACTATGTTCAGCTTTTTCAATAGCCAAAGCAATCTTGTTTTTGTCGAATGGTACCTTCGTGCCATCACGCTTAATGACCTGCAACATATTGGCAACCTCCCCATCTTGTTACTGCCAAAATATATGTTAAGAAGTATAAAAAGTATGTCTAATCACACTTTTTATAAATTTATATGTAAAAATGTAAAGAATTATTAGAAACCCCCTCTATTTTTACCGCCTTCTCAGTATACTATATATGGTGGTTGTTTTCAACCCTAAATACAATATAAAGTAAAAATAGGTCCCTTTATCTATGCCAATATGACATGGATAAAAGAACCTATATAAATTATAATGCAAAGCCAAATAGACGAGTTAAGAAATTACCCTTTTTCCCCACCCAACTAGATGGGACAGAAGGATAAAATGTGCGATTAGCTAAGAGGTCGCGTTCATTAAGATGGATATTTGGCAACAAATCTTTTTTATACGTATTGTCTAATTCAGAAATTGCTTCCACATAACCTTGGTACGTCTCAACATCACAGCCATCGCTGTAACCAGTACCAAAGAAATGAATTAAACCATTTCGATATAATTCAATGGCCCTATCATAGTTAGCGTTACCATGATCAAAAGATGCCATATTACATTGAATCAAAATACCTCTATCAACCCATGCTAGTAATTGTTCAGGTTTAGTAAATAATTGTCCATAAGTTTCTACTTCACTAATAATAGGTACAAGCCCCATATCTAGTAGACTTAATAACCACGCATTAATATGATGCACTTTGCTATTTTGTGGAAGAGCAACTAATATAAAATGGCTATCTCCCAACGTATATTGATTGCGATGAGAAGCTATATATGCAACCATTTCATCACAAAGCATTACGCGAGCTCCACTGTGAATAGTTATATCTACTTGTTGCTCCTTAACCATAACTTTTACTTTATTAACTAAAGAGTTTATAGCATTCCATGTGTTCAGATCCATAGATACTGTTACATCAGGCGTACTAAAAATATCTGTAATACCTTGTTCAGACAAGGACTTAATCATTTTTACTGATTCTGCCATTGTTTGAGGCCCTTGTGGGCCTAACACAGCTGGCAAAATGCAACCATGTAAATCAACCACGCGACTCATAATCTTTCCCTTCTACTTTCGATTTTCTTTTCAAAATCGACCTCTTTTATAAAGTTCATGTTCTTCTCATTTAAGTTTATAATTCATTTTACATTCACGATTATAACAAGGGACCGGTCGCTTGTATAGTGGTTTTTCTATAAAAATAAATAAATTATTATATGTTCATTTAATACAATTTTTATATATTCATTTATCCTTCATAAAATATGACCCATAATTTCTACAATTATGAGTCATATTTTACACATTATTATATTAATAATTATTTAATTTTTAAATGTACTTTTATCTTTTATCATGACTAATATAATAAGTTAATTTCACTACCGATATACCGATGATTATACCAACTGTATCAATCAGTACATCAGACAGTTGAGAGCTGCGTCCTAGAGAAAATAATTGTATAAATTCATCTAGACTAGCTATTACTATACCCACTACTATTGTTTTTACTACTGTGCCATATTCAATATAGCGGCGTAGAACTACATATAAAACACCACCAAGGATTATGAACTCTGTAAGGTGGGCTAATTTTCGAATAATCCTATTTAAGGCCCATATATTTCCGTAAAAGCCTAATTTATTAGCTATAGGGGCAATCCACTTTGCAAAAATAAGACTAAACCCATCAGAGGTTCCTCCATTTTGCAAGGAATTATCCCATATAAAAAACACAATTAGACATAACACAATATATAGTATCCAACGTTTCATACTACTCTCCTAAACGCCACAATACATATAGCTGTATTAATCTCTATCAAAAATATCTCGTGTATAAACTTTATCTTTTACACCTTCTAAGCTACTATCCCAGCGATTAGCTACAATGACATCACTAATACGCTTAAAATCTTCAAAATTACGTATAACTGGCGAATTAAAGAAATCTTCTGCATCTAGTGTAGGTTCATATACTACCACAGCAATCCCTTTCGCCTTAATACGTTTCATAACACCTTGAATGGCTGATGCTCTAAAATTATCAGAGTTCATCTTCATGGTCAAGCGATAGATACCAACAATTTTCGGATTTTTAGCAATAATAGTATCTGCCACATGATCTTTACGTGTTCTATTCGCATCGACAATGGCAGAAATTAAGTTTTGTGGTACATCATTATAGTTAGCTAATAATTGCTTTGTATCTTTTGGCAAGCAATAACCACCATAACCAAAGGAAGGATTATTATAAAAATCTCCAATACGAGGATCTAAACAAACCCCCTTGATGATTTGACTTGTGCTAAGGCCACGTACTTCAGCATAGGAGTCTAACTCATTGAAATACGCTACACGTAATGCTAAATACGTATTAGCAAACAATTTAATTGCTTCCGCTTCCGTAGAATCAGTATATAATTGTGGAATATTTTCTTTAATAGCACCGTCTGCTAGTAATTGGCCAAAACGACGTGCTCTGTCAGAATCCTCGCCCACAACAATACGGGATGGATGTAAATTATCGTATAAGGCTTTACCTTCACGCAAGAATTCTGGCGAGAAAATTAAATTCTCCGTATTAAATTCTTTACGCATTTGTACCGTATAGCCCACCGGTACAGTTGATTTAATAATCATTACTGCATCAGGATTAATCTCTAGCACAGTTTTAATGACTTGTTCAACAGAAGATGTATCGAAAAAGTTTTTTTGAGGATCATAATTTGTAGGTGTCGAAATGATAACATAATCTGCACTGTTAAAAGCTTCTACTGGGTCAAGTGTAGCTTTGAAGTTTAACTCCTTAGTAGCTAAATACTCTTGCAATTCAGCATCTACAATAGGTGTCTCTTTGCGATTTAACATATCTACTTTTTCTGGGATGATATCGAGGGCCACCACTTCATTGTGTTGAGCTAACAACACACCATTGGAAAGGCCTACATAGCCTGTACCAGCAATTGCAATTTTCATTTATTTGCCCTCCATCATATAGAAATCTTTATACCATATGGCAAAACGCTTTAACCCTTCTCGTAAGGTTGTATTAGGTTTAAAGCCAAAATCTGCTTCTAACGCACTTGTATCAGCATATGTAACAGGCACATCCCCTGGTTGCATGGGTACTAATTCTTTATGCTCCTCAAAATTATAATCTTCTGACAATACGCCAGCAGAAACCAATTCCTCTGAAAGAATGCGCACAAAATCAAGTAAATTTTCTGGGTTGCTATTGCCGATATTATAAATAGCGTACGGTGGAACTGGCAAGCCATCCGCACCATTGCGACGCTCTGGTGCAGTAGACATAACCTTAGAAACGCCTTCTACGATATCATCGATATAGGTGAAATCACGCTTACAATTGCCGTAGTTAAAAATTTTAATTGTCCCACCATTACGTAATGTATTTGTAAAACCAAAGTATGCCATATCTGGACGACCTGCAGGGCCGTATACAGTGAAGAAACGAAGCCCTGTGCTAGGGATGTTATATAATTTAGCATACGAATAAGCCAATAACTCATTTGACTTTTTTGTAGCTGCATAAAGAGATACAGGATTATCTACTTTATCATCTATAGAGTATGGGATTTGTTTATTTGCACCATATACAGAAGAAGATGATGCATACACTAAATGCTCTACACCTCTTTCACCATCGTCATAAGAATGACGACAAGCTTCTAGAATATTATAAAATCCAATAATATTAGACTCAATATAGGCGTCGGGGTTAGTGATAGAGTAACGAACCCCTGCTTGAGCTGCTAGATTCACTACAACTCGTGGTTTATAGATAGCAAAAATTTCATCAACAAAGGACTTATCTGCAATATTCCCTTTTTTAAAAATCCATATATTCTTATTATCTTTGCTAAGTTCATCAATCTGTTGCAATCGATACTCTTTCAATGCTACATCATAGTAATCATTAACAGAATCTATGCCAATAATTTGAGTCCCTTCTGCTTCAGATAGTAAGGACATAACTAGATTAGCCCCTACAAATCCAGTGGCACCCGTTACAAGGATTACCGTGTTGTTTAAATCTACATTTTTTGAAAGCATATGTACTCCTTTCATAGTTCTGTTAATTATGTCGTTTTACTTTACTTAAGACTTTTTTATAGCCAGAAGCAATAATTATGCGCTCAGATGGAATGACGTATAAAATGGCCACATATAATACAACACATAAAAGCATACAGACGACGGTCCACCATACTGCATCATAGAGATGTAAAATACTATAGGCAATTAACCCAACTATAGATGCTGTAATGAGATATACACTGATATTAGATATTATGCGAAATGTACTCATATTGACAAATAAAGCTAATAGCAACATAGAAGCTGCTAGCATTTCCATTCTTACTAACGATCGAGCATATACAAAGGTACTGAAATCATATTGAATACAAATATAAATAACTGGTATTAAAACTACTAGATGTAGTATTTGAGTCCAAAATGATAGATTAGGCATCCCTTTTGCACGAAATATTTCGGAAATCAAATTAGCTGTTACAGTCATAATAGCCGAACTCAATGCCCATGAACCTAATACAATGCCCGCTAACGTCCATTGTGGCCCTAGTAAAAGCTGGACAACAAAGTCTTGAAATACAAATAAGCCTACACCTAGAGGTACCAAAAATAGAGCCATATAGCGTTGGAATGTAAAGAATGTATTCGAAAAGGCCTGTTGATTATTTTGCACACGACTTAAAGCCGCGAATAATACAGGAGCCAAAGATGCTGTAGCCATAGCCATTACAGTCGTAACAATAGCCATTGGCATCTTATATATACCCAAATAATAAGCATCTAAAAAACGGCTAATAATGAATGTATCCACCCAAGCAGTGAGCCATATAGAAAATGCTTCAGCTAAAGACCATGCACTATAGTTAAACATGTTCATAAAGACGCGGCTACTAAAAAACAGATGAATTTGATTCTTCCGACTCTTTAATAATGCCAACACCGTAAATAGCTGAGACCCTAGCATACCAGCAATTAAAGACCAATAATCGTACCCCATAAGCGCCATTGGTATAGATATCAATATAGGTGTAAGAATTGTTATGAGCCTAATATTTAAAAGAAACTTGAAATTAAAATCTCTTCGATACAATGCCATTTGGACACTACTAAAAGCAGATAAAGGAATCATAGCGCCCATCACGGCTAAAGGTATACCTAAGCCATCATTACCTACTAATACAGCCAATTCATCACGACCGATTATGATAGCGCTCCATAAAACTAGAGAAAACACTAGGTTGGCAATAAATGCCACATCTGTAGCCTCTTGCTTATCTTGGGCACTTTCAAACTCATGCTGAACAAGAAATTTTTGAAAACCCGCATCAGCAAGCATTTCCGCAAAAGATATAACCATCATAATCGTCGCCAATATGCCGAATGCGGTCGGTGCTAACATATGGGCCAATATTATATTTGTCAGTGGTGTAATAAGCTTTGCCAAAACCTCTGTAATAACAGACCATTTAGCAGCAGCTACGATTTTAGTATCCATTATTTCTTATTGATATTCTTAATGCCTCTCAAGAATAGTTCATGATGAGCTTCACATTCCAAATAATTTTGTATTGCTAAATAACTCGTTTTGCCCAAAATAAGTTCTACCAATTTTCGGCCCAATAAAGCATTAATAGCGCGTACAATAAATGATCTACCTAAAAACTCACGCAAATAACGTTTTACATGTGTATCAGCAAAGACCTTATAAGCTTGAGTCACAAAGTGAGGGTCTTTAATTTCTTCACTACGTTTTCTATAAGCCTCTAATGTTTCTGTAGCTTCAACTTCTGTGGCTAATCGTGTACCATTATCGGTTCTACGAATAGGCAATTCAGACACCACAAAATCATCCTTAGTTACGTCTACAGTAACTAGTATTGAATCTTTAATAAATTCTTGATGGTTTACAAAAAAATCGGAATTAAAGATAAAGTTGCCTTGTCCATAAATGATAGTGCCTCCCTGGTAATCTTCACGAGACCCTACACAATGATTATGTTGACAGATAACGAGATTCGCTCCACTATCGACAAATTTACGGCAATATCTCTGTAGCATAGGAGATGGATAGCGATAGAATTCCTTGCCGCCGTGATATAGAACGATGACATAGTCGCATTGTGCCTTTAAAACTTTCACTTCGTCAAAGCTTTCTAGCACATCAAAAGGATTAGCCCCCATTGTATGACAAGTAGCCATAGTAAACTCATTCTCTGTACAAAGATAGAATCCAATACGTATATCATCTTTTTCAAAGATAAATGGCTTCTTAGCCTCTTTCAAATTAGCTCCAGCTCCAGCATGAGCAATCTTATGCTGCTTCAACAAATTTAATGTTGTCGTCAACCCTTCCACCCCTTGATCTAAGGAGTGGTTATTAGCCAGTGTTAAAAATAACGGCTCTAACACCTTATATCCATTAATTGTTTTTGTAGGCGCAATTAAATTATTACCAAATTTTACGATGGGTGTCTCTATATCAGTAAGAGGAACCTCTAAATTGAAAACATTTAAATCCGATTGCTTCAAAATTTCATAAAGCTCTTTTCCTACAAAAGCTTCTCCATTACCGTTTTCAAATAATGTTTTATTAATATCCGTAGGAACTAAATCAGCCCCGATGTACATTCTCAAGATGTAACCACTCTCCTAATTCATAATCCTTTGACATAGGACGAAATCTTTCAAATCCAGCACCAGGAAAAAATGTTAATTCTCCAATAAATAGATGCCCTTTAATTTCATAAAAATCAACACGCAAAAATGGACACCCTTTGCTAAGCTCCATCGCAACCTGTTGCATTTCACCATATGTGTCTGGCTTTGGAAACTTTGTAGGTAACGGTGGATAATGTCCAAAATGAATTCCCATAGGATTCCAATCGATATCATAGAAGTTCATACGCGTTCCTGTTTTAGAAAAACGATTAGAACATACTACTGTTAACTTTGGTTCACCATGAAAGCAATACATCTTATAATCTAATATGTCATTGCTACCTAACTCCGACAAATATTCCTCTCCGATAATACGTCGAGGAACATTCTTATAAGGCCACTCTCTAGCAATACGTGAATAATCCCGTTTTAAGAATGTTCTTAATTTAGCTTTTGCTGCTTCCCAATCAAGTGTTGATTTATCTTTACAAATAACGATGCCTCCACTATCATGTGTACATTTCAAAACGAATTGATTAGGCAATCTATCAAGATCAATATCATCTACAGAGTTCCATACGGAAATCGTAGGTATTATATACTGATTACCTACACGTTGAGCAATAAAATGTTTAGCTTCATGTTTATCAACCATCACTGTTTGTATTGGGTCTCTAAAATTAACCTTAAGCCATTGTAACTTTTCGCTGAAAGTTTTTGGATTTTCTAGATCTAAAGGGTATCCCATATACTTAGGAAATACCTTCTTCAAAAAGTCTTCATCAGACAAAGAGTCATAATAACCCGATTTAATTAATACCCTCGTACGATAGTAAGGTTTTGTTAGAAAGGACATGCCAACATTACACAATTTTCTGAACTTCATGTTTTCGTCCTTTCCGAAGCAGTTGCACTTCTAAATAAAACAACATCATATAAAAATAAGTGCTCTTACTTTCATAAGAAACCATACCCATATCCATAACAATCTGTGAAAGGAATAGAATGAGTACCATTATATATTCATTACTATGGATATCACGATAGCGAATTAAATTATAAGCCACATAGAGATACATTGAATAATAGGCTAGTAAACCAATGACACCCGTGCCAGCTAATAACTCAATATAATTGTTATGCAAGTAGTAATTATCTTTGCCATACACGAAAAAAGTATATACAGATGGATTATTGATACCTACACCAGTTATGGGAGATTGATAAAATAAGTCCCATCCAATATCTACCAAAGCTAACCGAATAATAGTGGATGAGTCCCCCCCTGTGCCTGTAAAGGCTTCTACCATGTTAGACATTCGGTCTAATACTTCAGAGAACATCGGCAATTGCAATACCGCAATACCTATAATGGTAAGACCTAATAAGGAACCAATAACTTTTACAATAGAATTGACCGCATTAGCACTACGAAAACTTTTAAAAATAAAGAGTAATACTGTACCAACACCGACAAAAACTAAGGCCTTACGACTACCTGTAGCCGCTAAAATACCAAGTGTTGGTAATGCAATAATATGCCACCAACGAGGACGATCGTATAGCATATAATACAAGGTCATAACAATAGCATTGGCACCCAATAGCCCTACCGTATTCGCATTCAATGCATCATTAGCAATACGTGCTGAGGATGATAAAACAGTAATAAAATAATCTAAACCGTAGAAATAAACAGTATAGAAACAAACTATATAGCCTGTCCACATGCCAATCTTTAATAATGTATCCACCGATTTCTTATCTTGATAACACATGTATAAAATGATGAGCATAAAGAATATCTTGACCATATCAAAACTTCGGCTCATAGCTACGGAAACATCTGTGGCATTAATCGCACTTAGATAACAAGCACCAATAAAAATTAACATATAAGCATGCATCCAATTAAACCGCAGTTTTATAACACCCTGTTCTCGTATAAGATAAAAAATGATGAGGCCAAATAAGCATACAAATAATACATACGCACCATAGTTCGCTTCGCCAAGGGCAAAGGAAATGGTCAACGACAACACTAAAAAGATTAGAGTTATGAACCATATCATGCGATCAGCAAGAGCCGTAATATTTAACTTCAATGGTTCTCCTCCTTACAACTCATAAAACTTCTAACCAACGTTTTGCGATTTTCCATAATGGAAATTCATCGCGTACTTTGATGGCATTCTGTGAAAGTTTAGCCGCTAGTGCAGGATCTTTTAATATACTGCGCATAGCTTCATACATAGCCTGCGTATCACCTACAGGCACAAGGATACCATTCTCTCCACTTTTAATTACCATACGAGCACCGCCTACAGGACAGTCTGTAACTACTGCCGGCAGACCCATGCCCAATGCTTCCAACATAGAATTTGAAATGCCTTCAAAATCAGAAGATGATACAAACATGGAACAAGGGGCTACCTTTTCTAAAATATTGCTAGCAAATCCAGGCAATAAAACGCGATTCTCTAAATTAAGAGACTTAATTTGAGCTCGTAGTTCATCCTCTAATACACCTTGACCATAAATGACAAGTTTATATTCTGGAAACTCATCTGCCAACATACTAAAGGCTTTAATCATCATAGGCAAATTCTTTTGCGGATGCAAACGACAAGCTGTAACGATTGTCTTTTCTCGTTCTCCTTCTATAGGTGGCGGCAATTTACCATTAATAGGATTGGGGATAATAACACCGCGATTTTGGACAGATTTTGGAAAATAAGAACGAGCATCTTCCGTCTGAAATACTAGTGCATCTGCAAATCGAAAAGCAAAATTGCGCAACGCTTGTTGATGCCACCCAATAGGTACCATACGCGGGTTATTGCGTTCAGAAAAAACAATGCGATTTTTTATAAACCAAGAACTAATCGATAAGATAAAACTCGATGCAGACAAAAAAGATAAGCATGTCGCATTTGGCCTAGTCTTTAAGATTTTGATTAGTTCTTTTATTTCTTGCATAAAGCGAATGACTTTATTAGAGCTTGTAGTATGAATTTCGATTTGTTCAATACCTTCCTCTAACGCATATTCATTACCATATCGATTAGGGCTTGTTTGGATAACTGTAATATGATGACCATCATGTACCCACTGACGAGCCAACTCTGTTAAGATTCGTTCAGCCCCATCATTACCAAGGGAGATGGTGACAATTATTATTTCCTTTTTCATAAGCCTTCCTCTTGGATATATTCTGCCAGTCTTACATAGGCTTGTGCCATTGATACCTTAGGTTGCCAACCTAAAGACTTTAACTTCTTAGAACTTAAGAACATATGCACTGTCGGTGCATAGCCGAGCCCTTGTACATCTTTTGGAATATCAAAGATGACTTCACTCTTATCATTGCTAACATGAGTTGCCACTAAATGAGCAATGCTTGCAATAGAACGCGTCTCCTCATCATGACAAACATTATATGCTTCACCATGTAGTCCCTCTTTTAAAAGAGTTAAAAGCCCAGTTAAGGCATCGGTAATATAGCAATAATTCGACATAGAATCACCCTTTGTATGAAGTACAATAGCTTCTTTTTTAATAGCACTCTTAGTAAACTGCATAAAAACGCGATTATCAGCTACTGGAACACCTGGACCAAAGGTTTGAGCTAGTCTAGCTATTACAGCAGGAACGCCATATTCCACAGCATAGGACTTACAATAACATTCACAAAGTCTTTTGCTTTCGGAATAAGAACTACGAACATTTAGGTGATCCAAATAGCCTAATCTTTCCTCTGTCATAACTTGGCCAGATTCATACGGTACCCCATATTGCTCCATACTGGATAAGTAAACTAGTTTCTTTACCTTTTGACGGCGACCTAACTCAAGCATGGCCTCCGTACCATAAAAAGAGGTACGGATAGTTTCTACAGGATGTTCTACAAAAAACTTAGACTGTGTTGGTGCGGCTCCATGCAAAATATAATCACATGGCACATCAATAGATTCTAATGAACCATCCACTAGAACTAACGACTTATTATCTAAATACTCACCAAGAATGGTTTTTGCCTTTTCATGGCTTCGCACATGACCAATCACTCTTAAATCCAGGTCATGGACCTCATTGGCAAGTATAAGTAATTTTATAAACATCGATCCAATAAGCCCCGTTGCACCTGTTATAAGAATGCGTTGATGACGGAGGAAATGAAAGTAATCTTTTTCATGTACTAAAGCCGTTAACTCGCGTTGAATAACGGAATTACTCATCTTTTAATCCTCCTAGCTCACGATTTTTAATAATCCCTGTGAACATATAATAATCAGATGGAGTTGTAATTTTTATATTTTCAGTTTCCCCTAACACAGGGTATAAAGTATAACCATAGTGCATCATCATCGATGCGGAATCAATAAAGTCATGAATACCCTCATCTTTTGCACGATTATGAACTGATATAATATCATCTAATCTAAAACTCTGTGGAGCTTTAGCCATAAGACATTCATTGCGATTTAAAATGTGCTTAATAGAACCATTTTGGGTAACCATAACCGTTTCGATAGCTGGAGTAACAGTAATGGCAGAACCCTTTGATTCTACAGATTCAATGTTTCTCTCTATAGTAGAATTATCTACAAGTGGACGAACCCCATCATGAATCAATACAGTCACCGCGTCATCAGGAAATAAACGCTTAGCCTCTACTAACCCATTATATTGGGATTCCAAAGCACTTTCACCACCAGGCACAATGGATAATACCTTATGTAACCCCGCCTTTTCTATGAGTTGCTTTGTATGATCAATCCATTCTGCTTTACAGGCAAGAACAATCCCATCAATAGTCTCCGTTTGTTCAAATACATCTAAGGTTTGAATCAAAATCGGTCTACCGTTCCATTCTAAAAATTGTTTTGGCGTCTTACTGTTTTTCATACGAGCACCTACGCCACCCGCAAAGATTACTGCTATTCGTTTCATAGGCCCTCCTTATGGTTGAGCTTCTTTCTTAGCATAATGTATGCCTTTATACTCCTTGTAAGGTGTGTGTAAATCAGCAAATACTGCATCATGTTTTGCTACACGTTGCTCTACAGGTGGTAATTGCATATAGTCGCCCCAAATGAGATGCAAATATCTCTCATACCCTTTCATAACAGGTATTTGATGACCTTCAAAGTCTTTATATACAACAGAAGCAAAGTCCTCTCTAGGATGACGTAGCTTCATACCTTTTAAGCTACCGATTAACTCCGTACACTCATCACTCGTATCAAAGTCGTATTGAGTCATTCTCTTTTCTGCAAATCGCCAAATATGATAGCGTATAGATTGACTGGAAAAAATCTTATAAATATAACCAGCTAAAGCACGATATGTAGGCCCTTTATTATCTGGTAAACGCTGTGCATTAAAGAGTGCAAAAGTCATGGCCCACATCAACTGCAATGCACGACTAATTTTGCCGGGTGCACAGCCATCGATAGGCATAATTTCAAGTGCCAAACCATGACAAACATCTTCATGCATACTATGACGATTGATAAAGGTCGTATGATTATCTCTAATAGATGCTCCTGCATCATGATAGATGTGATTGCGATCGGTACGACAATACGTAAATCGTTCAGTATCAGCATATTTTGGCCATAATTCAGCTAACTTTTCATAATCTGGACGAGGCATGAAAAGATCTAAATCATCATCCCAAGGGATAAAGCCGTTATGACGTATAGCCCCAATGAGACCACCGCCACAAAGATAAAAGCGCAAATTATGTGTATCACAGAACTCTTTAAAGTACAGTAATATATTCAGCTCTTTTTCTTGTATTTCCTTTGTCATAGATGTACTCATAGGGACCTCTTTCAACGTAATACAGCTAATACTGTATCAATCATCGTTTTTATATCTTGTAAAAAAGAAAACTCCTTAATACTCTTTAAATTCCAAGCCATCTTACCCGGTAAAACCTCATTTATATAGACTTCATCAACATTCTGAGCATTTTGTAAAAGTTGATCTTCATCTTTATAAGTAATACTGGCAACACTGGTAACACCAGCGGGTAATAATAAGGTAGCTTTCATTTCATCTGTATAAGCGGCCACATAACGTGGAACCTCAGGTCTTGTACCGACAAAGCTCATATCTCCTAAAAGGATATTAATAAGCTGAGGCAATTCATCGAGACGACAGTTGCGAAGCATATTGCCTACCTTCGTAACACGCATATCATTTTGTGATGTCACTTGTGCACCTAAAGATTCCGCATTCTTTACCATAGTACGGAACTTATAGATGCCAAAGGTACGACCGTACTGTGTCACTCGAGTTTGACGAAAAAAAACCTCTCCCTCACTATCTCGTTTAATCATGATGGCTAGTATCAAGAATATAGGACTTAATGTAATAAGCATTCCCGCTGCCATTACGCGGTCAAAAATGCTTTTACAAAGAAGGCTTGTACGTCTTTGATTTAATATTTCAAAATAGGGACGAACCGCTTCACACTGTAGCTCTTGTGGTAGATCATGAAAGTTTTTTACTAACATTCGGTAATAATCCTTTTAAACTGCTCAATGATATATTGCACTTCTTCATCTGTAAGGAGCGTATGAAGTGGCAATGTAATTTCATTTTTAAATTGGTCATAAGCATTTGGATAATCATCGATTGTAAAGCCTAAGTTTTTGTAAGCCGTATGCATTGGAATTGGCTTATAATGGACATTCGTCGCAATGCCAGCCTCAGCCATAGCTTCAATAACCTTGTTGCGGTATTGCGCATCACGGCCGTCTAAACGGACTAAATACAAGTGACCACTACTTTCATGCTCATCTGTATAATGGCTCAACAATGTAACAGGTAAATCCTTTAAACCTGTATCGTAAGCTTCGATAATCTCCTTACGACGAGCTAAAAGTTTTGGATATCGTTCTAATTGAGCTAAACCAATAGCCGCCATAATATCCGTCATATTACATTTATAATATGTACCCTTGATATCATATTCCCATGCACCAGCTTTTGTTTTAGCAAGCGCATCTTTATCCTGACCATGTAAGGATAACAATTGGAATTGTTTGTAGATAGCTTCATCGTCATAACCATCTATATGGCGCCATGTAGCACAACCACCTTCAGCAGTAGTAAAGTTTTTTACTGCATGAAAGGAAAAGCTACTAAAATCGGCTACATTACCTGTTGGTACCCCTTTATAAGAAGCACCAAAAGAATGCGCACAGTCCGCTACGATAGGAATATGACCTAATGCTTTTTGAATATCATTAGATGGTGTAAAGAGAGATTTCTTTTCCTCTACAATGGATCGCAAACGTTCATAATCACAAGGCACACCCGCAATATCTACAGGGATGATAGCCTTTGTTTTTGGTGTGATAGCGCGAGCGACTGCATCGTAATCCATTTCATAGGAATCTTTTTGTGTATCAACAAGTACTAATGTAGCGCCTACATGAACTACAGGACTCGCACTAGCTGTATATGAGTAAGCACTAGTTATGACTTCGTCTCCAGGTCCAATTCCCAATACACGAAGGGACATTTCAAGCGCTGCAGTAGCAGAGTTTAAACAAACGGATTTAGGTGTACCTA
Source organism: Veillonella parvula (assembly GCF_018366295.1). Lineage (GTDB taxonomy): Bacteria > Bacillota > Negativicutes > Veillonellales > Veillonellaceae > Veillonella > Veillonella parvula_P. The sequence goes on from NZ_JAGZIJ010000004.1 coordinate 57,618, forward strand.
ATTGGTGAGCTATCTTTTTTTCTAATTCTTTAGTACGAGGACCTGTCGTAATCCACCCACTTTTTAAGGCTTCAACGACTTCATTGATTTCTAACTCTGTAATATCTGGAGGAGAAAAATTAATTTTCATATACATCACCTCAATACTTTCTGTACCATATTGATACACTTGATTTATCACATAGAATGTTGATTAAAACAGTTATATTACGCGTCAATCACGATAGATCCTAAAAGAGGAATGCCCACTTGTGAAAGGCGTTTCTTAGCTTCAATCAAATCTTTTGGACTAGCTACTTCATTTTTAACAACTAGTATTACACCATCTGATTTTTCAGCCAATACAACGGCATCTGTAACAGACAATACTGGTGGTGTATCGATGATAACCACATCATATTCATCACGTACATACTCAAGAATCGTAGGTAATTTGCTGGAGTCTACAATGTCAGATGGATATTCAACAACTTCACCAGCCGTAAGCACATCCAAATGAGGCACTACATTACGATGAATCGTCAAATCTTCATCCATCATTACCGCATTTGTAAGACCTTTATTTTGTACATTAAAGGCTATATGTTGTGCTGGATTGCGTAGATTGCCATCTACTAGAAGAACTTTATTATTATTTTTAGATAAAGCTAATGCTGTATTAGCTGCCACTTCAGAAGTTCCTTCACCACTAGTAGCTGCAGTAATGCAAATAAGTTTACATTTATGTTGGTTACATACATATTGAAGATTGCTACGCAATGTACGGTATGCTTCCACAAGTGGCGTATCACCACGTTCATTAGAAATTAGTCTAATCATATTAACCTCTCATTTTGCGCAACAATGCTACGATACGATTACTAGGCTCCTCGTATTCTTTTTCGTTATGATTTGGAATTACGCCCAAGTTTTGAATGCCAAGAATATCATTAATTTCTTGTACAGATTGAACTTTGCGATTACCGAAGAATTGGCCCAATGTATAGAGGCAACCAAAGATGAAGCCTAAAATGGCAGAACCTAATAGAATAAGAATCTTACGTGGAGCAATCGCCTTTTCTGGCAATGTAGGAGGATCAACGATTTGAACTTCATTTGGTACCATAACCTCTGCTACCTTCGCTTCTTCTAAGCGAGTAGATAACATTTGATAGATATCTTGTGCCACATCTACATCACGTTTTGCTTGGATATAACCGCGTTCTTTTTCAGGTAAGCCCTTCATAGCTTCTTCGTTTACTTTATCTAGCTCAGCTAATGTAGATTGTTTACCTTGAGCTACTGCTAAAGCAGCTTCATTTTTAAATTTATCCGCTAGCAAGCCTTGTTGTGCAGAGTTGCTTGAAGGTGCTTGTTGAGATGCAATAGCGTTGATTTCAGCATTTAAACCACTTTTAGCCTCTTCAATTTGTTGGTTAATCTCTTTCATCGCTGGATGTTCATCAGTATATTTACCAATGTAAGAAGCTTTACGAGATTCTAGGTCTGCTAACTGCCCCTTGTAGGCTTGAACCGTGGCACTATCGGCGATACTTTTACCAGCAGAACCTAATTGTTCATTGATACTGCCAAGTGCAGCTTGTGCCGTTTCTAAATCGAGTTGATTTTGAGCCTTCTCACGATCGATAAGAGTAATTTTATCTGTTAAGCCTTTCATTTGATCAGCGGTGGAGTACACCTTATTATCTATTTGAAATTGTTGCAATTTATTTTCTGCTTGTTCTAATTCAGATTTCGCAGTAACAACGCGTTTTTGTAAGAATTCACGAGTAGTTCGTTGTTCAACATGAGAAATTTCGGCAAGACGTTTCAAGAAGGTATCAATAAGTAATTGATTAGCTTCTTGTGCTTGCTCAGGACTCTTACCAGTTACGCTTACTTGTAATAACTCGGTTTCTTTATACGGTTTAGTTTCAATACGAGTTTTAACAAAATCTTCATATGTTGGCGCATTACCAGTACCTTCAGGATCTTCTATAGCAGTAATTACTGGCTCTACTACATTACGACTTTTTAAAATTTCTGCATCTGTGTTCATCAATTGACGAGACATAGAATCAGAATAGGCATTAGCACTAGATAATACAGAATTGCTCAAACCTTGAGCTTGTTTAATGCGCAACATCGATGTAGATTGATATGTAGATGATGCAAGAAAGGCATACGCACCACCTAAAACCATACATGCTACCGTAATATTAATAATTTTACGGCGCTTTTTAATGAGGACTCTACCCACCTCTTTTAAATCAATAATTTGTTCCACCCATATACCCCTTTCTGTAAAAGTATACAAACAACAGGGTCTCTCCCGCTTAGAATATGTACCTAACCCTCTCAAGAAAAATACAATATAGACAAAATTAAGATAAATCTGTACATATAGCTGGTAATAAATGTATCAGCCAAAATCTATACATTATGATTTGGATCATATGTAGGAATGATATCCTGCAATACATTAATTACATCTATATCGGTTTTACATGTATCAAAGCGCTCTATTTCACGACTCAGCCATTCTTGATTAACATCTTCTAGAGCTGCTTCAAAAATTTTCTTATGCGTAGTAGTATTCGTACCTTCTTCGGAAGTCAATAATTCTTCGTATAACTTTTCACCTGGACGTAATCCAGTAAATTCAATACGAATATCCTTATTAGGCTCAAAGCCAGAAAGGCGAATCATATTCTTAGCCAAATCGACAATTTTAACCGGTTCACCCATGTCTAAAAGAAACACTTCGCCTCCATTCCCCATGGCACCAGCTTGAAGTACTAATTGACTGGCTTCAGGAATAGTCATGAAATAACGTGTCATTTCTGGATCTGTAACGGTTACAGGGCCACCTGCTTCAATTTGTTTACGAAATAAAGGAATAACCGAACCACGGCTACCAAGTACATTACCAAAACGAACTGTTATAAACTTAGTATCATATGTGTGATTCATACCAAGCACAACTTTTTCAGCAACCCGTTTTGTAGCGCCCATAACGCTGGTTGGATTCACCGCTTTATCCGTGGAAATCATAACAAATCGATCTACTCCATGAGCTCCGGCTACATCCGCAACATTACGAGTACCATAAATATTATTTAATACCGCAGCAATTGGCTGGATTTCCATAAGCGGCACATGTTTATGAGCTGCCGCATGAAATACTACATCAGGATTATAGTTTTTAAAAATTTGCTCTAGTTGATTCTTATCACGAATATCTGCAATGATTGGAACCAAGGTACCTTCAGGCGCAATACTACGTAATTCTTGATGAATAAGATAAATACTATTTTCACCATGACCAAGGAGCAATAGCTTTTTAGGTTTTACACGTAAAACTTGACGACAAATTTCAGAACCAATAGAGCCCCCCGCACCAGTAACTAAAACCACTTTATCCTTAAGATATGTTTCAACCTTAGACGTATCAAGCTGAATCTCATCACGCTCCAACAAGTCCTCGATTGAAACAGGATGTAAATGAGATACAAGAACTTCATCATCAAGTAATTGATACATCCCCGGTAAAATATTGATTTTACATTTTAAAGGAGAACAGATTTCCATGATTTCCTGAATAATATCTCTCTTCACGGAAGGCATGGCAATAATAATTTCTTCTACCTTATACTTAGCAACTAATGCTGGAATATCTTCACGATTACCAAGAATTCTAAAACCATTCATAAGACGATTATGTTTAAACATGTCATCATCAACATAACCAATCACTCGACGAGAACGCTTATGATATCGTTCAATTTCACGAGCTATAGTTGCACCTGCATCACCAGCTCCTATGATTAATGTATTTACTTGGCCACTTTCACCATCGTCCCCACGGCTATAGTGAAGTGCCACATAATGAAGCAACATACGCCCCATACCAACAGCACCTGTAGTGAGGAACCATGTAATAAAATAGACAGAACGTGGTAATGACTTACCAAATACAAACATAGAGGAATAGAATAAAGCCGTACCAATTGTAGTCGCTACAAATACTGCTAATACCTCTCGCATCCCTGCATAGCGCCAAATACGTGTATATAAATGCATTATCAAGAACATCAACATATACGAAATAAGTAATAACGGAAGTGCATCCACCATTTGACTAATATATTGAGGTTCTATATGTCCATCAAATCGAATAAAAAGACTGATAAAAGCAACGATTACAATCGTCACAATATCTGTAATAAACAATATAGATGGTAATAAATATGAACGCAAAAAAACGCCCCCTTATATGATAGATATCGCCTTATCTTTAATCCTTACCTATTCGTGATACCATGTAAGCCCCTGTTAAGATTGGAGCAATATCACGAGCAAAGTTGATACGACTATTCTTAGTTAAGTAAAGAATATCACCTTCACGCATGATGTAGTTTTCAGACATATCTCCAGTTTGTAAAATACGATTTAAATTGATAGGAATCGGTTTCTCTGGATTGTCTTGATGAATCAAATAAATTTTTTTCTTTGCTGTATCCCAGTTAAAACTACCTGCAGCCCCAATGGCATCAATAACTGTACTAGATTTAGTCAACGTATAGGCGCCAGGCTTATTAATTTCACCAAATACATATACGCGAACGCCGCCCAATTTCGATACATTTACTGTGATATCAGGATTAATGATATAACGAGACAAACCTTGCTGTAACTCAGCTGTAAATTCATCTACAGTTAAGCCATCTGCTTTTACGGCACCAACCATAGGGAACGATACATATCCATCTGGTCTGACGGTATACACAATGTCGTTACCATTACGCGTACCAAGCTCTGCCTGCTGAACCACTTGAATATTTAGTTCATCTCCTTGGCGCAGATGATATTCTTTATCAGAGCTAATTACAGATGCGCTAGTTTCCAATGGTGCATGACCGTCCATTTGTACATTCTTAGCATTATAAGGCTGATTAGTATTTATACTAACTGGTGCAGCCATAGCCATTGTTGTAGTACATAAGAATGCAGCCATCATCATATACTGTTTCTTCTTCATACTTACCTCTTTTTTATTCAACTTATTTAATTCATCACTTAATTATTGATGTATCTTATATCTAAAAAATCAGTCATGCTATTTTATCATTTTTTTAAATGTTCTTCTACAAATCTAGTATGTTCCAAGCCAACTTCATAAAACCTTCAACAATAATCCCTTAAAAATACAGTATTTTCAATATATGCTCATTAATTTTTATTTGCTTTTTTCATTCCTAATTCACTAGTTTTATCATTGAACTTCTTAAAAATAATAAAAAATATATAAACTCACTTCATTATTAGCTCACATAGTTTTTCTATTTATATCAGAATTAGTGATAAAAAAATAAGGTGTATATACTAGAAATCTAGTATATACACCTTATTCAAAGTTTTTGACACTAATGATCGCTCTATATAATTAATTATTCAACACGACCGCCTAAATAAGCTTCCATAACGCGAGGATTATGGCGAACTTCATCAGCAGAGCCAGATAATACCATTTTACCAGTCTCCAAAACATACGCATAATCAGCAATCTTCAATGCTTGACGCACATTTTGTTCTACTAAAAGAACTGTTGTTCCATCGGCGCTGATTTCTTTAATGGTTTCAAAAATCTCATTTACTACTAAAGGTGCAAGACCCATAGATGGTTCATCTAATAATAACAATTTTGGACGAGCCATAAGTGCACGACCAATAGCTAGCATTTGCTGTTGACCACCTGATAAAGTACCACCCAATTGATAACTTCGTTCATCAAGAATAGGGAATCGTTTAAATACCTTTTTGATATCTGCTTCGATTTCTTTATCTTTACGTGTATAAGCACCCATTTCAAGGTTCTCATAAACACTCATATCTTGTAGAATTTGACGTCCTTCAGGAACTAAGGAGATACCACTTTGTACAACTTGATGGGTTTGGCGACCTGTAATATCTTGATCTTCAAAAATCACTCGACCAGATGTGGGTTTTACAAGTCCCATAATAGTCTTCATCGTCGTAGTCTTACCAGCACCATTAGCACCAATAAGAGATACAATGGAACCTTGTGGAACTTCTAAACTTATATCTTTTAAGGCTGTAATATGTCCATAACCAGCCACAATATTTTCTAGTTTTAACATATTACACCTCCTCTTTACCTAAGTATGCTTCAATTACAGCTTCATTATTTTGAATTTCTTGAGGTGTACCTTCAGCAATTTTCTTGCCAAAGTTAAGTACTACCAAACGATCACAGATATTCATCATCAATTCCATGGCATGTTCGATAACCACAACGGTAATACCTAGGTCACGAATCTTGCCAATCAATTGACGCAGAACTTCAGTTTCACTATCATTCATACCTGCTGCCGGTTCATCAAGCAAGATTAACTGAGGGTGTGTCGCTAAGGCACGAGCGATTTCAAGACGACGTTGCTTACCATACGGTAATGATGTTGCAACCTCTTCTGCATCTGCTTCAAGACCTACAAGCTTTAAGAACTCATAAGCAATACCACGACAACGCTCTTCTTCAATGCGTTGCCGTTTTGTTTTCAAAAAACTAGATAAGAAGCCAGAGCCAGTACGACAATGCATACCGGTTAAAACAGTTTCAAGAGCTGTCATATTGCCAAAGAGACGAATGTTTTGGAATGTACGAGCAATCCCCATTTCAACAGTTCTATGAGGCTTGATGCCTACAACAGACATACCATCAAATACAATTTCACCAGAACTTGCAGGGAATACACCAGTAATCAAGTTGAATAGTGTGGTCTTACCAGCACCATTTGGACCGATGACACCAAATACTTCACCTTGTTTAACGCCAAAAGATACTCCTGTGAGGGCTGCAACGCCACCAAAGCTTTTACTTACGTCATTTAATTCTAATAGCATTCAGTTCCCTCCTATCCTTGTTTTTCTTCTTGTTGTTTGCGTTTATATGCTTCAAAACGTTCTGTTAATACTTGTGACTCTGGAATATATGGAGCCTTTTTAAAGCCTAATTTGCGACTAATTTTATCTACCATAGATTCTGTCAGAATACCATCTGGACGAACGGCCATCAAAATGACTAGTAATGCACCATAGATGATGTCCCGATAGTCGGATAAGAAACGCAATACTTCTGGTAATAATGTAAGAATAAAGGAACCTAATACGGAGCCCCATACTACATTGGAACCACCAAATACAGGGAATAACAAAATTTGTACTACTTTATGGTAGCTGAAATCTGTAGGATTAATAAAGTTTGTAATATGCGCATACAAACCACCGCCAATACCAGCGATGAAAGCACCAATGATAAAGGCCATCATCTTGTAGTATACAACGTTAATACCCATCAATTCTGCTGCATGATCATCAGCCTTAATCGCTGCAAAGGCACGACCCACACGGCTATTATTAATCCGTACACAAAAGGCGATAATCAATACTAAAATAGCTAACAAAATAATGATAGCCATTAGATTGCCCCATGCAACAGCATCAATGCCCATTAAACCATCGAGATCAAATTCATAGGCATAATTTGTCAATTCTTGAGGAATGGATGGAATACCAGAAAGGCCTAATGCACCATTTGTAATATCCAAATTCAAGAAAATTACACGCACAACTTCGCCAAATCCAAGTGTAGCAATGGCAAGATACAAACCTTTAAGACGTGTTGTTGGCAAACCGATAATAACAGCCACAAGACTAGCAACTAAGCCACCAATAATAATGCCTACAACGATAGGCAAATCAGCTTTCAAAGAAAGAATAGCGCCTACGTATGCACCAACACTCATAAATCCAGCAGCCCCTAAAGAAAGCTGTCCACTTGCCAGTGTGAAATAAATTGAAATACCCATGATGGCATTAATGATGAAAAACATCACGATCTGTAGATAATACGGGTTTAATAATTCCATTACGGTCTACCCCCTTTATCTTTAGATCCAAACAAGCCTTGTGGGCGCCAGAATAATAATAGGATAATGAGACCAAAGGCCACAGCATCACGGAATGTAGATGCACCATAAGCAACAGAGAAGATTTCTGCTACACCTAAAATAAAGCCGCCAACCATGGCGCCTGTAATATTACCAAGACCACCTAAGATAAGTACTGCCAGACCTTTAAAGCCTATAATAACACCCATAGTAGGCTCAATAGCATTAAAGGACAACCCTACCAATACACCTGCCGCTGCACCTAAAGCAGATGCAATCATAACAGTAATAGATATAATCATTGTTGGATTGATACCTAAGAGAGCTGCTGTTTCCGTACTCATGGATACAGCACGAATAGCCTTACCAATCTTAGTTTTCTTAATAACTATATTTAAAATCAGCATTAGCACAACAGAAACGCCTAAACCAATAATTTGTACCATAGAAATTTTGAAAGCTCCAAAGTCGATTAGGCCACCAATATAGTCTGGTGGGAATGATCTAGTTTGAGGGCCCCAAAGCAATAATGCCAAACTTTCAAGGAAAATAGAAACACCAATGGTACTAATAAGTGGTGCCAAGTGAGACACCTTTTTCTTGCGTAGTGGACGAAGCGCCACAAATTCTAAAAGATAACCGAGGATAGCACCTACAGCCATAGCTACGATAAGGGCTACAAAAATGTTAACGTTAAAAATTGTTACCATAAAAAGACCAACGAAGGCACCTATCATAAAGATGCCTCCGTGAGCCATGTTGATAATATTCAAAACACCGAACACAAGTGTTAAGCCAATAGCGAGTACAGCATATAAGCTACCGAGGGTTAACCCGTTAACTAATTGTTGTAAAAACACTATACTACCTCAACTTATTTTGTTAATGCGTCAAATTGACCGTTTTTAATTTGTAATACTTGAACTTCCATAGAAGGATCGCGTTTTTCGTTGAATTTGAATTGGCCAGTTACACCAACGAAGTCAGCAATGTTTTTCAATGCTTCCCGGAATTTTTCGCGATCTGTTGTGGACCCTGCTTTTTTCAAAGCTGTTTCATAGAGATATACTGCATCATATGCTTGAGCAGCGAATTGGTCAGGTTCTTTACCGTATTTAGCCACATAGGCTTTACGGAAATCTTTAACCTTTTGGTCTTCTTTGTTAGGGAACCATGGCGTACCAACAATAACACCGTTAGCAGCATCGCCAGCAATTTTAATGAATTGTGGGCTGTTGAAACCATTGGAGCCAACTACAGGTTGATTCATACCCATTTCACGCATTTTTTTCATGATTAATGCGCCTTCTTGGTAAAGAGAAGCAACTACAATTACATCAGGTTTTGCTTGTTGAATTTTAGTCAATTGTGCAGAGAAGTCAGTATCTTTATCTGCAAATGTTTCAGTATCAACGATTTGTACGCCTTCAGATTCCAATGCTTTACGAGCTGTATTATTTACAGATACCATTTGGTCATTATTGTTGGAGTACATAATAGCTGCAGTTTTGAAGCCTAAAGTTTTATGTGCTTCTTTAATTGCAGTATCTACTGCCAAGGATTCAGGTACAGCATTACGGAAAATGTAATCGCCGATATCTGTAATACCTTCAGCAGTTGTAGATGTACCAAGAGCTACGATTTTACTTTTGTTTGCTACAGGACCAGCTGCCATCATTTCACCAGATAACATTGGGCCGATAACAGCTACAACTTTATCCTTAGAAATTACTTTATTCATTGCATTAATTGCTTCGTTTTTATCACCTTTAGTATCTTCTACTAATAAGTTAATTTTTACAGCATTTGCATCAGCATTGATTTCGCTTACTGCCAATTCTGCACCAGCTTTAATGGACTCACCATATGCTGCTGCACCACCAGTTGTTGTTGTCAACAATGCGATTTTAGCTTCATTGCTATTTGCATTACCTGCATCTTTATTGCTGCCACAACCAGCAGCAACTGCCATTACACCAGCAAGGCCAAAAATGACTGCTTTTTTTAACATGGATTTATTCATGTTACACCCTTCCTTTAAAACATAAAACTTTGATTCTATACCTATATTATGAGAAATTTCAATCTTTTGTCAATTAAAAGAAAATGATTTTAATTCCTTAATAATATATACATTAAAAAGCTATTCACATAGCCGTTCCCACTTCTCATATAATGAATCCAACTCAGTTTGAGTCTCTTCAATTTGTATGGAAATTTTAGACATTTCATCTAAATCTTGTTGTACTACAGGATTAGCTAATTGCACCTCATACATTTTCATCGTCGCCTCGAGGCGAGCAATTTCAGCTTCTACCTCAGCTAATTGTTTTTCTACCATATAAGCATTTGGCTTCTTCTGATTTTCCTCTATAGTTTCTGATGCTGAAAGCATTGACTCATTAGTAGGAGTAGCTTTACTATCACGCTTACTGCTCTCAGAGTTTTTCTCATTAGCTAATGCTAATAAGTCTTCTTGCTCTTTCAGCTTTTCCTTATAGTATGAATAATTACCGAGGTACTCTGTAATTTTACCTTCATCTAGAATTACTGTTTTTGTAGAAACTTGATCTAAGAAGTATCTATCATGAGAAATAATAAAGCAAGTCCCTTCAAATTGTTGTAATGCTCTTTCTACGATTTCTCGTGTAGGAATATCTAAATGATTGGTCGGTTCATCTAAAATTAGGAAATTATCGCCTTGAAGAAATAACTTAAGCAAAGCTAAACGAGCGCGCTCACCACCCGATAATTCACCTACTAGCTTAAATACATCATCACCTTTAAATAAGAACGACCCAAGCACATTACGCGCCTTATCCTCACTGTAGTTAAAGTGATTCATAATCTCTTCTACTACCTGCCAAGAATCGTGCAACTCTTCGTGCTCTTGTGAGAAGTAACCCACTTGTACCCGATTGCCAATATCTACATGACCATTTTCAGGGAATAATTCTCCTACAATAGTTTTCACCAGTGTAGACTTACCAGCTCCATTAGGCCCGATAAGTGCTACGGATTCACCACGTCGAACAACAAGAGAGATATCATTAATAATACGACTTTCACCATATCCTACAGATAAGCGATCTAGTACTAAAACCTTATCGGCACTCATTGCTGCAGGAGGGAACGAAAATTGTAAATGATGTGAAGTAACAGGTGCCTCTAGACGTTCTAATCGATTGAGTTGAGACTGACGACCACGAGCCATTTTAGACTTGATACCAGCACGGTATTTATCTATATAAGCCTCTGTTTTCTTAATGTACTCCTGTTGTTTTTCATAAGCCACCATATCTGCCTTTAAGCGTTCATCCCGTTGTTGAATATACCGACTATAGTTACCGCGATAGGTTGTAGCCTTATGATTATCTAACTCTACAACACCTGTGACAATACGGTCTAAAAAATACCGGTCATGACTTACAATGAAAATTCCACCCTGATAGGCAGATAGGTACCCCTCTAACCACTCCAGCATATCCATATCTAAATGGTTAGTTGGTTCGTCTAAGAATAAAAAATCGGGACTACGTACTAATGCTTTAGCTAAGTTAATACGTGTTTTTTGACCACCTGAAAATGCATTAGCCGGCTTATCTAAGTCATCGTCAGTAAAACCAAGACCATAGACTATGCGCTTTGTCTTTTGCTCGTAGTCATACCCGCCTAACCATTCTAGACGATTCTGTAAATAATCTAAGCGTTGTAAATCCGATTCGCTAGCCTCTTCAGATTCCAATCGACTAGTGAGTTCTTTTAATTGTTTTTCCAATGCATGAACATCGGCCCAAGCCTTTTCTATTTCTGTAGCAAGGCTATCATCCCCCAGATTTACATCTTGTTGTAAATAGCCAATACTAGCAACAGGCGACTTGACTACATTACCTTCATCCAGCTCTTCATAGCCTAATATGCACTTTAACAAGGTAGATTTTCCAGCCCCATTAGGGCCTACCAAGGCGAGTCGATCACCTTCTTTTAACTCAAAGGACACATTGGAAAATACTTGGCGCACTCCAAACGATTTTCCAAGGCCTATCATTCGAATGCGTTCCATTCACAACCTCCTAATCATTTACTCTTCATTATACCACAGTTGCCCTCACTAACATTAGCATTTCTATAGAGTCTTTTGTTTTTCGACTATGACGGAATAATTTTCCTAACAAAGGGATATCTCCTAAAATAGGTATCTTTTGTATTTGATGTTGATCTCGATTGTCCATGAGTCCACCAATAACCAGCACTTCTCCTGGTTGTAATCGTACTCTTGTATGTGCTTGACGTGTGCTTATTTTATAGGCTTTCATTTCAGATACCATAATAGGTGTACTCACCTCTGCATGTATTTTAGCATCTACACCATCATCAGCAGTAATAATAGGAGTATAATTCAACTTAATGCCCACCTCTTCATAACGAGTAGAACGCTTTCGTTCTCCATTCACTTCCGATTCTTCTATAACTGGTATTCTTTCACCTATCAAGATATGTGCAGTCTCACCATTGAGAGCCATAATAGATGGCTTTGCAATTAGAACGGCTTTACCTGAGCTTTCCATAAGACTTAGCTCTGGTTTTACAAAGAACTTATAGGCCTCTCCAGTCGGAGTTTTGCCAAAGGTAACGGCACCATAGGAATGTGTTTTATCTTCTCCATGGCCGGTCAAGCTAAGCCAAGACCATCTAAATCCTTGTTCCTTAGCATAGGATTGTTCCATAGCAATGATGGTAGCTTCTAATTGCACTTGTTTTGGTTCCTTGTCGATAGCACGTACTAAGGTTTCTACACGTCGCTTTTCTCCACTCGTCAAATGCATAATTACTTCGTTTTGTTCTGAAAGCACTGCCATTTTATCATTTTTTACCACTGTGCCTACCACATTTTTCAAAGACTCAGCCGGCAAATGTTCAGGTGATATAACATATAGCTCTCTTTTTTCAAGTTTTTCATCATCAGAATCAATAAGAAGGGTATTATGCTCCTTCGATACGGAAAAATGATATAACTTACCTAATTCATTAATAATTGCTTCTGGTGATTCTCCCTTTACAGTGGCCGTAATACTCCCTTTTAACGACTCTACACCAATTACGGATATACCATAACTACGACAAATGCCTAAGACGGTCTCCTTTAAGGATGCATTGCGTACAGAAATCGTTATGAGTTCGTTCCCAACCTTTTTTTCATTTTTATCTACTTCACTACTATTTACGATAGTTTCAGAACTACTAGCAGTTATTCTATCATTTCTATTAGTACCTATCCTATCAGTACTATTAGCAAATACCATGAACGGAGTTACAAGCATGACGACCATCCATAAGCTTATTCGCAATATAACTATCACTATAATCTTATCTATATATTTTAGACCTAAAAAGTTTACTCGATTCTTAGCCACCGTGATGAACCTCCTTCAATAATTTCTACACCACTTGCAGTTATCTTAGATACTGATATTTCTTTCCACACACTTCCTATACTAACCATTTGTTCCTCTGTACCTTTTCGTAAAATGGCAATATTCTGTTGTCCCTCAATAATACCTATAAGCTCTATGGGATGTTGTTTGATAGGATTACTTATAGTAGGTTGTATACTGGATCCAACTCGTCTAGCACTAGTATCTTTAGATTTTAATTCAATATAATTACCACTATGCTTTTTATTATTTCTTTTTTGTTGATATTTTCCATTTCTACGACTTTTATCTTCCGCTTTTCCAAAAGTACTCTTTTCATCATCGGACTCATATAAATTATTATTTATATCAACGAAATTGCCATTACTATCTTTAGTCATCTTATTCTGACCAAGTAAATCATCTATAGGAATATCTTTAAAAACCTCTCGCCAAGGATTTGCTCGCTCAACACCGGTAATATCATATAATAATCGTCCATGAACATTGCTTTTTACCTCTCTATCCTTTACATTTTTTATATCACTTTCATCTTTAAAATAGTTCTTTCCTTTCCCTGTTCTATTACCATGTGTTGTTTCTTTTGATAATTTCTCTGAGCCTCGTTCATTTTGATTACCATCTCTACCATTAGATTGATCTAAACTAATATGAACATTTTCCTCCTCATGAGGATAAAAAATACCAATACCTAAAAGGGCCACCGCAATGATAAGGAAAATACCAAGTGCAAACTTATAGTGGCGCATAATAAAATGCTGCTTATCAATCCACATTTTCATACGTTCTATATAGTCTCGTAAATTCATAATCCACCTCCTGCTGACATATTCTAGGAGGCTCTTTTAAAATCCTACAAAAAAATGACTCTACCAGTCACCACGGTGACTAATAGAGTCATTCATTATATTGACAAATCAAAACTATTTGTTCTTTATTTACTACTAAACCCATCTGGATGAGATGTATGCCAATGCCATGCATCTTTGATAACATCAGCAACATTACTAAATTTAGGATCCCAACCAAGTAAATTTTTAATTTTTTCAGAGGATGCAATTAATGTTCCTGGATCACCAGCACGGCGATCACCATATTGAACAGGAATATCGATACCTGTAACCTCTTTTGCAGTCTCGATGATTTCCTTTACAGAGAATCCATTGCCACTACCAAGATTAAATACTTGAGATTCTCCGCCTTTACGTAAGTAGTCCATAGCCAATACGTGAGCAGTTGCTAAATCATTGACATGAATATAGTCGCGTACACATGTGCCATCAGCCGTATCATAATCAGTACCAAATACAGTTATATGCTCTCTTTTACCGCGAGCCGCATCTAACACAAGTGGAATCAAATGAGTTTCAGGATGATGGTCTTCTCCAATCATACCAGACGGATCTGCACCGGCCGCATTGAAATAACGCAACGCAACATATGTAGAACCATAGATAGAACTATAATCAGACATCATTTCTTCTATCATCAATTTAGTGCGACCATATACATTTGTTGGTTGCAGTTGAGCATCCTCACGAATAGGCACTACCTTTGGCTCACCATACACAGCAGCCGTACTAGAAAATACAAAATGCTTTATACCTGCGGTACGAGCAGACTCAATAAGGTGATAGGAACCAACTACATTATTTTCATAATAAATAGCTGGATTTTGCATGGATTCACCAACTTGTGAGTGAGCAGCAAAATGCATTACACCTAGGATGTTATGTTCTTTCATAATGCCTACTAGTTTAGGATCTGCAATATCCATATTGTAGAACTTTACCCCTTCAGGAATAGATTCTACATGCCCTCGAGATAAATTATCTACAATGATTGGTGTATATCCTGCTTGTTGTAAAGCACGTACAGTATGACTCCCAATATAACCAGCACCACCTGTTACTAAAATATTCATAGTTCCCCCTCATGAATTATGTACATCCTTTGCTCGAGCCAATTTGGGCCCAATGAGACGCTTATAAACCTCTACCCCTGGTTGATCAAAAGCATCAACGCCCGCAAAAATGGACTCAAAATAAACGGCCCAACAATGCATAAACATAATTTCCCCTAAATGGAATGCGTTTAATGTTGGTACAGTTATAGTCATGTTAAAACGATTGTCACTAGACAAGGCTTCTCTATTAGCATCTAAAGCAATGTTTAAAATATCACAAATGCCTACATCAGATAGAGAGTGTAAACGTTCATATTGACTATAAGAATCTGGAACAATGAGATTATGTTTCCAGTCCTTAACCTTAATAAATTGAACTACCTTATTTAGGCGCCCCTCTTGATGCTCTTGAACTTGAGCATGCATATCCATAGTACCTACTGCAGCTACTGGCGTACGGCCATATGGTAGACAAGTATTACTCATTTTTCCAAGAGATTCGGATAGGAGCTGTACATACCAATCAGATAATGAGTGGAGTGCTTCACTATAAGGCATAAACACCTCTATAATACGACCATATCGTTCAGATGCAATATATTTCAATAATGCACTTAAAAGGCCTGGATTTTTAAAAATGTCTTCTTCTTGACATGCTACATCCATAGATGCAGCACCAGCTAAAAATCCTTCAATATCAAATCCTACAAGAGCGGCCGTTACAAAACCAACTTCTGTAAATACAGAGAAACGACCACCTACGCCATAAGGAATACTATAGGTCTTCCAATTATTTTCTATCGCCATAGATCGTAAAATCGTAGGATGTTCATCATCAGATACATCTGTAACAGCTATCACTTCGTAGTTAATATTACGATCTTGTAAAGCCTTCTCCAAAATCATGAAGTTAGCCATAGGTTCAATGGTAGATCCAGACTTAGAATTAATAACGAGCATCACCTTATAATCAGGACCTTTTTTCTGAGCTTGACACTCTAACGTACGAATTAGCCCTACTAAGTAATCACCATCCACATTAAAGCCTGCAAAATACATCCTAGGATAGCCGTCGCGATCCTCTGCACTGTAGTTATTCCAAAATGCTCCACATTGTACATCAAAAATAACTTTGCTTCCCAAATAGGAGCCCCCAATACCTACAGATACAACTGTATCAATATTATGGCGTGCATAGTCACGTAATTCGTAAAGCCGCTCTAACATATCTGGTGTATTGATACCATCTTCTGAAATATATGGAAGTTGGTAAAACAACACAGGTTCAGGTAAACCATCTTTAGAAACATGACCTTCTTCAAAGCCTGTAGAACGCAAAATATTTGTATGACGCCATACATTTTGTATAGCTCGTTCAAAATTATTCACATCGCGTTCTTGTATGCAACTTTCATTATATATATTAGCATAATCTAACTCAAAACCTGATTGTAATCGCAACATCAAATATCTCCTTCACTGACATTTTATGTACAATATTCTTTTATTATACCATAAAAGAATGAATAAAATATTAGTTTATACAATCATTTTACCCACAAGCCATAACCGAATCCGACTGCATATACAGACCAAAGTAATGCAAAAGGGATGGCTAATTTAAATTTAATTTTTAATGTCTTATGACGCCATAGGACCATACCTAATAAAGCACCAACACCACCAAAGGCAAAAGCTAAAAATAGTAATGTGAACTCTGAAATCCGATCATATCCATTAATGGCACATAATTTATCATATCCATACAGGCTAAATACGATAAAATTCCATATACCTACGGTCACCCAAAATTGCGTATCACTCATATCCCCAAACCTTATACCCCTTACTTATGATGAGCTTTAAAGTATTCTAATGTCTTTTGTAAGCCGTCCTCTAATGTTGTAGTAGCAGTAAAGCCAAAATCACGTTCAGCTTTCACATTACTTAAGCGCGAATGTTTAATATCTCCTATACGCTCATCTTCATAATAAACCATAAAATCTGTCCCACTAATAGACCGGAATCGCGTAATCAACTCATTCACAGATGTTCCCTTATTGGTAGATATATTATAAATACCTGTGCATTGACCATTCCCCATAGCCTTAATGTTAGCATCTACCACATCATCTACATAAATGAAATCTCTAGTTTGCTCACCATCACCAAATACAGTTAATGGTTGCCCTTCGACAATCAAGCGGTTGAAAATACTGATAACACCACCTTCACCACCATCACCTTGACGTGGTCCATATACATTAGCATATCTAAAGCATACTGTATTTAATCCAAAAGCTTCATGATAAATTCGCAAGTAGCCTTCTGCAGTAAGCTTTGTTAAGCCGTAAAAAGACGAAGGCATACCACTCAAGTCTTCAGTCAATGGCAATACTGCCAAGTCGCCATATACAGCAGCTGATGAAGGCATTAAAAATTGTTCAACATTCACTTTACGACAAGCATCGAGAACATTAATAAGCCCTATTAGATTTACATCACAGTCATAACTTGGGTTCTCCATGGAGGATTGTACCATTGTTTGCGCCGCTTCATGGAAAACAATAGACGGCTTAAACTCTTCAAATACAGATAGTAATTTTGGATCTCGTACATCCATCTCAATAAATTGAGCATCTTCATGTACAAAGGAGCGCATACCTGTAGATAAATTATCTATAACGAGTACATCATGACCTAATTCAATTAATCTATCAACTAAATGGGAACCAATAAATCCGGCCCCACCAGTAACACATATATTCATAGCGCCCTCCCTTCTAACATCTTTAAATACCTGCACCTTGTTTTGCTAGTGCATCAGCCATTTCATTATATGTATCGCCCGTATGAGCAGCCACCTTGTGAAAGTAAACTTGCACACGATTTTTTATAGAATCATAAAATGCTGAGTACTCTTGGGTTAGCTCATTATTACGTTTCCATCCCTTAGTAGCCCACATTTCTATGCCCATATAATCATAGTAAAGTGAACATTCAGAAATCCCATTATCAACGGCATATTTCATAACATGCATAGCAGCCAACAACTCGCCAGCTACATTCCAAAACGATGTATATCGTTTATCAGTAGAGGAAAAAGAAAAAGTTTTCCTCTTGCCATTCAAAAAGATAACCCCACCTGCTCCAACAGTATTGGTCTCTTTATTATAACTACCATCGATATACGCAACCATATAGTTTGGAGTAGTAAAATCTGGTTTCACAACATTTGCTGATACTTTACTTTGAATACTAAAACTAGAAACTATAGGCCTAGAATTTTTAGATTTAAACTTCACTTCTTGTGGCGACTTAAGTTCACTCTTTTTAGCGCTCATAAAATCACTTAAAGACAAACCTGAATCCTCTACAAAAGCACGTGCTTCGGCTTCTGTCGAAAATGATTTGTAGATAGCACCACCATAGCCCTTTACTTGTTTTTCACAGTCAGACCATGTAGTGTAAACTCCTGGTACACGACCCTGACGAACAGCATAAAACTTTTTTGCCATACGCCCCCCCTTAATGGTCCATTGTCAGTTCAACAAATTCAGCATTTACGACAGACGCCAAATCCTTTGGATTTACCTTCATTTGCATACCGCGTAAACCTGCGCTTACATATACAAACTTTTGGGGTTCCATAGTAGCATCAAAATAGGTAGGGAATGCTTTTTTCATGCCTACTGGAGAACATCCACCGCGCAAATAACCTGTAATACTTAACAAATCCTTAACATGAACAAGCTCTACAGACTTATTATGACTAACACGTGCTGCCTGTTTCATATCTAACTCTTCAGCCACAGGAATACAGAATACTACATATCCAGTTTTGTCACCTTTGCCAACTAATGTTTTAAAGACTTGTTTCTCATCGAGTTTTAATGCTTCTACTACATGAAGGCCAGCAGCACGCTCTTCAGACCACTCATATTCGCTAATACTATAAGGTATCTTATGAGTATCTAAAATACGTAATGCGTTTGTTTTTTTATGTTTCTCTTTACTCATCATAACCTCCATATACTAGCATAGCAAATAAATTTAATCATTACATAATATATTTCTATAGACAAATATAATTTTTCATTACTATTTATTTACGATTTTATTAATATTTTTTAATTCAATACGCAAGGTACCATCATCATTAGTTTTTATCTCAATAAACTCACGATTTTTCATATATTCTACAGGAAATGAAATCTCAATACCTGTATCTGTTTTAATCTTATGATGCTCTCCAACCTTCGTGGCAAACTCACGATTGACTGGCAAAGGACGCAGCATATCCGCATCAGCTAATTCTTTTTTTGCCGCCTCTTGTTGAATAGGATTCGCTTTAAATACCTCTTCTATAATACGAACAGGATCAACGGTATCTGATACTTCTGCATTTTTAGCAATCATAGATTTAGCGGTTGTCAACTCAACAACGCCATCAGACTCATGAGCTTGAGCCACCTTATCTACGATAGTCTTTACCTTTCTCACCGTATCTCGCGAGGATTGATTAGTCCCTAATTGCAAGACCTTATCTGCTAGGATATAGGATACCTCACCATCAAATTCCCCTTTAGGTTCAAAAATTCGAACGCTAAAATCATGCAAATTAATGGATGCAAAGGCACGTAACTTCTGTGACGGCATCGGCAACACAGCCTTATGAGAAACGAGTTCTGTAGCCAATGTACCATCATCTTCACTGAATAATTGATGGGTAAAAGCATCATGAGCTTGACACAAAAGAATACAAACATAAGGCGTATCCGTAACGGCTTCACAGATAATTGTATCAATAACAACAGAATCAGTAGCTTGTTTCATGTATGAAAATAAGCTTTCACCTAAATTCTTACATAAATCAATAAACTTAAGCTCTCCATTTTTATAATCTAATAATTGTTTGCCCACAGGGCTCGCATCATGTAAGGTTCCGGTTCTAGCCCCTGGATCTTTAAAAGCCTTAACTACATGATTTGCTATATAATCTTGTATAGCTTGATCCCCAACCTTTAATTCATGTTCAGAATATACAGCTAACGAGGATGTAAAGTCGAAAATCTCTAGCGCCGCCTTATTAATCTGCATGATGCCTCCTTGTAGTACAAAAAATGTTTACCCTTTATTATACCACTCTTTTAGCTTTCGTTTATCAACTTTTGAGCATTCCGTAAGGGGTAACATAGGAACTTCTATTATAGCTTTTGGCCACTCCACAGAAGGCCTTTTATTATGAATAAGGTCTATAACTTCATTCAATCTAGCCTCACCATCTAGCACCATATAAACTACGTAGTCCTCCCCTCGTATCTCATCAGTAATATCAATTATAGCAACCTCGGAAACCCCTTGTAAGGATTGTAAATACAATTCCATCTCTGGAATAGAAATTTTATATCCTCCTTTATTGATTACGTCGCCTGCTCTCCCATTAAACATTAGATAACCATCGCTATCGATATATCCACAATCATTTACAGTATATGTATTAGGAATCCCTTCAATATGATATTTCGTGGTCACATAAATAACATTATCAGTCTCTGCTATCTGTATGGTTGGGAATGGTCTCCCCACCGTACCTTCTCGCTCTAGCCATTCCTTACCTGTACAATACGTTATATAGTTAAGCTCTGATGCACCATAGTACAAGATAAACTCCATATCAGGACATATATGTTGTAACTGTTCCATTAATTGTCGATCTAGAACTTGAGATCCTGCAATTATATATTTAATAGATGATAAATTACTTTTACAGTGTCGTACCAATAATCGTAGTTTTGTTGGTAATGCATATATATGGTCTACATTGTATTCCTCTATAAGCTGCATCCATCTACTAGGACGCAAGGAACTCGTTGTAACAACAGTCCCTCCAGCCCATAAAGAGGCAATGACCATATTGCTAACACCTGTGAAACTAAAGCTTCCCTGTAAAAAGATTTTAGTATCTTTGTTTATATGAAAAATATCATTTTGAATATCAAAAAAATCGCGCCATGACATTTCTCGTCTCCACAAAGGTTTTGGTTGTCCCGTAGTCCCCGATGTAAGTACCCCAAAATCAGCTAATGGCGGTACACCTTCATAGGCTATAACACGAGCTAGCTCATCTACATAAGCCGTATCCATCTCATTGTGACATACCATAGGAATATTACCTTTATGTAATGCCCCAAGCCACTGTGTAAGTTGTTCAACAAACGACAGTTCCTGAATTAAAAGAATCTTAGTATTTAATGTCTTTTTAGACTGAGTAAGATTTACAATGCGACTTGTATTATTAATACCGACCGATAGAATAGCATCATATAGTTCACCATATGTATATTGTATGTCATCTACGATTAAAGCCATTTTATGGGGCTCTAAATCTTTATGCTGTTGTAAGCGTTCAATAATTGTCATATTACATGCGTTCCATAATTAAAGCCGTACCTGTGCCCCCTGCACCAGCAATAGCACATAAACCATAGCGACCACCACAAGATTCTAAAGCAGCCATACAGTGAAGCACTAATATGGCACCAGAACATCCATAGGGATGTCCATAAGCTAAGGCACCTCCAAGCATGTTATATTTTTTAATGTGATTAGGGTACGCCTTGTTAAAAAGAACATCAATGATGGCAAAAGCTTCATTCCATTCCACCACATCAATATCATCCATAGTTAAACCTGTACGTTTTAAAATGCCTTCTGTACTTTCAAGAGCGCCCTCCGGACTAAACTGAGGATTTCCTGCCCAAGGTTTAACGCTATGAATTTTAAAAGGACCTTTTTTATTAGATAAATATACAAAGGCCGCTCCATCATGAGTTAAACACGCATTGCCTGCATTTGTAATAGAGTCAGCTCCCAACAAAGGTTTCATCCTAGACAAGAGTTTCTCGTTCATCGTAGGTCGAATACATTCATCTATACATCTTTTACCATCTATAGTAATAGGTATAATATATGACTGTAAATATGGGTTATCTAAAGCAGCTGATGCTCTTTGATGACTGCCAATAATATGTGGATATAAATCTTCCTTTGTTACATTGTGTTTATGGATAGTCCGCTCAGCCCCTTCGAGCATGGCTAAAGGCGATTGATCTTGGGGCGTAAATTGAGCTACCTTATAGGTTCCTTTTCGATCATCCCCTGATGCATACGCCCGCTCTGGCTGTAACGACGAACTTTCAATACCGCCTGCAATAGCGGAATCCATAATACCAGACACAATATGTGCATAGGCGATCTCAATACTCATCAAAGCTGAGGCACATTGCATATCAACGGTAATAGCAGGCACAGAATTTGGTAAATTACACATAAGTCCCATAAGACGCCCTATATTACCACCGGTACCAACTGCATTGCCACAAAATAATCCGTCCACCTGCAAAATACTATGACGATTGATTAACTCATCAATGAGTTGCGCACCTAACATCTCCGGTCTCATATGTTTATATTGTCCATTTAAAACGCCGATGGGACTTCTAAGCCCACCATGAATATATACTGACATATATGCTCCTTCTATTAAAAGCAAAAAAGAGGCATCCCGCAGAATGCCACTTTAATTGTATTCTAAATTTTAACTTTAGTTGCTAACCAAGAAGCAACCAGACATTTTACAATATCTCCAGGAATAAATGGGAACATGACTACAGGCAAGGCCGCCCAAAGCTCTGTTTTTGTTACAATCATAAATCCTGCTACACCAAAGAGATACACTACAGGAATGGTAATCACAAGAGATCGCCAGGCATAAGAGAAAAAGCTTTTTTTAGAACCTTTAAATATACTTAGTAATGTATATGCAACTGGCCAAGAAAAAATAAAGCCACCTGTTGGTCCCAACAATTTGCCAAGGCCAGCCGTACCGCCAACAAATACTGGTAACCCAACTGCACCAAGCAAAATATAAATGATAAATACGATAAGTGCATCCTTAGGCTGTAACAATAAGCCGATTAATGTGGCTACCAAAGTCAAAGCCGTTACCATAGCGGGACTAAATGGCAATGGGAAAGAAATATATGCTGAAATACATAATAAGGCTGTTAATAAAGCCATTTTTGTTAAACGTCTTGTTTCCATAATTACCTCTAACTAATACATCTTTGTTTCAAAGATGATGAATCTTCATTTTCACCGAAAAACGTAGCCGAAAATGCCAATGTATCACCAATGTAACCTTCTACATGAGCATCTTCAGGATATTCCACCAAAGTTACCTTGTCATCTGCAATAACTGGTGCATGAAAATAAATCGCCATTTGCAGAGCAGATTTACTAATATTCCAAAAATCCCACATCGTTTCTAAAATCATGCAGCCAGGAACAACATAAGGATTCTCACGATGGATGGGATTCGTATCATTAATATCATTTACAAATCGTATGACCTCTTCCTTAGAAAAAGATATAGCACCATCTGTTCCCTGTTGGTTTATAGTAGAACGAATGTTAAATTGTTTTGGCACTGGTCGTAAATCGACCATTAAGAAGCCAGACGTATCCATAATACCAATTGTGGTGGTTTTTGCTACTTTCGATACAATTTCACATACGGTTCTATCACTACCTGAGGAATCATAATGCATATGTTTAATAACGCTGTGTCCTGGTAGATTCAAATCATTATTACATAATGCTTTAAATAATGTTTTCATATAATCACAGTCCTTTTATTTATTCAATATCTTGATTATAATCAACATTATTTCATTCGTCAACAAAAGGCATTATCCATATGTTAACAAATAACAAATGAATTTGAAACTATAACCAAAAAGAGCCTATGACATATATCATAGGCCCCTCACGTGGAAGTCTCATAGATTATCTATTTTAGATCCAATTCCTTTAGGTAAGCTTTAAAGCTTTCACCCAATTCTTCGTTGCGCAATGCATACTCAACAGTGGCTTTTAAATAGCCCAATTTATCCCCTGTATCGTAGCGAATACCTTCATATGCTAATGCATACGTATCCGTTTTAGAGGCTGCCAATGCATCAGTTAATTGGACTTCATTACCTACACCAGGCTTAGTAGCTTCTAAGATATTGAAAATATCTGGTGTTAAAATATAACGACCTAATACAGCGAGTCGAGATGGAGCATCCTCTTTCTTAGGTTTTTCCACCAAGTTATCAACGCGATATAAATTATCAGCCAATGCTTCACCAGATACAATACCATAAGAACTAACTTTATCTTCCGGTACAAATTGAGCGCCTAAAATAATACCAGGATGCTCATTATAGCAATCAATCAACTGTTTTAAGCATGGATTTTCTGGATTGTAAACAATATCATCACCAAGTAACACTGCAAATGGCTCATCACCAATAAATGCTTTTGCACACAATACAGCATCACCAAGTCCACGAGGTGCTTTTTGACGAATAAAATGAACTTTAATGTCCGCCAAATCCTTGATCATAGCCAATGGTTTATTTTTACCTTGACTTTGTAATAACAATTCTAATTCAACACTACTATCAAAATGGTCCTCAATAGCACGTTTATTACGACCTGTAATAATTAGAATTTCTTCAATCCCAGAATCTAAAGCTTCTTTTACAATGTATTGGATAGCAGGTGTATCGACAATAGGAAGCATTTCTTTTGGTTGTGCCTTGGTAGCTGGTAAGAAACGTGTACCAAAACCAGCTGCTGGAATTACAGCTTTTCTAATGCGTTGCATAGTATTCTCCTAACTAAAAGTCTTTACCTACAAATTTAATTTTCCATTGATCATTTTTATTTTTATGTCCATCTTTATATGTTAAGTACATATCGAAGGAGTGTAAATCACGATGCCATGTATAATAAACAGAATCAATATCCCCACTCATCATGTTATTCTTAACACTTACAGAAATATCATCTAGGCGAGTCAATTTATACGTACCGCCATAAATAAGCTCTTTTGGAAGTTCTGTCGTGTCAAAACGATAAGGGGAATTATTGTAGGTTATATTTCGTTGATTATAGCTAACCCATACATTAGCACGATTACCAACTTTAGATTGGAATCTAGCACCCCAATAAGGCATGCTACGGATACTACCATCATAACCATAGTAGTCACGTTGGTAACCACCTAAGAAGCGTAAATCAGCATTTTTACCAAGCTTAATTGGATCATGAGAAACCTCTGCATAATATTCTTTATGAGAACCTTTTACAGAGCCCTCTTTCCAATAACCAGCATTAACCCCACCACGTACAGTAATTGGAGAATTTCCTACATGATATGTATGAGTATCCAAACGAGCTTCACCTATTTTTTCTACCCATACTGTTTCATCATTATATTCATTAGATTCCTTGCTATAACCAACAGAAGCAGTCCCCCAAGGTAAATAATGACGATATCCCACCTGTGGTTTAAAACCAGATTTAGAATACCAACGATAGTCAATATAAGCTTCACCATTTTTACCGATAGGATATTCTGTACTACCATGTAAGCCAATACCATCATCGTTACTATACGTAGGTTTTGGTATTAAGGAAAAAATACTAAATTTGCCTTCTTTGTCATGACGCAATGAAGTCGTATAAGATGGCAAGGATAATACTTTAAAGTTTTTAATATAAAAGGATGGTTTTTTAATAACGACTTTATCACCAGGATATACCTGAATATCTTGACCCTCCACACGATAATCTGGAGTATGAACAAAAGCCATTGCATGTTTTGTAGTGACCATGCCCTTTTCCATATGGCCTATTTGTCCATCAAAAGTGGCGTTATTGCCCTTTACATAATAGGGATCGCTCCATCCCATGGCTTGGTCTGCCTCAAAGTGACGATCGCTAGTGCGATACGTCATATTTTGACCTGTAATATCTTTTGTTTTACCGCCATCTTCCAAATAGCGATAGCCCCCAACAGTACGATATTCTGTGGTTTTAGTATTACCTTCAATACGGGGGGCCATCAAAGTTTGATTGCCTTGAGACACCACAACATCGCCTTGAGCATATACATCACCTGTAGAGCCAGTATAAGACATTTTGTTAGCATCGATACGTGTAGGCAACTGTTCAGCAGGAGTAGCAGATTTCGCTTTTTCACCACGACGTACAACACGGATATTACTATATTCAGGTGTAGATGCTTTAGAAATTTCTCCTGCATAGGATTGACCTACGCTATCCAATGTATCTTGATATACAATAGTTGACTCAGTAGCGGCCCATACAGGTTGTGCTAAACAAACAACACATGCCGCTGCCAGCCATTGTACTTTACGTTTCCTCATGGTTACTAGAACTCCTATTACTTTAAGAATTTGTTAATTATTGATTACGCTTTACAACAACGATAGGTTGAGAAACATTTTCTACAGGTTCTTCTGGCTCCTCAACTGCTGTAGCATCTTCAGCTACAGCTGCATTTTCATCAGTATCATTATTTTCTACATATTCTTCAGATTCACCTGTTGTATTAGGTACAGTTACAGCATCAGCTAATTCATCATCACTATGAGCTAAACCATCACCACCAATAACAAGACCTTGAATTGTTACGGAATCTTGAGGTTGTACATATACAGTAGCACCAGCTGGGTACTCAATATTTTTACCTTTGATGAAAGCGCCCCCTACAAGCCCAACAGGACCGAGTAGAACTGCGCCCGCCACAGATGCACCTGCTGCTTTAACTTCACTACGAGTTTTATCCTTAGCCTCTTTACCTTGTACAGCAGTAAATTCTGTACCATCAATAGCTGGGATTGTATCAAATGTAATATCTAACGCACCATTACGACCAAAGGAACGAGCCTTTTTCAAAGAAGTAATTGTTCCGGAACCTACAGTGCCCGCAGGTACTAATAAGACATTGCCATCCATTACATTTTCTGCAACAGTAAAGGATACAGTATCACCTTCACGACTAGTTTTAGAAGAAACCGCTTCATTTAAAGTCACTTTGAACACTTGGTTACCAGACAATGTGCCTACTTGGTTAGTAAGAGACACATTGCTACCATATACCTTTGTCTTCAAAGAAATAATACGTTTTTGTAAGGAACCACTACCAATGCGACCATTAACGCTACGTTCCATCTTTTCTACACGGTCTACAAGAGATCCTGCGTTAATGCTATTTTGATATGTATATTCCAATGCATCCATTTCTTCGCGCAAAGAAATATTAGTACCACTGCCTTCTACAGAATTGTAGAGGGAGTCAACACGTTTGCTCAATGTTGCGGAATTACCATTGAAACCAGTACCATACACGGTTTCATCAAGTTGATTAATGCGGTCCACAACAGCACCATCTTGTACAGTTCCATATACAGTAGTTTCTAAAACATTTGTTTTTTCAGTTACTGTACCAGGAGCGGCAAATGCAGTGCCTGAAATTAGGGATGCCATTAAAAGTGTAAGTACTTGTTTCTTCATAAATTCCTCCACAATGTATCTAATGTATAACTGTTATACAACAGAATAAGCACGGGCCTAAGACCGTGCTTATTCCCTGAGTCTATCAATTTATATGCTCAGTGGCCATTAAATTTTCAAATCAATAATAGCAGATACACCTACGCCTTGAACACGAGATGCACCAACTGGGTTTGTGCTATCAACAGGAACTAAGCCTTTTACACGAACCATACCATTAAAGCTACCTTCTACTTGAGCAACAGCTTTAACTTCTTCAATGCTAGAAGCAGGCCCAGTAACTTGAGCAGCACCGATATAACCTTTTGTACCAATACTGATAATAGGAACTACTTTAGTTGTATATTCAGTACTCAAGTTATTTTGTTTCAATAATTTATTTAGGAAAGAGTCAATTTGTGGACCAAATTTGTTAACAACAATGCCGATACCACCAATTTTAGCTGCACCACCAAGAATGCTGCTAAGTCCACCAGCTTGAGTTGTCAAGATACCACCAAATGCAGTTGTAGTTAAACAAATCCCTAGAACAGCTGTAATAATCTTCTTTTTCATAATAAGCCTCCTATAGATACTTATATTTTAACAAATTCTATACATAGATTCTAGTGAAAGTATAAGAACTTACACATAAAGATACTAACATAATATAGATTTTCGATGAATTCTTAATGAATTTTACGCAACTTAATTTAATGCTATCATCAATGATAAATCGTGTCAACATCTAATACGAGCTACATCTAGAAAGCTCAAAAATTGAAATAAAAAGATTAACAAAATGATATAGTTTAATTACTTTTATTAATTATAAATTTAACAAATTCGTGGAACCTGATCTTCTCCTAATAAATCAATCAAACGAACACCTCCAATAGCCGTTTGTAGACCAACCTTACCAATATTTTTATCTAAAGTTTTACCAATTAGAACAGCTTCGCTTCCCTCTTCAAAACTATGAAGAATCTTGAGAACTTCGTCCGTAACAGATGGTTCAACGATAAGAACTACTTTCCCTTCATTCGCTAAATATAAAGGGTCATACCCCAATATATTACATACTGACTGCACTTCTTCATGAATAGGTATGGCCGTTTCTTCAACTTTAATGCCTACTTGACTCTGATCAGCGATTTCTTTTAAAACGGTACCTAGGCCACCACGAGTGGGATCTCTCAACAAAGCAACTTGAGTTCCTACTTTATCTAATACTGCTTGAACCATCTTATTTAGTGGTGCACAGTCAGTTGTTAAGGAGTCAGATAAATCTAACCCAAACCGTTGCCCCATAACGGCAATGGAGTGATCTCCAATAGCACCTGACAAAATGATATCTAGCCCTGCTTTCACACGATGTGGACCAATATCTATTCCATCTGGAATCATGCCAATACCAGCAGTATTAATGTAGATTTTATCTACTTCGCCCTTTTTAACGACCTTTGTATCACCTGTAACAATTTGAACATTTGCGGCTTTTGCCATTTCTGACATAGTGCGAAGAATTTCATCTAGCTCTTCAAAGGCCAAACCTTCTTCTAAAATAAGACCACAACTTAAATATTGAGGTATCGCGCCATTCATGGCTAAATCATTCACAGTTCCACAAACAGCCAACTTGCCAATATTACCACCAGGAAAGAACGCAGGTTGCACCACATAAGAATCTGTAGAGAAGGCCATGCGCCCGGCTGTAACAGGAAACTGGGCACCATCGTGTAGGGGCGCCAATAAATCATTTGTAAAATATTTCAAAATAAAACAGTCCGTCAACTCATGACTAAATCGTCCACCATTACCATGGACTAAGCGAACTCGTTCCATATTAATCCTCCCACGTCGATCCACCACTAGAATAACCATATTTATACCATGCAGCACAGCTACCCTCTACAGATACCATACAGGCACCCACCGGATGATCTGCGGTACAGCTTTTACCAAATAACGGACATTCACTCGGTTTAATAAGGCCTTGCAAAACACGTCCACATTGACAGCCTTTAGGATCAAGAGATGGTTTATCCAAGTTAATAGGAAGGACAAGCTCTACATCATAAGCTGCATACTCACCCTTTAATGCTAAACCAGAGTTAGGAATCACACCAATACCACGCCATACATCATCGCATACTTCATATACTTCCTCGATCATAGCTTGGGCTACAGGGTTTCCCTTCTGCATAACTACAGAATGATACGTATTGCCTACCACAACATTACCAGACTCACGTTGCTCTAAAATATTAGCTATGGCAGACAATATTTCTAAGCCATCAAAGCCAGCGATACAAGATGGAATACCGTATTCTTTGGGCAAAAATCGGTATGGTTCTTCACCAATAATAACACTCACATGGCCAGGTAGAATAAATCCATCGATATGGCCTTCTTGTTTATCTAATAGTGCACGCAATGCTGGAGGCACTAATTTATGAGATACTAAGAAGAATACATTCTTAAGTCCTGTTGCGTGAACGGCTTTCACAGTAGCACATATAATCGCAATAGTCGTTTCAAAGCCAATAGCTAAGAATACTATTTTTTTTTCTGGATATTTTTTGCTAAGTTCTATTACCTCTAAAGGCGTATAAATAACATGGATATGAGCTCCTTTTGTTTGAGCTTCATTGAGACTACTATAGCTACCTGGAACCTTTAACATATCACCAAAGGTAGCAATAATAACATCCTCACGTTCTGCATAGGCTAAAGCCTTATCCATATAGGTTTGATCAGTTACACATACTGGACATCCTGGTCCACTAACAAGTTCTATGCCACTTGGCAATAATTGACGAAGACCTTCTCGGAAAATCGATACTGTATGCGTACCACAAACCTCCATAAGCCGCACAGTTTCACCAGGCTTATGAAGCGCATTGATGCGCCTTAACAAAGCATCAGCTGTGTGCTGCTTTTCCTGCAAAGTAAGCTTCTTCAAGTTCTTCTAACTCCTTAAAGGCCTCTAATGTTTTTTGAGCCTCTTCTTCATCAACAATTTGTACAGCAAAACCTGCATGAACTAACAACCAGTCCCCAACCTTTGCATCTGGTACGAGGAGCAAGCTGCAGTCACGGGTAGCACCTGTCAATTCAACGGTACCAATAGCATCATTCACAGCAATCAATTGCGCTGGTACAGCTAAGCACATATTATCTCCTTATCTATATCATTTATAACAAGTTTTATATACATTTACTTCAATAAAACAGCTCCGAAATATATGAATAAAATTAATATTATTGTATCACAGTTACACTCATTATTTAGTGATAGTGTGCACAAACAACTAGAACTTAAACTAGCTATGGAACTCACATAGATTAAACAATATTCAGGACATTACTAAATAAATTTGTCTAAGAATAAGAGCTATATGACAATTTATAATTGATTTCCTAACCACAGTTGTCCTAAAGCAAGTCCTCCATCATTAGAGGGAACCGCTTCATTCATATATAAATTACCTATATGCCACGTCTTATATATAAATTCTAATAGTTTACGATTTTGAAATACACCACCAGACATAGCCACATCACTAATATTATATCGCTCCATCAAGTCTGCAGCCGTTTCGCATAGTGCGATTGCCATTGTTTTATGAAATGAAGCGGCTAAATGAGCTCGACATTCACCACGAACAACACCATCCATAATAGATTGAACTGTAGGTGTAAAATCAAGAATATGTCCATCATAATTGTAAGCAAGTAGTGATCCTTTTTCATCACCACATAGAGTTTCTAAGGAAATGGCAATTTGTGCATCATAACTATGAACCATACCAAGACCTAATAAAGCCCCTACAGTATCAAATAATCGCCCACAGCTTGTAGCTTGAATCATGGGCATCGTAGATTGTAATGCTTTATCTAAAATTTCCCATCCCTTTGGAAGTTCTTTCATCCATTCTTGATATACAAAAGGGATATCATCGCCATAATAATTACGAATATACCATAAGGCTTGTCGCCAGGGTTCAGAAACAGCCTTTTCTCCACCAGGCAATGGAGCTGCATGAATATGTGCCAATCTCTGATATTGATTGCCTTTACAAAGGAGAAATTCTCCCCCCCATATAGTCCCATCTGGTCCATAGCCAGTACCATCCATAGCAATTCCTAGTACCAGCCCCCTTAAATTGTGTTCTGCCATAACAGACGCTATATGAGCATGATGATGCTGAACAGGTATTACAGAAAGATGGAAACTTTCACCTATTCTTTCACCTAACCGAGAAGAGAAAAACTGGGGATGACTATCTATAATAATCTTTTCTGGTTGTATAGAAAATAAATTTTTATATCGTTCAATGGTCCATTCTAAGGTTTTATGAGTAGATGCATTCTCTAAATCTCCAATATGGGGTCCTACAAGAACTTCACTACCTTTATTCACAGCAAACGCATTTTTCAAATCACTGCCCATAGCTAATATCGAAGTTTGTTCTAAACCGTCACAATGAATTGGCTCAGGTACATAGCCACGACTGCGACGAATAAATCGAGGTTTATTATTGATGACCACCACCACAGAATCATCAAGAGGAGCATAGATTTCACGATTATGAACGAGGAAATAGTCTGCTACCTCACCTAGTTCATTAAACGCTTGGTCGTCGTTATATAATACGGAATCACCACTTCTGTTACCACTGGTCATAACCCAAGCTGCATCAGAGGGCAATAACACCTCATGCATCGGTGAATAAGGCAACATCACACCCAACATATGATTGTCAGGTGCAACGTGAGGACTTAACCGAACAGAACTATTATGATTTCTTTCTAATAACACAATAGGACGTTCCATCCCCGTTAATACATCTAGTTCTACATCGTTAATATGTACTAACTCAATCGCCATATCTAGAGATCCCACCATTATTGCTAATGGTTTATGCGGTCTATTCTTCCGCTTACGTAATCGTTGTACAGCAGCATCATTTCTAGCATCGCAAACAAGATGATACCCTCCTACACCTTTTATGGCGATAATATTACCTTCATTGATCAATTCCCGCGTAGTATTCCATACATTTACCATATCTACAGCCATGCGATTTGGCTTGTATAAAGTATAACGAGGTCCACAATAAGAGCATGCATTTGGTTCAGCTCTATAACGACGCCCCTCTATATCTTCATATTCAGCCTTACAATCTTTACACATGGGGAACTCATTCATCGTCGTCCGCTCCCGATCATACGGCAAAGATTTGATTATCGTATATCGTGGGCCACAATTTGTACAATTGATGAAAGGATAGTCACGTCTGCGTTTATCCTGCTGTAGTTCTTTAATGCAGTCATCACAAGGCGCCGTATCGGCGCTAATAAACGTACTCACCGCTTCACCTAATGGAGATGGCGCTACTATAAAGTCGATTTCATCACCTTTTACAGTAAGATGTTGTACAGTTTGACTTGTAATGCGACATAAACGAGGTTGCTCCGCTTGAACAGCATCTAAAAATAGTTGCAATGCTCCTAGAGGACCTTGTATTTCAACATATACACCGCGGCTATCATTATATACAAAACCAGTTAAACCTAGAGAATGGGCACACATAGAAACAAGGGGCCGGAATCCGACCCCTTGAACTATACCGGTATAGCGAATTCCCCAGCGTTCTGTAGTTTGATTACTATTTTGTTTCATATAAACTCCTACTATACTCGGAGAATCAAGTGTAATTAACCTAATGCAACAGGAATACTTCCATCAATACCAGCTTGTTCTAATTCGGCTTGAATCATAATAGCACATTCGATGCGTTTCTTCTGTAAACGACAACCAAATTCATAAGGTGTTTCTAGATCGCCACCCAATGTAATGTTGTTAGCATGACAACCACCGGAACAGAAGAATTTCGCCCAACATTCAGCACAAGTTGGTTTGGAGAATACATGTGTATTGCGGAAATCTTTAGGAATTTCTGTATTTTGTAAACCATCATACACATTACCAAGCACGTATCCATCTTTACCTACAAATTGGTGACATGGGTAAATATCGCCATTAGGTACGACTGCCATATATTCATGACCTGCCCCACAACCGCGAAGGCGTTTCGCCATACATGGCCCACGATATAAATCCATGCGGAAGTGGAAGAAGTTAAACTTCTCACCCCAGCCTTCTAACTGGCGTTGTAAATAAATATCTGCTAATTTTTCATATTCTTTCTCTAGAGCTGGCCAATCTTCTTCACGAAGCACATAATCCCCTTCTTCACCGACAACAGGCTCCATGGACAAATGCTCAAAGCCAAGATCAGACATTGCCATAACGTCTTTAGTAAAGTCTAAGTTTTTATGAGTATATGTACCACGTACATAATATTCAAGACCGTGACGTTGTTTTACTGCGTTGATAAGGTTTTTAGCAATATATTTATAAGACTCTGCACCACTACCTGCTACTGGACGCATTGCATTATGTACAGATTCACGACCATCCAAAGACAATACTAAACTCATCTTATGTTTGTTTACATAATCGATTTTATCTTGTGTTAAAAGCATACCATTCGTAGTCAATGTAAGCTTAAATATCTTATTGTGCTTTTCTTGAATGGATTCAATGTATTCAACCGTTTGCTTAACAACATCCCAGTTCAACAATGGCTCACCACCGAAAAAGTCAATTTCGCAATGTTGGCGAGGTCCACTCATTTTAATAAGAAAGTCCACAGCTCGTTTTGCTACATCAAAGCTCATCAATTCTCGTTTAACACCGCCGTAATCACCTTGACTAGCAAAGCAATATTTGCATGCTAAATTACAATCATGAGCAATATTTAAGCATAATGCCTTAACAATAGGTTTCTCACCTACTACAAGTTTAAACTCTTTACTCATCGGTGCAAATAATTGCTCCGCTTTGATGAGCTCATCTAACTCGTCCATAATCTCATCTAGTTCTACTGCATCTTCTTTAGCATCTAACGAAGCATGTACAGCATCGCGATTAGTGCCATCATATATGTCAAGAACTCTATCGATGAGTTCGTCGATAACATGGATAATACCACTATTTACGTCTAAGCAGTAATAGTTATCCTTCATCCGAAACTTATGGATCATTGGTTTTAATTCTAACATGGTACCTCCAATTGATTTGTATGGTAAAAGCTCTAGTATATAGAACTTTCTAGATAATTGTACCACATTTCCACACTAAACGTTATAAAAAGAGTCATAAAGATATACTATACAATGTATGTCTTTAAAACATAAATAAAAAAGGCCCGCTAAGCGAGCCTCTTCATTATTTTTGTTTGCAAACTTGGTTACCAACTGTGCAGCTTGTTTTACAAGCGGATTGGCAAGATGTTTGACATTCCCCACAACCGCCAGTTTTAGCAGTTTTTTGTAAGGATTCAGTGTTGATAGTACGAATACGTTTAGCCATGATTATCCTCCTCAATACTTATCGAATGATATTTATTTTATCATATTTATAAAAAGCCTGTAAAATACTATTTCGTTATATTTTCGTCTACAACTTCAGCTTATTTGGTTTCTACCACTTCAGTTTCTCCTAATTGATGGTCTGTAACTTTTGCGTCTCGCATAGCTTCACCTTTAGTTTTCTTAGGAGCATCCTTACGCAATACTTTTCGTAAAGCCATTGCTACCGGTGTTACAATTACAGCAGCAAAAACTGCTTCTGGAATACCATGTGTAACAGACAAGAATACAATAGAGCCTAATACTTGATCTGGACTAAGATTCATTTTAAGAGCAAACATATCTGCATAGAGTAAGAAGATTAATCCCATAACCATGATCGTATGAAATACAGTCCCCATAAAAGCAGAAACAATAATACGCGGACCTTGCGGTGCTTTCCACAATAATAGATATACCAAATATGCTAATACTGGGAAAAGTATACGCGGTAATACGGAAATGATTGGATTAATAAATAGTGGGGATAAAATATTAGGAGCTGTAATATTTTGCCACAAACTATAGCAACCAAAGATAAAGCCAACAAAGGCCCCCACTTTTGGTCCTTCTACAATAGCACCAATTAGAGTTGGTACATGTAAAGTTGTTACATTTAGCGGCCCTAATGGAATAATACCATAACCAGAAAGCCCTAATGCAATAGTGATACCTGCTAGTAGACCAATAATTGTCAATTCTCGAATCGTAATGCCACTTTTTTTCTCTTTCTTGGCCTCTTTACGTTCAACTTGCTTCAGTTTTTCATTGTCGTGGATTGATACAGTTGAGTTATCATCCAATGGACGTTCAATGTTGTTCATAGATCCTCCTTCGCTCTCATTCCTTACGGATATAAGTCGAAACTAGAAATTAAATACGTTCACGGCGTCGTGAAATAATACCACGCTCTACCAATGCACCTATAATCACAGCGCCACCTGTCATACCAGCTTCTAATAAAGTTGGAGTTACAAACACTAGTGGATTACCTTGGTACGTTGGAAAAACGGTGGGAACTAAAGATAAAATAAATTCTGGAATATAACCACCATACAAGATATGGGCGTTCATAGCAAGCCATATGCTTGCAGTAATAATGATACGCAACAAACGTACACCCTTATATGCTAAATCTCTTGGATACAAATAGAATACAAAGACCAATAAAGAAACTAATAATAATACAAGTTCAGCAAATAATATATTTACATTCATGGATGATGCATACATAAAATATACCATCGGATCTTGTAAATCTATATATAGGATTGAGCCAATATACAAGAACGGAATCGGTATAGTATAGGCAATTATATCTAATGCTTCATCAATCATACCCCATCGATAAGTACGATTGAAAAACTTCGTAGCTAATAAACCACATAACTCAATGAGAACTTGAACGATAAAATACACCACAAATAAAAGTAATGCTTTTGCTAATCCATTATCTACATTAAAGCTAAATGGTGTATGAAGAAACGAAAATACCATCCACCAAGCCCAACTATAAGCATGATACCCCATGCTTAGCGGTAAATCATCGTTAAACTTGGCATTCTTTAGTCGTCGCACCATAATTGGTATGACTAGCGACAAAACTGGAAACACTAAAATGGATAATGATAATGCCCCACTTAATGAAAGTACTGTTGTAATAGCACTTACAAAAAGTGAACAAATTAACGTAAATAGCCAAAAACTTTTATTCATTACAGCCTCCCACTAATCGAGTTAAGCCATAAGCTATAAGCAAGCTAAATGTGACACTTAAATACATAGCTAATAAAAAGGCTATATCACGACCTACTGTTGGCCATCCCCACAACATGGATAAATCAACACCTAAAAAAATACCTTTATAGCTGATACCATGAACGACAACCCAACTCACTACATAAGCAATGCGACTTATAGATTTACCATCATCAAAGGTACTGCTTTTAAATGATAAATAGGCCCAAGGCATACATAAGGATAACAACAAATACCATACTAGTGCTACGGTCGCACTCGATCCATTATGAATCATATACGCAATAATAGGAATTACTACGATAAATATATTCAAGTAGATGGATCTTTTACAAATATCTATTAATGTGTTCATAAAGATCTCCTATGATATGTAATCTCTTTGTATTTTACAATAATCATAGATAAATGTCATCAAAAAAGAAAAACCTCCACACCGGTAAATGATTACCAAGTATGGAGGTCTTTAATTAAGCTACTACAGAGTCAGCTGTTACATCAATTGTAGGAACAGTTTCCTTTTGTTCTTCTTTCTTCAACAATGGAGTCATGCTTTCTAAGCCGATACCCAATGTGAATAGATTATGCAACCATGCTGTTTGGCTTGGCGGCATAATACCGAGTACACCACCACCTACAAGAGCACCATTGAAACCAACGATACCATTGTAATTTGCTTTGATGCGTTTCATCAATGCCATAGAAATGCGGCGTAAATCTACAAGAGCTTGTAAGTTATCGGAAGAAATAGTAACGTTCGCAATCTTTTGAGCGATTGGAGCACCTTCATTCATCGCAATACCTACATGAGCTTCAGAAATAGCTGGGGAGTCATTGATGCCATCCCCTACCATCATTACTGTATAGCCTTCAGCTTTTGCTTGTTTTACATAAGCTGCTTTATCTTCTGGTAATACTTCAGCATGCACTTCATCAATACCGAGTTCGTCAGCTACACGTTGTGCATTACGTTTGGAGTCGCCAGTCATCATGACAACCTTTTTAATGCCCAAAGTATGTAAATCAGCTATAACTTGTTTTGCTTCCTCACGAACAGGGTCTTTAATACAAATAACCGCTGCTAATGTACCCCCAATAGCGAGGTAAATATGGGAAGATGAATTTGGTAAATTGTTGAATTTTTCTTGTTCATCTGTAGGAATTTTTGTCTTTTCATCATCAAAGATGTAGTGAGCACTACCAATGCGTACACGGTAGCGACCGACTTTAGATGCAATACCATGAGCTACAACGTATTCTACATCGGAATGCATTTCCTTGTGAGGCAAGTCATGATCCTTAGCAGCGCGTACAATTGCTTTTGCCATGGAGTGAGGGAAATGTTCCTCAATACATGCAGCTAATTTCAACATTTCATCTGCATCATGACCGTTGAACGGGATGATTTGTTCAAACTCAGGTTCTGCTTTTGTAAGAGTACCAGTTTTATCGAACACAATCATATCTGCTTGTGCAATTTGTTCTAAGAACTTACCACCTTTAACAGTGATACCGCGTTTAGATGCTTCTTGCATAGCGGAAAGTACTGACAATGGAATAGATAATTTTAGAGCACAAGAGAAGTCAACCATAACGAAAGACAATGCTTTCATTACATTTCGAGTCAACAAATATGTTAAACCAGCACCAATAAAGCTAATTGAAACTAATTTATCTGCCATGCGGTATGCTTGTTGTTCCATACCAGATTTCATTTGTTCAGACTCTTCAATAAGGTTAACGATTTTTTCGTAACGAGATGTTTTGGATGTACTACGTACTTCTACAATAGCTTTACCGTCTTCTACAACAGTACCTGCATATACAGAACTATCTTTATCGCGGCGAACCGCTTCTGGTTCACCAGTCATGGAGCTTTCATTAACAAGAACAACACCATCGATAACGACGCCATCCAATGGAATCACTTCGCCTTGACGAATGATAATTTGATCGCCTGCCACAACTTCGTTAACTGGCTTGCTCACTTCAATGTCATCAACTAAAACCCATACTTTATCTACGTTCAAGGACATGCTTTGAGCGAGATTTAATACAGATTTACGGTGAGTCCATTCTTCTAAGATATCACCAATACCTAATAGGTACATAACAGCGCCAGCTGTAGGGTAATCCTTTTGAAGTAATGCAGCACCAATAGCTACACCATCAAGTACTTCGACAGTTAACTTACGTTGCCACAATGTTTTAATAGCCTTACCAATAAATTTAATACCATCAAACCAAGCCCATGCAGCTGCAATAGGCGCAGGAAGCACTGCTTTTTTACCTAAGTAAAGTGCAGTACGGTTGATCATCATTTCACGGTATTTTTTATTTACCAAGCGAGGAGAATATTCGTTTAAAGCAGGAGCTTCAGACAAATCTAAATCGCGTAGACCTAGCACTGCATCACGCACAGCATCAACATCGCCAGTATGTTTAATGGCGATTTGACTGCTACGAGTGTAGAAGGTTACATCTACAATTGCATCATTAAGGAGTAATGTATCCTCTACATAAGCTGCTTCAGCCTCTGTAAAGTGATGACCAGTTACCTTAACATGCAAGCGATTTCTGAGTTTTTTTACTACAGAAAATTGTAACATATGTGCAATCCTCTAATTATTTGTTTTCTTCAAAGATTTCTTCGTTGCGTGCTTCGTTGATTTCTTGAGCTTCTGCCAATACATCAGATGCGGATGCTTGTACTTTTTCAGCTGTTTCTAATACAGTTTCTTTAGCGCGAAGACCAGCTGCTACGATACCAGCATATACTTTTTTAGCATCTTTAGAAGTTAATACTTTAAGACCTACAGTACCCAATGCAAGACCTGCTGCGAATAAGTTAGCGTTTTTAAGATTTTTTTGATCGATGTTGAACATGATAATATTCCTTTCTACTAAATATGATAAAAAATTTAATTACTATATTTGAAAAGAGGAGCCATTATAGAGACCCCTCATTCAAATTCAGAATTCGTATTAGCTTACTTAGCAGTACGTTTAATGCCTAGTGCTTTATTGGAACCATCACAGCTGCAGTTACCACCGCAACCAGAAGATTTTTTAGAGCCAGACTTGGAGCTACCGCCACCACAGCCACAGCCACCTTTACCAGACATTTGTTTGTAAAATTTATTACCGATATAAGCTAATGCTAATACAACTATGAGTCCTATAACAAGATTATCCATTATTATGCCTCTTTCTCAATATCTACTAAATTATAATATGTGTATTAGTGATAAACAAGATAAAAGCAATATCTAAAGGATATTTCCCTTTTCTCATTATCATTTAACCACGAATATTGATAATTATCAAGTATTATTTTTAAATTACTTATAACAAAATCGCAATTTTTAAATTCATTTTTGTTTAAAGAATCTAAAGGTGGCTAAACTCTCCTATTTAGCGACTCTAGATTAGAAACCTAATGCGCGACCAATGTTATAGAAGATGAAACATGCAATCCATGCAAATGTATTTTCATAGCAGAACATGAATGCAACCCATTTCCAAGAACCTGTTTCACGTTTGATAACAGCTAATGTTGCCAAACAAGGTGGGTAAATTAATACGAACAACATCATTGTTAATGCAATCAATGGTGAGAAGTTTGGATCATTTTGTAAGTAATCAGTCAATGGAGCTGGATTTTTATCATCACCACCTACTGCATATACTGTACCCAATGTAGAAATTACTACCTCTTTAGCCGCTAAACCAGCTACGAGAGATAAGCCCATTTTCCAGTCGAAGCCCAATGGTTCAAGTACTGGGTTGATTGCTTTACCAAAGGATGCTGCATAGGATTGTTCAATTTTTTCAGCAGCTTGTTCTTTATCAAGTTTGTCATTTTCAGCATCTAAGTTAGCACTGTTTTTATACATTGCCCATGCTGCTGGGAACAAGTCTTTATTTTCATCTTTAATATCATTGAATAATTCAGGTGCTTCAGAATCATCCTCTACTGCTACTTCAGGTTCATCTTCTCCTGCTTGCTTAGCAGCATCAGTAGCATCTTGTACAGTAGATTTCATATCTTCAACAATTTTATCAACTGCATCTTTTTGGTCATCTGTAGCAATACCGAATTGAGATAATGTAGCTGCATCTTTTACTTCATACTCTTGAGCAACTTGTTCTTTCACTGCATCATAATCTTTGGAGTATTCTACATCCATTGGATATGCAGTGATG
Organism: Veillonella parvula; assembly: GCF_018366295.1. GTDB lineage: Bacteria > Bacillota > Negativicutes > Veillonellales > Veillonellaceae > Veillonella > Veillonella parvula_P. Next base: position 98,768 of record NZ_JAGZIJ010000004.1, read on the forward strand.
AACCAAATCAAGATGGAAGCAGCCATAATGAAAGTACCGGCTTTAATGATGTACAATTTAGCACGTTCATACATGTGCATCCATGTAGCTTTCAATGTAGGCAAATGATATGGAGGTAATTCCATTACAAATGGTTCTGCTTCACCAGCAAATAAGAACTTACGGAAAATTTTTGCAAAGATAATACCGAAGATGATACCCAAGAAGTATACAGAGAATACAACTAAAGTACTATCCCAACCATTTGGGAAGAACGCATTTGCAAATAAGATATACACTGGCAAACGTGCAGAACAACTCATGAATGGTGTAATCAAAATCGTAACCATTCGATCCTTGTAGTTGTCGAGGATACGGGCACCCATTACGGATGGTACGGAACAACCGAAACCCAATAATAAAGGAATAAAGGATTTACCATGTAAGCCACATGCGCGCATTACACGGTCAATAACGAAGGCTGCACGAGCCATATAACCTGTATCTTCCAAGAAAGAAATGCCAAGGAAGAGTAATAAAATTAATGGTAAGAATGAAAGTACCGCACCTACGCCGGCAATAATACCATCAGATACGAGTGACTGTAATTGGCCCTCTGGAATAGTCTGAACCGCATAAGCTTGTAATGCAGCGAAACCATCCTCGATCCAACCTTGAGGAATACCACCAACGAAGTTAACGAACGCAAACAATAAGTACATAACAACCATGAAGATTGGTAAGCCCCAAATTCGATGCGTTAAGATTTTGTCATAACGGTCAGAGCGTGTTTCCAATTGAGTTGGCGCTTGTGTTAAACATGTATTATATACTTCTACTGCAAAGCGGTGACGATATTCTTGGAAGACAATATCAAGATCAACTTGATCCTTAATTTCTTCACGAATAGCTTCAGCCTTTTGAATAACAGCTTCCGTATTATCAAAGCGCATAACTTTGCCAATAACGTCAGCATCTTTTTCTAACAACTTAACAGCAATCCAACGAAGTGGATATGTAACAGTGCCCGCTTGTTTTAGCAATTCTACAAGCTCACTAATTTTACCTTCTAACAAATCACCATAGTTAATTGTTACACCAGGAGCTTTTTGAGAAGCAGCTACACTAATTATTGCTTCTAACAAGTCTTTTGTACCAATGTTTGTACGACCTACTGTGCTAACAATTGTAGCCCCTGTCATTTCTGCCATTTTTTTTAGGTCGTATTTGATGCCCATTTCTTCAGCAACGTCAGCCATGTTTAGAGCAATAACCATTGGCTTTTCAAGTTCCAATAATTGTGCAGCTAAATATAAGTTACGTTCCAAGTTAGATGCATCAAGAACATTAACAATAACATCTGGGTTATCATTTACGATAACATTACGCGCTACTAACTCATCCAAGGAACGTGCAGTTAAGCTATATGTACCTGGTAAGTCAATAAACAATAACTCATGGCCATCAAAGTTCGTATGGCCTTCCTTTTTTTCTACTGTAACGCCGGCATAGTTACCAACGTGTTGCTTCGCCCCTGTGATATTGTTAAACATTGTAGTTTTACCACAGTTAGGGTTACCTGCTAAGGCAATGCGAATTTGCCCATTTTCTGCCATGTGAACCTCCTATTGAACCTCTACATCAATCATGCCAGCTTCGCTTGTACGAAGTGCTAATTCAAAGTTTTTTACTTTGATTTCCACCGGATCCCCCAAAGGGGCAAACTTCATAACATGGATTTTTGTACCATTTACAAGACCCATGTCAATTAGACGATGCTTAACATTACCACTGCCATGTAGTGCAACAATAAGACCAGACTCACCTGGTTTCATGTCTTTTAACTTTTTGATAGCCATACGACACCTCCTAATTATTGTACCTAACAACCTCATATTAAACACACCAAATAATAATGCGTATTAATATCTTAAATTATTATATCAAAGAAATCATTAATTTCAACAATTATTATCATTTTTTTGGTAATTTTCTATCTCATATATATATTTTTTTCTCATATTAAATATGAGGATTGATTTATCAATCCTCCATGAACCCCTATATGGTATGGTAGCATTCGCGCTGTCACCAATAAAAAAAGAATACCTAAAAAATAAGAATCACTACTAAGATAATCATTATTGATAATTTAATCATTCTCATTTATATTTTTAAAATTTATTCAAATATAAATATTTTAATGTTTTTTATTCTCATAAACATCTATCTACATCGTCATTTCTTAATCTATTATCAATTAGTATCTTTAACAATCGCATCATTAGTTTTACAAATTTACTATAGCGCCATGCAAAATTAGTACGCTATGTAATGATTCAATTTATTTGCCCCTACTATGTGCATAAGGTATAATTAATATAATATGTATTATAGAAAGGACGATCCATGAAATCTTTTAAATCTCTAGGCGTTTGTGATGAACTCATCCAAGCCCTTCAAAAACAAGGTATCAAGGAGCCAACTCCAATTCAAGAACAAGCCATTCCTGTTGTATTTAAAGGGAATGATGTTATAGCAAAAGCTCAAACAGGCACAGGCAAAACATTAGCCTTCTTATTGCCGATTCTACAACGTGTTCACACTGATGTGCATCAAGAACAAGTGCTCATCATTGCACCTACCCGTGAGCTTGTAAAACAAATTTCCGATGAGGCAAAAGAAATAGGTTCTATTTTAAATGTAGACATCCTCCCTCTCATCGGCGGTAAAACGATTGAAGCACAGTTACAACAATTAGGACGTCGCCCTCAAGTTATTTTAGGCACTCCTGGTCGCCTATTGGATCACGCAAAACGGGGTTCACTCCACTTAGATTGCATTCGTCGTGTCGTACTCGATGAAGCTGACCAAATGCTTCACATGGGATTCTTACCGGACATTGAAAACCTCATTAGTCAAACAGATGCTAATAGACAACTTTTACTATTCTCTGCAACAATTCCTGATAAGATTAGAAATCTTGCAAAAGCGTATATGTCTAAACCGGCTTCTGTAACAGCTGAGGGTAAACATGTAACACTTGAATCTATCGATCAACGCGTATACATGATGAACACAGAAGAAAAAACGCAACGTCTCATCAAAATGATCGAAGAAGACAACCCATTCTTAGCAATTGTGTTCTGTAATAAGCGTGAAGGTGCTGTTCGCTTATCCTATGAGTTAACTGCAGCAGGCCTAAATATTGCTGAAATGCATGGCGATTTGACACAAGGTCGACGCACTCAAATATTACGTGATTTCGCAAAAGCTAAAACACAAATCTTAGTAGCTACAGATATTGCGGCTCGCGGCATTGACATCGAAGGCATTACACATGTTTATAACTACGACGTACCACGCGACGTAGATTACTATATCCACCGTATTGGCCGTACTGGTCGTGCAGGCAACTCTGGTGTAGCTGTTACATTTGCTACACCGCAAGATGAATCTTGGTTACGTCGTATTGAGCGCGCCATCCAAGCAACGCTTACTAAATACACTAAAGATGGACAAATTAAGACTAAAGGTAATGCAAGTGCGGCACCTAAACGTGCAAAAGTATCTGGCAAACCTAAGATTACAAGTTCCTATCAATCTACAAAGGCTAAAGCTCATAAAGCACGAGGCCACAAAGGCTCCAATACACGCCAACGCCGCGCTTCTACGTCTCAGACTGGGCGTCGTGGCAAACGCAGATAAAATTCAGCTTAATATCCTAAACTAAATGAAGAAATTTTTCTTCTACAAAAGCAGTTTTAAACAAAAAAGACGCGTACAGCTTAGCTGTGCGCGTCTTTTTATTATTTACAATAAAAACAATCATTTCTAAGTAATGTTAGATTTGTTAACATAAATACTCGGTACCCCATCTACATCAGAACATTGGGTCTTACATTGAGATAGATTACTACAAATCCAGTTCGTTCGACCTCTCGCCTCTTGTTTCACAAAGTAACCTACTTTACATCTAGGGCATTTATATTGTTTATCTTCATCAGATACTTCAATATTATCTTCAATACTAGAAACAGCCCCTACTACTGGCTGAGTATGTTTACAAGTAGGATAATTTGTACAGCCTAAAAAGGCACCAAATTTACCATTCCGCTGTTGCAAACGGCCCTTTTTACACTTAGGACATACAGGCAATGAAGACAAGTCTACGCTTTCATTATCCATAAGGCGTTTACGATTTTGGCTCGTTATAGTTCGAACCACATTTGGCATCATTTGATCAGAGTTTATTACTTTATCAAAATCAAGTTTATCAATTAATAATTTTAAAAACTTAATTTGATCTGCTAAGAAGGAATCTAATGTATCCTCTCCTTCGCTCATAAGTGCTAAGCGTTCTTCCCAAACAGCTGTTTCATCAGGATAAAGCAGCTCTTCTGGCAGAGCATCTACTAAGAGATAGCCCGTTTCCGTTGGAGATAAGACTTGCTTCTTCCCTGACGTTTTCATAAAGCCTCGACTGATAAGCTCATCAATTATGTTTGCCCGCGTTGCTTCTGTACCAATACCAGATACAGCCTTTAATTGTTTTTTCAAATCTTCATTTTTTACGAATTTATGAATTTCCTTCATCGCTTGTAGTAATGTGGACGGCGTAAAACGGGATGGTGGCTTTGTTTGTTTAGCCTCTACAGAAGAATCCGTATATAAAACAGTATCGTTCTTTTTAACTGCTGGCAAGTGGTCCGTTTCTTCAATAATCTCTTTTTTAGGGTCTGACTCAGCCCCACGCTCATCGGTTAGATCGGGCTCGTCATTGTCCGTCGTAGATTTAGACTTATGTCGTTTATAAAGCAATTTCCATCCTTCTTCGATAACTACACGACCATTAGCTACAAACTCTTCCTTACATTGTTCTACTACAATTTTAGTTTGCTCGTAAATATGTTCCCCATAAAATTGAGCAATATAAGCTTGACTGATGAGGAAATAAATATTTCGCTCCTCTTGGGACAAACTATTTATATTACAAGCCACCGTTGTAGGAATAATAGCATGATGGGCGGTAATTTTCTTTTCATTCCAAGCACGGCTCTTAATAGAACGATCTGCATCGGCAGCCCACTGTGCTAATCTCTCATCACCTGCATTTTGTAGATTGTTGAGGATTGCATTGCGATCATCATATTGATTGGGTGGTAAATATTCACAATCAGAACGTGGATAGGTAGTTAATTTCTTTTCGTATAATTTTTGCGCTGTATCAAGTACAGTCTGTGGATCATAAGAAAAGGCTTTACCTGCCAATACTTGTAAGGATGATAAGGATAAAGGCAATCGTTGTACATCTTTTTTCTTAGACTTTGTAACACCTTTAATAAAACCGTCTGGTCCAGCTTGTAAACGTTCTACTAATTCATCAGCAATAGCTTTATTAATGAGTCGTCCATCTGGGTCAAGCCCCTTTTGTTCGTCTGTAGGCTGCCAAGTGGCCCAAAACACCCCATTAGGATGGTTATATAATACCTTTACAGTAAAATAGTCTACTGGTTTAAATGCAGCTAACTCTCGTTCTCTACGTACAACAAGAGCTAATGTTGGCGTCTTTACGCGACCAATTGGCAATGTTACCTTATTACCTTTATAACGTTCAGATAATGTATATGCCCGAGATAAATTCATCCCAATGAGCCAGTCTGCCCGTGCTCTTGCCAATGCAGATTGATATAGATTGTGAAAGTCCTTGTTATCTCTCAAATCATCGAGGGCGGAACGAATAGATTTTTCATCGAGGGCATTTAATAGAATACGCTGCACTGGTTTTGTATTGCCTACATAGTACAAAACTTCGTCAACTAAAAGTTGACCTTCTCGATCCGGGTCACCTGCGTTGACAATGACATCTGCTTTACTAATAAGGTCTTTTACAATTTCAAACTGTTGACGGCTGCTATCTGTGACAAGCAATTTCCACTCATCGGGCACGATAGGAAGATCTTGAGGGCGCCAACGGATATATTTATCATCGTAATCTCCTGGCTCAGCCTGATGCAATACATGACCTACTACCCAAGTCACCACATCATCCCCTTGGATAAAATAACCATTCCGTTTTTGGATATTCTTATTTTCTGGTAAGCATTTACTGATTTCGCGAGCCATGGATGGCTTTTCTGCAATAAATAACCGCATGGATCCCCTCCTTAACCTGAAGATAACGGCTAACCCCAAGCCGTTCTATGAAATCTCATTATACTACAATTTAGTGGTCATAACTAGAAAAATCATGTATAATTTTTACGATATATAGACTGTGAAAGTAAAACCTAAAGATTTATCTGCTTTCACAACACATTAATAGAGGTGAATCATGACATTTTTAGAAGAAGTACAACGTCGCCGTACGTTTGCTATCATATCTCACCCGGATGCGGGTAAAACAACATTAACGGAAAAATTACTATTATATGGTGGTGCCATTCACTTAGCCGGGTCCGTAAAGTCTCGTAAAACTGCAAAACACGCCGTATCCGACTGGATGGAAATTGAGAAACAACGTGGTATCTCTGTAACGAGCTCCGTGTTGCAATTTGACTACGACGGTTGCCGCGTAAACATCCTCGACACCCCTGGTCACCAAGACTTCTCAGAAGATACATACCGTACATTGATGGCTGCCGACAGTGCAGTCATGCTTATCGACGTAGCAAAAGGCGTAGAGGCCCAAACAAAGAAACTATTTGCTGTATCAAAAGAACGCGGTATTCCTATCTTTACATTTGTTAACAAAATTGACCATTTCGGTCGCAGTCCATTCGATCTAATGGAAGAAATCGAAAATGTTCTCGGCATCCGTACGTGCCCTATGAACTGGCCTATCGGTATCAACGGCGAATACAAAGGCGTCTACGATAGAGAGCACGAAACTATCGAACTCTTTGCAAAAGACGAAACTCATGGTCAAGAAAAACTTGCATCCGAAAAAGGTGCTTTAACGGATCCGCGCATGAAAGAGCTATTAGGTGACGATGTATACCAAGCATTGCTCGACGATATTGAGTTGCTAGACGTTGCTGGCGATCCATTCGATTTCGATAAAGTTCGTGCTGGTGAATTGACCCCTATGTTTTTTGGTTCTGCTATGACGAACTTCGGGGTAAAACCATTCTTAGAAAAATTCTTGGAACTAGCTCCATCCCCTGCTCCACGACAAGCGATAGAGGAAATGGTACAACCCACTAGCGAAGACTTCTCTGCTCTAGTATTTAAAATCCAAGCAAATATGGACCCGAACCACCATGACCGTATCGTATTTATGCGTATCTGCTCAGGTAAATTCGAAAAAGGTATGTCCGTATTACACCGCCAATCTAATAAAACAATCCGTCTATCTCAGCCTCAACAATTCTTGGCTACGGAACGTACCATCGTAGAAGATGCGTACCCAGGCGATATTATCGGTGTTTTTGATGCAGGTACTATGGGGGTAGGCGATACACTTTGTGCACAAAAACACAAAGTAACTTTCGGTGACTTCCCTGTATTCCCTCCGGAATTCTTTGCCCGCGTATCCCCAAAGGATACTATGAAACGTAAACAGTTCCAAAAAGGTATGACTCAATTGGCTCAAGAAGGAGCTGTTCAAATCTTTGAACAACCAGGCGCCCTTGATTCCTTCGTAGTCGGTGCCGTAGGTATGCTTCAATTTGAAGTTCTTGAGTACCGCCTCAAAAATGAATATGGTGTAGATTTATTAAATCATACTTTGCCATATGGTGTTGCTCGTTGGATTGACGGCGAAGTTGATATTGCATCCTTGAAAGGTATAGATAATGCGATGATTGTAAAAGATAATCGCGATCGCACCGTAGTTCTTATCTCTAACGAATGGCAAATGGGTTGGGTTCAAGAGCGTAATCCGGATGTAACATTCTTAACGGCCCCTAAATTACACCATGAGCTATAACGCCTAATTAACTTATTGCTAGGTCTATACATTTTAGTTATATCTTAACATGCATTTATAGAGCGAATTTATCACCATATATAATTTAGAGTCTTACTAAATCAACATAAAAATATTAAGTTTTAGAACTGGAGTATATTTTATATGATTATAAATATAAAAAATATATTCCAGTTTATTTTTTTATAACAAGAAGGAAAATCACAGATTTAAGTCGAATACATATAGTATGATTATGTACATAAGTAATATATATTATTACTTTTCTATATTTATATGTATAATCATAAAATTAGTTTTATTAATATTATTGTTTTTTGTGTTGTTATGAGTGTTTAAAGATAAAAATATAAACTTTTTATACGTTATATATTCTATAGTATTTTTTGACCATTCATGATACCATAAAACTCAGATTTATTTTTTATTTTAAAGGAGTGATTTTATGCCACTTATTGACTTAGCCTTAGTCAACAATGTATGGACCTTAAAACTGTCCATGATTCAAACTGTAGGTCTTGCCGTAATTACCTTATTCATCGGTACTTGGATCAATAAGCATTCCAAGTTCTTACAACGTATGTGTATGCCTGCACCAGCGGTAGGTGCTCTTCCATTTGCATTTTTAACTGCTATTTTATCTTATTATAAGATCTTAAACATTACCTTTGAAGGTTCCTTACAAACATTTTTAATGCTTGCCTTCTTTACCACGATTGGTTTAATGGCATCTTTAAAAGTCCTCAAAAAGGGCGGTATCTTCATTATTTTCTTCTTCTTAGCTTGTGCAGTGTGGATTGTAGTACAAAATACTGCAGGTATTATGATTGCCAAAGCATTAGGGATTGAGCCGATTATCGGCATCATGGCAGGTTCTGTATCTATGATTGGCGGCCTTGGTACAGCTGGTGCCTTTGGTCCATATTACGAGCAATTACTTGGTATCCCTGGTACCGCTTCCGCAGCAGTTGCAGCTGCAACATTTGGCATGGTAGCTGGTACAATCCTCGGTGCGCCTGTAGGTGAACGCATTATTAAAATGCATAAAGTTAAAACCCCTTATGAAAATCCTGAGCTAATGGAGGATGAAGGCATCGATATGATCGAAGATCACGTTGAAAGTGGTGGCAAACAGTTCAACTCTCAAGATCTTTTAACAATTTGTATGTGGATTGGCCTTGCATTAGGCATCGGTACCATCGTAAGTGCTGGATTATCTGTTCTTACTCCACTACCTGCATATATTGGTGCTATGATTTGTGCAGCAGTAATTCGTAACTTTGGTGATTTTACTAAAGCATACAAAATCAACGATGCAGCTCTTGATGCAGTATCTAATGTAGCATTATCATTATTCGTAACAATGGCTATCAACAGCTTAAAGTTAGTTCAATTAATTGATCTTGCTTTACCACTTATTACAATCTTAGTTGTACAAATGGCACTTATCTGTGTATTTGCATACCTTATTTACTTCCTCTTTGGTCGCAACTACGATGCAGTCATGCTTGGTTCCGGAGCTATCGGTTTCGGTTTAGGTGCTACACCAAACGCATTAGTTAACATGTTATCCTTAGCAAGTAAACACGGTCCATCCCCTCGTGCCTGGCTCGTAGTTTCCTTAGTAGGTGCCTTCTTAATCGACTTTGCAAATGCTTTCCTCATTACAACCATGGCTGGCATTCTTTACTAACTAAAAAGGACCCATTTGGGTCCTTTTTTCATGAAAAAGAGCTTATTGAAATGATATTTTATCAGTCCAATAAGCTCTTTATGTATTATACTATTTGATTAAAGTCGCCCATGCGTTGGCTACATCGGCAAATTCTTGAAGGGTAAAGGTCTCACCTCTTCGTTGACCATCAATATTTGCTTTTGCTAATAACTCTTCAATTCTATCCCTTGTTAAGCCCGTTGTTTTCATCGTATTAGAGAATGTTTTACGGCGTTGCGCAAAACCTGCTTTCACAACGCGAAAGAATAGTTTCTCATCAATCACATCTACAGGTGGTTTATCACGCAATACGCAACGGATAACAGAACTTGTTACCGCTGGAGCTGGCAAGAAAGACTTAGGCGGTACATCTAGAACAATATCTGGCTCCGTATAATACTGAACAGCAACAGATAATGCACCATAATCCTTTGTGCCCGGCTTTGCTACCATGCGTAAAGCTACCTCTTTTTGCACCATCACAACGAGACGTTCAATAGGTAATTTACTTTCCAACAAAGACATAATAATAGGTGTTGTAATATAGTATGGCAAATTGGCAACCACTTTAAAAGGTTTGTGATTCATAATCGTTGGCACATCAAGCTTTAACACATCACCATGAATGATACGTACATTGTCATAAGATGCCAATGTCGTATCTAGTACCTCTAATAAGCGACGATCCAGCTCGATAGCCGTTACATCTGCCCCACTTTGCGCTAAACCTTGTGTCAACGTACCAATACCAGGACCGACCTCTAGAACAGGTTCCCCTACGGTTAATTCTGCAGCATGTACAATTTCATCAACTATGCCTCGCTTAATAAGAAAATTTTGCCCTAGCTTTTTGCTCATTTTAATATCAAAGCGCTTACATATATAATGCACAACCTCTGGGCTTGCAATTACTGATTCTAACATCTTAACTCCTATTTTAACAATTTACTGCCTCTTCATAAGCATCTCGAGTTATACCATAATGATTTAAACGGTACAAAAATTGTTTACCATTACCGTATCCAATACCTAATTTAGCACCAATAACTGCTCGACGAGCCGCACTATCAGGCATACCAGACAGTCCGTGACGCACTAAGTCCGCCATAGTAAATTCGTTGGATGATTCTAAAGACTCTACATGTAATGTAGATAAAGCCTTTCTGATTGACTCAGGAGAGGCTTGTTCTATGCCAATATCATCATTTGCAAACGCTTCGTCACGAGGCATAAAAGCATGTTGTGCATTAGGAAATTTTTTAGTTAAAACGCGTCGGATTCGCTCCCCTGCTGTATCAGGATCAGTTAATATAATAATGCCACGTTTCTCATAGGCAACGCGAATCATATCGATAACACCTCTTCTGAGGGTAAATCCTTCTGTAGCAATGCAATCAGCGTCTACAGCTTGAGCGATACGTTGTATATCAGATTTTCCTTCTACGACAATGACTTGTTTTAACATATATCCCCCTTTTATTCTATTAATACATTGTAACATATATATAACATTGCTTAAATACTTATAATCGAGTAGTATTAATAGTGTAATATATAAAAGGAGGCCAATTATGACCTTACAACAATTAAAGTATGTCACAACAATTGCCAATATAGGCAGTATTAGTGAGGCAGCCAAGAGATTATTTGTGTCTCAACCGAGTCTCACCAAGGCTATTAAAGAACTAGAGAAAGAAATGGGTATTACCATTTTCGATCGTACTAATAAAGGAATTACTGTATCTAAAGAAGGGGAACGCTTCCTCGGCTATGCGCGCCAAGTATTAGAACAAGCAGCCCTTTTAGAGGAGCAATATAAGAGCCAAAGCGGTGGTAAAAAACAATTTTCTGTGTCTACTCAACATTACTCCTTTGCAGTCAATGCCTTTGTAGAGCTTTTAAAAGGCGCTGAAATCGATCAATATGATGTATCCTTACGAGAAACACAAACCTATGAAATTATCGATGACGTGGCTCATATGAAGAGTGAAATTGGTTTGCTCTATTATAATGATTTCAACCGTCCTGTATTAGAAAAATTAATTCACACTAACGAATTAACCTTTACTGAATTATTTACGGCCCATCCTCATATCTTTATTGGTAAAACGCATCCATTAGCCCATAAAGAGGTAGTCTCTATGGACGAATTAGAGGAATATCCATATATTTCCTTTGAGCAAGGCGATCACAACTCCTTCTACTTCTCTGAAGAAATCTTCAGTACCGTAGTGCGCCCAAAACATATCCGTGTTCGCGATAGAGCATCTTTATTTAGCCTATTACTTGGCCTTGATGGATACACTGTATCTAGTGGTGTAATCGATAAAGAGGTAAATGGTGAAAATATCATTTCCGTTCCACTTGCCGAAGAAGGTTTAATGCACATTGGCTACATTACTAATAATAAAATGCAACGCAGCCGTTTAGGTCAAGAATATATCCACGCTCTAGAACAATACGTTAGTAATTACGGTAGACATATTCAATTACCAGAAAACAAAAAATAATTATATATCATATTATTTATAGAGCGATACAACACTATTGTTCAATTTAGATGTATCAGATAATCCATAAAGAAGGCACTCTCTATTTTAGAGAGTGCCTTCTTGGGTATAACTTAAAGCATAAAATCACTCATAGACATAACTTTAAACTATATACAACTCAAATATATTGATATTTTTATATATAATCATACTTAGCTATAATTAACCTATCAAAATTATCGGTTTAATCGTTTATATAAGGAGGATTATTATGTCCAAACATACAGCACCATTCCACTTTGATATCGTAGGTTCCTTCCTACGCCCAGCAGAATTAAAAGAAGCACGCGAAGCTTTTAATAAGGGAAATATTACTCGAGAAGAATTAACAGCCGTTGAAGATCGTCTTATTACAGACCTCATTCAAAAACAGAAAGCAGCTGGCCTACCAGTGATTACAGATGGCGAATTCCGTCGTGCCTATTGGCATCTAGACTTCATGTGGGGCTTTAACGGCGTAAAAGAAATTGAACTGGAACACGGTTACAAATTCGTCGGTCAAGAAACAGCGCCAGGTTCCCTCGCCCTTACTGGCAAAATTACGGGAACAAACCACCCATTCGTTGAACATTTCAAATTTGTAAAACAATTTGAAGACGAAAATACTACGGCGCGTCAAACGATTCCTGCTCCCTCTCAGTTTTTGGCAGAGTTATTCCGTGAAGACAATGGCATTACAACGCGCTCCTTCTATCCAGATTTAGAAGAATTGATTCAAGATATTGCTGCCGCCTATCGCCAAGTAATTAAAGACCTTTACGATGCAGGTTGCCGCAATATTCAATTTGATGATTGTACTTGGGGTATGTGTTGTGACCATGCTTACTGGACAGGTCGTCAAAAGGATAAAAGTGTAACCATTGAAGGTGAAACCGCTAAATATTTACGTTTGAATAACTTAGCTCTTGAAGGTCGCCCTCACGACTTAGCATTTACTACACATGTATGTCGTGGTAACTATAACTCTACATGGGCCGCTAGTGGTGGGTACGAACCTATTGCCCCTATCCTATTTGCCAAGGAAAATGTAGACGCTTATTACCTAGAATTTGATGATGATCGCTCTGGAGGTTTTGAGCCATTGCGTGAAGTTTCTCCTAATAAAAAAGTTGTATTAGGTCTTATCACATCTAAACGCCCAGAGTTAGAAGATAAAGAAATCATCAAAGAACGTATCAAAGAAGCTACAAAATATATTCCACTTGAAAGACTTTGTTTATCTCCTCAATGTGGCTTTGCTTCTTGTGAAATCGGCAATCAATTGACCGAAGAAGAACAATGGGCTAAACTCGCATTAGTCAAAGAAATAGCTCATGAAGTTTGGGGTGATTAAATGAATGAACATACTATATATTTAGGCGGTGGTTGCTTCTGGGGCCTTCAAGGGTATATCAAAAAGATCTCCGGTGTCCTTTCTACCGAAGTAGGTTATGCCAATGGTCCTACAGAAAATCCAAGTTATGAAGATGTATGCCACAATAGCGGGCACGTAGAAGCTCTCAAGGTCATTTACGATGCTGATATACTATCTTTAGATCACTTAATTCAATATTTTCTACGTGCTATTGATCCCTTTAGTGTCAATAAACAAGGTGGTGACGTAGGCATTCAATATCGTACGGGTATTTATTATACTGATCCAACCGATAAAGCCGTTATTGAAAGTACCTTAGCACGTGCTCAAGCCTTTGAAGGTAAACCATTTGCTATTGAAGTATTGCCTTTAGAGAATTACTACTCTGCTGAGGAATACCATCAAGATTACTTAGACAAAAATCCTAATGGCTATTGTCACATTCCATTGGGGTTATCTGATGAACCACTCATCGATGATAATACATATGCTAAACCTTCCCAGGAAGATTTAGAGGCATTAACGCCACAAGAGTTTGAAGTAACTCAAAACTCTGCTACAGATGCACCTTTCAGCCATGAACTAACAGATGAGTTCAAAGCAGGTCTCTACGTAGATATTACAACTGGAGAACCCCTTTTTGTATCAGCCCATAAATTCGATTCTCATTGTGGCTGGCCTAGCTTTACTAAACCAATAGCTAAAGATGTTATCAAGTATTACCAAGATAACTCACATGGTATGAATCGCATAGAAGTTCGTAGCCGCATCGGTAATGCTCATTTAGGTCATGTATTTGAAGATGGTCCTAATGGCTCTCTTCGCTACTGTATCAATGGATCATCTTTACGATTTATCCCTAAAGATGAATTAAAAGGTACAAAGTACGAATATCTAATTCCATATATTGAAGACTAAAAAAGGACGCCTTAATCATAAGGCGTCCTTCTACTATATCTATTATAATTGAATATTACTGAGCTAAGTAGGTCCAATAAAAAGAGAATATATCTTATAGATATACCCTCTAAATCATCATATTAGTCCAAAACGTACACTGTAACGTCTTGGCGACCAAAGTCCATAGCCTCCCCATAAGAGTCCATTACAAGGTCGATTTTGTTACCTACTATAGCACCACCTGTATCGGCAGCAATAGCTTCACCGTAACCAGGAATAAATAAACGTGTACCCAATGGAATAACATCTGGGTCTACTGCGGCAATGCCACGTACTGCAGGTAGACCCGTAGCGGTAATACCAGCACCATCACCATCGCCAGCAAGATAAGCAGATGCTTCCATTACGATAGCGCGAGATGCACGTCCTGCTACATTACGAGATGTAGTCACCTCACGAGTGCCCTCTTTAATAATTGTAGGTACCATTGCACGTTGTGTTACTTTAGATACATCATTAGTTTTAATAACTGTACCATTACTATATAGTGTTTCACGTTGTACTCGTTCTAAGCCAGGTTGACCAACTTGAACAACCTCTTCTTCGCCCTTAGCCATAGTATCATCTTTTTGACGAACCACTTCAACAGCAACTTCTTGATCTACTGTAGATAGAGAGCGGCTTGTTACTTGAGCAATTGTTATACGTGTACCACTTAAAACAGATCCATTTTCATCGCCCACTACTACATAGTTAGGTGCTTTGAAACCAAGCTCATTAGCAACACCTTGAGCAGTTGTTTCTGTAGTGAATACAGCTCTTGTTTTACCATTTACAGTTACATAAACTGGAATAGCACGAACAACCGTTAAGGTTGTTCCATTTTGAACTGTAGATGAACTAGAAATAACTTTATCATTTGGATTTAACTTAACCCCAGCATCGCGTACAATGCCTTCGTTAGAATTTAAATGCGTTCTAACAGTGTGTGCTGCACCATCTACCATAACGGTAACGGTTTTATCATTATAAGAAAAACCGGTCATGGTTACAGCTGTTACAATCAATCCGGCAACAACAGACGAAATATATCGCTTGTGTGTCTTATGAATTCTCATGTTGTAATCCCTCCTGTAATGGTATTATTCTACTACAGATAGATACAACCTGTCAAACACCATAAGTTAACAATAAGACGAAACCCTTTATAAATACTGAATTCGTAATAGATTGTATTTTGTATTTTTTAATAAAAGTCCACTGTATGCGTACATATCTATATTTTTAAATACTATACAATATATTCCGAATTGTGTACATATATACAACACTAATACCACATATAGTATATACAGATTTTTTATTACTAAATTTGTATTTTTATGTGTTTTTCAATTGTTACCAATATTTTCTAGAACACTCAAAACTTCACTTTCTCCTCATTTTTAAATGTATAAGAAAGTAAAAAAGCCCATATAATGGGCTTTTTATATGTTATGTAATTGTATTAAAATTCATTACCTAATATATTAAGGTTTTTTCATCATCTATTCATTTTTAACATCGGTTGTAACCGTTCAATGACCGTCATTGACTCTCTGTGTTCATGCTCAATAGCAGTTTTCATTAGCTCCTCTTGAGCAGATATAGGATTCTCTCGATCATTGATTTTATGATACGAACCATCTGCTCTCATAAAATGAGCTTTTAATGTATCATCTAAATATAAATCTAAAATACTTTTTACCCGTTCTTTATGGCGTTTATCTTCAATCGGAATCATAAGCTCTACACGTTCATTCAAATTTCGAGGCATCCAATCTGCACTAGATAGGTACAGACTTTCATTCCCTCCATTACGGAAGTAGAACAAACGATGATGTTCAAGAAAACGCCCCACAATAGAGCGTACTGTGATATTATCACTAACACCGGCAATGCCAGGACGAAGCGTACAAATACCACGCACGATAAGATCGATACGAACTCCAGCAGAAGAAGCTTCATACAACTTAGCAATGACCTTTTTATCGAGCAGAGAATTCATCTTACCAATGATATAGGCTTCTTCCCCATTCTTAGCAAACTCGATTTCACGGTCAATAAGTTCCATAATTTTTTCACGTAAATTTAAAGGCGCTACAATAAACTTATTCCAAATCGGTGGGTCAGAATATCCAGAAATCAAGTTAAAAAAACGTGACGCATCATCACCATACTCATCATTACAAGTAAATATACCACAATCAGTATACATCCGAGCTGTTTTACCATTATAGTTTCCCGTTGCTAGATGGACATACCGCCTAATACCATCCGTTTCCCGGCGTACCACCATAGTAATTTTAGAGTGTGTCTTAAGACCTTTTAAACCATAAATAACATGACATCCCGCTTTTTCGAGTCGACGAGCCATATGAATATTGTTTTCTTCATCAAACCGCGCCTTAACCTCCATAAGGACGGTTACTTGTTTCCCATTATCTGCCGCTTTTATTAAGGACGCAATAATCGGAGAATCCCCACTAACGCGATATAATGTTTGTTTAATAGCCAATACATCAGGATCTATCGCTGCTTGTGCAATAAATTGCTCAACCACTGAAAAAGATTCAAAGGGATGATGAACAAAAAGATCTTGCTTCCCAATAATAGAAAATAAGCTATCACCTTCATAATCAACTAATTCACTAGGAATCTTAGGATCAAACGGTTCATATCGGAGCTTATCATAACCTGGATAATTACAGAAATCAAAATACATACGGCAATCCAAATGTCCATCAATGCGATATACGTCCTTTTGCTCTAATTCTACACTTGTAAGGACAAAATCTAATAAGTGATCCTTTATCTCTCCACAAACTTCAAGACGTACCGCATCACCACGACGGCGACGCCGCAAGGATGCCTCTACTTCAGATAGCAAATCTGTTGCTTCTTCCTCATCTATTTCAAGATCTGCATCACGAGTAATACGGAAAACCATATAATCTTCAATACCATAACCTTGGAAAAATTGATTTGCATAATAAGTAATGACATCTTCTAGATAAACAAATCGATGTTCCTTATTGCCACGGCTTGGAACTTCAATGATTCGATCTAATACAGATGGTATTGGCAAGATAGCAATCTTGTAATCCTTAGTCCCATCCTCTTGTATTTGAAAGATACGTACAATTGCATTAATGGTATGATTTGTTAAAAATGGAAATGGGTGCCCCGAGTCAACAGCCAATGGTGTTACTACGGGGTATATATGTTCCTCAAAATAATGGCGTAGCCAGGCTTTTGTTTTTACATCTAGCTCATCAGGATGTGTAAAGAAAAAACCATAACTTTCTAGTTCAGTCAAAACATTATTTAAATACATACTTTGCATAGCAACAAGGCGTTGTACAGATTCATCTATCGCCTTTAATTGTGCCTTTGCATCCATATGAGCCGCATCATATTTAACAATGCCATTCACAACTTGATGACGTAAACCAGCCACTCGAATCATAAAAAACTCATCTAAATTAGAACTAGCAATAGCAATAAAACGCAACCGCTCCAACAGCGGAGTATTTGTATCTATGGACTCTAATAGTACACGCTGATTAAATTTTAGCCAAGATAATTCACGATTAAAATAATATTTAGCATTACTGAACATGGCGGTCACCTCCTCTTACAAGCATAAGTTCCATACCAAATACTTCTGTAAAATATTCAGCATCTCGATTAAACGTCCACCATTCTAGAGAAATATCCTCATTAGTGCGACAGAATACATACAATACATTATCGCGCTCTTCCAATATAACATCTGAGATTTTTTGGTTACTCCCTGCATCGAGAGCACAGGCCACACGAATGATAGCTACTAACTTTGTAACTTGAATCTTTTGTAATTCTGTCAAAGAATTAAAATATGTATCATCATCTGATGGAGTTCCCTTATAGTGATAAAATACGACATTTGCCACTACTTGTTTTTCTTCTTCTGAAAGCCCGAAAATATCTGTGCCCATCACAATATGATACGCATGCTCTCCATGGTTTCGTAAATTAACAAACTTACCTACAGAACACAATATAGCTGCAATGCGGCATAAGTAACCCCACCGCTCCGGTAAACCTTTATGGCGTAATGTTTTACAAAACAAAGAACTGAAACGTTCCACCTCAGCATCATGAATGCTGTCAGTATGATATCTAGCGGCAACAGCACGAGCTAGCTGAGCATTTTGCTCACGCAATTGGTACATAAAGGGATTATTTTCCGCCTCAACTCCATAGAACCAGCTTATTCCTTGTGAAAAGGAGAAGCTACTAAAAATCAACGATTTAGGCTCTATAGCCGTTATAATTTCATTAAATAAAATCATAGTAGGCATCAAAATATTCGCCTTATATTCAGGTAGTTTATATCGATTGATCAACTTAGTGGCTGTTACACCATCAAAGGATTTGATGAAGCCCTTAAAACGTTCTGGTTCAATGGTAATAATATCGTCCTTATTACTGCCATCTCCCATGAGACGCGCCATATATTGAGCTTCATCGCCAGATAAAATGACACTATTAATATTAAAAGTTTTAAGCTCCTCCCGCAATGGGCCTATCATGCGATGTAAATACTCAGTAATAGCCATTGGAAACGATGTAGAGGAACGTTGGTTGCGATTAAAAGATTCCATAACACGTAATGACCCGCTATGCATATTGCGCTGGAATAATAAGCTTTCACCACGCCAAACGGTTAAACCTACACCACCAGAAGTAATATCAAGGAATAATGTTGCCTTTGTAGGATCCGTCAAGCGGTACTGATTAGTCATCTTGTAGTATAGTAAGGCATATTTGTAATACACCTCTTTAGGCATGTCGATAACCTCAACACGCATACCTGTTTGAATATAAATTTGATCGAGAATACTACGACGATTAGCGGCTTCACGTATTACAGTAGTGCCATATAATCTAGAGCGACTCACACCGTAATCGGCCATTAATTGTTTATATCCCTTTAGGATATGACAAATTTCCTCAATTGTTTCAAAACTCAAACGAGAGGTTTGGAATAATTCTTCCCCAAAGGTTACCTCCCTAGCTGCATAATCTATAACGCGTACATCATCGATGCCCTTGTATTCTAAAATAGTAATACTCATGCTACTGGAGCCTACATGTAGCACTGCATATCGTAATGCTTTTGGTAATGCCATTATGCCTCCTTACGAGCTTCCTTCCACTCTATTTCTAATGTTTTCTTAAATTCTTTTTTGAAAGATTTTCCTAATTTCTCTACAGCCGCTTTTGTTACACTTATATCGCGACCGTTCAAATAGGTTACTACTAATAGTACACTAGTATATTTTAGATTCACGGATAAATGGCGAATAAATTGTTCATGACTTTCATCAAGAGCTTCAGCTAAAGCCAGAATAATAGATATTTTTTGACCCAACAAACGCTGCTCTTGATCTAATAATTTACCGTATAAGAAGTTTTTATACTCTTTTGGTGTCAAACCATGAGAGTTCATAACAAGGAACGCGCTAAAAGCTTGTTCAACATGAGAAAGCCCATATAAATTACTATTGACAAGCATATAGCAGCCATGTCGGGCATGACTATAATAGTTAATCCGTTTACCAATATCATGTAATAAACTAGCAGCAATCAAACAACGTCTTGTTTTTTTATCAGCTCTATGAAGTGGCTCTAATACATCATACAGTTTAATAGCTAAACCTGTAATATATTTAGCATGAACTAACTCATGTTTAGTCATACCTAACAAGACATTCTCTGCAGAATGTACTAAAATATCATCAATAATAGAGTTACCACCTAAGTAGTGCTCTCCATAATAGTCGTAAAATAAGCCTTCACGCAGACCACACCCACCAACAACGAGTGTTTTAGTATTTACGTAGTTAAATAATTCTTCTACGATAGTGAGGCCTGCAATAATGATATCAGCGCGCTCCGATGATAAACCACTAATCTTTTTGCGTTCCTCTAGAGATTTACCTTTTACTTCTTCCAAAATCTCATGGAATCTATGATATGGAATTTCATAATTATGTAGCTTTGTAATAGGATAAGATAACTTGCGTTGATCCATTTTAGCAATATTACGAGCAGTGCCGCCGATACCAAGGAGCGGTAATTTCACATTGCGAAGCCATGTATGTTCCTTAATCGTTTTCTTCACAACCTTCGTCAGTTTATCAAGTTCTTTAGGAGTATATTCATCCCCTTTTTGATAGGTACCTGTTAAGGTAAGGGCCCCTATCGGCAAGCTCACCGATTTTGTAATATGACGATTTCGTACAAGGGTTATCTCGGTACTGGCACCACCTAAATCAAAAATAATAAAATCCTTAAGTCCAATGGTATTGATAACGCCAAGAAACCCTAGGCGAGCCTCTTCTTCACCAGCAATACATTCTAAATCCAAACCCGTTCGTTCTTTTACAGATTTAATAAAAGCATCCCCATTTTTAGCCAAACGTACTGCTGCGGTAGCAACAGCTTTAATCGTATTTGCCTCCATTGCATCAGCCATGTGTACAAAACCTTTTAGAGCACGCAAAGAGCGTTCCATAGCTTCTTTGGTCAGTTCGTGAGTTCCCCACATATTCTCACTGAGACGTACACTTTCTTTCTCTTGATATATCAGTCGATAACTACCAGTCTTAGAAATTTCATATATGACAAAACGAACTGAGTTCGAGCCTAAATCTATAAATGCAATACGTTTCATGTTGCTATCCTCATCTTACTTCTGTTCAGTATGAATATACTTTAGTATACCATAGAAAAACGCGATTCTCACCGATAAGGGAGAACCGCGTTTTATAATTTATAATTCTAATTTAGTTTTATCATGTATTCTAATACTTTGTACGCAAAAACTTAGTAATTAAAGCCAAACAGATATTTTATTCGCTAATTATCTTATGAACTAGTTTCTACATTTACTCGATACCAAATACTCGTTTACCATTATTAAAAGCAATTTCACAAAACTCATCTACATCGAGCCCTTTAAGGCTTGCAATTTCTTCTGCCACAAACTGAGTTTTACTTGGATCATTACGACGGCCTCTAAATGGTGGTGGTGTCAAATACGGTGAATCGGTTTCAATGAGGATTCGTTCTAATGGCACTTGTCTTGCCACTTCCTTAAGATTTGTAGACTTAGGAAATACTACAGGACCTGCAAAGGAAATATAAAAGCCCATTTTAATGGCTTCTTTTGCCATCTCCCAGCTACCAGAATAGCAATGGAAAATGCCCCAGTTATCCTTCCCTTCATTGCGCAAGATATTCATAATATCACCATGTGCATCGCGGTCATGGATAATAATCGGGAGATCTACTTCACGAGCAAGCTCTAACTGACGAATAAATACGCGTTTTTGTGTTTCACGGTCAGAAAAATCATAGTAATAATCTAGTCCAATTTCACCAATAGCACGTACCTTATCATTGTTAAGAGCTTGTTCCTTATAAAACTCGTAGTCTTCTTCTGTGAAGTCCTTTGATTCATGGGGATGAGTCCCTACAGCAGCATATAATTGATCGTACTGTTTAGCCAAAGCTAAACCAGACTCAACGGTACCTCTATCAACACCAGGAATCATAATATATTCTACACCTGTATCAAAGCAGGCTTGTAACATCTCATTACGATCATTATCAAAGCGCCCATCATTCACATGAGCATGTGTATCAAAAAGTTTCATTATTTAACCACACTTCCTGCCGGTAATGATTCGATATTTGTTACCTCTAAATGTTCTTCCCAATCAGAGGCGGACAAAATCATACCATAAGACTCAATGCCCATCATCTTTTTAGGAGCCAAGTTAGACAAATAGATTACCTTTTTACCAACCATAGTCTCCGGTTCATAATATTGGGAAATACCACTTAATACGGTGCGTTCTTCAATACCGATATCCAATACAAATTTCAACAACTTTTTGGACTTAGGCACCTTTTCACAGCTTATAACTTTAGCTACACGAAGATCGAGTTTCTCAAAGTCATCATAGGTAATATTTTCTTTTAATGGTGGAATATTAGATGTATCTACAGCTTCTTCAACTTTTTCTGTAACAACTACATCTACCATTTCAGGAACTTCAAAACGTGGATAGATAGGCTCACCTTTTACAACCTTAGTACCTGTTGCCAATAATCCCCAAGTTTTAGCATCTTCCAACGTAGCCGCTTCAAAACCTGTAAGCCCTAATTGTTCCCAGATTTTTGGAGCTCCTACAGGAATTACAGGGCTTACCAAGATGGCAATGATACGCAATGCCTCTGCCAAGTGATACATAGCAGATTGCAAGCGCGCTTTATCATGCGCATCTTCAGATTTAGCCAATACCCAAGGCATTGTTTCATCAATGTATTTATTCATGCGACCAATAAAAGCCCATACAGTTTTGATAGCTTTATTAAGCTCCATATTTTCCATCGCCGCTTCAAAATCTTTTGCAGTTTGAACAGCTAATGTAGATACATCACGGTCCAAATCGTCCATATCATCGCATTTTGTAATCACACCACCATGGTATTTTTCAATCATCGCAATAGTACGGTTTAATAAATTACCTAAATCATTAGATAAATCTGCATTAATTTTTGTAACGAAGTTAGGTAACGTAAAGTTGCCGTCATTACCTAGCGTAATCTCGCTTAATAAGTAATAACGCAAAGAATCTGCACCATATGTATCAATCAATGGGATTGGATCGATTACGTTCCCCAAGGATTTACTCATCTTTGTACCATCTACAATCATCCAACCGTGTCCAAATACCTTTTTTGGTAATGGCAACTCAAGGCTCATGAGCATCATAGGCCAAATAATTGTATGGAAACGTACGATTTCCTTACCTACTAAATGAAGATCTGCAGGCCAGTATTTTTTATATAGTTCACCATCACCATCAAATGGAGAAAGGGCACTAATATAGTTCACTAATGCATCGAACCAAACATATACTACATGTTTAGGATCAAATGGAACCTTGATTCCCCAATCAAAGGATGTACGAGACACCGCCAAGTCTTCTAGACCTTGCTTTACAAATTGAATCATCTCATTGCGACGAGATTCAGGCTGAATAAAGTCAGGATTCTCTTCAATAAACTTAAGCCATTGATCCGTATATTTACCGAGTTTGAAGAAATAACTTTCCTCTTTAACACGCTCTACAGGGCGACCGCAATCCGGACAAGTATGATTAGGTCCTAGCTTCTGCTCTGTCCAAAAAGTTTCGTCCGGTGTACAATACCAGCCTTCATATTCGGCTTTGTAAATATCGCCCTTCTCATAAGCTTTTGTAAATAACGCTTGAACAACCTTTTCATGACGTTCATCGGTAGTCCGAATAAAATCGTCATTGGAAATATGCATTTTTTCCCACAATGCTTTAAAACCATTTACAATATTTGTAGTATATTCAAGAGGAGTAATGCCTTGTGCTTCTGCAGCACGTTGGATTTTTTGGCCATGTTCATCTGAACCAGTCAAAAAACGTACATCATATCCTGCTAATCGTTTAAAACGTGCGATTGTATCGGCTACAGATGTACAATACGTATGACCAATGTGCAACTTAGCACTTGGATAATAAATAGGTGTCGTAATATAATACGTTTTCTTTGTGTCTCCCATGATGAGCCTCCTTCTAACCTTCGAATGGGAAGGTTTAACGTTCTACAATATTATATACATCCCGGCGGGAAACGTTAAAACGCTTTGCCACCTGGCGAATAGCTTCTTTTTTAGGTACCCCAGTATCTACAAGGGCTTGCACAGCATCTTCATAAGATACTGGTTCATCCAACACTTCACTAGTATCGGACTCCACTGTATCAGCACCGCTTACGATGAGGACGAATTCACCTTTATAGGTGAGCTGTTCTAAATTCTTTACAAGGTTTTCCAGATCCGTGCGTACAAAGGTTTCAAACTTCTTCGTTAGTTCCCTTGCCACCGTTATGGAGCGATTACCAAAGACTTCATACATATCTTGTAAAACCTCTTGTAGTCGATGCGGGGCTTCGTAAAATAGCAAGGTTCCCATCACTTGTGAAAGTCTTTTTAATTCTTCAATACGATGTTTCCCTCGTTTAGGCAAGAACCCTGCAAAGGTAAAGGATTTAGTATCTAAACCTGATGCAATAAGTGCTGTTAACGCCGCATTGGCTCCTGGTAATGGAACTACAGCTATGCCTTCTTCAATGGCCTTTGTTACAAGGTCTGCCCCTGGATCAGAAATAGCAGGCATACCCGCATCACTAACGCAAGCAATCGACTGTCCTTCTAACAAAAGTTCCAAAATATAAGCACCTTTTTCCTCCTTATTATGTTCATGATAAGAAATCAAAGGCTTTTTAATATCAAAATGTTTTAACAATATGCCCGTATGACGTGTATCCTCAGCCGCGATAGCATCTACCTCACCCAAAATACGAACAGATCGATACGTCATATCTTCTAAATTACCAATCGGTGTAGGCACCAAGTATAATGTGCCCCATTCATTATCGTTCATACCAAGAGGACACCTCCTTCGTGTACACATTCGTTTTTTTGTAAACGATGAGTGGTGGCTCAAGTACAAGACCTGCCTGACCTTGAAAAATAGACTCTATCAAAACTAATTTTGCTGGTTTATCTAGCATACCATGAACAAACCGAATTCGTTTTGCTTGAAAGTTAAACCTTTCTAGTTCATGTAATACATATTGCAAGCGACTAGCACTATAAATCATCCACAAGCGACCTTTACATTTAATAAAAGACTGTACCGCTTTCAGAACATCACATAAAGTTGTATGTCCATCATGAAGTGCTAAAGTACGCTCTTCAGATGTAGGCTTTGCACCGCTTTCACAATCATAAAAAGGGGGATTAACAATAACACCATCAAAAGGCTTATCTTGTATATCTCGATATGTCATATGCCGATAATCACCACATAACATATTTACCACATCTTGTTTACGATTATGTTCTACGCTACGCTTAGCCAACTCAACGAGAGTTTCATTAATTTCTATACCTGTAATATGACCTGCCCCTAATGACGTACCTATAAGCGGCATAACCCCTGACCCCGTTCCAAGATCAACATAGGTATGACGACCATTAAAACGACAAAAATGAATGAGTGCTATGGCGTCAAAGGAAAAGCGAAACATATCAGAACGCTGATAAATCTGTAAGCCATCGATAATTAAATCATCAAGTCGTTCTTGATCATTCATCAGGCAATGCCACCTCGGACCATTTCAAATCGATAGTACGGCCCGCTTCGAGCTGTACCTTTACAGTATGCTTATGATGATTTACCTTTAAAACTTTACCAATACCTTCATCGGTAACAACCTCCTTACCAATGCCAGGAGGTGCTATATCTTGAGGAGATTGAGTGCGTTCCTTCTTCACATATAGGTCGCCACCTTTTTTATATAAATCATCTTCATAGTTAAGACAACACATCAATCGACCACATACACCAGAAATCTTCGTAGGATTTAAGCTTAAATTTTGATCCTTTGCCATGCGAATCGATACAGGCGTAAAGTCACCTAAGAAATTTGAACAACACAAAGGTCGACCACAAGCACCAATACCATTTAGTACTTTAGCCTCATCACGGACACCCACTTGGCGTAACTCGATGCGCGTTCTAAATATAGTTGCCAAATCTTTAACGAGCTCACGGAAGTCAATACGGCCATCTGCAGTAAAGAAGAATATAATCTTATTCATATCAAATGTGTATTCCACATTGATAAGTTTCATCGGTAACTTGCGTTTTTCAATTTTTTCTAGACAAATTTCAAAGGCCTTTTCTTCGCGCTCTTTATTCTTCTCGATTTGTTTCAAATCCTTTGACGTCGCCTGTCTAATAACAGGCTTAACAGGGGCAACAACAGAATCTTCAAAGACCTCTTTGGGTCCAATCACAACTGTGCCGTATTCTACACCACGTGCTGTTTCAACGATAACCCCATCCCCAACGGATAGTTCTAATTGTTCAGGCTGAAAATAATAAATCTTTCCCGCCTTTTTAAAGCGTACGCCAACTATGGTTAGCATTTAATCCTCCTCCCGAGCATCATGAAGGGCGATACTAAGACCGTCCACCACGAGAGCGGTTTTTATATGTAAGCGCAAAGCCCGTTCTGCTTGCAATGTTTCAGTAACAACCTCTGACAATGCTTGCATGGACCAGCGCGGTAATAATCGTAATAATTGAGTTTTGTACATGGGTACTTGTAATTGCGTGTCTTGAGCCCCCATTTTAAGAGCCATCATATCTCTACTTACAAGGCGTAGCCAGTGCATCAATTCCGTTAGGCTTTCACGAGATAAGCTTTCACAAGCTAAGGAAATCATAGAAAACCATCGCGTTTCAAAAGCTAATATGTCCATCACCTTAACGGCTAACTCTAGCATTTCAATGCGACCTTGTGTCGCCAGTTTTTCCACCAATTGTGGATTACCATGACCAGCTAATAAAGCCTGTTCTATATCACCGGTAATTCCACGCGCTATAAGAGCGGTGCGAATCGTATCTACATCAACACTGTTAAAACCAACTCCCATACATCTAGAAATGATGGTAGGCAATACGGTGTTAATCTTGTTCGTAATAATGATGAAGTACACCTGTTCGGGTGGTTCTTCAATGGTTTTTAGCATAGCATTTGCCATAACTGCATTGGCTGTGTGAAAGTCCTCCACAATGACAACGCGGTTCCCATTGCCCGCCACAGACAGATGATCTTGTAATAATGAATACCACTGCTCTACCTTTAAGGTTGTTTTCATAGGGCGAATCCAAAAGGCATCACCCTTATCCATATAGATAGGTAATCCTTCGGCTTCGATACGTTTTTCCGTATCCCCATTTGCTAAACGGGCTTCCTTAACCTCTGCTAAATAAGATTCCCCCTTAGGTTGAGAGAATACTTGACGCCCTAGTAATAAAGACGCTAGGCCAATGGCCATATCTAGCTTGCCAAGACCAGATTCGCCATAAAACAAGAGACTATGAGGTAATGCATTACGACTTACAAGTTCAGATAGGTGTGCCTTAATCGAATCTTGACCAATTATAGAATCAAAATATGTCATAGCGCCTCCTATCAATACATGCTCAATATTAATATTATATAGGAAAAAGGCGACTTTTAAAAGAGTCGCCTTTTTCTAAGGTAGTAGATTTTCTACTACACTATATACATCATTATGAATTTCTTCAATAGTACGCAATGTATACTGACTAGACTTAGCTTTATCAGCACAAGGTATGCGGTGCCATTGATAACGCTTTACTAATTCTTCATACGCACCGTGAACGGCTACTAAATATGCATGATTCCCTTCGTGAATATCACCAGTATTGCCTCCTGTTTTACCAGTGCGCTCCGCCATAAGGGCTTCGCTCACTTCAAGGGGCATATCCAAAAGGCATACCGCATCAGGTTTAGGCAAGCCAAATTTTTGGAACTCAAAATCTTCAAGCCAATCTAAAAATGCAGTACGTTCCTTCGGATCATCGTATTTTACCATTTGGTGCACCATGTTAGACGTTGTATAACGATCTGCAATGATGATACCCCCATTTTTGTAAAACTGTTCCCAGTCAGTTCTGAAGGAAGCAAATCGATCGATAGCGTACATAGAGCTTGCCACATAAGGATTTACATCATGTACATCCTTACCAAATTCACCAGCTAAATACATTTTAATAGGCATAGCGGCGCCGCTATCATAGTTTGGAAAGCTCACAGACTTAACGGCATGCCCTTCTTTGGTCAAGCGCTCTACTAAGAGTTTAGTTTGTGTAGCCTTACCGCTGCCGTCTCCACCTTCTAATATAATCAAAGTCCCCATAATTACTCCTGTAACACCCAAATTGTTTCCAATGTCATATCATCAGACCCATTAGGTACATAACCTAGAGCCTTGTGATTCTCTATATATTGTAACACAGAGGCACTAATCTCTTCACCTACTGCTACACAGGGAATACCTGGTGGATAATAAGCAATTGTCTCCCCTGCAATGCGATGAAGTGCTTCTTTTAAAGGTACTTGCTCACGATTTGCATACATAGCATTACGAGGGGTTATGCGCACAATAGGCGCTGGCAGCAGCGCAGAATCTTTACTAATGTCTTGCAATTGCTCTTCCTCTGTTTTATTAAATTCTTTAAATGCACGTAACACCTTTTCACTTACAGCTTGTACAGCCTTAATAAGAGCAGTTACAGACTCGTTTGTATCACCTATGGTAATGAGCACTAGCACATGATGAGCTTGTACTAACTCCACCTCAATATGATGTTCTCGTAACATCCGTTCAAAAGCAACGCCTGTGAGCCCTAATTCTTTAGCATCAATCAGCACCTTAGTACAATCATAATTTATCACCCGCTCTTGAATATCTGTGTATTCCATAGCAGCAATACCAGAAATTTTATTGAGTTCCTCACGTAAGTACATACTCAACTCTACTGCACGACTTACTAAATCATTACCTGCTGTGGCTAATTGATGGCGCGCCATATCTAAGGAAGCAAGGAAAATATAGTTTGGACTCGTACTTTGTAGCATTTGATGCATTTGCGTAATACGCCGCTTATCAATTTTTTTACCTTGCCCTAATAGCCAAGATGTTTGTGTCAAAGAGCCAACAGATTTATGTGTGCTTTGAGCCACCAAATCTGCTCCAGCCTCTATAGCTTCTATAGGTAAACTTTCAGAAAACGGCAAATGAGGACCATGAGCTTCATCAACAAGTACAATAAGTCCCCGCTTATGAGCCTCTTGTATGATATTAACAATATCTATGCCCACGCCATAATAGTTTGGATAAACTAAAAGAATCGCCTTTGCCTCTGGATGTGCATCCATTGATTTGATAGCATTTTCTAATAATACGCCTAGTGGAATCCCCCAGCGTTCATCAAAATCACAGTCCATATATACTGGTTTGGCTCCTGAGAGGACAAGCCCACTAATAACGGAACGATGTGCTTCTCGAGGAATGATAATGATTTCATCAGGCCCTACAGTCCCCATAATCATGGCTTCGATCAAAGCGGTAGTACCATTAATAGAAAACCAACAACAATCAGCTCCATATAATTCGGCTGTTAAGTCTTGCGCTTCTTTTAATTCCCGTTCAGGTTCATGTAAATCATCTAAAGCGTACATAACACCTAAGTCATAGGGTAATGCTGCCCCCATCCAGTTCTTTAACAGTTGAGGTGCTTCAACGCCTATCTTATGACCTGGCGTATGAAAGGGCACGAAATGTTGTTCTTTATATGATTCTAAAGCCTCTACAAAAGGCATTTTTTCTTGATTACTCATATGTACCTCGTAAAAAGGGCATGAATCTCAATGAGACTCATGCCCTTATGCATGTATTTATCGCTGTGGACGACGTTTAGGATTGAATTGATTCATGCCTTTATCAATACCTACCTCTAAGGTGCCTAATACGGCTTTTACCGTATCCTTAATACCTTTTTGTACCTTCTCTTGCGACTCTTCACTAAATGGTGCTAAAACGTGATCAATGACAGTCCATTGTGGCAATGGACGTCCAATTCCTACGCGGAAACGAGGAAAATTTTCTGTTCCTATATGGGAAATTAAAGATTTAATCCCATTATGTCCACCCGAACTACCATTTGGTCGAATACGCAACTTACCTATAGGTAAATCCATGTCATCATAGATACAATACACATCAGATGGATCAATTTTATAGTACCGCATTAACGGTCCTACAGACTCACCACTTAGATTCATAAATGTTTGCGGCTTTACAAGTAATACTTTCTCACCATCCACGGTAATACTGCATACCTCAGCACGTTGCTCCTCTCTCCAAGGCGTGTGAGGGACACTATCGGCAATGGCATCAATAACCATAAATCCAATATTATGTTTTGTCTTTTCGTATTGCTTGCCGGGGTTACCGAGGCCTACTACTAATTTCAAGAATCACCTATTATTTATCAAATAAATTACTTACAGATACTTCATGGAAAATACGCATAATTGCTTCACCCAACAATGGAGCTACGGATAATTGCGTAATATTTGGTAAGTTGCAATTTTCCGGCAATGGAATAGTATTAGTAACGATAAGTTCCTTAATATTGGAATTTGCAATTCGTTCACTTGCCGGATCTGTCAACACTGCATGTGTAACAGCGGCGGTAACGGATTTAGCACCGAATTCTTCCAATGCTTTAGCACCTTCAACCAAGGATCCAGCCGTATCTACGATATCATCAATAATAATACAGTTTTTACCTGCCACATCACCGATGAGATTCATAACTTTAGCCACACCTGGTTCAGGGCGTTTTTTCTCAATGATTGCAATCGGTGCACCAATGCGGTCAGCCAAATCACGAGCTCTTGTAACACCGCCAAGGTCAGGAGATACAACGATAACATCTTCCATATTTTTTTCATTAATGTATTTAGCCAAAATAGATGCGCCAAACAAATGATCTACAGGCACATCAAAGAAACCTTGAATTTGGCCTGCATGCAAATCAATTGTTACAAGACGTGTAATACCTGCCGTTTGCATCAAATTAGCTACTAATTTAGCTGTAATCGGCTCACGACCACGAGTCTTACGGTCTTGGCGAGCATAGCCATAGTAAGGTACTACTGCAGTGATATGACGTGCAGAAGCGCGTTTTAACGCGTCAGCCATAACCATGAGTTCCATTAAATTATCATTTACAGGATAGCTAGTTGGTTGAATGATAAATACATCTTTGCCACGTACGCTTTCATCAATCATTATTTGTACTTCGCCATTGTTAAAACGACCTACAAATGCTTCACCTAAAGGCAACCCTAAATAATCACAAATTTCCTTTGCCAATGCAGGATTTGCATTACCTGTGAAAATCTTGAGTTTTTTGCCGTCTTCAAATGCCATTTTGTTACCCTTTCATTTGCTCCTATACTGGTTACTTATCCATAATCTATACATTACAGATACACACTATTGCCTTTTTATTGTATACTATTTTGACCTAATTGTGTTAAAAAATATGAGATTTTTTTTATTTCTTTTTGAAAGTATCCTCTGTTACCCAATTTTCTTTCACAATTTGCTTACTACGACCTACAGCTAAGGCCTTATCTGGTACGTTTTTAGTAATAGTAGAGCCCGCACCCACATAACTATAATTACCCACTGTCACAGGAGCTACTAAGTTACTATTACAGCCAACAAATGCGCCATCACCAATAGTAGTACGATGCTTAACTTTCCCATCATAGTTTACGGTAATAGTACCACAGCCAATATTAACACCGGCCCCAACATCGCTGTCGCCGATATAGGAGAGATGTGGAAACTTAGTTCCTTCCCCAACATTAGAATTTTTAACTTCTACAAAGTTACCTACATGAACCTTGTTGCCTAGAACTGTATTTGGACGCAAATGAACATATGGACCTACATCTACACCGTCTTTTACTTCACAGTCATGACCATAAGTAAAGTGGATAATCGTATCATTGCCGACTTTTACATTCGTCAAACGAGTATGTGGTCCAATTTCACAACGCTCACCAATCACGGTATCACCTTCAAGGACTGTACCAGGATGCAAAATTGTATCTGCACCTACTGTTACCTCAGGATCCACATAGGTATTTTCAGGATCAATAATTGTTACGCCAGCAGTCATTAACTCAACATTTTTACGATGTTTTAATATAGCTTCAGCCTCTGCTAATTGCAAACGTGAGTTTACACCTAAAGATTCTTCAAAATCCTTAGTCATGTATGCACTTACCTTGTCGCCACCACTTACGAGAATACCAACTACATCAGTAATATACAATTCACCTTGGGCATTATCATCAGATAATTGATCTAAGCAAGGCCATAATTTTTTACTATCAAAAGCGTACATACCTGTATTTACTTCTTGAACCGCTAGTTCTTCAGGTTTACCATCTTTCTGTTCTACGATACGAACTACAGAACCCGCTTCATTGCGAATGATACGTCCATAACCAGTTGGATCCGGCATATGAGCAGTTAAGATTGTAGCTGCTGCACCGGAATTTTTATGTTCTTCTAAAAGTGCTTCTAAACTTTCTTTTGTAACCAAGGGAGTATCACCGCATAACAATAAGATTGTACCATCATAGTCACCAAGTACTGGTTGAGCCATCTTAACTGCATGACCTGTACCATTTTGTTCTTCTTGACGAACAAATTCAGCACGCTCCCCCAAGTAATTTTGTACTGCATCGCCACCAAAACCAACGATAACAACATCGCGATTGGTACCAATGGATTGCACCGTTTCAAGAACGCGTTCTACCATCGCCTTACCGCCGACCTTGTGTAACACTTTTGGCAATTTAGACTTCATACGCGTACCCTTACCAGCAGCTAAAATAAGGCTTGCAATATTCATAGTAATCTCCTATCTGTTATCTCTTTTATCTCTAAACCATTTTAAATATTCTTTACGTCATTATTTAGCCCATAGGTCAATACTCAATATAAACCATTATATCAGCCTATAATCTTCCTAATATTAATGATTTACTCTGCATCTAACACAGGCTCTATACTAATTTTCTTTGTATTTTCATCGATACCATAAAAAGTAAATAGTGATTCATAATCATTGATCAACTTCGGACTTGGTTCAGCTGTAGCTACAAGAACACCTGTGCCAACAACGACCCCACTCATTTCAAGAACTAATTCTTTAAGCCCCTTAGCGGTACCGCCAGCTTTCATAAAGTCATCGATAATTAACACCTTCGCATTTGGAGGAATTGCCCGTTTAGTTAGTGTCATAGTTTGAATGCGCCCGGAGGAGCCTGTTACATAATTGATGCTAATAGCAGAACCTTCTGTTACCTTACTATCACGTCTAGCAATAACAAGTGGTTTATTAAAAGCTCTCGCTACCATTACAGCCAAAGGGATTCCCTTTGTTTCTACAGTCAAAATATAGTCTGGTTCACGGTCCACGAAACGAGTCATAATAATCTCACCCAGACGTGTCATTACGTGCCAATCATATAAGATATCAGACATATAAATAAAACCACCGGGAATGATACGATCTGGCTCCATTAAACGAGCTTGCACATCGCGTAAAATATCGTTCGCTTGTGTTCCCTTACGATGCGGAATAAATCGTACCCCACCAGCTACACCGGCCACCGTTTCTAAGGTCCCCAGTTGAAAGTGTTCCATAGACTGCCTTACACATGTTAAATCTTCACTAACCGTTGATTTAGCCATGCCAAAAAAGTCGCAAAAATAATTTAAAGGAATCAATTTTTGTGGTGAATCAACTAACAGTTTTGTCATTGCCACCATTCGTTCTACACGCCGTACTTTATCCATAGGATTATCCTTTACCATTCATCATATAACTATTGAGTATACTCATCAATTTAACATCATGAGTCATCATCATATATCTATATTATACCATAATTTCCGAATATTCGAGGTTTTGAATACATTATAATTCGGTAAAAGAAAAACTCTCTAGCATTTTATACAAGAATATGATTTTAGTCTATAAACCTATCATATAGTTATATAAAGCTAGAGAGTCATCATTATAAAATATAAACCTTTACAGATTGACGTCCAAACTGCAATGCTTCTGCACGAGAATCAAAAGCTAAATCAATGCGATGCCCTTTGATAGCACCACCTACATCGTCAGCTACAGCGTAGCCATAACCTTCAATATATAATCGCGTTCCCAAGGGGATTAATTTAGGGTCTACAGACACAAGTCCCTTCCGTAGACGACTACCTGTAGCTGTATATTTTCCGTTGCCAGGATCTTGAGATGAATAGCCACTAGCCTCCATCGTTAAAACTTTAGAGTATTTATTAGGCACTCCATTATGATTGCGTTCTGTGCCATGGCCACCATAACGAGTCTCCATCTTTTCCAAAGCATTCATCGTAGCTGGACCAACACGACCATCTACAGGGAGCCCTTTAGATTTTTGAAACTTTCGAACAGCTTGTTCTGTATTATGACCGTAAATGCCATCTATAGAATCATGTAAAAAACCTTGATGCTTTAACATGGTTTGCACCTTACTAACGTGATGCCCTCGTTGTCCCCGATCAATAGTTTTTGCTAATGATACAGAGGATACCATTACAATCATACAAACAAGCGTACATGCAATAATTATTTTTTTTATCATATACACCTCACCTTACATTAAGTAGTATACTATACAGTTTTAAATAATCTATAAACCATAAAAGTTCTATTAATATCAATAATTCATATATATTAAATTATAGTTATAGTATAGTTTTAAGGGTGTATTACATATATATCATAAAATTATAAGATACCAATGAAAATCTCCATTATATCCTGCAAGAATATTCGCTTAGATTACTTCTAAAGTCGGAAATACTCTTCAGTCTATAATGGAGATTTAATAGTTTTATTCAATTTTAGCAGTTATGGTATACACCAATATGACATTCTTTTCGGTTTGCACCAACAAGTCTTAAGAAGATGTAGCCGAATAATGCAGAGATTAATGAGCCAAGTATAACGCCACCTTTTGCCATTTCTTGAGCGTGACCGGGTTCAAATGCCAAGATAGATACGAAGATACTCATTGTAAAGCCTATACCACATACAATCGCAGTACCATATACATGCTTCCAATTAGCTTCTGTCGGCATTGGTACAAGGCCACATTTCACCATCGCAAATACTGCACCAAAAATACCTATTTGTTTCCCTATAATAAGGCCTAATGCAACACCAAGCACTACAGGATGCGTTAAGTCATTAACAGATACATTACGTAAATCTACACCAGCATTAAAGAATGCAAATATTGGTACAATTAAAAAACTAACCCAATTGGACAATAAATGTTCCCAATGTTGCATTGGGCGAACATACTTACGGCCTCGTTTGCCTTTTGAAGGAATTGTCATAGCTAAGATTACACCAGCCATAGTTGCATGTAAACCAGATTTTAATACACAATACCAAAGGATAAACCCTAGAATGATATATGGTAAAGGTCGTACATATCCTTGCTTATTACAATAGATTAAAGCAGCTACAACTACGACAGCTGCACCTAAATACATCATGTGAATACTTGACGCATAGAAGATTGCAATTACGATGATAGCAATCAAATCATCTATAACGGCAAGAGCTGTTAGAAATACTTTCATTGAATTCGGTACTCTAGAGCCTAATGCAGATATAATACCGATGGAAAATGCAATATCCGTAGCAGTTGGTATTGCCCAACCATGTATATATTCAGAATGAAAACCTGCAATTAAGTAGTAGATAAAAGCGGGCGTTAGAACACCAAATAATGCGGCAATGCCTGGCATCACACGCTTAGCATTAGTATTAAGCTCACCTGATACTAATTCACGCTTAACTTCGAGACCTACAAAAAGGAAGAAGATTGCCATCAATGCATCATTAACCCATTCTAAAATTGTTAGATTACCTATATGGTGATTAACGATTTGAAAGTATTGTTCAGATGATGGAGAGTTCGCTAAAATTAAAGCGAGTACTGTTGCTCCTAGGAGTACAGATGTAGCTGCACCTGGAGAACGTAAGAAAACAAAAATGCGTTCCATTTGAATCCTTTCTATACTTACAAAAGATTATTTTATTAAATTTTACCACGCATCTTGCGTATTTGATAAGCTAAAATTAGGACAATCGCACCTAGCAAGCCTGCCGTGATTGATCCTATAAAGATACCTACCTTAGCCATTTCTTGTGTTATACCTGGTGGGAAAGCCAGTGTAGCAACAAAAAGGCTCATAGTAAAGCCAATACCACACAAAATAGCTGTCCCATAAATTTCAGGCCACGTCGTTTTTGTAGGCATCTTAATTGCCTTAGATTGAACCAAAATGTAGACGGCAGAGAATATACCTAATTGTTTTCCTAAGATTAAACCGAATGAAACACCTATGATTACAGGATGGAATAAATTATCTATGGAAAAATCAGCAAAGGATACACCAGCATTTAAAAAACTAAATAATGGTATAATTAAGAAGTTTACCCAATTGCGTAAAGCATGGGCCCATTCTTCCATAGGATATACTACCTTATCTATAACTTTACCTTTAAAAGGAATTGTCATAGCCAGTACAACACCAGCAATGGTAGCATGCACACCAGATTTTAAAACTAAATACCAAAGAACTAATCCTAGAACACAATACGGAAGTGGTCTTAAATAGCCTTGCTTATTAGTATAAATCAGTAAACCAGTTACAGCCGCAGCAGCTATTAAATCCATAAAATTAACGCCTGCCCCATAAAAGAGAGCAATAACGACTATGGCAATCAAGTCGTCAATAATAGCTAATGCAGCTAGAAAGGCTTTCATCGCTGTAGATACCTTATTACCAAGCATTGTAATAACGCCTATAGCAAAAGCGATATCTGTAGCGGTAGGAATCCCCCAACCATGTCTATATTCTGGCATATATCCAGCCGCAAAATAATACACAATAGCTGGCGTAATAACACCTGCAAATGCGGCTAATACGGGAAGCACACGTTTCGCCTTCGTATCAAGCTCCCCAGAAATCATTTCCTTCTTGATCTCTATACCAACATAAAGGAAAAAAAGAGCCATTAAGGCATCATTTACCCACTCCAGTATAGTCATTGGACCAAGGTGTATTTGCATGACTGCAAAATACTGTGCTGCAATCGGTGAGTTCGCCACAAGAACGCCTAAAATAGCAGCGGACAGCAAGGATATCCCACCAGCAGACTCTGACTGGAAAAATGCTTTTATAAAATTCATAATAACTACCACTTTCTGAGTCATAAATAATAATACGTATTTTTATGTATATAAAAACAACTATATTTATTATTATATCATTTCAGTTCGAAAATAATCAATATTGTTTACTTTCTTTAAGTAAAGAGATAAAAAATACAATAAGTGATACAGTTAAACAAATAGCAGCAATCGTATTCATAACAGGATTTTGCCAAAGTGGTAGAAGCAATCCTATAAGAACAGATATACTACAAAATAATGGTGTACGCCAAATATGCTTTTCCTCTACCGATACTTTAGATAGAATTACATCTGATTTTTTATACTTTCTAATAATAGTCATCATAAGTCCAGTCACGATACCAATAATGAGAACAATATCCCATATAGCCCACAATATCTTCAGAGCCATCGTATTATGATTATGAATATGTAGGTTAATCATAGTCGTCATACCTGTAAAATACCATGGAACTGCTTTAGTAGAAAATCTATCATTACTAGAATCGACATACAAGTTAGCATATACAGGCTGTCCAAGAAACATAGCTGGATCATCATCATTTTCTGCACCTAAATAAAATGCATAATGGTAATTGTTAAACTTAGATGGATAATCCATAGAAATAACTTGTCGATCTGGATATACTTTCATTATACGAGAAATTGCTTCTGATGGTTGCAATATTTCAGATTGTCCAATCGAAAGTTCCTGTTTAGCATTATGAAGTACATCGGCATTATAGTTATCATTTGCAATAAAAAAGCCCCCAATCCATACACCTGTTATACATAATATAAATCCCCAGACCGTTGCAACTATTGAGAATTCACGATGTAATACACCTATTTTCATTTTCTTAGATAAAACAGAGGCTTTAGAATAACTTTTACGAAATGGACCATATAAAAAAATCCCTGAAATAATAGTGAGACTACATAAAAATGATAAGAATGTTACAATATATATGCCAATTTTACCTAAATCTAATCGTGTATGTAATTGATGAAGAGTATGTAACATACTACGAATCCAAGGATGTACAGGAGGCTCATTATGTGAAGTAATCAGTTCTTTAGATATAGGATTATATAAAACATAATCCCCACCCATTCCCATGCGAGCTGGAGGTGCTACCGTAGCCGTAGATTCAATAATACGATACCGTAAAATATGTGTAGCCCCCATAGCAGGGGATATATTCAAAATATCTTTTGATGGATATTTCTGTTTAACAAGTAGTGCCCCCTGATCAGCATACTTAAATATAGATTCTTCATGTTCATTCATCGACATTATAGCTGATGAATGATGTATTGTTCCACCTTGAGCCCATGCATTTAACTCAGTTCGAAACATGAGTACTAATCCTGTAATACAAAACATTAAGAAGAAAATTAAGGAAATGATAGATAACCATTTATGAACTTTATATACTTTTGACATACGAATTCCTCCTTTTCTATTATTTTATACATCTAGATTGAAAGTAATTCAATACATTTACTACTATAGGTATAATCATAGATATATCTATGATTACTTGAATGTATATGTAAATATATGATACAATATTTACATCGTGCGGGCGTAGTTCATCGGTAGAATGCGAGCTTCCCAAGCTTGAGAGGAGGGTTCGATTCCCTTCGCCCGCTCCATATAATTTGTGATGTAATGTATATCACAAATTATATGCAAAATATTATAATATATATACTTTTTGTATTGTTTTTTAAGGAGATATCCATGAAATTAAGTGCAAGAAATCAATTAAAAGGTACTATCGTTGAGATCCAAGAAGGCGCTGTAAATGCAATCGTAAAAATCAACGTAGGTAATAATAATATTGTTACTGCTGACATTACTATTCAATCCGTTAAAGAATTAGGCTTAGCAGTTGGCAAAGAAGTTGTCGCTGTTATCAAATCCACTAGCGTAATGGTTGGTGTAGAATAATAAAGAATTAGAGCTGCTTAGGCAGCTCTTTTTTTGTATATATATTAAATTCCTAATAAGTTGTTATTAATATATAGGCTCTATGATTTTGTGATCATGGGGCTTGTTATTTACATAAATATGGAGTTGCTCAACTAGTTTACGGTTCGATACCATTGGTGCTGCGCACCGCGGTATCGATTAGATAAAGTTTATTTACATATATTTAAAGTAGCTCAACTGCTTTACGGTTCGGTAACATTGGCACGTTGTGCCTCGTTACCGTATGGATTAGTTAGATACTACCATTAGCCGCGGCTTCCTATCAATCCTCACTGTGGATTTCCCTTCTCTGCTTCGCAGCTCGGTAAATCTTACGTTCGGAAGCACTCATATGGTTCGGCTGCGTCGCTTAGCTCTAAGACCTCTTCGGTTGCCCTACTTGCTTCCTCACTGTGGATTTCCCTTCTCTGCTTCGCAGCTCGGTAAATCTTACGTTCGGAAGAAAGCGATGCAGTGAATCTGTCGTCGTTTCACTCCTCCATCTTCTACTGCCCTGCTTTTCCCAGGGCCGTCTTACACGGACACGTACATAGATACAACCTCTACAACCTTGGCTGGAGGCTGCTCTAGTAGGGTTAGCTAGTCGAAGACTAGCAAAAAGAAAAAGGCCTACCTTTAGGTAGACCTTTTTCTTTTAGTCAATCAGCGGCTTCCTATCCTCCCAGGCCGTCTCCAGCCAAGTACTTTCGGCGTTTATGAGCTTAACTACTGTGTTCGAGATGGGAACAGGTGGATCCT
>NZ_JAGZIJ010000005.1:0-138179 GCF_018366295.1 Veillonella parvula
CCAGGATCAAACTCTCCAAGATATCTTGAAGCTATTTGAATAGCTCATTATTTGTTGTCGTTACATTGAAGTAACTTTGAATTATGGTTGGTTTTGACTATGTCAAAACCCGCACTCTGGCATATGTTCAATCGTTATGATTGATTACCTATCATTGTTCAGTTTTCAAAGATCTGTACCAGTCTACACACTCTTTCTTCAAAGTGTTTCATCAACTGGCGACTTGATTATTGTATCAAGTCCAGCTCATTCCGTCAAGTGCTTTTTTTAACTTCTAAGAAGTTTTTCATACTTATCATTTGAGCTGTGTCCTAATGACTTGTATAAGTATAGCATAAATATAATAAACGTCAATATATAAAATTGTTATCCTAAAAAATTCATCTTTCTTTCATTATTTTTATTGCATCCTATACATAATATCTCATTAGAAGCCATTTTAACTTGTTTAATATTTATTTACCCAATTTTTACCTTAAACAACTATAGTTCTAAAGGAGTATATCTTTTTACCCATATATGATACAAAGCAAGCGCTATCACCATAACCAATGCAGTGAACATATATAAATATTGATAGCCCCACGCACTAGCTAATACTGCAAGTATAACCGATCCAGTACCGACACTTATATCTAAGGCTAGAAAATAAGTTGCTGTTGATACACCCGCACGCTCAATAGGAGCTGATTGTATAGCCAGCGCTTGGAATGCAGGTTGTGCTGCACCATAACCTAACCCCAACAATGGAGCGGTGAATAGAATAGCTAATGGTGTTATAGCTAATCCCAATCCAAATAAGCCTAATATAAATAATCCTAATCCTGTATAGATAATAATTTTTGAACCATATCGAGCATATATTTTTCCTACTATAGGCCGACTAATAATAATCATCAACGCAAAAATAGCAAAGAAAGCACTTCCCCATATTCCTGCCCCCATGCTATTAAGTTCTATAGGTATAAAAACTAAAACACCAGAGTAAGTAAAACCAATAAATAAGCCCATTAAAGCCCAAGGTAAACTTTTATTTTCTATAAACTGGGAAATATGCCAACCTTTATATTTTGATTGTTTAGGTAATGTTAACTCCTTTGATAGGGGAATAATATTACTTAAGACCATGGCCAATCCAGTCATAACCGTTAAAAATATATACAATGCCATACTACCGTATGACGATAAAGCATATAGACCGATAGCAGGTCCTAAAACCATTGCTATATTTGAAAAGATAGCAAACATATTAACCCCCTCACCTTTTCGATTAGGAGGTAATACTAATACTGCTAAAGTAGCCATCACAGTTGTTCCAAGGGCAAACACAACACCATGCAACCCACGTAGTACAAAAACAGCCTCTAAGGAGGTAGCAAAATTAAATAATCCCATAATAATGAAAAACAAGGCTGTTGATATTGATAGAACAATACGCTTATTAAAACCATCTATTAATCGTCCTGCAAAAATCCTACATAAAATTGTGCCAATTTGAAAATATGTCATCGCTAAGCCCGCATCAAGATCGCTGCCACTCAGTTCAGACGTGATTACAATTGGCAATGCCGCTACGAGAACATATTGAGTCATATATAAAATACCACTACTAATACCATAATTAGTAAAAGCAGGGCTCCATAATCTATTTGAATCCATATTTGTATCTCCCTTTTGTATCGTGTCACCTAGCCATTTTACGCCTCTATCTTATAGAATTCAAGAACAAGCCTTTTTAAATTTTATATAGTTAAAAATGACTATTATCTGTAAAATACCTATACCGTTTTACATAATAAAAGATGGCAAAATAAAAGAACCTCTCTAAAAATAAATCAAGAGAGGTTCTTGTACTTTAATCATTAACACAATAATAATAATTTATAACTTATTATTGATTACGTACGTCATTTTTATTGCGACTCTTCCACATAACCCACAAGGATGTAGCTACACAGATAGAGGAGTACGCACCGCTAGCAAAGCCGATAATCATGCAAAGAGCAAAGTTCTTTGTAGTATCTCCACCAAATAAATAAAGGGATACACAAGCAAACATAACTGTTGCCAATGTATAGAAACTACGATGAATACTTTGTGTAATAGATGCATTCGCAAGATCTGCAAATGTATCAGAACGTTTATGTGTATGCGTATTTTCACGAACACGGTCAAAGATTACTACGGATTCATTCATAGAATAACCTACAACCGTAAGAATGGCAGCTAAGAAGGATGCATCAATCTCTAATTGGAAATAAGAGAAAACACCAAGAACCATAATCAAGTCATGAAAAATGGCAACTAAAGCAGAAATGGCAACCTTATATTCAAAACGATAAGAAATATATAAAGCTAATGCTGCGAATGCTATAACAAGATTTAATAACGCATGTTCCGTAACTTCAGAGCCAATTACAGCACCTACAGTTTCAATACGTTTAACTGTATTGTTACCAATAGATTTAGTCAAAGAATCAACAACAGCTGCACTTTCACTAGACTCAAGATTACGTGTACGAATCATTACGTCTTCGCCAGCTGTATCACCAGTAGTATCACCGGAAAGCTGAATTTGTGCATTTTCAAGATTATATTCTTTTAGAACGTCACGAACTTGACTAACCTCTACAGGTTGATCAAATACAACTTCAACAATAGTACCACCAGTATAATCAATACCAAAGTTAAACCCTTTAGTAAATATGGAAATTAAGCTGATAATAACGAGTGTGGAGGAAATAGCAAACCACCAACGATGATGTTTAATTACGTCTAATGTCATTTGCGTTTACCTCCTTTCAAAGATTTAGGTGCAAATGCGTCAGCACTTGTGCTTGGAGAAATATTCGCACCAAACCAGAATGGATGGTTTGTAAAGTTACAATCAATTAATAAGCGCAATAAGAAATGACTCACAGTAATCGCTGTGAACATACTTACCACAACACCTACACCTAAGCTGATAGCAAAGCCTTTTACAGGACCAGATCCTAAAATAGTTAAGATACCAGCTGTAATGATAACGGATACGTTTGCATCAGTAATTGTGGCTAACGCACGGCTAAAACCTGCTTCCATAGCAACCCGCATAGATTTACCGGAAAATACCTCTTCCTTGAAACGTTCAAAGATTAGAATATTCGCATCTACCGCAACACCCATGGATAAGATAATACCAGCAATACCTGGCAATGTCATAGTCGCATTAAAGCCTTTGCCTAATACGAGCAATAAGAGCATAACATATACAAGTAATGCAATATTAGCTACGATACCAGAAAAACGATATAAAATAACCAAGAAAATCATGATCATTGCAATACCGGCACTGAAGGCTACAACAGATTTATCCTTGGAGTCTTGCCCCAAAGAAGGACCTACTGTACGCACTTCCAATACATTAATTTTAACAGGCAATGCACCGGAACGTAATAAAATAGCTAAGTCTTTAGCTTCTTCTAAACTTTGACTACCAGAAATAGTGGCTTTACCACCTGTAATTGCTTGTTGTACTACAGGATTAGTCAATTCTTTACCATCCAATGTAATGGCAATACGACGACCAATATTTTTAGATGTTAAATCAGCAAACTTCTTAGCCCCTTCATCACTTAATTCAATAGCAACGAGTGGTTGTTTATTTTGACCTAACTCTTCTTTAGCATCTTTTAAGTCATCACCAGTCATAACGGTTTGACCTTGGTCGTTTTTAAATTCCAAGACCGCTGTTTTACCGATACGTTTAATCGCTTCGTCAGGATCTTTTACACCTGGCAATTCAATGATAATACGACGAGCCCCTTCACGTTGTACCAATGGTTCAGACAAACCCATTTCATTAATACGACGCTCTAAGATTTGCTTCGCCCGTTCTACTGCATCATTGTCAGCTGTACCAGTCGCAGAATCTTCTGCTTCCAATACAATATGCGTACCACCTTGCAAGTCTAGGCCTTGTTTCAAAGAACCTGCTAAAGGTTGAATACAATACGCAAAGGTACCAATGATGACAGCAATGACTACTAAAAACTTGATAATAGCTTTACCGTTCAAAATAGTTGCTCCCTTCTGCTATACACAATGTATAATGCCTTGCTCTGTCACAATTTTACTCATTCGTTGGTCTAGCTCATCCATCGGGATTGGTGTTTCCCATAATTGTACAGTCCAACATACGCCCATAAATGTACTTGGTGAAAGTTCCTTGAGAAAT
Source organism: Veillonella parvula (assembly GCF_018366295.1). Classification (GTDB taxonomy): domain Bacteria; phylum Bacillota; class Negativicutes; order Veillonellales; family Veillonellaceae; genus Veillonella; species Veillonella parvula_P. Next base: position 4,217 of record NZ_JAGZIJ010000005.1, read on the forward strand.
CGATCATAATACCCATTCCCCATTCCCATGCGACCACCTTGACGGTCAAAGCCAGCACCAGGCACTAAAATCAAATCCAAGTCACACGGATCAATAATATCGTATGGCTCAGAGGGAATGCGTATATTTAACACACCCCGAGTGATAGATTCTAGAGACTTAAGACGAACTGCAATCATAGTCGTCTTATCAGTACATACTGGAACGTATACAGATTTATCATGTTCTAAAGCATGACGAATCACATCGTCTAAATTGGCCTCTTTAGGCATCGCCAAATAGGCCATAATGTTTTTTGCCGATATATACTCAGGACTATTAACGATTTGATTCGTCAACATCGGCGTCCACGACCTACAATCAGCAACGGATAAAGCAGCGCGCTGAGACTTACACGCCTGGCGCACTGCTTCCTTTGTATTCATTATTTTTCTTCCTTGTTTTTCTTAGACAGTACGTTAGCAACTGCTGTACGAGCAAATGTTAATTCAACTTTTTCAGATACCTGTACCTTGACTTTTTCATCATCAAGTTCAACAATTTCGCCATAAATACCACCAATAGTAACGATTTTTTGGCCTTTTTTTAAGCTACCTAACAAGCTAGCACGCTCTTTTTGTTGTTTCTTTTGTGGACGCCACAGTAAAAAGTAAAAAATTACTACCATTAACAAAATAGGCCAGCTAGTTTGCAAGATTTGTTGAATATCTCCCATGTTATCCTCCTAGGTTAATAAATATGTATTTCTTTTCTAGTATAGCCACCTAATATAAATTTGACTAGACTTAATTACTATTTTTTAAAGCTATCCCAAAATTGCATTCTAAATTGCGGGAACCGATCTTCTAAGATAGCTTGTCTCATTTGACGCATAAACTCTAATAAGAAATAGAGATTATGATACGTTACAAGGCGTAATGCCAAAATCTCTTCTGCCTTATATAAGTGACGAATATATGCACGGGAATAATTTTTACATGTATAACATTGGCAACCTTCTTCTAAAGGGCCCCAATCATGAGCAAATTGAGCATTTCGAATATTAAGGCGACCATTCCAGGTCATGGCCATCCCATTTCGAGCAACACGAGTTGGATATACACAATCAAACATATCAACTCCACGTGCTACACCTTCTACCAGACAATCTGCGGTGCCAACACCCATCAAATAACGAGCCTTGTTAGTTGGCAATAATGGCGTAGTATATTCTAAGATTTCATTCATTAAATCATGAGGTTCCCCAACGGATAAACCCCCGATGCTATAACCTTCAAAATCCATAGCTACAAGTTCTTCCGCACTTTGTTTGCGCAAGTCTTTGTACATGCCACCTTGAACGATACCAAACATGCCTTGGCGGTCATGAGCTTTACGAGCCTCTTGGCAACGATGCGCCCAACGCGTGGTACGCGCCGTAGAGCATTTCGCATAATCATGATCCACGGGATACGGAATACATTCGTCAAAAGCCATCGCAATATCAGAACCTAATTGTTCTTGTACCTTTGTAGCCACTTCAGGAGATAGAAACTGTTTTGATCCATCAATGTGGGATCTAAATGTAACACCATCCTCAGTAATTTTGCGCATATCGCCTAAACTAAATACTTGGAATCCACCACTATCAGTAAGAATCGCTTGATCCCAATTCATAAATTTATGTAGGCCCCCAGCCTCTTCTATAAGCTCCGGCCCTGGGCGAAGAAATAAATGGTACGTATTACTCAAAATAACTTGAGAACCCATAGCCTTTAGTTCTTCTGGTGTCATAGTTTTAACTGTCGCTTGCGTGCCTACAGGCATAAACATCGGTGTTTGAAAGGTACCATGTGGCGTATGCAATAAACCTGCCCGTGCCCCCGTATGAGGACATGTCTTTTGTAATTCATAAGTAATACTCGGCATAGTCCCTCCTAACGTATAAACATAGCATCGCCGAAGCTAAAGAAACGATAACGTTCTTTAACAGCTTCTTCGTAGGCCGCCAAACAGTGTTCACGACCAGCTAGTGCACTAATCAACATTAACAATGTAGATTGAGGCAAGTGAAAATTCGTTACCAACGCATCAATCATCTTAAATTTATAGCCAGGATAGATAAAAATTTGAGTCCAACCACTCATACCTTGTAATACACCATCATCATTCGTAGCAGACTCAAGAGTACGCACCGATGTAGTACCTACGGCAATGATACGAGACCCTTTTTGTTTGGCTGCATTGATTCGATCCGCCGTATCTTGAGGTACAACAAAGAACTCACTATGCATTTCGTGGTCTTCAATAGTCTCTGCCGATACAGGTCTAAAGGTGCCAAGTCCAACATGTAAGGTTACAAACTCAAGCTCTACACCTTTAGCTTTAATCTTTTCTAAGAGGTCAGGTGTAAAGTGAAGTCCTGCAGTTGGTGCCGCAGCAGAGCCTTTTTCCTTAGCATATACCGTTTGATAACGGTCTTTATCTTCTAACTTTTCATGAATGTATGGAGGTAATGGCATTTCACCAATTTCTTGAATCACATCATCAAACACACCATTGCAAGTGAACTCAATGATACGACCTCCAAATTCAGTCTTATCAATCACAATCCCTCTCAGGCGGTCATCAAACTCAATAACTTGACCAACAGGACACTTTTTACCAGGTTTAACAAGGCATTCCCATCGATTTTCACCACATGGTGTGAGTAGAAGTACCTCTACTTTACCACCAGAGCCTTGTCGATGACCATATAATCTCGCAGGGATAACCTTCGTATTATTAAATACGAGTACATCACCTTCGTGAAGTTCTTCAAGCAAATCGTAAAAATGCTCTTTATGACTAACTTTACCACTTACCTTATCCAAGGTTAAAAGCCGTGCTGTATCACGAGGCTCTATGGGATGTTGAGCAATCAGTTCCTCTGGCAATTCATAATCAAAATCTGTAACTTTCATCGTTATCCTTATTAATACATTTTCTTCAATGTAATGCCACTATAGTAGTGACGCAAAATAGTTTGGTAATAATTTGTATCTCCAGGATTAGCACGCTTTGCCATTTCCGCAGCGCCCCATTGAGACATACCAAGGCCATGACCCCAACCGTGGCCTTTAATATAAACAGTATCATTCTTGCCAGTAAAGCTATGATATGCCTTTCCCGTGCCTTTAGCAGGATTGTGATTTACATAGAAATCAAATAGTGTAGATTTTAAACCTAAAATACTACGCAATGCATCGCCATCTACAGTAGTTTTTCCAGAGGTACCTATGAAAGTAGCACTCTTTATACGACCTGATACACCGCGGTCCGATGTTTGTTGCCCAGGCTTACCAAGAGGAGTCAACTGAATGCTCTTCAATTTACCTACCCCTTTACTTGCCGCATTAAGTTTACTTTCAAGAGCTTGACGAGAGGTAGTAACAGTCCAATTCGATGTAGATGTACCAGTACTAAAGTCTTTTACCCCTTTCAAGTATGGCACATCACTTCCCCAAACATTTACACTATCCTCTGTATAGCCACCGCCATCAGAATGGAATAAGGCATTAATAGGACGTTGATCATAAAGCATAACTACGCCTTTAGTTTTATTTACTGCATTTGTGGTAGCTTGAGATTCACCACTCACACCACTGTATACTTGATGATCCGTGGAATTACTCACATCGTAGAATTTACCTTTATTTTGTTCCATCGTATGAAGAGCATAAGTACGAGCTGCTACGGCTTGTGCCTCTAATGCAGCAGCCGGCCAAGACGGTACTACCTCTTGTGGGACAACACCATACAGGTAATCCTCAAGGGGCACAGAATTAATGACCATCATGGTTCCATTATTGGCACGTAATGTTAAACCGCCACGATAACCTTTACCTTCGAACAAGAATGGTGCATCACCATTCGCAGGCTTCAATGTAACCACACTATCAATAGCCTTTCCATTTACAGCAATCTTGCCGCCGCGAACGCCAATAGATGTACCACGATTAGCACTGATTGTGCTAACTTGACCATTACCGCTGTTCAATACAACCATATTAGCTGTAGATGTAACAGTAGCATCGGAGCTACGACTACCTAGTAGAACACGTACATTTGGCATGTTTTCTTTACGTTCTGTAGCAGGCGTCACTACGGAGCCCACTTTGTTGCGAGTAATAACTGCTGTATTGGCTTGAATGCTATTCACATCCGTTGTTTTTACTACCTTTTTAGTAGCTGTTTTTTCAGTAGCTCTTTTTTGTGCTACAGGTTTATCACCAGTAACTGCAGGTTTAGTAGCTGGCTTTGCAGTAGCAGAAGCCGCAGGTTTTGTAGCCGTTGTAGCTTTACCTGTAGCAGCTGATTTCGTAGCTGTTGCATTAGTACTAGATTTCGCAGTACTAGTTGATTTTGTTGCACTAACTGGTTTAGCCATCGTTACCGGCTTTGTAGCTGTAGCAGGCTTTGCTACATTAACCGGTTTTGCACTAGGTTTAACCACCGTAGATGTAGCAGTTGACTTAGAAACCGTTTTAGTTGTTGCGACCGGCTTTGCAACTGGTTTAGTAGCAAGTGGACGAAAACTAGATTTCTTCGTCGTATTTACTTTCGATACAGTTGTATTAGATACTGTTGATTTTGGCGTTGGCTTTTTCGTTACCACTGCACTTTTATTTTGCAGCGTCGCTCCATGTGCTACAGAAGCACCGCCAATGTTTACACCTAAAAATAAAGTGGCCATTATCATCAATTGTAATCGTTTCGTTTTCATTGTTATTTCCCTGTCTGTGAAATACCTAAATGCTCATAGGCCAATTTAGTAGCCACCCTCCCACGCGGTGTACGTCCTAAAAATCCTAATTGCATCAAATATGGTTCATACACATCTTCGATGGTATCTCTCTCTTCGCTGATAGCCGCCGCAATGGTATCAATCCCTACAGGGCCGCCATCATATTTTTCAATAATACATTCCAACACACGTCGATCAATTCGATCAAGTCCCATTTTGTCTACATATAAACGTTGTAATGCTTCATCTGCAATTTCTTGAGTGATAACCCCATCACCAATGACTTGTGCAAAATCGCGTACCCGTTTAAGCAGACGGTTTGCGATACGCGGTGTTCCTCGTGAACGACGTGCAATTTCGCTTGCCCCAGTCGACACAATACCAATATTAAGTATTTCTGCGGCTCGAGTCACAATAAATTCTAACTCTGGTTGTTTATAATATTCCAACCGATTAATAATACCAAATCGGTCCCGTAACGGTGCCGCCAAAGCACCCGCTCGAGTCGTGGCACCTACCAATGTAAATTTTGGCAAGTCAATGCGCACAGTTCGAGCACTTGGACCCTTACCGATGATAATATCAATAGCATAATCTTCCATAGCAGAGTACAACACTTCCTCTACACTACGAGACAAGCGATGAATTTCATCAATAAATAATACATCATGGTCGTCCAAATTTGTTAATATTGCAGCTAAGTCACCAGACTTTTCAATAGCAGGACCAGAAGTTATACGAAAATTAACACCCAATTCATTTGCAATTATCCCTGCTAATGTTGTCTTGCCAAGACCTGGAGGCCCATAAAGTAGCACGTGATCCAATGCTTCCCCACGCTGTTTTGCAGCTTGAATATACACATTTAGATTGCCTTTAGCCTCTTCTTGACCTACATACTCATTAAAAAGCTTAGGCCGAAGGCTATATTGCCATATATCCTCTTCGTGCTCGCCATTGCCGACAAGGCGTACTTCTTCATTCATCCTTATCGTCCTTTCCCAAGCTCAATTAAGCTGACTTTTATCAACTCAGATACATCACGCTTACCATCATCTAAAGACTCTACAATATCTGCTACATCCCGTTCCAAGTATCCTAAGGATACGAGGGCTTCAATGGCTTCTCCTGCAGCACCGTTTGCAGCAACACCAACAGGCTGAATAGTCGCAGGTGATTCCGCAGAAATATGTGTCATCTTAGCGATTTTATCCTTTAACTCTAAAACAAGTCGCTCCGCAGACTTCTTACCAATACCAGGTAACTTTGTTAATTGCTGTACCTGTCCATTGATAATCGCTAATTTGAAAGCCTCAGGTGTCATGCCTGACAAGATGCCAAGCCCCACCTTGGGCCCGATACCAGAAACAGAAATGAGGAGTATAAACAACTCATATTCTTCTTCCGTCCAAAAGCCATAAAGTTGCATTGCATCTTCTCGTACATTAAGATACGTGAATAGCGTCGCCTCATGGCCCTCTGTCAGCTGTTGACGCGTAGTGGTCGGCACATATACGCGATACCCTACGCCATGTACATCAACATAGCACGATTCTTTAAAAAGATGTGTTACGATACCTCGCACATACCCTATCATTATACCAACCTCTTTAATCGATCATTGTGAGAACTATGAGCCGTACAGATAGCAACAGCTAATGCATCTGCCGTATCATCAGGCTTAATTTTCTCACGAATCCCCAAAATATTCATCGTCATATAAATGACCTGATTCTTATCAGCTTTACCATAACCTGTGACAGCTTGTTTAATTTGTAATGGTGTATATTCATAAATAGGAATCCGTTGTTGTTCAGCAGCCAATAAAATAACACCACGTGCTTGCCCTACCTTAATGGCTGTTGTTACATTACGGTTAAAAAATAATTCCTCCACACCGAACTTATCAGGCCTATATTCCTCCAATAAATCACTAAGATCATTAAATAGAATTTCCAGTCGCTGTGAATCAGTTAATTCCTTAGGAGTTGTAATAGCCCCATAGGCTACTGGTGTTAGTTTGCTACCCTTCACGTCAATAATGCCGTATCCGCATATAGCCGTGCCTGGGTCAATTCCTATAATTCGCACCCCAACCCCCTTAGTTTAAAAATGAGATAAGCTACCGCCTACCTCCATTACATAATCTATTTTATTATAGCATAATTTCACATCGAAGTTCATGAATTCCCCTATGAATTATATATGAGACATATTAATTTTCTTAACTTTAATAAATATCCGAGTTTAATTTCAATAGAAAAGGAGCACCCCATAGAGTGCCCCGTTTATTATTATTCTTCTTCATCGTCCGGCAAAATACCATTATGATATACGTTTTGTACATCATCAAGATCATCCAATACGTCAAGCATTTTCTGCATTTTCACAGCATCATCACCAGTCAACTCAATCGTTGTATCTGGAATCATCGTGATTTTAGCTACTACAGTTTCGATACCCGCATCAGCAAGCGCTGCTTCTACCGCATCAAAATCCTCTGGTGTTGTATAAATTTCAAATACATCATCTTCAGACTTAAGGTCTTCTGCTCCAGCTTCAAGAGCTAGCATAGTTACCTCATCTTCATCATGACCTTCTTTATCGATAACAAATACGCCTTTAGATTTGAACATCCAGCCTACACAGCCACTTTCACCAAGGTTACCACCTTGTTTAGAGAATGCATGGCGCACGTCTGCAGCAGCACGATTACGATTATCAGTCATCACCTCAACAGTAACGGCAACACCGGCAGGACCATAACCTTCGTATACGATTTCTTCATATGCATTCATGTCCGTAGCACCGATACCTTTGTCGATAGCACGTTGAATGTTATCCTTAGGGATATTATTTTCACGAGCTTTTTGCAAAGCCAATTTCAAACGCATATTACCAGTTGGATCTGCACCACCCATGCGTGCTGCAACGGTAATTTCACGACCGATTTTTGTAGCCAATTTAGCTTTTAATGCATCGGTTTTACCTTTTTTATGTTTAATATTTGCCCATTTAGAATGTCCTGACATAGACGCCTCCTATTTATTCCACCATGCTTCGCCCCGCAGCCGATCTAAGATGATTGATACGGCACTACGCACGGATAAATGATTGTATTCACCATGGCCATATATAGGTTCTAAAATATAGTCAAAGCTTTCCATCGTTTCTTTTGTCATACCATAACCGGTACCAAATAATACTAACACAGGGCGCCCCTCATTTTCAAGATGTTCACGCATCCGTGCATAGGAAATCGTATTATCATAGGTGCGAGCATCTGTTGTAGCTACAATCGGTCTCGTTCCTTCTATATCTTCAATTGTTCGCACCGCTACCGCAATTGAATTTACCAATTCCACACCTGTGAAAGCATCCTTGCGATCAGGATTATAAGTAGAGCCAAATCCAGATTTCCAATGTTCCATAATCGTACTTACCAACTCACGTTGAGCTGGAATATTATGAATGACAAAATATTTAGACACATCATAGGTAATAGATGCTCGTGCAATATCATGTATATCATAATTTGTAATAGCCGTCGTAATGACCTCTTTATGTTTATTCATAATAGGATAATGAACAAGTCCGATATATAAATTAGCCAATACTATATCTCCTAAATTCTAAACTAATCTTCATTAACATACATTGCCATCATATCCATTACGAAGCACTAGACCGTGCACCAGCACTACCAAATCCAGATTTCTGTCCTATGGAAGACGCCTTTTTGCTTCTATTGCGTTCATAACTTCTATAAAGGCTCCGCCCCATAGCGCTATGTACATTCGACCCTGATGCGGTATATACATAGGGCTCCTCATACGTTTGTAATGGTGCTGCTATGCGATATGTCATGGTTCGTCCATCCATGCGCGCAGTAGGTGGATTAAAACCGTGAAATATATAATATCCTGCAGCAATACTTGGTAAGAGCCCTGCTAGCCCCGCATCCCACACCAAATTGCCACTATTATCTCGGTGAAAGGTAACGGATCGATTATCGTCGTATAAGGCTGTTTCTTTACCATCACCATGATTTAATAAAGAATATCGGTTTCCTTGATTATCCTTTAATCGAACCTCTCCTTCATTGGCTTCTGGGTAAACCTTGTCGCACACAGCATAGGAGATATCATTCCAGTAGGAATATACACCTACAAGACCAGCAACGGCAGCGAAAGCACCTGTAAGGTATATGGTTTTCTTACTTGGCTTATACATAGAACACTCCCTTAGTGCACAGCACCGCTAATAACAAGGGCAAGACCTACGAAGATGCCAAACACAAGAATGCCTGCCGCTGTATTACCTCTCATGATTTCTTCGGATAATTTATATTTACGATGCCAAATATTTATAAACATATAGCCAGTAACAAATAATACAATACCAAGCACAGCATATACAACACTGGCTACGATACCATGTAACAAGGAAGTATCAGCTGTAGTCACGGCTGGTGACATAATAACAGCGCGCAAAATTTCACCGATACCGATAAATGATCCCGCTGAAAGCCACGCCACAGCACAGTTACCACGCTTAATTTCTTCACTAAATTTTCCAGGCACGAAGAAATCGATAACCGTATTCGCAGTTAACATCAATATAATGCCAAAGCAAGCATAAAAAATTGTCAATAATACATCTGGTATATAAATCATAATGAGCCTCCTAATATTATAACTTTGTATTGGATGTATTGCCAGAATTGGTAGTAGGATACAATCGTTCACGTCCCGCATTATCCCGTAGGCGAACCATGGTCGCATAGTTATCGAGTATATGAGAGCTGATTAATGTATGATCAATAATTTTCCAATCCTCTTGTGTCAATTTTGATTGTTCACATACCTTAACCTTAGTTTGTCCATCCGTATTGGTAATAATATACACTAAGTCCCCAGAATAAAATACAATAACTTCATGTCCCTCTTCTAAGTTATCCCGCTCATTCTTAATATCACCATTCACAGAATCAATCAAGTCTAATGCGGTGCTAACGGGATCCAACGAAGACGTGTATACATAGTCGCTATCCGAGTCTGCTTTTGTATAATACACAGAGGTATCTTGCATATGTTCTTTTATGGTATAAGGGAACCCAACCATATCCCGTATACTATGCCAAGACAGGTCATCCTCTAACCCAAGCAGAAATAGCATAAATAGTACAGCGTATCCTAAGCCAAAAGCGATAGATTTAAATCTCTTTCTCATAGATTTGTTACGCATCTTTTGCTTAATAGCTTGAGCGGCTGCATCATTACAAAGGCGAATATTCACTAAAGGCACTCTTGACCCTTCGGCAAACATTTTTTCACCTTCAAACCACTGTTCTTCAAAGAATACACTAGCACCACCCTCACATGGTAGCTGATATTCTCTATATCCAGCGCGATCACCTATTGAGGCACCACTTTCACCATCAACGTTGACAACCTTTTCTAATCCGATTTGATGTAATGTAAAACCCTTACCTGGCCGTGTATGATAGGATGTTCTAGATACGGTACACCATTCATTATCATTATACTCAATGGTTAACCATATCTTATCAATTCCCTCAACAGCCTCCAGTCCATATTCATGCCAATAATCACCTGGTGATTTTGTCATAGACGGCTGGCCCCTATAGGATTGTTCCTTATCTGCTTTTGGAATAATCTCTATGTATTTAATTTTCTCAGTGATTACATAGCGGCTGCCATGAACCTCTAAGACATCATAACAATTAAACTCCATACGCACCCTCGCTAAAGTAGACATAAGCACGACTGCTGCTAAATACACCTATTATCATTCGTTTGCCCATACTATATGGTCACAAATTTCATAATATTTCGCTTACTCTATTAATAATGGTACAAAGTATGCTTCTGTACCAGCTATCTCTTCTGGAGAAAAACGGCATCCTACCGCGGAAGCTTGATCACCAAGCATAAAACAGGATAAGGTTAAAAATCCATCTTTCTCTCCACAATCAACTGTATGAGTAAAACGTTTCTGCTGTATAAAGTCTTGATACATAACCTTTTTACTATCGCGACAGATGATATCATCATAGTTATCAACTAGCTTTTCCATGTAAAGCTCAGATGTATCACCACGTTTTTGAACAACTTGTACATGCCTTCCTTCACGGCCCCAAATCTCCTTTTGAATATAAAGTCCATCATCAAGAGCGGAAAAGTCATTTTCAAAATAGGATGGTGCCAAATACTGTTCGATTATATCTCGATCAGGTTTCGTAAAAAATTGATCTGTTAAATACAATGCATATACTAAGGACATAAAGGATTTATTTTGTAAAATAATTGACTCTGGAGGATTAAAAAGAGCAAATGTATTATCCTCGTAAAGATCTAAGAACATCTCACCCAAAGGTTCATCATCAGGCGTCCGCTCATCAATCAAAAGCTCCATGGGATGTAATCGATACAATAGAGTCGCATGACTACCATCTGTTAAAGGAATGCCCTCATCATCAATCTTCATATCATAAAAGGATATAAAGCGCGTGTCAGCCTCAGGACAGGCCGTTTTTAGCTCATTCATAAGAAACTGTGTTGTTCCGTAATCTTCAAAATAATCATGGAAGCAGGAGAATACAAAGGGATCCTTAGGTAGTCTTTCTCTATTTGCCAGCATAGACTTATATTGATTTCTACCATACTTAGCAGATAAAACAGCATCATACATGCGCTTTAAAAATGTATGTAATTCTTTTCGGCATTCTGTATTAGGATGTTTTCGTCCTACATAATTAGCTGCAATTTCATTGGCATAATAGCTTTCAATGAGAAAACATGGCGTATCCGCATTAAGTTCTACCATGCGCAAATTGCCATTTATATCGAGAACAAAATCAAAACGAGATAACCACGTCGGTAAACCTAAGGCATTAGACTTATGTAAGTAAGGAATTAAATTGTCTGGCATATCCATATTTCGAGCAAAGTCATCTGGTGCCATTTGAAATACTTTTGCTGCTTTACAAAATATTTGAAATAATCTACGTGAAGCATGACGAATTTCATCGTAAAAGTCGGATGAAAAGGCCTGCATAGACAATGAAGGATACCGATCATCATATCCTTCATATTCCACAAAATTAAATATATTTCTATCCAGCTCATCAATATAGGATTTCATTGTTTATCCTTTCATCAGGAGGTCCCGCTTGAAGTTCGGGCGCCTACACTACCAAAGCCATATTTTTCACCAATTCTATGTGCTCGATTACTCGTTTTAGTATTGTAACGATTTCTAGTCATTTCATTAATAGTTCTAGCCACTCTTGCACTATTAGATTTACTAGCGCCTGTATTTGCATCAAAAGGTGTAAGAGGCGACGTAACGCGATAAGTCATACTTGGTGCATCCATATATGCCATTGGGGCTGAAAATCCATGAAACGCATAATACCCTACAGCCAGAGTCGGAATCAAGCTGGCTAAGCCTGCATCCCATATAATATTGCCTTTCTCATCGCGATGAAAGGTAACAGACTTCTCAGCATCATCATAAAGTGCCGTTTCTTTTCCATCACCATAATTAATCAAGGTATAGCTTTTACCTTCATCATCAACGAGCCGTACTTCACCATTATTTAATTCTGGTTTAACCACATCACATAGGGCATAGCTAACATCATCCCAATACGAATAAGCGCCTACTAGAGCTGCTATAGATGTAAAGGCTATGGCTATGTAAACAGTATTCTTACTTGGTTCATACATAAAATATTCCTTCGTTTGATTTCGTGACTGGAATCAATACTATTTCAATCTTTTATTTCTTTTAATAAAGTCTGACGTCCCTGCTTATTCTTTAATTCCACCATATACGCATACCGCAACAATATGTCACTGTCGTTTCTAATATTCGCTAATCGTGTATCCTCTGAATCAGGCAAATTTTTAAGCGATCCGACCTCAACATAAGTAGTATCATTAACCGTACTAATAACGGATACCTCATTCGTTGTATAAATAACAATCCACTTCTCTGGAGACTTTGTGTCTTGTTTAATGGTATAAACCTTGCCATACACGGCATCGATAAGATCGATAGCCGTTGCATTAGGATCTTGTTTTGACGTATACACCTTTAAACCGTCTTTTGTACCTTGTGATTCATAATAATAGGAATCCTTAATGCGCTCCTCCATAGTATAAGGAAAACCCACTTCATCACGAAGCTCGTGCCAAGACAAATCTCCTATAAACAAATACCCCAAAAAGAGTAAAATAATTCCCCAACTTAGACCCAATTGAGTCCATTCTTTTCTGCGCGCTGCATTTCGCACTTTTTTACTCGCCGCTTGTGCAGCCTGATCTCTCCGTCGATGTATATCAGACAAACGAATCCGTTCGCCTTGAGCCTGATCTGTTAAACCACCACGCCAGTTCTCTATAAAAAATACAAAGGTCTTATCCTTTTGAACCGCTCTATATTCTTTATAATCTGCTTCGTCGCCACTTCTAGCCTTCGATTGTCCCTCCACAGCTACGACACGTTCTATACCTTTATCATGTAGTCTATATCCTGCAGGAGGGGTTGAACGTAAAACTGTTTCAGAAAAAGTGCAATATTCTTTTTCACCGTTTACAATGGTAAGCCATTTTTTATCCGTCCCATTAACGGGCATAAGACCATATTCGGTCCAAGACTGAGCTCCTTTGGAAACACCTAGTTCTTTTTTATAATTTTCATCATTAAGATCATAACGTATTGTTTTATCAACGATAAACTCTTGATAAGAAATGACCTCCCCGACTACGTATCGTTTTCCCTGAATCTCTACAACATCATAACACTTAAAATTCATATCTCAGGCTCTTCCGCAATAATTTCTTTTAAAAGCTTAATTTCTTCTTTTGTTAATGGACGCTCTAATAAATCTGGACGTAACAACCGAGTTCTTTTAAGTGCTTCTTTTTGACGCCAAGTGGCAATGTTTTTATGATGACCACTGCGCAATACATCCGGTACAGACCAGCCTCTAAATTCAGGGGGCTTTGTATATTGAGGGCATTCTAACAGAGGTTCATAAAAAGAATCCTCTTGTGCTCCACTAGCCGCGCCTAATACACCAGGTATCATGCGAGCCACTGCATCAGTAACTACCATGGCTGGCAACTCACCACCGGTTAATACATAATCACCAATAGAAATCGTTTCATCTACAAGATGTTTCTCTACGCGATAATCTACACCTTCATAGTGACCACAAATAAGAACCACTTGATCATAGCTAGCCAATTCACGAGCCTTCTCCTGAGTGAAAGGCTGTCCTGTAGGTCCCATAAAGATAATACGACGTCGTATACTTTCATTAGGATTACCAATAAGACTCATTTCATCACACATCTCATCTGTGGTATAAGTTTCATTAATATCACTATCATATTGAGCAATAATAGATTCTACGGCTTCAAAAATAGGAGGTGCCATCATGAGCATACCAGCCCCACCACCATATGGTGTATCATCTACTTGACCATGCTTATTATGGCTAAAATCCCGAGGATTCGTTACACCTACAGATAGACGTTCTGTCTCGATAGCTCGTTTTATGATGGAATGATTAAAAAACGCATCAAAAAAATCTGGAAATAAAGATACAATATCAATACGCATAAACCGTCCCCTGTACTTATTAACTCACATTAACTCATTAGTATTATCTATATATAGCTATATTATATACCTTTTACGATAATATACCTATATGTAGATAAAACAAAACCGCCCAAAGGATTATATCCATTCAGGCGGATCTACGATCATCAATTTATTTTTCACATTGATGTCTTTAACGACCTCTTCAATGGCTGCAAATAATTGATCTGGTTCTCCATCTTTGGAGACCACATAGACATCATTAGCACCTGGTTGTAATACATCAGTAACTGTGCCAAGCACGTTACCCATAGTATCTTGTACCTCAAGACCAATGATATCAAAAATATAGTAACGACCTTCTGGCAATTCCACTAAATCTTCACGACGAACTTGAATTGCTTTCTTACTGAATAGTTCAGCCGTATTGCGATCAGGAATTTCCTTAAAAGATGCTAAAACAAATTGCTTGTGAAATCGTGCGGATGCAACGTGGTATTCTTTACCATCGATGTAACAGGCATCCATATGCATAAACCGTTCTGGAAAATCGGTTTGAGGCATAATACGAAGATCACCCCGCACACCGTGCGGGGCGATGATAACACCTATTGTGATGAAATCGTTATGCTTCATTATTGACGAAACGCAACGATCTTACCGTCTTCTAATAGGATTTCAGCGCCCATCAAGGCATCCAAATTATCCCCGATTTTAACGGTAACTGTTTGCTCTAATGTACCTTGAGGAATTTCAGTTCCTAAAGACAACTCCTTAGCATCCTTCAATTTAGCTGTTACTTCTTCTTTGAAAGCCAAGCGTTTATTTTTTTCTTCGTCGATTTGTTGACGAATAGCAGTAAGACTTGTAGCATCAACTTTAGCTGCATCAGCCAAAATACGTTGGGCTTGAAACTCAATTGCTTCCAAATCTTTATTTACCATATCAAGGCGAGTTTCAAGATCGGATACAATTTTCGCTTTCAAGTCGTCTGTTACTTTTGCTTTTACTGCTACAGGGACACGTAATGTCATTTCTTCCATTGGAATACTCCCTTTTAGACAATATCAACAGATATCTTTTTGTTCTCTTTAATAGCCGCCGCTTTCACCACAGAGCGAATCGCTTTAGCAATTCTACCTTGCTTTCCGATGACTTTACCCATATCCTCTGGGGCTACATGAAGTTCATAAACTTCCACATTCCCCTTTTGGACCATGGTAACAGAAACGGCATCAGGCTGCTTCACTAATGATTTCGCAATTAATGAAATTAATTCTATCATCACAGTATGCCTCTCTATTAATTACTTTTTAGCGTCTGCAAATTTTTGCATAACGCCTTGTTTTTTGAACAAGGAGCGAACAGTGTCAGTAGGCTGAGCACCTTTAGCTAACCAAGCCAAAGCTTTTTCTTCGTCTACATTAACGATAGCTGGTTGTTTAGTAGCATCATATTGACCAATTGTGTCAACAGGACGACCTTCACGTGGAGCACGTGCGTCAGCAACTACGATACGGTAGAAAGGAGCTTTTTTAGCACCTAAACGAGTCAAACGAATTTTTAACATTGTGAAATTCACCTCCTTATACTGATGTGGATGGACAAGTTCAGCGCCCCTGCCCATGTATTACATAAACGGTAATTTAGGCATTCCAGGGAAGCCGCCCTTACCGCCACGTAAACCTTGCATGCGCTTCATCATCTTCCGCGCTTCTTCAAATTGTTTCAACAAGCGATTTACATCTTGGACCTGTGTACCAGAACCTAATGCAATACGCTTGCGGCGAGAACCGTTAAGAATACTTGGATTTTCTCGCTCTGCCGCCGTCATGGATGTAATGATAGCCTCAATACGACGCACCTCTTTACTATTCAAATCAAGGTCCTTTAATTGATCCTTAATTTGTCCCATGCCTGGCAACATTCCAATAATATTTTGTAATGGCCCTAACTTTCGCACCTGGTTCATCTGTTTTAAGAAGTCATCCAAGGTGAAATTGTTTTTCGCCATTTTCTTTGCCATTTCACGAGCTTCTTCTTCATCGATGGCGCCTTGTACATTTTCAATCAATGTTTTAAAGTCGCCCAAATCGAGAATACGAGAAGCCATGCGGTCTGGATAGAATACATCAAAGCCATCCATTTTTTCGCTCACACCAGTGAACTTAATTGGCAAGCCTGTTACAGCTTTGATGGATAATGCGGCACCACCGCGCGCATCACCATCGAGTTTAGTAAGGATAACACCATCAACACCTAATTTTTCGTTAAAGGTTTGAGCGGTTGTTACTGCATCTTGACCGATCATAGAATCTACAACGAGCAGAATTTCATGAGGTCGAACAGCAGCTTTGATGTTTGACAACTCATCCATGAGGACTTCGTCTATAGCCAAACGTCCTGCGGTATCGATGATAACAACATCTTTCAGCATATGCGTGCTTTGCTCTACGGCACGACGCGCAATATCTACTGGATTCACACCAGGTGTTTCATCGGCAAATACAGGAATATCAATTTGCTTACCTACAACTTGCAACTGAGTAATCGCAGCTGGACGATATACGTCGGCAGCGACAAGCATCGGACGTTTACCTTGTTTGCGTAAGTATACAGCTAGTTTACCAGCTGTTGTAGTCTTACCAGCACCTTGCAAACCAACGAGCATAATAATTGTTGGTGGCTTGCTAGAAATCATGATACGACTTTGCGTACCACCCAAGAGAGCCGTTAACTCATCATTTACGATTTTAATAACCGTTTGGGCTGGATTCAAGGATCCGAACACCTCTTCACCAAGGGCCTTTTCCTTAATGGACTTAACAAAGTCCTTTGCTACCATAAAGTTAACGTCAGCTTCTAATAAAGCTGTACGTACCTGACGCAACGCAAGATTGACATCATCTTCTGTAATTTTGCCCTTCCCTTTTAAGGATTGAAAGGCTTCTTGCAGTTTTTCTGACAAGCTATCAAATGCCATAATATCCCTCCATTTGCGCCAATACTTGTTGCACCTTGGTTTCGGCTAACACCTCTTTAGGCAATGTTGCTTTCAACTGTGAAAGCAAGCCTTCCCGTTGTTCATATTGTGCCACCAAGTGCAATTTAGATTCGTAATCATTTAAAATGTGTCGAGCACGCTGTAAGTTATCGTGTACAGCCTGTCGTGATACGCCTAATTCCTCAGCAATCTCGCCAAGGGACATATCATCTTCGTGGTGAAGTTGTAAGGACATGCGTTGCTTGTCCGTCAACAATGGCCCATAGAAATCTAAGAGCAAACTTATGAGTACTCGTTCTTCCATTTCGCCACCTCCATCACTGTCAAGTCATATTACTTTACATATACTACCGTACATAAAGAAATGTGTCAAGTAGAAATACTTAACACACTTAATTTATTGCTATAATACATATAAATCACAGTTATACAAGCTATCTCATCCCCTTAAATGAACCAAAAACCATAAACTAATTAACTACCTTAACATAATCATTCTAGACAAATTTAATTCATAATCAATGATAATTATTTCTAATTTCTAATTTCTAATTTCTACTTTTATATCTATAATAATATGCTATAATATCAATATCTAATATTTTCAATATAAAAAAACAGGAGGTATTATATGAATACCAAACAATATGACATTATCGTCTTAGGTTTCGGCAAGGCTGGTAAAACATTAGCCGCAAAATTTGGCTCTATGGGCAAATCCGTAGCCATGATTGAAGAAAATCCACTAATGTACGGTGGTACATGTATTAATATCGCATGTATCCCTACTAAGACGATGATCATTGCCGCGTCAAAAGGCTTATCATACGATCAAGTATTAAACCAACGTGAAGTTGTTACATCTCGCTTACGCAATAAAAACTTCGGTATGTTAGATACAAATGAACATGTCGATGTCTATACTGGACATGGTGCATTTATTAGCAATAAAGAAATCGCCGTTACCGCTGGCGAGGATAAGATTATATTATCTGCTGACACTATCGTTATAAACACTGGCGCTGTAGCGATTAAACCTAATATTTCTGGCATTGATACAGCTACAGGTTTCTATAATAGTACAGAAATTCAACAATTACCTACTCAACCTAGTACATTAGGTGTTATCGGCGCTGGTCCTATCGGTCTTGAATTTGCAAGTCTATATGCAAAACTTGGTGCTAAGGTAACTGTATTCAACATCGAATCTAGCATCTTAAAACGCGAAGAACCTATCGTTCAAGAGCTAGCTACTGAGTACTTAACTGAACAAGGCATTACCATTCTTAATAATGTAACATTAGACTCTGTATCCAATGATGACAACAAACCAGTTATCAAAGCTAATAATCAAAACTATACATTTGATGCTGTTCTATACGCTACAGGTCGCAAAGCCAATACAGCTAATATCGGTTTAGAACATACTGATATCGCTACTAACGAACGCGGTGCTATTGTAGTTAATGATACTTGTGAAAGCTCCGTTCCTGGTGTATACGCAGTCGGCGATGTAAACGGTGGTCCTCAATTCACATATGTATCTCTTGATGACTTCCGTATCGTATTTGGTGCACTTACAGGCAGCGGCCACTATACCTTAAAAGATCGTAAAAATATACCTTATACTACCTTCCTAACACCTCCACTTTCTCGGGTAGGTCTTACAGAAGAAGATGCAATCAACCAAGGATATACGATTAAAACCAAGGAAATGCTCGTAGCTACCATGCCAAGAGCCCACGTAAACGACTATTTAAAAGGTGCTTTTAAAATCGTTGTAGATGCAGAAAACGATTTAATCCTCGGTGCTACACTCTATTCCCAAGGTGCTGAAGAATTGATTAACTTGATTAAAATGGCTATGGATAACAACATTCCATATACATATTTCAAAAATCAAATCTTCACACACCCTACAATGGCAGAAAACCTAAATGACTTGTGTAATTTCTAATAGCTTAATAGCTAATACAAACACTAGTCTAAATTAATAACCTAACACAAAAGCCTTTAGACACTAAACTAATTTAGCATCTAAAGGCTTTTGTATGTAATGAAAAGGCAGTTATATATAAGTGTATTAGGTCATTATAAATATATTAGATTATTATAGATATTTTACCATTATCTGCCTAAAACATTATATAAATTAATTTTTAGTAAACAATCTGCGTACTATCGTTTGTAATTTAGGTGTTAATATAATTGCTACTACAATGCCTGCGGCACTTGTAATCAAGGAGTATTGAATTTTGCTAGCCGCAACGACCGCACTTTCAAGAACAAACCACCACGCAAGGAAGTAGCCTAAAGCTGTCCAAATAGCACCAATAATAAGGGCTACTAAAATACGACCAAAGGATGCCGTTGGTTTTGTAATAGAGGGTGGCAAATAGCCTGCAGTCATACCACCTACGATAAGTCCTGCAATGCCTTTAATAAAGAAAGAGAATACGATATACTGCGTATGACCACCAAAGAGATCAAATAGTGCAGATCCAATTGCCGCACCTAAGCCGCCATATAATCCACCAAAGAGGATAGATGTTGTAAAGAGTGCAGCAGATCCTAAATGAACCATAGCGCCACCTGGTATTTCAATGCGAATTGTAGTAGCCACTGCACATAACGCGGCAATAAAGCCAATATAGACAATGTCTCGAGTACTTAATTTCATAATCATGAACCTCTCTTTTAAATCAATCACTATATTCAGTATAACAAATCATAAGCCGTCTAAAAACACCATTATCGTAGGAATTAAATATCCATTTCACGTCTCAATACAAGATATAAATATATACTTAACTATATGTCTGTAGATATAATAAAGCACCTATACCTCTGTATAGGTGCTTTATAGTATTCAATTATATGTATAATCTTAAATTTTAGCTCGTTTCAAACGAAGTGAATTACTTACGACTGTAACAGAGCTAAATGCCATCGCTGTACCAGCAATCATAGGATTTAACGCACCGATAGCGGCCAAAGGAATGCCAATACAGTTAAAGATCAATGCCCAGAATAGGTTTTGTTTAATGTTGGTCATTGTCTTACGGCTGAGGCGTACAGCTTGTACCAGTGTATGCAAATCATTACGTACGAGGACGATATCGGCTGCTTCTACCGCAATATCTGTACCACTACCGATGGCAAAACCAATATCTGCCGTAACAAGCGCCGGAGCATCATTGATACCGTCACCAACCATCCCCACTACAAGACCTTTATCTTGCAATTCTTTTACCTTGCTAGCCTTGTCTTGAGGCAATACTTCAGCTATAACATGAGAGATACCCGCTTGTTTAGCAATATATTGAGCAGTTCGACGATTATCACCAGTAAGCATCCATACATCAATACCTTGAGCATGTAACTCTTTTACAACCTCAATAGTTTCTGGACGTAATTCATCTTCTACAGCCCACAAAGCACTAACAACTCCATCTACAGCTAGAACAGATACAGAAGCACCTTGTTCTTCAAATTGTAAAATATCTTCTTGAACCGCAGTTAAATCATAACCTAGTTCGTTCATCCAACGACTGTGCCCAAGTTGTACGGATACGCCTTGGTAGGCACCTTGTAACCCTTTACCTGGTACATCAGCGAAACTTTCAAGTTCAACAGCTTTACCTTTGTAGCCCTGATCTTCACCGTAGTAAACCATAGCCTTTGCAATCGGATGAGATGTGCCACTTTCAAGAGCCATCATAATAGACATATTCGTACTTTCATCACCATTGTAATTTTTAAAAGCCGTCACATCCAATACACCCTGTGTAAGGGTACCGGTTTTATCCATAACAATGGCATCGAGCTTACCCGCCTTTTCAAGATATTCTGCACTCTTGATGAGCACGCCGTGTTCCGCACCAAGTCCAGACCCAACCATGATAGATGTTGGAGTAGCAAGGCCAAGCGCGCAAGGACATGCGATAACAAGAACTGCTGTTGCATTAATGAGAGCAACGTTAATAGAATCTCCCATAATGAAGTACCATACGAGACCTGTCAAAACAGCAAGGCCAATAACGGTCGGTACGAAATATTGAGCCACGATATCTGCAATACGTTGAATACTAGCCTTGGAGGTTTGTGCCTCTTCGACAACCTTGATGATTTGAGACAACATCGTATCGGAACCAATACGCTTTGCTTCCATGGTAAAAGCGCCACTTAGATTTATAGTAGCACCAATAACTTCGGAACCAACTTGTTTTTCTACCGGTAAGCTTTCACCAGTCAGCATAGCCTCATCTACTGTGGAATATCCCTCAGTAATCGTGCCATCAACAGGGATCTTTTCGCCTGCACGAACTTGTAAAATATCACCAGTTACCACCTTAGATGTAGGGATATCAATAAATTCTCCATCACGCAACACATGAGCTGTTGCGGGTTGTAAGGCAATCAACTTTTGAAGTGCTTCAGAGGTACGCCCCTTCGCAATTTCTTCTAATAGCTTACCAAGAAGGATAAATGTAATGAGCCACGCAGAGGTTTCAAAATATATTCCATGAGGGCCTAATTCAGGGTGAAATTGCCAGTTATAAATACTGAATAGATAGGCTACCGTCGTGCCCATTACTACGAGCACATCCATCGTAAGTGCTCCATTTTTCACTGCACTCCAGGCACTCTTATAGAACATGAGACCAGGACCGAACTGAGCAATAGTAGCAAGAACAAACTCTACCCATACAGGCAATGCCTGAATACCAAATCGATGTAACGTCATATTAATCATCATCGGTACTGCCATACAAGCGGCAATAATAAGGCGTGTAATATGAGGTTTTAAGTTAACCTTTTCTATTTCTTGCTTTGTTTCGTCTGCTTCTGCAGCACCAAAGCCGATATTCGTAATGGCATCAATAATCTGTTGTGAGTCTACAGTAGCCCCGTCTTTATATTCAACGCTCCCCTTTCGAGTTAAGAGGTTAACCTTAACAGATTCTACGCCATCAACTTTAGAAACAACGTTTTCAACACGTTTTACACAGGCTGCACAGTGCATACCTGTAATATCAAATTCTTGTTTTTTTACGCTCATATTCACAGGCCTTTCTACTCTGTAGATATATCTTATCTTACAACTTACTATATTATTACAAATTCGTACTATATTTTGTATTTATGTACTTAAATATATGTCTAAACATCTATCTATAAAAAGCTATATATCCTATTGTAAATAAAATAGCCATAAACAAGTTCACTAAGAATGTTTCAATATATTTTAAAACTTCAATATATGAACATATTACATGACTAACTACTCATATATCTACATTTAATAATAACATAAATTCTCATTACGTCAATATCCTACCAAATATAGAGGCTATTTCTTTTTTATAAGGGAATTAACCGCTTTTACCTATACATAGCCTTCATAAATAGATTATAATAAAGTGATGATGAATAAACATAAACTTTGATTCCAAAGGAGGTGAATATATGTCTGAATCAGTAAGCCCTACAGTGGAATTTACTTCGGTAGCAAAGGAATTTCGCCATGAATATGTTGTTGAAAAATCACGGTTTATAACAACAGTATATCCTTGCAAGACTGAAGAGGAAGCCCAAACCTTTATAAGCCGCATCAATAAAGAATTCTGGGATGCGCGCCATAACTGCACAGCCTATACATTAGGCCCACAGCAAGAACAACAACGATCTTCCGATAATGGAGAACCATCAGGCACAGCAGGTAAACCAATGCTAGAAGTACTCAAAAAGACTGGTATTACCAATGTAGCCGTCGTCGTAACACGTTATTTTGGAGGCATTAAATTGGGCGCTGGTGGCTTGATTCGGGCCTATTCACACTCCGTTGCGGAAACCTTACGTCTTGCGCCTAAAGAACTACATACAACACGAACTCGGCTACAAGCAAAGATTGACTATTCACTGTATGGAGCAGTAGAAAGATATGTACAGGATGAAAAATTACACTATGAAGCAAGCTTTGGTGAATATGTAGACATAACAATCCTAATACCACCTACTGATGTAGAGCGCATACAAAAAGAGCTCCAAGACATAAGTCATGGAGCTGCTACTTGTAATGTATTAGATTCTATTGAGGTGGTACTACCACTAGATAAATAATCTAGTTAGTAGATTCCAAACTTTTAATTGCCGTTATTAACTAAACCGGCTATACCTTGACCGAGTTCACGACGTTTTTCCTTAGTCATAGGATAAGGCCATACTCGTTCTAATTGTTTTTTCCGGCTAATTTTATTACGAGCCGTCATTAATCTACGTGCTTCCCAATTACGAATTGCTTGACCTAAGGTTCTTTTTACCACGCCCATAGTAGTACCTACTTTCTTAATTCTTGCTATTATATCAAAATTTATGATAAGTATAGAAAGATAATTTAAAACTTAATTTACTTTCTATTACCTTGTTGAATTTAGTATATATAGCATTTTATTAAATGTGAAATGACCGTTACTTAGTTCGTTATAATTTTTATTTATCATATTATGTGTATAATAGGGAGATTCTATGGATACATCTTACTACCACAATTTTATTACCCTTGTTCAAACGGGCAATATGACACAGGCCGCAGAGATTCTTCATATTACACAACCAGCGTTAAGTAAGCAGTTGAAATATTTAGAGGCTGAATTTGGGGCTCAATTAATCAACATTAAACGCGGCCAACGAGGATCAAACTTGCAATTAACAGATGCTGGTAAAATCTTCTATGAAAAAGCACAACAACTCTGCTCTATTGAAGAATCTACATATAATGCTGTACAACAATTGAATTCACGCATTGAAGGTACTTTACGCATTGCGACATCTGCATCTCGTTCAACGCCAATCGTACAGCAATATTTACCAGCTTTTTCCATGAAATATCCATCTGTCCATTTTGAAATTTATGAAGGACTTATGACAAATGTAGTGACCCAACTCATCAACGGTAGCGCCGAATTAGGTATCGCCAATATTCAAATGGTAGATATCGATAAATTCGATATCCTGCTTACCCAAGAAGAGCATTTATACGCTATTTTCCGCCGTGATGTATTCTGGACAGATCGTGAGCATGATACCATCACGTGGGAAGACATAAAAAAATGTCCCCTTTCCCTTTCTGGTGGCTCTGTCCGAATGATTATGCAATCTAGCTTAACAGATATGGAGCAACTTAATGCGGTAGCTATCACTACCACAAAAAGCTCAGCTATTGAGTGGGCCTCTTCTGGTCGTACAGTTTCTTTAGTCCCAATGGACGCTAAGGAACTCATCAATCATCGCAAAATGGCCCGCATCAAATTGCCAGAATTCTCGGGGGATTTCAAAAAAGCTTTTATCACACTTAAAGGCCATGCACTTTCCCCAGTAGCACAGCAATTTATTGACTTCTACAAAGCATATGTATAATCATAATTATACATATTATTACCATACTATGACATTAACAGTCTATATAATTGGCATCTATGTAATTATAGACCCCAATTCAATACATAAGAAAAGACCTAGTACTAAATGTACTAGGTCTTTTTGTATCATATCCTATATAACGACAAATCTTATGGTTGTTTAAGCTCGCCGTACATATGATTCTGTTATACTTGATGAACAGCACCTACAATATCAGTGATGCTGTTAAGATTATATTGTTCTACATATTCACTCATTTCACGGGCAATACGTGAAATTGCTGTTGGATCTACCATCGTAGCTGTACCAACTTGAACGGCTTGCGCCCCTGCCATCATAAATTCGATAGCATCTGTGCCAGTCATGATACCACCAAGACCAATAATAGGAATAGTTGCCTCTTTATAAACTTGGTGCACCATGCGAAGAGCCACGGGCTTTACGGCTGGGCCAGATAATCCACCATAAGTGTTCCCCAATACAGGCTTGCGACGATGAATATCTATAGCCATGCCCAACAAGGTATTAATTAGACTTACTCCATTACCACCGCCTGCTTCAACAGCCTTTGCGATTTCTACAATGTCTGTTACATTTGGTGAAAGCTTAACGATAACAGGTTTATCCGTTACCTTACGAACCGCTTTAGTTACCGATTCAACGACCTTTGGATCTACGCCAAAGGCCATGCCTTCACATTCTACATTTGGGCAAGATACGTTGACTTCTAATCCTGCAATGCCATCTACAGATAATGTCTCTGCCATCCATGCAAATTCATCAATTGTACCAGCAGACATATTCGCTAGCAATGGTACATCATATTTCTTAAGCTCTGGTAGAATTTCTCTAACAAAATGTTCAGCTCCAGGATTTTCAAGACCAATACAGTTCAATACGCCAGATGGTGTTTCTGCAATGCGAGTACCAGGATTGCCATGACGTCCTTTTGGTGTTAAACCTTTTACGGAGATAGCTCCTACCTCATTGCTAAGGTCTAAATACCCAGCATACTCAGGGCCATTACCAAAGGTGCCAGATGCAGCGATAATAGGATTTTTCATCTTAATACCGCAGTAATCAACAGCAAGCTTTGGATTAGGCGTAACGGTGTTATTTAAATCGCGTTCACGCATTAAAAGAACACCTCCTCAGCTGGGAATACAGGACCATCCTTACAAACCTTATAGCGTTTACCTTCTGCACCATCACAAGCACAGCCTAAACAACCTCCAGTACCACAGCCCATACGCTCCTCAAGAGAAACTTGGCAAGGCACATTCAGTTCTTTAGCCACTTGAGCTACGCCTTTCATCATCGGCATAGGACCACAAGTCATGATAGAGGTAAAGGAATTAGCATTAATTAGGTCTGGCATAATAGCCGTAGGGAAACCTTTTATGCCCACACTACCATCATCAGTAGTGATATGTACTGTAACAGGTGTATCCTTAAATAAATCTGCCCAGAAGGTTTCAGTTTCATTTCTAAAGCCTAAAATAACTTGTGCTGCTTCCCCTTCTTTTAAATGAGAGGCAATACATAGCATCGGTGCAATACCAACACCGCCACCGACAAGTAACATATTATTAGATGTTACAAACGGTTCCCCTAAAGGTCCTAAACAATCTAGTGTATCGCCAGGTACGAGACGTGTCATAATTTCAGTCCCCTTACCTACGACGCGATACAAAAGAGTAATAATACCCTTTCGGGCATCGAATCCAGCATAGCTAATAGGGCGACGCAATAATGGCGCCGTAGAGTCCGCTACGCGAACATTACAAAACTGTCCTACCTTTGCTTCTGCTGCTTGTTTTGGTGCGTGAATATCCATAATCCACACATCAGAGCCTATTTGCTCATTGCGAACGACTTCGCCCTGTTCTACATAGCCACTCATGGTTATTACTCCAATTCAAAATCTTGTAACGCTTCTACAGAGTAGTTAGCATCATCTTTACGATTCGCCACAACACGCAATACTTCCCGTGCTGTATCAAGACTTGTTAAGCAAGGTGTACCCATTTCTACAGCGAGACGACGTAATTGGAAGCCTTCGCGTTCAGGACGTTTACCTGCAGTCAATGTATTAAGTACAAGATCGACCTTGTCTTGACGAATATGGTCAGCACAGTTGTCATTACCTTCGGAGATTTTGTTAACTATTTTGCAGTCAACACCATGTTCCTTGAAGTATTTACCTGTACCACCTGTTGCTTCAATGTGATAACCTAATTCGATAAAGCCTTTTGCCAATTGACTAGCTTCCTCTTTATCACGGTCTGCTACTGTCATGAGAATTGTACCATCTTCTGGGATACGCATGTTCGCACCATTGATAGCTTTGAATAAAGCTTCAGAATATGTACGACCAATCCCCATAACTTCGCCTGTAGATTTCATTTCAGGTCCAAGAGCGATTTCCACAAGCCCCATTTTGGAGAAGGAAAATACAGGTGCTTTTACAGCTACATAAGGTTTATTAGGTACAAGACCGAGTGGCAAGCCCAAATCTTTTAAGCTTTCACCAAGGGCAATACGTGTTGCACATTCCACCATATTGATACCTGTTACCTTAGAAATGAATGGTACGGTACGGCTAGAACGAGGGTTAACTTCGATTACATTAAGTTCACCATCAGCCACGATGTATTGAATGTTAAGTACCCCTTTAACATTAAGGCCTACTGCAATACGACGTGTATAGTCAACAATTTGATCAATCAATTCTTGGCTTAAATGTTGAGCTGGGTAAACGGCCATGGAGTCACCAGAGTGAACACCGGCACGTTCGATTTGTTCCATAATACCAGGGATACATACATCAGTACCGTCGGAAATAGCATCAACCTCTACCTCCATACCAACCATGTAACGGTCGATAAGAACAGGATGCTCCTTAGATGCTACTACGGCTTCCTTCATGTATACATCAAGCTCTTTATCGTTGTATACGATTTCCATCGCACGACCGCCCAATACATAAGAAGGGCGAACGATTAATGGGTATTTCAACTTTTTAGCTGCTTCTTGTGCTTCTTCATCAGAGGTTACCAGAGCACCTACTGGGCGAGGGATACCAAGTTTCGCCAACAATTCATCAAAGCGTTCACGGTCTTCCGCCATATCGATGCTATCTACGGATGTACCGAGGATTTTGACGCCACGTTCTGCCAATGGGCCTGCCAAATTGATAGCCGTTTGACCACCAAATTGAGCAATGACGCCAGCTGGCTGTTCTTTATTGATGATTTCCATTACATCGTCCACAGTCAATGGCTCAAAGTATAAAGAGTCAGAAATATCAAAGTCAGTAGACACTGTTTCTGGGTTGTTATTAATCATAATAGATTGATAACCCGCTTTACGAAGGGCCCATGAGGAATGTACGGAGCAGTAGTCAAACTCTACGCCTTGACCAATACGAATCGGGCCAGAACCAAGTACTACTACGGATTTATCGCCTAATGGACGAACCTCATCCTCTTGTGCATACGCACTGTAGTAATAAGGTGTTTTAGATTCAAATTCAGCTGCGCAAGTATCTACGTATTTATATGTTGGAAGAATATTCCATTCTTTACGTTTTGCACGAACATCTTCTACAGTTGTATTAGCATAACGAGCGATAACAGAATCAGTGAAGGAATAACGTTTTGCTTTGCGCAATACATCCTCTGTTAAACCTTGCTCAGCCAATGCTTTTTCCACAGTAACAATGTTTTTAATTTTTTCAATAAAGAATGTATCAATTTTTGTAATATAGTGGATTTTTTCTACACTGATTCCCTTGCGAAGTGCTTCTGCTACAACATAGATACGTTCATCATCTACTAAATGTAAACGTTCGATCAATTGTTCCATAGACTCATGAGCGATTTTCTTAAGCTCAATATGGTCTAAACCAATTTCCAAGGAACGAATTGCTTTAAGTAAGGAGCCTTCCAAAGAACGGTCGATGGCCATAACTTCGCCAGTGGCTTTCATTTGTGTGCCCAAGGTACGATCTGCCAAGTTGAATTTTTCAAAAGGCCAGCGTGGAAACTTAGTTACTACATAGTCAAGAGTCGGCTCAAAGCATGCTTTAGTTTCACCGGTTACAGCATTTGTAATTTGATCCAATGTCATGCCTACTGCAATTTTTGCTGCTACTTTCGCAATTGGGTACCCAGTTGCCTTAGATGCCAATGCAGAGGAACGAGATACGCGAGGGTTTACTTCGATAACAATATATTCGTTGCTATTTGGATTCAAAGCGTATTGTACGTTACAACCGCCTTCGATTTTTAAATAACGGATAATCTCTACAGATGCGGTACGCAGCATTTGGTATTGAATATCGTTCAAGGTTTGGCTTGGTGCCACAACGATAGAATCCCCAGTATGCACACCAACAGGGTCAATATTTTCCATATTACATACGATGATGCAGTTATCTGCACTATCGCGCATTACTTCGTATTCAATCTCTTTCCAGCCTGCAACGGAACGTTCTGCTAGAATTTGGTGAATTGGTGAAAGTTTCAAACCACGACGTGTGATTTCATACATTTCATCTTCATTATGGGCAATACCTCCACCAGTACCGCCTAATGTGTATGCAGGACGAATGATAATAGGATACCCAATACGATTAGCAAAGGCTACTGCTTCTTCAAGATCGTTAAAGATATCGGATTCAGGAACCGGTTGGTTGATTTCCTTCATCGCTTCTTTGAAGAGTTCACGGTCTTCGGCTTGTTTAATGGCTTCAAGAGTTGTACCAAGAAGTTTTACACCATATTCTTCTAATACGCCAGCTTCAGACAATTGTACCGCCATATTAAGACCTACTTGACCACCTAATGTAGCCAACAAGCCCCAAGGGCGTTCTTTTTTTATAACTTCTGTTACGAATTCAAGACTAATCGGTTCTACATATACGCGGTCTGCAATATCTGTATCAGTCATAATAGTAGCAGGGTTGGAGTTAACTAATACTACTTTATAACCCTCTTCTCGAAGGGAACGGCATGCTTGTGTACCAGCATAATCAAACTCTGCAGCTTGACCGATAATAATTGGACCAGAACCAATTACAAGTACTTTTTTTGCTTCTGAGGTCATATTATTTTCCCTTTCTCATTAAGTCTTCAAATTCGTCAAATAAATATAGGTTATCAGTAGGTCCTGGGGATGCTTCTGGATGGTATTGTACGGAGAAGATTGGCAATTCTTTATGACGCATACCTTCTACGGTACCATCATTTACACTACGATGTGTAATTTCTACGAAAGCTGGCAAAGAAGTATCATCTACCGCATAACCATGGTTTTGAGATGTAATATATACCCGACCAGTACGTAAATCTTGTACAGGATGGTTAGAACCACGGTGACCAAATTTCAATTTGAATGTGGTGCCACCATAAGCTTGTGCCAATACTTGATGCCCCATACAGATGCCAAAGATTGGTTTCTTACCAAACATTTTCTTTACTTCTTCTACTGCATAGCCAAGATCTTGAGGGTCTCCAGGGCCATTAGATAAAAAAATACCATCTGGATTTGCTGCCAACACATCTTCAGCCTTAGCATCTGCAGGAAATACAGTAAGACGACAGCCTGCAGCTTCTAGAGAGCGAAGGATATTTTCCTTTACACCATAATCCATTACCGCTACGTGGAATTCAGCATTTTTATCGCCACGCATACCTTGCCATTTTGTAGTTACACGCATAACTTGATCTGTTGGCAAGTCTTGTTTAAACAATTTTTGAATATCCTCCATAGGGTAATCAGAGCGTACGAGTACGCCCTTCATTACACCATGGTTACGAAGAACACGTGTAATCGCACGTGTATCTACATCATAAAGGCAAGGGATGCCGTGCAAACGAAGATACTCACTAAATAACCCCTCATTTTGCCAGTTAGATGGAAAGTCACACAGTTCACCTACAATAAAACCTTTACAATATGGTTTAGGACCTTGAGTGATAGAATTTAAAGTACCATAATTACCAATTAAAGGATAGGTTAATGTAATAATTTGATCCGCATAGGATGGGTCAGTCAAGATTTCTTGATACCCGGTCATACCTGTGTTAAATACAACTTCACCTACCGTTGGGGCGCCACCTAATAAGGAACCTTCAAACACGGAACCATCTTCAAGAACTAACTTGCCTTTCATTATAAGACTACGCCCTCCTTCATAACAATTTTGCCATCAACTACTGTGAGTTTAGCTTTACCTGTAACAGTCATACCATCAAATGGGCTAACTTTACCTTTTGTATAAAATTTATTTCTATCTACTGTCCACTTTTCAGTTGTAGAGAATACAGTAATATCCGCTGGCTTACCAACTTCAAGAACACCTGCATCAAGGTGCATCAACTCAGCTGGTCGAGTACTCATATAGTACACAACTTGATCAATGCTAAGTTTATCAGGACCATATGCATTTGTAATAACCGCTGCCAAAGATGTTTCGAGGCCGCTGAAACCATTTGGTGCACAGCAGAATTCATGGTCTTTTTCTTCGTATGCATGTGGTGCATGGTCTGTAATAATCGCATCGATTGTGCCATCTTTCAAGCCTTCTAATAATGCTTGGCGATGATCTTCTGAGCGAATTGGAGGAGCCATTTTAAATGCTGGATTATATTCGCGTAAGTATTCATCTGTGAAAGACAAATGTTGGCTTGTAACTTCACAGGTTACATTAAGACCTTTAGCCTTCGCACGGCGCACCATATCTACAGTATTTTTACTACTTACGTGAGCAATATGGATATGACCACCTGTCATTTCAGATAACAAGATATCACGAGCAACAGCCAAATCTTCAGCTACTGCAGGACGACCAATAACACCTAATTCATAAGAAACAATACCTTCATGCATATGACCATTTTTAGTCAATGTAATATCTTCTGCATGGTCGATAACCATCTTATTAAACATGGACGAGTATTCTAAAGCACGACGCATAAATGCAGCATTTTCTACATAGTGGCCATCATCGGAGAAAGCTACTACACCAGCTTCTGCCATATCCCCCATTTCAGCAAGTTCCTTACCTTCAAGACCTTTTGATACAGCACCAATAAATTCTACCTTAACAACACCAGTAAGTTCGGCTTGCTTTTGCAACCCTCTTACGAGCGCAGCATTATCTACTACAGGATTTGTATTAGCCATAGTTACAACACGTGTGAAACCACCTGCAGCAGCGGCTTGTGTACCGGAGTGGAAATCTTCTTTCGCTTCTTGACCTGGCTCACGCAAATGTGTGTGAATATCGATAAGGCCTGGTGCTACAATAAGACCTGTTGCATCATATATCTCAGCACCTTCAGCATTTAAGTTTTGACCGATGGCTGCAATTTTACCATCTTTTACGAGAATGTCTGCTACTTCGTTTTGTTTTTTCGCCGGATTTACTACCGTACCATTTTTAATAAGCAAGCTCACTACCGTCACCTCCGATAATAGTTAAGTACAATACAGCCATACGTATAGCTACGCCATTACGCACTTGTTCTTGAATTACTGATTGATCAGAATACGCAACATCTGGTGCGATTTCTAGGCCACGGTTCATTGGACCTGGATGCATGACCATTACATCGTCTTTAGCTAATTTCAATACATCGCTATTGATACCAAAGATACGTGCATATTCTCTGTTTGTAGGATATAGTGCAGAGTGAATGCGTTCTAATTGAATGCGAAGTACGTTTACCACATCTGCATCAGCAACGGCTTCACGAATATCGTGGTGTACGGTAACACCTAATTTTTCAAGTTCTGGATATACCATTGTACGAGGACCAGCTAAATGTACATCAGCCCCCATTTTTGTAAGTCCATAAATATTGGAGCGTGCCACGCGACTATGCATTATATCGCCAAGGATAACCACCTTTAATCCTTCAATAGATTCCTTTTTCTCTAAGATAGAATACATGTCTAGTAATGCTTGTGTTGGATGCTCATGAGCGCCATCACCTGCGTTAATGATAATCGGATCTACGGCTTTCGTAGCGTATAAAGGTGCACCTTCTGCGCTGTGCCGCATTACGATAGCATCTGTACCCATGTAGGACATAGTTAATAATGTATCGCGGAAACTTTCACCTTTACCCATGGAAGATCCACTAGGAGAAAGATTGATTACGTCAGCCCCTAAGTATTTGCCGGCTAACTCAAAGGAACTACGGGTACGAGTACTTGGTTCCATAAAAAGGTTGATAATGGATTTCCCCTTTAATAGTGGAACCTTCTTGTCATCAGAAAGAACGATTTTCTTCATTTTCTTTGCCACATCTAAAATCAATTTGATTTCTTCAGGTGACACATTTTGCAAACCCAATAAATCTTTGCCTTTTAGGCTAACTTGTCCCATGATTTCCTCCTAACTCACGTAACAAAAAAGACCTTTTGCCCAGGGCAAAAGGTCAAATAGTTTGCACAAAGAAGCCCCTATGGGCACTTCAACTATATTCCTTTCTCAGCCTCTCTGGACTAAATTAAAAGGTATTGTATTATGCAATGGTCTCTCGTACCATATATGCATTTCTTTATTTATTGTACTGAATCCACCTTTGAAAGTCAATGTAAAACACAAAATTCATATGGATTTTAAAAAGAGGACAAGCATATAAAATTGCTTGTCCTCTCTATATTTAAACAGCTATTAATCCACTTCTATATCTTAAACTTTAATCTAAAATTTTTTTTAGAAATTAAGGGTCTTAACCTAATGGATATAATCTTGGTGGGTTTTCTTCATCATTTTGCTGTTCATTTTGTGGAGTATATGGCATTTGATCTTGTTGCGGCTCATTCGCTACAGGATTTATCTGCACATTTTGCTGATTTGGCGACAATTGAGGCTGACGTTGCTCACGACGACGTGTATTTTGGGATGCCGTCGGTCTAGGTTTTGTCAACTCATCAATGGATACAGCATTTGGAATAGTTACATTTGATGTATCCCCATGAATATCATCAAGTTCACTAAAGGAAGGAGTCCTCTTAGATGCTTGAGCAGCCTTACGTTCGGCTTCAAGTTGTTGACGGGCAAGTTCTGCACGACGACGAGCGCTTTCTTGTTGATCTCGAACACGTTGAATCGCTTCAGCACGCTCTTTTGCTTTACGCTCTATTTCAGCTTGAGCCAACGCTTGTTGACGGGCAGCTTCAGCTTTACGTTCTGCCTCTAGTTGCGCTTTATATCGTTCCTCAGCAAGGCGTCGTGCCTCGGCTGCTTGACGTTCTGCTTCAGCTCGTTCTGCAGCAAGTCGCTCTTGCTCTGCCTTACGAGCTTCCGCCGCTATGCGAGCCGCCTCTGCTTTACGAGCCTCTTCGGCACGTCTTGCTTCTTCTATGCGACGAGCTTCTTCAGCACGGCGCGCTGCTTCGAGTCGTTCCTGTTCAGCTCTACGTTGTGCCTCAAGTCTAGCTGCTTCTGCTTTACGAGCTTCTTCTGCTCTACGTGCTTCTGCTTCTAAACGAGCTTGTTCAGCTTTACGCGCCGCTTCAATTCTCGCAGCTTCAGCTTTGCGTGCTTCCTCTGCTCGTTTTACATCTGCTGCTACGCGAGCGGCCTCAGCTTTACGTTCCGCTTCAATTCGAGCTTCTTCTGCTCTACGCGCTTCCTCCGCACGACGAGCCTCTTCTGCTTTTCTTGCTGCTTCCATTTGTTGTGCTTCCAAAGCAGCCTTAGCCTCTGCCGCTCTACGAGCATCTTCTTGACGCTTCGCTTCAAGAGCGGCTTGTTCTGCAGCACGTTGTGCTTCTAAAGCAGCTTTCGCTTCTGCTGCTTTACGAGCTTCTTCTGCACGCCTTGCTTCCAATGCTTCCTGCTCAGCTTTACGTTGTGCTTCTAAACGAGCTCTAGCCTCTGCAGCCAAGCGTTCCTCTTCAGCCCTTTTGGCCTCTAAAGCAGCTTTTTCTGCTGCTCTTTGCGCCTCAAAGCGAGCCTTAGCTTCAGCCACTTTTCTTTCTTCCTCCGCTTTGCGTGCGGCCTCAATACGAGCAGCCTCAATCCTACGTTCTTCGTCAAGACGTTTTGCTTCCGCTGCTAGTCGAGCTTCTTCTGCTTTACGAGCCGCCTCTAGGCGATCTGCTTCCGCTTTTCTCGCTGCCTCGATACGTGCCATTTCAGCTTTACGAGCCGCTTCCGCCTTGCGAGCTTCCTCTGCTTTACGCTCTGCTTCGGCTTTTTCAGCCATCTTGCGCTCAATTTCAGCATGTTTGGCCTCTGCAGCCTTTCGCAACATTTCGGCTTTTTCTGCAGCTAGTCGAGCCTCTTCAGCTTTTTTACGAGCTAAGGCTTCTTTCTCATCTTTTGCCTTTTTAAGTTGTGCTTCTTTTTTTACATCTGCTACAGCTTTATCGCTCAACTTTTTAGTTTCTTCATGAGCAATTGTTTCTGCCCGCTTAGCTGGACTTTCAATAGTAGATTTTTTAGTATCTACTGTCCCTTTATCTCCATCTTTACCACCTACAGGGCCTACAGGTATTTGTGTGCCCCCTTGAGTTGGATGCCCTAAAATATCTTTAACATCTTTCGGCACATTAACAGCAATAGTTTGATGTTTTTGTGGATTTGCAAGAGATTCAGGAATTAACAAGAAACGAATTGGCAAATTCGATGCACCGGCTGGTATAAAGTTTAATGTTAATAAATCGCCCGCATTATAGTTCCCTAATAAACGACTATCTAATATAGTACCTTCCCCTAATGCGGAAATACCATCTTCACCACCAATGTGATAAGTTCGTGTATCGGTCTGTCCTCGTCTAGCACCTTGTTGATGCAATGCTTTTACCGTAAAGGAACCAGAATAAGGTCCCCCAAGAGGGTTAAAATACAGTCTAAACGGTTCATTCCCCTTTGTAGGAATTTTTAGCGTATACGATACGCCATAGTTACCACGGTCACGAACAAATGCTTTATTTTGCATTTCGTCTACACCATTGATAAACGTATCCTCTCGGTCATTACCAATTTCTACAAAGGCACCACCTAAAGCAGTGTCGAATGGTGTAGTAACCTCCATATTACGTTTAGCACCAGTATAAGTACCGCGTAATTGTATTTCATCAATAGAAAGGTTTTTCACCCAATGTGACGCATCTACAGGATCCATCCCCATAGGCAACATCATGACACGCGCAAATATAGGTCCTTCTGTTTTAATATCTACAATCCCCGTAAATAATGCATCTCGATTTACCGGTGTATTTTCTAAGTCACTAAAGATTAATTGACGCCCTTGTGGTGGGATGCTAAGAGAGTATAACGGTCTTGCATCTGGGCTTTCATTAAGAGGTTGCTCCAAATCCTTTCGCGACAAATCACGACCTGCTGCAAAATAGTCAGGTGTAGCTACAGATTTTAATTGTCTCATGACATGTACTGAAGTTGGATAAGCCGTTTGGTTTTCTAAGACGATAGCAATCTTGTGAGGTAGATCCATTTCATTTACATGATAGAAATAGATACGCCCATTGCCATTAATTGTACCTGCACTTAACGTACCTCCTACAGGTCCTACATATTCAGGACTATCCGATAGGAGCAATGTATCCGTTTGAGACACCAAAGATGGTGGTAACGGAGAAAACTGAAAATATCCAATTGATTGTAAATCTATATCACGAGCTTCTACATGGCCTGTAAGGGCAGCCATGGCAGCCATAGCCGCAGCTACACAATATCTTGATTTATAGGAAAACATATATTATTACCTCTATATTTCTTCGAGCCCCAACGGGTCATACGTAAGTGCTAATGCTTCAATCTTCTTTAGTCGATGGCCAATTCCAGATTTAGATAGTTCCCCCTCCATCAACTCTTCAAGCTCTTTTAAACTCGCTTCAGGATTCTCCCACCGAAGTCTTGCAACGACGCGCAACTTTTCAGGTAATTCTTCAATACCGATTTCTCTATCAATAATACGGATTGCTTTTACCTGACGAACTGCTGCATCCACAACCTTCTGTAAATTTGCCGTCTCACAGTTGACTTGACGATTAATTTGATTCCGTACGGTTTTCATAATCCGCACGTTTTCAAATTCCATAAGCGCCGATTGAGCACCCATGATTTGCAAACAATTTGTTACTGCATCCCCTTCTTTAAGATATACTACATACTCGTCCTTCCGCTCCGTTAGACCAGCGTGAATGTGAAAGAGTCGTAATACATGAATAATTTCCCTCGCAAAAGTCTCATTCCCCGTCATAAACTCAAGATGGTAATCACTTTGTGGTTTATTAACAGAGCCTCCCCCTAAAAAAGCTCCCCTTAAAAAGGCACGTCGTGCTTCCATTGATTTGAGCCAACTACGAGGGATTTGTTCGCTCACAGGCCATAAAGCAAGATCCTCTAGAGCCTGTCTGCCCTCTACAGAGGGTTCTACAGATAGCGTATACATATTTTTTTTACGCAAGTTTAAACCTTGTCGTACTAAAACATTTGTAGGTAATTCGTATTGCTTTTTCAAAATACCAAGCAAACGACGAGCTACTGCATTATTAGCCGTAGCTAAACGAATGCCGACGGCACCTTTCATCCCCAAAATGATAGATCCGCCCATACGCAATAAGCAAGACGCTTCAATTTTCATGGCCACATCCGCATCACTAGAGGCTTCATATTGGCATAATTCATTTTTTACATCTTCTGCAAATGACATGGGCATCCCTTCTCATTAATGATCATCTCGTTGAAGATAATACTCTAAGATATGCGGTTCAGTGTTAGATTGCATAGCATGAATAATATCCATAATAACTTTACCTAGCCGTTCAGGATCGTGAACAGCTGGTTTTTGAGGGCTAATTAAGGTAGCTCGTATAGTGCGGATTCCTTTGGCTTGTAACTTTTTAGTATCTAATACCAATGGTTCAGATCCTACAGCACTATATTGTTCAACCATTTGAATTGGCAACGGACCATCATTGGCAAGCACAGTATCTATAATTCCTTCTCCGCCATGAGCAATTAAAGCCTCTACATGGTCATTTAATGTGTAGCCTGTGGTTTCACCTGGTTGTGTCATAACATTAGCAATATAGATTTTATTAGCCTTACTAGCACGTACATGAGAGGCCAACTTATCAGTTAGTAAATTTGGGATAATACTTGTATATAGACTACCAGGACCTAAAATAATCACATCTGCTTCATCAATGGCACGTAATGCAGCCCCCTCTGGCTTAGGCAATGCTGGATCACTATAGATATGACGAATTCGTTTACCCGAGTGTGGTATATTACTTTCACCTTCTACAATAGTGCCATCTGTCATCTCTGCACGCAATTTAATGAACTCTGTAGAGGAAGGAATTACACGACCACGGACACGCAACAATTTACTAGCCGCTTCAAGAGCTTCTTCAATATCTCCATCGTAAACTTGAGCAAGCGCAGTGATAAAGAGATTACCAAAGCTGTGTCCAGAAAGCTCATTTTCCCCTTCGAAGCGGTAACGGAATAAGTTCTCCATTACCCCTTCTTGTTCAGCTAGTGATACTAAACAGTTTCTTAAATCACCAGGTGCTATCATTTGAAAGTCTTCTCGCAAGCGGCCAGAAGAACCTCCATCATCAGCAACTGTTACAATCGCAGATAGGTTTGATGTATGTGATTTCAAACCACGCAATAAATTTGATAAGCCTGTACCCCCACCGATTACTACAATTTTAGGGCCCTTATCGAGTCGGATATTTTGAAAGATAATATCTGATACCTTGCTGTCAGGATTAGGTAGTACCGCACGAATAATCGTTTTTATAACTTTACTTGTACCGATGAGCATTAATACAGCGCCAATCGATAATACTACAGCCCCTACAGCAATGAGTACATTATAATTGTAAAAGCCCGTCATATTATAAGAAAAGGCAAGTACAATATCTTCAAGAACCGCAAGCCATTGATAGTTAAACATCAAGGAAATGCCAATAATTAAAAGACCTACACCACAACTAAATAAGGCAAGCCAACGTTTTATATTTAGACCCGGAATTAGCCACCGGAACCATCCTTTTCGCAACATAATCCCCCCTATCTAGTTATCAAGTGTTATAATTTCATGAGGATTATAATCTTCTTCTACATTATTTTTCATCATATCTCTATGTTCAACAGTGACACGATATCCTTTTTCTAATAAATGGGAATATAGAGCCTCTGCCATAGCTACAGATCTATGCATACCACCTGTACAGCCTACTGCCACAATAAATTGAGATTTTCCTTCTTGTTCATAATTTGGCACAAGAAAATCCATAGTATCAAAGTAACGTCTTTTAAATTCCTCTGTTACTTCAAAGGAATGAATATATTCATTCACTGCTTTTACACGACCTGTTTTATGACGAAACTCGGGAATATAAAATGGATTTGGTAGAAAACGAACATCCCATACCATATCTGCATCGAGAGGAATACCATATTTAAAACCAAAGCTCACTACAGTAATAGCCATACCATGAGCTTCATCAACTTGAGCAAAGCGCGTTTTTAAATACTCTTTCAAGCTAGCTGTTTTCATATTAGTAGTATCAATAATAAAATCTGCTTTATGGCGCACAGAGTTAAGAATTTGGCGTTCCTTCTTTAGCCCTGTTGTAATCAGCCCATTAGGAGCCAATGGATGACTTCGTCGGCTTTCCTTATATCGACGAATCAAAGTCTCATCTGTAGCATCCATAAATACAATTTCAAAATCTACCTTCATATCTTTTAATGTATCTAAAGATGAAGAAAGAGCTTCAAAAAATTCGCCCCCCCGAATATCTACAACAAGAGCAACGCGATTGGTCCGTTCTCCACCTTGTCGGCAAATTTCACTTAATTTAGGAATCAGCACAGGGGGAATATTATCAATACATAAATACCCCATATCTTCTAAAGCTTGCAATACTTGAGTCTTGCCGGCACCTGACATACCTGTAACTATTAACAAACGAAATGCTTCCATAGTTTTACTCCATTATAAAAGATTATCTTCAATCCAATGGGCTACTCCATCGTCATTATGATGGCCACAAATTGTATGAGCCACAGATTTTACATGATCTGTAGCGTTTTCAACAGCTACAGAGTAACCTGTTTTACGTAGCATAGAAATATCATTTTCTGCATTACCAAAGGAAACGATATGTTCTAAACTAATATGATTATTTAAAGCTAGTTGTGTCAAAGCACGCCCCTTTGACACATTAAGGGCAACGATTTCTAAAAAGTCTTTTTGGCTACGAACTAGAGTCACCAAATCACCAACTCTAGGAGTTAAAATTTCAATAATTCGGTCAATTCCTTCTACTGTATCTATGGCAATTAGCTTATTCGGTTCAGAGTTTAAACTATATAACGTATCCCCTAAAAATTCTGCCGTAGCACCAGTCTGTTTTTCATAGAGATCGGACTGCCACGTCTTATGATGGCATAGTAAATGATCATCTACATATGATTGTATATGCCAATCATATAGTTTTGCTAATTCATAAATACGACGTACCACTTCAATAGAAACAGTCTGTTCAAATAGCTTACATCCTGTTTCTAACTCTTGAATGAGGCCACCAGAAAATAAAATCATCGGCACATTACCCAGCTTTAACGCCTGTCCAATAGGCTTAGCCGTTTGGTACATACGCCCCGTAGCAATCGTAATGGCAACTCCCTTTTGCTGCAACCGATGTAATACATCTACTGTATAGTCAGATATAGAATTATCGCTACGCACCAAAGTTTCATCACAATCGATGGCAACCATTTTAATATGAGAAAAAGAAGGATTCATGTTCGCCGCCTTTATAGAAATTTTAAATACTCTTTATTATACCATTAAAAGTGGCACTATAGATAGAAATAAGCGGTAATAACCCTAATAATGATAAGAAAGTGTGGGTTATAGGACAAAACGTATTGCAAATTTAATCCCATGAATTGAAAAAAGATTGATCATAATTATGTAAATCACTCCAAACAATGGCATCATCCCATGTTGGAATTGAACTTTCTAACCTAGATTGTAGTATCATGGTATTATATATGTCAGAGATACTTGTATTGGTCGGCATAACCTTAAGTATCGCTTTAAATGAAAGTGGGTTCGGTGAGTGCATATAGCACCACCAGAACACCGCTTTTATTCGTCTTTCAATGGACAGCCCACGGTGATGACGTAACATAGTGCGTAATTGTGAATTAACTCCACCTTCAATTCGATTATTTGTAGCTGGACATTCAAATTCTAAGGATTCGTCTAAATAGGTAAATAATAGATTGTTATTGATTAATTTAACCAAGGAATTCTCTGCCTTTATTAGACGTTCATGTTTGGGTCGTATTGTCCCATATTCATCTATTGTTGTTTCAGCTAAAAATACTTTATGCCGTATTTTCCAAGACATTACAATTTGAACCCAAAATGTAGCTTGATCCTGTGTTTTATGACTAATAGTGCTTTTGCTAATCCATATAATTCATTTCCAGCAATACTTTTGGGCCGTGCCGTTGTATAGCGCTTAACTTGTTGAAATGCATGAAAATACACCTTTGTAGTTTGGCTTTAAGCCAAACTTTTTTTAATGCTTTTTGAAAACCTGTAACGCCATCAAAAATAACAACTACGGAACTAGCTATTCGTTGTAATAAAGCATGCCAAGCCCTAGAATGTTCATATCTACATACATACCAGCCTAAAACATACTTTTCATTACAACAAATTAAAACACAAGCATTTCTAGCTAGATAAATTCCATCAACAAAAACAACCGTGCTCGATACTTCGACTTTAAGTGGCAACGGCCAAAAGTTCCAAAATTTTGCCACAGTTCTACGAAAACTACGACCTTGTCCAGGTATTTCACTTTGAGTCGTCTTACCAAATAACCAATTTAAAAATCTTTGTAACTCAACATCATTTTTTGTAATTATATTCGTAAAAGAACACTTACACTGTTTACAAATCCACCTTTGAGAACCCGCATTAGTTCTACCATGTTTTCTACAATTCAAGCCAAAATTAGGACATTTAACTTGTTTCATAAAAATACTCCTTCTAAAAATAACATCTTTCTAGAAAGATAAAACCCTATTCAGCACTGTAAATGCAAGGACTTTCAGCTTTTTTGCAACACGTTTTGTCCGGCCTTTAAAGTTACTCAAAAAGATAAAATGCCGATGCAGCTAGTTATTTACTAGTTGCATCGGCATTAAAAACAACACATTCTGTCCTATAAGCCGAAAGTGTACTCATGAGACTTTCATCGAATATAAAAGTCTCTAGTATCGATAAATGATTCTATATTAATTAAGTACACAGCATCAATGATATACTATAACAAAAAGCCTCATATAATTTTATATTAAACACAAAAAAGAGACTCCCGAAGGAGTCTCTTTCATATGATTAACTATCAAATTAGAATTTGTAGTTAAGTTCTGCACGGTAAAAATCACCCATATCATCATGATTTGTGCGACCGTTATTTTTCCAATCAAAACCGTAGTAAGCGGATAAGCCAACATTGTTTTGCAATGCATAATCAACAGTAGCCATCCAGCCCTTAGCACCTTGTGTATAAATATGATTCCAAGTAGAATCAAATACTGGTGCAGCAACATCAGATTTAAAGTATTGGCCTTTTACATCCCAAGTACCTGCTTTTTTGATATCGTAGTTACCATAGCCAATACCAGCAGTCCATGCAGCACCTTTTACGCTATCACCAGCTGTATCTTTAGCATTAGAAGCTTTCAACCATTCACCGCCAACCCAAACTTTATTGAAGTTTGCATTAGCATTAAAACCATATACATTTTTATAATTGGTTGGAGTGTCAGTGCCACCATTAGAAGAATCCAATACTAAATATTTCTTATCGCCATTAAAACGAGCATAGAAACCACCTAAATCAACATGTTTTCCTACTTTACCATTTAATCCAACATAAGCGACAGATGGGTTTTCATCTTTCTCAGGACGACCCCAACCACCTACAGGGTTTAAAGCTTCAACATTAGATGATGTCATATATCCATAAGCTGCTTGGAAATTAACTTTATCATTACCAGCATTAAATTGAGCACCATCAAATTGACCATCATATGCTAAACCAGCACCAAATGTTTGAGTATAACGACCAGCTTTAGCAGATACGCGTTCACCAAATTTATGATTTACATACGCACGATCAATTGTCGCAGTAGCAGATTTACTAGCATCACCAAATTCATAAGCACCTTTGACACGAACTACTGCTTCAGTTCTGTCGTTTACATTTGCATTGAATTGTACGCGTGCACGACCATCAAACATAGATTTTTCATCGTTAGAATCACCTGATTTGTGTTTTTGATCAGTGTATTTCAAACGCATATCGCCTGTTACCTTAACATTACCAACGCGGTCTTCCAAGCGAGCTACACGAACGCCCAAGTTGTTTAATTCGTTGGAGAATTCATCAGCCAAACGATTAATCATAGCTTGTTGTTCAGCGTTAGCGCGGTCTTGGTTAGCCATAGCTTTAGCTACCATTTGAGCCATTTCGTAACGAGTGATGTTGTTTTGACCTTTAAAAGTGCCATCTGGGTAACCATTGATAACACCAGCGTTAGCCAATTGAGAAACTGCTTGGTATGCCCAAGAATCTGGAGTTACATCGGAGAATGGGTTAGCTGCAAATGCAGTAGTTACACCCAAA
Organism: Veillonella parvula; assembly: GCF_018366295.1. Taxonomy (GTDB): domain Bacteria; phylum Bacillota; class Negativicutes; order Veillonellales; family Veillonellaceae; genus Veillonella; species Veillonella parvula_P. The sequence continues at coordinate 47,773 of NZ_JAGZIJ010000005.1, forward strand.
ACTGCTGTTGCTGCAAAGATTGCTGCGAATTGTTTTTTCATAGTTGAATTCCTTCTTTCTGAAAAAAATAGAAAATAAAATGTTACAAGTCATAACATTCATATTCTACTCAGTTCTTCAGATTAAGAATTTCAGGAGTGTCCATGTTTCCTCGCTATATTCTACATCGAAGTTCTTCGTTTCATATGTTTGCTACTTCTTGTACGGTGATATTAGCATAACCATTTTTTCATGTAAACCCTTTTTTCTCATTTCCGTTCTCATCCATTAAAAACTTTTAACTGAAAATGCTTACTATATTAGATTTTATCTAGTTTCGTAGATTCATTTTTTTATCACAAAAAAATTTAAATTTTTGTACTTTCCTATTAATCGAGAATTATCATCATAATTACTATTAACTTTAGCTTATAAATAGTATAATCTTTAATAAAATATATAATAATTCTATATACAAGATTTATTATATGCATCTAATGATATTAAAGTAGTATTGCTATATAACTACGTAAATGATTAGATAAAAAAATATATATTTATGTTACTATATATATTACTATATGTATTACTATATATATACTATTATACACAAAATTAAATGTATAAGATTTTATTCAAACAAAAAAAGACTTCCGAAGAAGTCTTTTTTGTTTGTGAGGGAATTAGAATTTGTAATTTAATTCTGCACGGTAGAAATCGGAAAGATCATTACCGCTTTGGTCTTTAGAGTTGAAACCATAACCAGCGGATAAACCTACGTTATCTTGTACTGCGTAATCTACGCTAGCCATGTAACCTTTGTAACCATTAGATGTATTTGTTAAATCATATGCTTGATCCCAAGTGGAGCTTACGATTGGTGCATTAGCTTTTTGGTTGAAGTATTGACCTTTCACATCCCATGTACCTTTTTTAGCGATGTCGTAGTTACCATAGCCAAGACCTGCTGTCCAAGCTTGAGAATTATTTACGTTGGAAGCTTTCAACCATTCACCACCAGCCCACAATTTATTTTTATGGAAGTCCGCATTGAAACCGTAAACATTTTGATGATTTTGAGGAGTAGCAACAGCTTTACCATCTGCAACGTTATAACGACTCAAGTTGCCGCTAGATAATCTGGAGTAGAAACCACCAACGGAGGATTCTTTACCAACTTTACCTTTTAAGCCTACATAAGATACAGATGGGTTATCAGATTTGGAGTTGCCATCAGCAGCACCATCAATCATGTAACCATACGCACCTTGTACTTGAACTTTATCATTACCTACATTCAATTGTGCACCGTCAAATGTATCATCGTACATCAAACCGCCACCAATTGTTTGTTGGAAACGACCAGCTTTAGCAGATACGTTGCTACCAAATTTGTGATCTACGTAAGCACGATCGATTGTTGCTTGAGAACCTTTAGTAGAGTCACCAAATTCGTAATTACCTTTTACACGAACAACTGCTTGTGTTTTATCATTTACATTAGCATTGAATTGTACACGTGCACGGCCGTCAGTTAAGGATTTACTATTAGCTTTGTAAACACCTTTGTCTTCAGAACCTTGGTAACGGATACGAGCATCGCCAGTTACCTTTACATTACCTACACGGTCTTCCAAGCGAGATACTCGAACGCCGAGGTTGTTCAACTCGTTAGAGAACTCATCTGCCAAGCGGTTAATCATAGCTTGTTGTTCAGCGTTAGCACGGTCTTGGTTCGCCATAGCTTTAGCTACCATTTGAGCCATTTCATAACGAGTGATGTTGTTTTGACCTTTGAAAGTGCCATCTGGATAACCATTAACGATACCAGCTTGTGCCAATTGGGATACTGCTTGGTATGCCCAGCTGTCTGGAGTTACATCGGAGAATGGATTTGCAGCAAATGCTGTTGTTACACCTAACACTGCTGTTGCTGCTAACATTGTTGCGAATTGTTTTTTCATAATGAATTCCTTCTTTCTTATAAATAAGAATTTATATTTGCAGAAGACGTTCACTACATAAGTAGTATCACTATGAAAGATGTATTAGGAGTGTCCATGTTTCCTCAACTAAATTATCTATCTTAGCTCCACTTCTTTGTAGCGTAGCCTTTCTGTTGATGTGAATATACCACCACCCCAAAACTTTGTAAAGCATTTTACACAACTAAATCTTATGAAATTTCTTTCATGAATAAAAATTATCCTCAAAACATAGATTTTTACTGTATTTTTAAAAATTTAATTTTACAAAATTTCATTTTATAGACTAAAAAAATAGATAATTTTATTATCTACATCCATAAAATTAATAATTATTAATTATTAAATATAAATCATTTAATAATTATAACTAATTTATATGTTTGAATTGTTTATTTTCTATAAGATTACTAAGTGATATATTTAGATTCAACCTAGCCGTCTCGGTATATTTTATTTAGTATACATTTCACAAGATACAACGTAACTTAATCCTTCTTAACTTATAAAAAAGCCTATCTACGATGAAAAACATCATAGATAGGCTTTCACGATTATTAAATTGCGTAAGAAACAAATCCTAAAATATGATCAACAGGAACTGGGCCGATAAACCGACTATCACTAGAATGATTGCGATTATCCCCCATCACAAATACATGACCTTCAGGAACTGTTACAGGTGTAGAACGAGTATAATTCATTTTTGTATCTTTTGTATATGGCTCTTGTAATTTCTCTCCGTTACGCCATACATACCCATCCTTAAACTCTAGTACATCACCAGGTCTACCTATTACACGTTTTACCCATACATCATTTGTTTGAGCTGATTTATTGAAAACAGATGCATAGTTCATCAATGGTTCTTTTACATCATCCACCCATGTACGAGCACGATTAACACGACTATCAATAATAACAATTTGTCCATATTCGGGCATATCATTCATTATATGATGCCATTTGGTAACAATCAAATATTGTCCATTGTGTAATGTATCATCCATTGATTCCCCAGATACTCTAGTAGGTTGAATCAAGAAAATATGAATTACCATAGCAATGATTAATGCCAATGCAATAGCATAAATCCAGTCTAATATCTCTTTTACTATTGTATTACCTAACTTATTACTCATAGTTTCCTCTTAATGACCACCTTTCGTAAATCTCCCACCAAAGACATCATGTACGTCTTGGATTGTAATAAATGCTGTAGGATCTACTTCATAAACGGTATCCTTTAATCTTGTAATTTCTAGCCGCGTTACCACAGAATACAATACATGTTTCGGTTGTTTTAAATACCCGCCTTCGCCGTACATAATAGTAACACCACGATTAAGATTAGCATTTAAGGCATCTGCAATATCTTTAGAGTTATCCGCATCAGTAATAATCATAACGCCTTTAGATTCTTCAAGACCTGTAATTGTTACGTCAATCATCTTATAAGCAATGAAATAAGCAATTAATGAATACATTGCACTATTCCAACTATAGACAAAGCCTGCCGCCCCAAGAATGACCAAGTTCATAGCCATTACGATTTCACCTACGGAGAAGGTAGACTTCTTATCCCAAATAATAGCTACAATTTCAGAACCGTCTAATGAACCGCCATTACGAATGATAAGACCTACCCCAATACCTAAGATTATACCACCAAAGATAGATCCTAAGAATGGATCTGTCGTAATCGGTGTAAAATCATGAGCAAAGTTAGAAAATATAGCCATCCAGACAATGGAGAACAATGTAGATAAGGTAAAGCCTTTACCGATTGCTCTATAGCCTAAATACAAGAATGGTAAATTGATAAGTACTACGAAAATACTAAAAGATATACCAGATAGTTCCGCAGCCATCAATGAAATACCAACTACACCACCATCGATGATGCTGTTGGGTACTAAAAATAAATCTAAGCCCACCGTATAGATGAAGGCCCCTAAAATCATCATTACACAACGCATAATAAGGTTTGACCAGTTACGCGTTGAAGTTTCATTCGTCATGATTATCTCCTTTTCCGTATAACTGCTCCATAGCATGTAATCTTTTCTCTTCTAACTCACTTGAACTCATAGTTTCTTCTTTGATTGCCGCTTCGTTCTGAGCTAATTGCTTCGTATAGCGTAAGCCAATAACGAGAGCCGTCAAATCATCTACAGGTTCTGGTGGAAATTGCATAGATGTAGGAATAATCTTACGCCACCCTGTAGGAGGATTATATTGCCAATATAATTTACGGGCTTCCTCTGTACTGTGAGATTCATCGATTAAACTAGTTGTAATCTTGTGATTGCGTCCAATTTGTTGAAGAGAAGGATACAAATGTTTATGATTTGTACCATTTCCACAAACGATATGAACGATACCATAATATTCAGTTAAAACACGCTCAATATCTTCATTGAAGGTATTTGAAGAAATAATTTTACGGTATATCATCTCACCGGAAGGTGAGACTATAGCTATACCAGTTTTCTCATTTCCTGGATCTACTGCTAAAATATATGTATTTTCAGTCATTTGATTATCCCCTTTATAAGTACAGTAGTTATATTTTAACATAAAAAGAAGGTCTTATGTTAAAAATTACATAAGACCTTCTTTTGTAATGTATGAAACCAACATACCTTCATCATATTAATTAGTTTGTATTTTTGCCTTATCATTAAAATCTGGCATTTGAGTAATACGCAACTTGAGATGAACAGGACCAGATGAATATGTATCGCCATCACTATAAGCTTCCACATGAACCTTACCACGCATAGTGCTTATTCTCTTAATGGCTGTAAACAAATCATCACCAGGTATCGTTCCAATATCACCTGATAAGGAATCAGGAATAATCCCCTTTGCCTTAGCACGCTCATTAACTTGTTTCAAGAATTGAAGCATAGAAGATTGAGCATTAGTCCCCCCATCAATTACTGTAGAGTGAATTACCTCTCCATTTTTATAGATAAATTGTTGTGGATATACTTGAATAACGGCAACTGCAGGTTCACCTGAAATAATATTTCCTGCAGCCACAACTTGAACCACCATAGGGGTTTTGGAATTGATTAACTTTTGAGTAGCTACCTCAACATTTTGTCGATCTACATACACAACGGATTGACCATTATCCTCTATACCTAATCGGCGCAAAACAAGTTTATTTGTATCATCGATAATATGTTTAATAGCATTATTACTATCTTCTTCACTTAAACCAGGTCGTACAACAGCTTGTGCTAATAGCTGATCTACTTGGAAAAGAATGGTTCCTTCCCGTAAATGAATGATGCCATTTTGCAATTGTTCTTGTGTATTTTGTAGATTCTTAATATGGGCTTCCATCTTAGCACGTGTTGCTTCAAGCTCAGCTACCTTTTGAGATACCTCTGCATAAGAGGCTTGTAAAGATGCCAGCTCGGCTTCTGTTGCATCTTTAGCAGCTTGTGCACTCGCCAATTCGGCTTTTGTAGCCTCTACTTCACGGCGAATTTGTTCAATCTCAGCCATCCGCTCTTCAAGCTCTTGTTTATTTTGTTCTAACAAAGCCTGTCCACGAATCAGTTCTTGCGTCTTTGCAGCGACCTCATTATTCAGCTGCTTCATATCAGCTCGCAACTGATCCATACCGAACAATGCGGTTCTTACACTTTGAGACGTAAAGGTTAATACTCCAACCGTAGCTGCTGCAACCAAAAGGCCTGTCACAATAGTAACTATAATAGATGTGTGCTTAGGTCGTAATCCAAAGAGGGACATACGACGTTTACCAATTTTAGTGCCTAGCTTATCCCCCATGTAAGCAATGAGACCACCCATAAGAGCGATAATTATTAAGATTTTGACACCTACTAACATCATGTCCCTCCTTTCTCCTAAGAATACAATCTGTTATTTCGATACGCGCCAATTCAAATACAATCCTGCAATAATACCTAATGTATCCGGTATTAATGCAGCCAATATGGTTGGCAATGCTCCACCTTTCCCTAATGCACCAGCAAAGGTCATCACCCCATAATAAATAAAGATGATGAGAATACTAATACCAAAGCCGATAGATGAACTAGAGCGTTGTTTTTGAAGGCCTAAAGGTGCACCTACGAGAGCAAATACAAAACTTGCCAACGGAATTGTGAAGCGTTGGTACATTTCCATTTCAAGTTTATTAGCATTAGTATAAGCAGCCTTATAAGCTCTGATTTGGTGACGTAACTCCTTAATCGTCAATTCCTCAGGCTTACGTTGATCTTGTTGAATATCTTTTGGAGCAGACTTAATCGGCAAGGATTGCTCCTTAAATTTCATGGTACGTTCAACACCATTACCAGCTGATAAATCATAGATGATACCATTCTGCATCACCCAATATTGACCATTCCAAATAGCCGTATCTGCATTTTCAACTTGTTGTAACTTGCCACCCTCCCCAAATTGTTGAACCGTAATCATGGACAACTGTTTGGTTTCAGCATCATAGCTCTTAGCATACATCAATGTGCCTAGCTCATCACCATTCATCGTTTTTAACACGATATGATTTTGTGTTTGAGGTGATGCATTTTTCATGATTTGTTCGCGCACAATCGTTTGATACATATGATTTGTACGAGGCACAACAAATTCATTAAATGCTACAGCCCCAATGGAAATGATGAGTGCAATGATATATACGGGCATGGCCAAGCGTAAAAAGCTTAGACCTCCAGCACGCATAACAACGATTTCACTAGTGCTACTCAAACGACTAAAAGTCATAAGAGAAGCCAACAAAACCGACATTGGGAATGTCAAGATAACAATACTTGGTAAAGCCAAAACAAATGCTTGCATAACAAGCAACAATGGCGCCCCATATTCAGTAATATATTGAGCAATCCTAAACAATGTGCCTGTACCAATAAAAATACTAGTAAAAGCAAAAACCCCAAATAGGAATGGGCCTACAAAGGCTTTTAAAATATATTTATCTAATAATCTCATAGCCCCTCCTATAATTTAAAGTTATCCCCTAAATAATGTTCACGAGCGATTGGATCATTCGCAATTTCATCAGGGGTACCCTCTAGGAGGATTTTACCACTACTCAAAATATAAGCCTTATCTACAATCCCCAATGTTTCACGAACATTATGGTCTGTAATCAAGATACCAATACCTCGGTTCTTAACATGTAAGATAATTTGTTGAATGTCAGCAACTGCAATTGGATCGACACCTGCAAAAGGTTCATCAAGAAGGATGAAATTAGGTTCTAAGGCGAGGCAACGTGCAATTTCTACACGACGTCGTTCACCACCAGATAATTGCATCCCCATACGGTCACGGACATGTCCAATATGAAATTCTTCAATCAATGATTCCACGATAGCTTCAATCTCATCAGGCTTTTTTGCCGTAATCTGTAGCATGGCACGAATATTGTCTTCTACAGACATGGAACGAAAGATTGATGCCTCTTGTGGTAGGTATCCAATCCCTTCAGCAGCCCGTTTATACATAGGAATATTTGTAATATCCTTGCCATCAACGGTAATGATGCCAGAGCTCGGTCTTTCAATGCCTACAATCATATAAAATGACGTAGTTTTACCGGCCCCATTAGGGCCCAATAGACCTACAACTTGGCCTTTATCAACGCGTAGACTCACCCCATCTACTACATTGCGTCCGCTAAAGGTTTTAACTAAATTTTTGGTTTCAATATACATATATTATCCTTATTTATTCGGAACAATGACAAGTGTGCTACGTCCACCTAATGTTTCAGCAGAATCATCCGCTAAACGAATTTTCAGTTCCGGTGCATTCAGTACATTACCATTTTGAACGGCATGCGCAGAACCAGATAAGAGTACAACCCCATCATTTTGGTTTGGTGTTTGCGTATATGTAGCTCGGTCAGCAGAACCAGATACGTTTCGTTCAGGATTAGAGAAAGTAACATTACCTTGCGCTACAGCACGAACTTCCTTCATCCAGCCTTCTACCTTATCACCAGTCAAGGTTGTCCCTTCAGCAATCAAACGGGCATTGCCTGTCACAAGACCGTATTCAGAGTCAGTACTATACTCAACACTGTCGCCAAAGATTTGGCGATCAGCACGTTGTAAATGAACGCTACCATTAGCAGTGAATTTATTATTATTGTAACTGTGAACTGTTTGAGCAGACATGGCCATATCAGAACCAATCATAGATACACCACCATCAAGATTTGCTTCTTGAGTTTTTGTATTGTACCAACCCTTGGCACCAGTCATAGTTTTATCCGCTTGGGTAATAACAACATTACCTGTTGCATCTGCACGACCTGAATTGCCATCATAAGACAATGTATCAGCGCTGATAGTCAACGGATCATTTGCTGCCCAAACTGTAACAGATGCGGTCATGAGTACAGCTAATATAGCCATACCAATCTGTTTTTTCTTATTCATCATATTTCCTCTCAATTACTTCTTTGTTAATTTCGCATGTCCAATGGCTTTAATAATTTTTAAGGACATATTGCCCTCAAGTTTGTCACCTGTTAGGGTTACATCCTTGCTGTTATAAGTGAAAGCCGTTTTAGATGTCAATGTTTTCGTTTTGTTATCAAAATGAAGGGCCTCAGTTTTAAATTCTGCACCTTCCGTATTAGTAGCAGTAACACCTTGATCAATATCAAGAGAGTTTCGATCACCCGTCAGTACAGCATGAGGAGCTGTAATCGTAGTAGTCACATCATCTTGATAGAACAGACCTTTCAAATTGGTCAAAACGATAGCTTTTGTACGCGGGTCATATTCAATCTTCTCAGCCGATAATGCCCATACTAGCTTGCCATCCTTTTCCTCTTGCAAGTCCGCACCTTGGAAATTAACGAGTTGTCCACTTTGATTTTGAGTGGAAGTAACCTCATTAGAGTCTTTCATAATAAATACAATAAGACCGATTAGAGCTAATACTATAGCGACCACAATGGCAATTAACTTTTTATTGTTTTTCATGTGCTCTCTCCCGTATAGCTATCTTCTTATCGTAATCAATAATTTGATCCATCTTAGTCATCCAACGATGTTGGAACCAAAGCCACTCATCTGGATGTTCACGAATAAAATCTTCTGTAACACGTACGCAGGCTTCAGTTAGACGATACATATCAACATCTTCATCGCCAGTTTCCTCATAATGTAATGCCGGCAAGATATGAACGATATGTCCTCCTTCAGGCTTACGAGATGCAAAAATAGGTACTACAGGAGAGCCAAATTTCTTTGCAAATGTGGCTGGTCCCATAACAGCTGATGAATCTTGTCCCAAAAACGGAACTGGTAAACCATTTATATATCCATCTTGGTCAGCTAAGAAGCCAAGAAGTTTTTTCTTTTTTAAAGCCTTAGCAGCAGAAACTATTTCGTTGCCACCACTAGCAAATACGTCAAGTCCCACCATCTCACGATATTCATTCATAAGGCGTGTGAATTGAGCATTAGGTTGTTTCTTAACAATTGTAGTGGAAGGGTATCCATGAGCCGCCATAGCAGCCCCCATCCATTCCCAGTTGCCTACATGACCAGTAAGAACGATAACCCCCTTATCTTCAGCAATGGCCTTTTCTAAATGTTCAACACCACGCATCTCTATATGTTTATTGATAAAGGATTTCGTCAGGTTTGGCATGTACAATACTTCCATAACACTGCGACCGAGATTCTTGAACAACTTATTAATTAATTGTTCCGCCTCTTGATCATTCATGTTCATGCCAATTTTAATATTATTTATGCCTCTAAGCTTTTGCTTCTTCGCTATTAGCCCATATACAGGACCTAAACAAGCGCCTATGAGCAAAATGAGCTTATATGGTAGTCGACAAACAAGCCAACTAATGCCTTTAACTAAATGGTATTGCCATTCGTTATTCATTCTGCCCACCTCCTTTATTGTCCATGAGCATGGGCCTCTCGCGCATAATCTGCAACAACAGAATCCCATAAACCTTGATTCTTCAAGATATATTCTACAGCCTCTCTAACGGCACCATGACCACCATTTGCGTTAGAAATAAATTTAGCTAATGATTTAACCTCTAATACCGCATTGTTTGGTGCCATCGGTAAACCTACGAGTTGAAGAGCTCCTAAATCATTAAGATCATCCCCCATGTAAGCAACCGAATCTAAGTCGATTTGATGTTTTTTACAAAGAGTTCTTAATGCTTCAGTTTTATTAGCATACCCCATAAGAAGTTCATCAAAGTGTAACTCCTTCGCACGATGCTCTACCATCGGAGATACGCGAGCCGTGATAATTGCTAACTTTATCCCTGATTTACGAGCCGCAGTCAAGCCTAAACCATCTTTTACAGAAAAAGCTTTGAGCTCTTCTCCAGTCGATGTGTAAATTAGAGTTCCATCTGATAAAACTCCATCAACATCGAGAACAATCCATTGAATATTCATTATACAATGCCTCTACGCAATAAATCCGTGATGTGAACAATGCCAAGACATACATTATTAGTATCAACCACTGGTAATACGGTGATAGGGCGGGGTTGATTTTTCTCCATCAAATGAAGCGCTTCTGCGGCCAGTTTATCCTTTGTAATCGTACGCGGCATAGACGTCATCATATCCTCTACGGGCCATTCTAAAAAATTGCTGCCAGAATCAAGTCCACGTCGAACATCACCATCAGTCACTAGACCTAACAAATGTCCTTCTTCATCAATAACATTTGTAGCACCTAACCCTTTTTCTGTCATTACAAAAAGTGCATCACGAACGGTAGCCCCTTTAAATACTGTTGGATTATCCTCGCCACCATGCATGATATTTTCTACAGTCAACAATAATTTGCGACCTAAGGAACCACCTGGATGGAATACAGCAAAGTTTTCTGGAGTAAAATGATGGCGTTCCAATAAACATACTGCTAACGCATCACCTAGTGCTAGGGCAACAGTAGTACTTGTAGTAGGTGCTAAACCCAATGGGCAAGCTTCTCGTTCTACCTCTGCCAACAATACAATATCAGAATTTTTTGCTAATGTAGACTCTGGTTTCCCTACAACACAGATTAATTTAGCCCCTATGCGGCGCAGAGACGGCAAAATACTAATAATTTCTCCTGTTTCACCACTATTAGAAAAGGCTAACACTACATCATCTTCAGTAATCATACCAAGATCACCATGCACGCCTTCACCAGGATGCATAAAAAGTGCCGGTGTCCCTGTACTAGCCAAGGTAGCCGCAATTTTACGACCAATATGACCAGATTTTCCCATTCCTGTACATACTACACGGCCCTTACAAGCCAAAATCATATTTACAGCATTTACAAAATTGTGATCCAAACGAGAACTTAATTCTTCAATAGCACGAGCTTCCTCATGAAGCACCTGTGCCGCTTGTTCTAAAATAGTCACAAATACCGCCCCTAACCTTTTACGATTTTATCAATAGCTACTAAATCACGAAGCACATCTTCGAATTGATCTAAATACAACATATTAGGACCATCAGATAATGCTTCCTCAGGATTATCGTGCACTTCAAAGAATAGCCCATCTACACCACTAGCCACAGCCGCACGCGCCAAATTTGGTACAAATTCACGGTTACCACTAGATTTAGTCCCTGCACCACCTGGTAATTGAACGCTATGAGTAGCATCAAAGATTACTGGATAGTCGAAAGAACGCATAATTGGGAACGATCTCATGTCAACTACGAGATTATTATAACCAAAGCTAAAACCACGTTCGGTAAGCATAAGATTTTCATTACCTGTTTCTTTCATTTTATTAAGAACATTTTCCATGTCCTTAGGAGCCATGAATTGACCTTTTTTAACATTTACGCATTTACCAGTTTTAGCAGCGCCGTAAACAAGATCAGTTTGACGGCATAAAAAAGCTGGAATTTGTAGAATATCTAATACTTCAGCTGCAGGTTCAATTTGCTCGATAGAGTGAATGTCACTGACAACAGGTACATTGAGTTCCTTCTTAATAGAAGCAAGCATTTTTAACCCTTCCTCAAGACCTGGTCCACGGAAGGAGTTAAAGCTAGAGCGATTAGCTTTATCAAAGGAAGCTTTAAAGATATAAGGAACACCTAAACGTTCGCATATCTCTTTTGCTCGTTTACCGATAGCTAATGTGCGGTCATAGTCCTCAATAACACATGGACCTGCAAGGACAAATAAACCCTTGCCGCCACCCACAGTAATATCTTTAATTTGAACTGTTTTCATTTATTTCTCCTCTTGCTCGTAAATTGCATTAACACGAGCTAAGTCTTCAGGTGTATCAACACCGATAAATCGTTTATTTGTTAGAATAACACGAATTGTATAACCATTCTCCAAAGCACGTAATTGTTCTAGAGATTCTGTTTGCTCCGCCGGAGTTGGCTCCATCTTAGCGTAGTTTAATAAGAACTCTCTACGATATGCATAGATGCCAATATGTTTTAGTGGCGGACGCACAAAGTCATGACGAGGATATGGGATTAAAGATCTAGAAAAATACATCGCATCATTACGATTATTTAAAATGACCTTTACCGCTGATGGCTCCTCGTACTCTTCCTCTAATAAAGGAGTAGCTACTGTGGCCATCTGCAAGTTTGGATCTTCCTCAAATAGACGTGCCAAGTCATCAATAAGATTTGGATCAATCATCGGTTCATCACCTTGGACATTGATAACAACATCTAAGTCTGTATAATGACTAGCAACCTCTGCTAATCGATCCGTCCCTGTAGGGTGATTAGGATCTGTCATCATAACAGTTCCCCCAAACTGTTGTACTGCAGAATATACGCGGTTATCATCAGTGGCTACAATTGTACATACTGTCTTTGTAGCTTGTGATACCCTTGCATAAACCCGTTCAATCATAGGTTTACCTGCAATATCAGCTAATGGTTTGCCCGGTAATCTTGTAGAACCATAACGCGCAGGAATAACACATCCAAACTTCACGATAAAACCCCATTTCTGTTATTCGTGTATCTTATTATTATACACTAAATCTCTAAATTTTCTATGAATTCTTGTTTTCCAGAAACAAATTCAATCCCTATAGATAGCACCAGAATCGGTATTTTCAAGTCTTCAATTGCATGCAACTGACTTAACTTAACTGCATCCTTTTCTGTAATGCAAATAGCATCAGCTTGATGAGCAAATGCTTGTTTCCAAATCTCAACTACATCATCATTTGAAAAGTCATGATGATCTCCAAATGGCAAGGTATGAACAACGTTATACCCTACATCAGTTAACGTTTGTGTAAAGGATTGAGGGTTTCCAATTCCACTCACAGCCATAATGCGTTGTTCCTTGTAAGCATCTACAGAAGCCCCAACAGAACCATTAGCCCACTCATCTAAGGTGTACATAAATTGCGGCTTATGTGTTGTTTCATAGACAGGTATATTGGGAATCATCTGAGTTAATCGCTTTCGAATGCCGGATACAATACCTGGTGCTACTTGATCAACCTTAGTAAGAACGATAATATCCGCACGCTGTAAACCACTAAGGGGTTCACGTAATAGTCCCCGTGGCAATACATGTTCATAGCCAAACGGATTGGATGCATCGATTAGTACAATATCAATATCTCTTGCTAGTGCACGATGTTGAAAGCCATCATCCATAATAAGACAATCGGCACCTAGCTCATTAATAGCGATTTCTGCAGATTTGGAACGTTCACGTCCAATGATTACATTAGATTTTTGTAAAACCTTAGCCAGTAACCAAGCCTCATCACCACTGATAGATGGCTCTACAAGCATTGTTCCATCTTTAGAAATAATAATATTTTTGTTATTATCTTCTGCACGGTATCCACGACTAAGAACAGTAGGATGAAGGCCCTTCTGAGTAAGCACATCACAAATAAATCGCACCATCGGTGTTTTTCCAGTACCACCAGCCGTAATGTTGCCAACGCTGATTACAGGCACTGTAACTTTCGTAACGCCTTTACCCTCATCAAATCGAGCATTGCGTATTGATACAGCTTTCTCATAACCTTTACTCAAAAGGCCTAAACTGGAGCGAGCTATATCACCTAATACGGATTGATCTTCACCACTAACGATGGATTTGAATAATGCTTCCCCACTCATAGGTGACGCCTCCTATTATGTAATACAGTAAACTAATCTACAAATTTAGTCTTACTACGGAATAATTTGATGTTTCTCAAATAGCAAACGTAACTCTTGTGTATTACGCCGCGTAGCACCACGATTTTCTTTAATGATATCCAGGCAGTTTTGCCCCATCTTTTTAGCCAAGTCTCTATCCTTACATAAACGCAAGACCATAGCGGTTAACTCTTTTCCATTCTTCACTTGCTCACAAGCATTTCGAGAGTTTAATAAGGCGAAAATTTCTTTAAAGTTAAACATATGAGGCCCAACCAAAATTGGCTTACCATGTGCAGCTGGTTCCAAAATATTATGGCCTCCAGTTTTAACAAGGGAACCACCAACAAAGATAATATCGCCTAAGCTATACAGTCGGCCAAGTTCACCAATGGTATCTAAAACGACAACGGGAATACCTTCATGAACAGGCTCCTTCATATCGCTACGACAAATAGCACTCAATTCATAACGCTTTGCAATATTTTGCACATCATGACCGCGATAAATTTCACGAGGCGCAATCAATAAACGAGCTTGTGGATACTCTTTCAATACTTGCTTGAAGGTTTCAAAAATAGCCTCTTCTTCACCTTTGTGAGTACTACCTGCAATAATGATAGGATGATTATTTCCAAAGCCAAATTCATCGAGAAGAGCTTGTTTTTCTTCATATGATACGGTGGCATATGTTTGATCGTATTTCATATTACCTGTTACCGTAATATCAGGTGTATGAGCACCTAAACTTTCAATATACGCCGCATCAAATTTGGACTGCATGCAGAAACGCTCAATAGAACGTAACATTTCACGTGTAAAAGCACTGATATACTTATAACGTTTCATACTGCGATCTGAAATGCGTCCATTAACCATCATAACTGGAATATTTTCCGATTCGGCGATACGCAAGAAGTTTGGCCAGATTTCAGTTTCTACGAGTAAAATAGTAATCGGCTTAATAATATGTAAAATTTTACGAGTTAAATATGGTAAATCAAGGGGAAAGAAAATAATTCCTTCTGCTTCAGCAATGATACGATGAGCCATAGCATGACCAGTAGCAGTAACTACAGACACGACCACAACAGCTTCAGGAAACTCCTTTTTGACTTCTTTTACCAATGGACTGGTAGCCACAATTTCCCCTACAGAAGCGGCGTGAATCCAAATAGCACGACGCCCTTCAATTTTCTTTAATAGTGAAGCTGGCATATAGCCTGCACTCTGTTTGATACGCTCATAAAATCCATCTTCAAAGGCAAGTCGGTATAAAATAACCGGAATCAAGCCAATCCAATAGAATATGAGCAATACGTTATATATCCAGTACATGGTTATCCTTTATTGGAGAATTGAACGGAATAAAGATGGTTGTACAATCCGCCGTCAATAGCTAATAGCTCTTGGTGAGTCCCCTGCTCTACCAAGCGGCCTTGATTGAGTACAACAATTTGATGAGCATTTTGAACAGTGCTCAATCGATGGGCAATAACAAATGCCGTACGCCCTTTCATAAGGCGATCTAACGCCTCTTGCACAAGTTTTTCACTCTCCGTATCTAAAGCAGATGTGGCTTCATCTAAAATTAGAATTCGAGGATCTTTTAAAATAGCACGTGCGATAGCAACCCGTTGACGTTGTCCACCAGATAATGAACTGCCTCGTTCACCTACAATCGTATCGAGACCATCAGGCATTTTCTCAACGAACTCAAGTACGTTAGCCGCTTTAGCCGCTTCATACACTTCTTCATCAGAGGCATCTAAACGACCATACAAGATGTTCTCTTTGATAGTAGCATTGAATAAAACGGTTTCTTGTGGTACAAGACCGATTTGTTCACGCAAGGATTTAAAAGTAACATCTTTCACGTCATAACCATCTATTGTTATAGAACCACTGGTTACATCATAGAAACGAGGTAGTAGGTTAGCGAGAGTTGTCTTACCTGCACCGGATGGACCAACGAGGGCCACACTTTCACCAGCCTTAACAGACAAGGTAAAGTTTTCCAATGCAGTCTTTTCACCACCATAGGAGAAGGAAACATCGTTGAATTCTACATTGCCTGTAATATTAGGCAATGTAACAGCATCAGGTTTCTCCACAACATCAGTTTTAGTATCTAAAATCTCAAATACGCGATCAGCAGCAGCCAATGCTTTTTGAATATTACCATATACTTGGCTCAAACGTTTTACTGGGTTCGACAAGTTAATCGCATAAATCAAGAAGGCAATCAAAGAACCAGCAGTGATAGCACCTGTTACTACGGAGTAACCACCGTACCAAAGGATGACCGCTACAGCGATTGCCGCAGAAAACTCAACCATTGGACTTAATAAACTAGTCAATTTAGTGGCTTTAATAACCGCTTTAAAGTTACGGTCGTTTTCATCTTCAAAGCGCTTGCGCTCAAAATCTTCACGAGCAAAAGATTTTACAACGCGAACTGCACTGATTACTTCTTGTAAAAGTGCCGTAATATCAGCTACACGGCCTTGAACATCGTGCCCTGCCACGCGAAGCTTTTTACCAAAAACATTAATAATCACTAAAACTACGGGAACCGTAATAAAAGTAACTAACGTCAATTTCCAGTCAATGAGAAGCATGGACACCAAGGAACCGATAAGTGTTACAGATTCAGTGATAAAAGAAATCAAGTTATCTACCACGGCCGTTTGCAATGCAGCTACGTCATTTGTAAGATTACTCATGATAACGCCCGTCTTACGACGATCGAAATAGGATAAGCTTAATTTTTGTAGATGATTAAAAATAGCCTCACGTACATCGATAATCACGCGCTGTCCGATGTAGGACATATTATAGGTTTGACCATAGGTAGCAAAGCCACGAATTAGGAAAATGAGTATAATAGCACCTACAATAAGGTTCAACATAAACATATTCTTTTCATCTAATACTTGGTCTACTACATTCTTAATTAGCCAAGGTACTACCAAATAGGCAGCAGCAGCGACAATCATGCAGAACACTGCAAAAAGCATTCGCTTATAATAAGGCTTTACAAAATATAAGAGCCTAGAATAACTATTCATTACATTTCTCCTTACCGAGATTGTACACAAGATGTGCTACTCGTTTTACTGCACCAGGCTCACCTAATTTATGACGTACTTCGCGCAATTCACTACGCATAGCTTCATTTTTCTCTACATCACTGAGCAATGGTTCCACCAAAGATACAATCGCGTCTGGTGTGACAGCATCTTGTAATAATTCAGGAATGACCTCTTTACCAGCTACAATATTAGGCAAGCCCACATGTGTTACATTCACAACCATCTTACCAATACCATACGTAATTGGAGATACACGATACAATAATACCGTTGGCAATTCCATCATCGCCGTTTCTAATGTAGCCGTTCCTGATGCAGCAAGGCACACATCACAAATCTGCATCAAGTCATATGTATGGTCTTCCGTAATCGTAACAGGTACCTTATGAGCATCGATAAAAGCTTCTAGCTCACTTCGATCAATCGTATGTGCTCGAGGCAAGAAGAATTGAACATCTTCATGTTTCGCCATCAATTGCTCACCACTTTTTAGCATCGTATCAAGCAAGGATAAAACCTCTTGTTTACGACTGCCAGGCATGAGCAATACTTTTTTAGCCTCTTTACGAGCCCCAAAGTATTCTTCGGCCGCATCCTTAGTCATCGTAGGATGTACAATATCGAGTAAAGGATGACCTACAAAATCTACATCACATTTGTACTTGCGATACGCTTCAGCTTCAAATGGGAAGATAGATGCTACCTTGGTTACATACTTACGAATTGTATTACCACGACTACTGTGCCAAGCCCAAATCGTTGGAGCAATATAATATAAAACAGGAATCTCCAATTCATGAGCCACCGCAGCTAATTTCATATTAAAACCTGGATAATCTACACAAACGAGAATATCTGGTTTTTCCTTCATCATGACACGTTTCAAGTACGTGCGCAGCTTAAAGAATTTTGGCAATGACTTCACAATCTCTACAATACCAATGACACCAAGGTTCTTAATGTCATACACGATACGAACACCAGCGCGTTCCATCAGGGTGCCACCCATACCAAACATCTCTACAGAAGGATCTATTTCTCTCAATGCATTGGCCACACTTGCCGCATGAGTATCGCCGGAAGCTTCACCGGCGGAAAACATGACTTTCATTATGCATCCTTTCTGGAATTTACAAATTCTTGGTCTACAGCACAGATAACAATACCATGACGATCTGCCATATTAAGCACGTCTTGTTGTTGTACAAAAATAGTCTTTTCCGCTTCTACAGCTAGCACCTTACAACCGCTATCAATCATAGACATGAGAGTTTTTATGCCTACTGCTGGCACATCAAAGCGTACGTCTTGATTTGGTTTTTCGGTTTTAACGACAACCGCATCCCCACGACCGAGTTCGCCACCTCGTAAGATACACTTATCAGTACCTTCAATGGCTTCAATTGCCATGACCGCCTTATGCTTAACAACAACGGTTTGACCAATATCAAGGGCCCCCATTTGTTTAGCTAATTCAAAACCAAAACAAATGTCAGCCCATTGCTCATCTGTAGGTTGTGCTTTTGAAAGCACTCCTACCTTTGGCATAAATGGTTTCAAGTATACGGTTTGATCTAATACTTTAAAGCCTTCTCGTTCGATTTCATCAACGATGGCAAGCATAATCGTATCATCTTTACGATTTTTGAGCCGCTTTAAGACTCCTAATGTTTTTAAATCAGGAAATGTAAGGCCTTTAAAGAGAATCTCTTTAGTGACTTTTCCAAGCATAGTTAACTCTTGAACCTCTTCTTTTTTCAAGGTTTTAAAGATTTTACCTAGTTTAGCAACACCAATATCATAGAAAGCATCAGCCTCAGCCTTTAGAGCTGGGTCTATATCAGGTACTACACCGATAACAACCACCTCGTGGCCCAATACATGAGCGGCACGCATGAATTCTACAGGCAAAACACCTATGCCCGCAATTAATCCTACCTTTGCCAAGACTATACCTCCTAGATGGCCTCACGGCCTATATATCAATTAGTAATTTCAAGTTCCCTATGAAAAGGCCTAAAAATAGACATAATCATATACAATATATTGTACTATAAATAGCTACTTTTTACCATTAAAAAGCCATGGTTTATGCCCTTTTCTTCATCATTTTATTATAATTCCCTTATTCCTTTTAAGCACTAAAAAATCTACGATTATATCTATCAAAACTTTTCTATAAATATAAAAATATAATGTAAATTATCATTGATATAAAACTCAACTAGTAATAATGCACACAAAAAGACCTCGTACATTGTACGAGGTCCTCATAATTAGTCGCGACGAGTACGCATAATTCCCCTATCAGCATTGCGTAGGAAGCGTAATAAATTTTCAATTTCTACGGAAGAATCCAATTGTAATTCCATTTCTTCAATCGCCTTAGATAAGCTGAATCCAGAACGATAAATAATACGGAATGCCTGTTTCAAATCACGTCGTACATCTTCGGAAATCCCTGCACGAGATAGGCCTACAGAGTTTAGACCGATAACACGTGCCGGTTGACCATCAGCAATTACGTAAGGTGGGATATCTTGTACCACCTTAGCCATCCCGCCAACCATTGCATTACGACCGATTTTAACAAATTGATGAATACCTGCAAGGCCACCAATAACAACGCGATCTTCAACGATAGCGTGCCCTGCAAGACCAGCACAATTACTCATTATTACATTATTACCAACGATACAGTTATGAGCCACATGTGTACAGGCTTGAAGTAAACAATTATTGCCTACACGTGTTTCTTCACCTTCACCAGTAGCGCGGCTAATAGTTACGAATTCACGAATAACCGTTTCATCGCCAATATTACAATAGCTTTTTTCGCCTTTAAATTTTAAATCTTGCGGTTCCAACCCAATAGATGCGTTAGGATAAATTTCACAACGCTTACCAATGGTTGTCCAACCACCAATTACAACATGTGCACCGATTTGTGTGCCATCGCCAATCTCGACATGTTCGCCGATAACAGCGCCAGGACCTACGATTACATCTTTGCCCAATTTAGCATTTGGATGGACTATGGCTGTACTATGGATGTTGGATTTCGCATTTTCCATGCCTACAACTATCACTACAATCACTCCTCATTCTATTATACAAGGGCAAACATGTATTCACCGCTAGCGCACAATTTGTCGCCAACATAGGCACGGCCTTCAACCTTGCCCATTTTACCTTTAATTTTAACAATATCTACCTCCATGCGAACTTGATCGCCAGGTTTTACAGGATGGCGGAAACGCACTTTATCAATACCTGTAAACATAGGAGTAAGACCACGATTTTCCTCAGGGTATAATAATGCAATACCACCGACTTGAGCAATAGCTTCAGTCAATAATACACCTGGCATAACTGGGTTCCCTGGAAAGTGACCTTGGAAGAACAATTCGTTGAATGTAGCATTTTTAATACCCACAGCACGTTTCATAGGTTCTAACTCAACAATGCGATCAACCAAAAGCATTGGGTAACGATGAGGTAAAATTTCTAAAATATCTTCGTGATTAAGAATCATGGCTGTGTCTCCCTTATTTCTTCCATTATACTGCGAGCCAATCTTGAATTTAATTCATGACTCGATTTCAAAGCAATTACATGGCCTTCAATCGGTCCTAACAAGAATAAATCCCCTATAACATCTAATGCTTTATGGCGAACTAATTCATCCTCAAAGCGTGGTATAGATAGACATTTCTCATCATCATAGACTAATGCATTATCTAGGCTACCGCCTTTTGCAAGCCCCATGGCCTGTAATTGTTCCAATTCCTTCATAAATCCGATAGTCCTAGCCGATCCAATGTGTGCTTTGAAATACTCAGGCGATACTTCAAAATCACATTGTTGCGTACCAAGCAACGGATGGCTGTTAATTGATGTAAAAGTCATGCGATAGCCATCATATGGCAAAATCACAATAAAACGATCCCCATCATAAACAGCATGAGATCGAGTCACTTTGTATATATGACGCGATGCTATTTGTTCTTCAATGCCAGCCTCTTCAATAAGATTGACAAAAATAGCACTACTACCATCACCTACAGGAGGTTCTGGAGAATCCATTTCAATATAACAGTTATCAATATTCATAGCACTGAACGCTGCCATCACATGTTCAACAGTAAATACCTTTGCTTCACCATTTTCCAGCGTGGTAGCGCGCATAGTGTTCGTCACATTATCAATGTGTGCTCGCACAGAAGGATGCCCTTCAATGTCCGTGCGGACAAACACAATTCCTGTATCTTCAGGTGCAGGCTTAAAAACCATATGTACTGGTTCACCGCTATGAAGGCCAATCCCTTGATATGAAACAGCCTTTTTTATTGTTTGTTGTGGCTTACTCATAAGAATGTCCTTTCATAATCCGAATTCACGTTTACTATACACCAATATGTATTATACCCTATTTGCATAGGCGTTACAAGAAATTTACCATATATTACGCTAATTGGAAAGACTATTCTTAGTCTTTAAAATTTTAATAGATTATTTTTAAACACTAAGTTATAAGTTATAAAATAAAAAGAGATTTCATCCATGCTAGTAGGAATCAGTTTCATCTTGAAGACTCCACAATCGCATAAACAAAATCTCTTTAAAATTATTAACTATTGAAAAACATCAGGTGGTGTATCTATTTGTTCACCATAAAAACGACGAGTCCATTTCCAACGGTTATGAAGCCAGAACCAATCTTCAGGATATCGTCGAATATAATCTTCAATAAACTCATTTAGACGAGTTGTTGTTACCGCTATATCACGCTTTTTATCATCTGTACGTTCCACATAAATTGGTGGATGTGCTTCAATCTCATATTTCTCAGAAAACGGGCTATAATGTATGGTTACAAAAATAATAGGCACATCTTGCATACGAGCCAGTACAGCTGGCCCAGCAGCCGTCAATGTTTCATAGCCAAAGAATGGTACAAGAACGCCATCATCACCAGGGTCCTGATCCATAATAAGGCCTAAAAATGCACCTTTTTTTAGTTCATTAATCATTTCACGAACACCTGTTTTATAGGTCACATGTTGATGCATAATCCGACGATATTCATTGATAAACTTATCGGCATCACCATTCTGTTTCATAGCCACAGAAATCAGCGGATATCCTTCAGAAGCAAGAACGCCACCTAAAAGTTCCCAGTTACCACTATGAACAGCAGCTAAAATTGCACCTCGACCATTTTCTAAGGCATCATCTAAGTACTCTCGATTAATAAACTCCACCATATCTTTGTATGCGCCATCTTTAATTTCAGGATAGCGCAATACATCAATAATCATACGGCCAAAGCGTGTAGTACTAGCTTTCGCAATACGTCGAGCTTCTTTAGGATCATCTGTAATATTACAGAATAAAATTTGGCCTATCGCCAGGCGCTTGCGTTTAGGTGGCACCACTAACCACACAATTTCACCAAGCAATGTACCAATAGCATATTGCAAACCTTTAGGTAATAAGCAAATAAAGGCACTAAAGATTTTCATAAACCTATACATGGATTATTAGCTCTCCTTAAGCTGTGCTTTCAAAGCGTCAATTTCTTTTTGTAATTGTTTTACAGTTTTCACCATTTCTGGCAAACGATTCTCGTAAGCAGCCAATTTCAACCACTCTTTATGAGGTCTCATTGGATACCCAGCCATAACAGAATTAGAAGGCACATTGCCAGTAATTCCTGTTTTACCTGCAAATTGTACATTATCTCCAATTGTAATATGACCTGTACAGCCTGTTTGTCCTGCAAAGATTACATGGTTACCACATTTTGTACTACCTGCAATCCCAACCTGTGCGATTAAGAAACAATCTTCTCCAATCTCAACATTGTGGCCAAGGTGAACAAGATTGTCAATTTTGGTACCGCGGCGTACCAAGGTAGATCCCATTGTAGCATTGTCGATAGTAGTGCAAGAGCCAATTTCTACATCATCTTCAAGAATAACATTGCCTACTTGAGGAATATGCGTATGAATACCATTTTCTGTGGCAAAACCAAAACCTTCACCACCGATAACTGCTTTAGCACGCAATACAACGCGTTTACCCAAAATACAGTTCTCATGTACGATAGCACCCGCATAGATGTCAGAATCTTCCCCAATTCGTACATTATGACCAATATATACATAAGGTCGAATCGTTACATTATCACCGATAACAGCATTATCATTAATAACACAATAGGCACCAATAGCTACATTTTTACCAAGTGTAACATTCTTGCCAATAATAGCAGTACTATGCACTTCACGGGGAACTACAACAGGTGGATGGAATACTTCTAGCACTTGGGCAAATGCAGATTTTGCATTATCAACTACGATTTGCGCCATCGGTGCATTTTTTACTTCTGATTCAACGATAACAGCACCCGCTTGGCATAACGCAATATGTTCAACATATTCACCAATTGCAAAAGTTATGGATTGTTTTACCGCTTGTTCAAAGCTACGTGTCTCAGTAATGACAATAGACTCATCCCCTATAAGTTGACCGCCTACTAAATTTGCGAGTTCCTGTAAAGTTTTTTCCAAGGCAAACTCCCTCCCCTGTGGTAATCCTCAATTATTGTGCAGCTTCAGTTGTACTTGTTGTAGCTTGATCTGCTTGCTGTGCATTTTGCTGAGCATCTTGTTGCTCTTGGGCTTTAGCCGCATTTTCAACTTCTTTGATTTGATCGTCAGAAGCTTTACCCATTTTTGTGATCAAATCATCGGTTACATCAGAGCCACCACCAACAACAGCGCCTTTTTCAATAATAACATCAAGTTTTTTTTCTTTCACAAGTTCATTGATTTTTTGTTCTTGATATTGACGGTATTCTTGTGCTTTTGCATTTGCAAAGGCATTTAATTCTTGATTCGCTTGGTTAAATACATTTTGTTTAGATGCTTCATCAGCAGCAGCAATTTTAGCATCTAATTCCGCTTTTTTAGCGTTAATCTCTTTAGTAATTTCAATACCTTTTTCAGTACTATTTGCTACTTTCACGCTATCCACATAGCCAACATTGTTAGAACCACAACCACCTAAGATAGCCATAGAAGCTACTAAAGCTGCACTTAATACTAAAGATTTAATACGTTTATTCATAATATAACTCCTTATTGAACTCGATAAGACGCCTTCACTGCATCAGTAATATCAAGCCCTTTAATATTACCACCATCATCGATGATGACTAAATCTAAATGTTGTTCCTCAGCAATAATTGTTACGCGCATACGAACATCTTCTAAAATAGCCTCATGAAGTGCACTCACTTCAGCTTCTTTATCTGAAAGTTTTTTTGCCCATGTATCATTCCAATCTTGCGCCACAGGCAGATTATTATTAGCAATGATGGCTTGTGCTTGTTGTTGCACCATGGAGTCACGTTTCTCAGCTAATTCCTTCTGTAGGGATGCAGCGTATTGATTGAGCTCTTCCTGCCCTTTTTGTTGCATTGGAGCAAGCTCAGCCTGTACCTTTGCTTTAATTGAATCCACATCGAAATCCGACGGTTTTCTCTTAGCTAATAATTCTTTTAATCTTTCTTCTTTTTTAGCCTTTTCAGCCATAGCCGCCACCCTTTGTGCATCATCTATATATACACGTGCATCATCTATATATACACGTGCATCATAGGCATATAAGTCTAATTGAAGGTTTACGATTTCCAGATCATATTCATTAGTACTAACCTTTAACTCAGCTAAATACTTTTGAGTCAATTCATTGCGCTTCGAATTTAATTGCTGATTTAGTTCATTTTCTTTTGTTGCAATACGAGTTTGCAATTCTACCGTAAGAGCATCTGACAAGGTTGAATCCAGTGCAAGTGTTTTCAACTGTTCATCTTGTGTCTCTGACTTGGCATTTAAGGCTTGTTGTTCAAGTTCATATTGACGTTGTAAAAGTTCCAGTTCATTCTTGGCTTGTTTATAATCCGCATAGGATGGATTAAACTCTAGTACATCATCAATGCGTACAACACCTATTGACATGCCATCAGGACCCTGTTGGCGATTTGTTACAAAACCATAGGCCCAAACCATAGCACTTATTGCAGCAACGAGAAATATGACTAGTCCTATATATCGTTGTTTCCCGTTCATTGTCGTTCTCCCTTACATAGAACTACAGTTTATTTTTTTGCATCAGTAGCTAGTTTTTTCAATACTTGATCTGTAATGTCAACACCGCCATATAGTACAGTATCTTTAGTCATAACAACGCTAAGACCCTTAGCATCACCAACCGCTTTTGCAGCCTCCATAGCTTTATCTTGAACGGATTTAGCAATTTCTTGATCTTTTTTAGCTAGGTTTTGACGCGCTTCTTCAGCGATTTTTTGTTTAGTAGCATCATCTTGTGCTGCATCAATTTTAGCTTGCGTTTCTTGTTGTAATTGGCTTTGATAGCTCATATACTCTTGAGCTGCAGAGATATAAATTGGATTATCTTGAGACAACATACGAGATGTATCGATAACCCCAATAGTACTAGTCCCACTATTACTACTAGGCGAAGCCATTTGCGTATAAGCTAACGCACCAATACCAACAATAAAAATTGCAGCAATGACGATGGAAAAAATCTTTACATTCGCCTTGTTGTTCATCATTCGCATCATAATAGAGTGCCCTCATTTCTTTAAATCACTGCATCAAAGGATGCCATATAGAGATATTGGTGAAAGCCTCTTTAAAAAGAGGCCTTCACCATATACATTTACTATATTAGAATTGTGTA
The DNA here is from genome assembly GCF_018366295.1 of Veillonella parvula. Taxonomy (GTDB): domain Bacteria; phylum Bacillota; class Negativicutes; order Veillonellales; family Veillonellaceae; genus Veillonella; species Veillonella parvula_P. The sequence goes on from NZ_JAGZIJ010000005.1 coordinate 73,777, forward strand.
CCGAAGCTGAAGTGGAATTTATTTTTGTGTTTACCCACGCCATAGTCAAGTTTAACAGGACCAATTGGAGTTGTAATACGAACACCAGCACCAACGCCATAGTTAAAGGATTTTTTGCTGTTATACCATGTAACATTTGGTGCATCCCATGCATCACCAATATCACCGAATAACACACCGCTAACTTTCTTAACAATTGGGAAACGGAATTCCAATGTAGCATTGTACATCTTCTTACCACGGAATTGATCATCTTCATAACCACGTAAGGAATCAGCTCCGCCCAATGTGAACAATTGGCTATAAGGAGCATCACCTTGGATGAAACCAGCACGTGCACGGAATGCCAATACATTTTTAGCACCCAATTTCTTGTACATACGAGTTTCAGCTGTGAATTTGTAGAAGTCGAAGTCACCGCCCAAACCATGACCAGCCCATTGTGTAGTATAGGAAATACGACGACCACGAGTTGGTTCATAGATATTATCGCGAGAATCGTATACTTTTTGCCATGTTACAGAGTTAATGCGACCGAAGTTATTTTTTACATAGTTGTCAGATGCGAAGTTATAGGAACCATTATCCCAGTTTGTACCTTTACCCGCATTTTTATCATAACGGAAACCAGAGCTATCATCATCATCCCATTTATAAGAATCTTTACGGGATTCTAATGTCAAGTAATCACGAGTATATTCCCCAGTTTGACGACCGAAGGAAATATTGAAACCACGAGATTTCTTATTGTATTCTGCTACTTCATTACCATCTTCATTGTAATCTGTGTATTCATCTTCGCGGTTGAAGAAGGAGAAGCCAAGGGATGTACCTTTGCTATCGATCCAAGGTTTCAAGTAGGAGATTTGGTAGTTCTTATATTTTTTCTTACCACCGATTTCCCAGTGAACTTTAAATTTATCGCCAGTACCACGGAAGTTATCTTCACCGAATTCAACAATACCCATCAACCCATCAGATTTAGAGTAACCAGCACCTAATGTGATGGTACCAGTCTTATGTTCCAATACATCGATTTCAATAATTACATTATTTGGATCTTGTTCACCTGGCAACATACGAACGTTTACGTCATCAAAGAAACCTAAGTTATATACGCGTTCTACAGAACGACGTACCAAGAATTTATTAAAAGGTTTTCCTTTCTTTTGAACAAATTCACGAGTAATAACTTTATTGCGGGTTTTCTTGTTACCTGCTGGAATGATATCTTCTACGATACCTTCAACAATGTGTATATGAAGTACGCCTTGGTCATCTACACGGACACCATCAACATGTGCTAACATATAGCCATCGCGAGCATATGCAGCATTAATGCCTTGAACTTTTTGCCCTACGGATACAGAGTTAAGAACTTGACCTGGTTGAATGTCCATGAACTTAGTCAATACTTCGGAGGAATATACAGTATTACCTTCAAAGGAAACGCCAGTAGTAACTGGATTTACTGTTACGGCAAAGTCCAATTTTACGCCTTCAGGCACGGAAGTGAATACAGGATTTACTTCGGAGAAGTAACCAGTATTACCAAGATTAGTTACATCTTTAAATACGCCATCAACAGATACGGCATCGCCAACTTTTTCAGTTAAAATTGGCAACAAATTTGCTTGCTGTTCAGCTGTAACGCCAGATATAGATAAACCGGTAATCAATTTACCTACGTAAGGATTAACAGATTCTGCACTAGCAGATGTAACATATTGTGCTTCTACTGTTGTAACAGCTTGAGTTTGGCCATTTTCAGCAGCCTTATCAAGATCAGTACCACCAGTAGTTTTAGATACCATTTTTACTTGTTTATCATCAGTTTTTAAAGCAGCATTATTGACTGTAACAGTTCCATCAGAACCTTTTACTACAGTGCCGTCACTAGATATAGTCGTATCACCACGAGCAGCTAAGATAGCTGCATCAGTTTCATCTTGTATAGTTGTAGTAGTTGCATCAGCATTATAAACAGCTTGTGTAGTAGCTGCATCATTTGTTGTAGCAGCATTAGTCGTCGTTGTGCTATTTAAATCTGGAGTATAGCCAGCTTGTACCTCAGCAGCAAATACACTGCCTGTCCCCATGACAGCGGTCAACACGGACGCTGCAAGCATACTTTTATAAGCTTTTGGTTTAAACATAAATTCCTCCTAGAACTCATCCCCATAAAGAGTTTACATCTTATTTATAAAGACTAATAAATCTTTATCATTATAGCATAAATTGCTTGGAATGAGTACTATATTAAACAAATTTTATGAAATTAATATGACTAGAATGTGCATACCTAAGGGGTTTACACATTCTAGTCATACTCTTAAAAGCTACGTGTCCAACGACCACCTATATAATTGTTCCCTTTTGATGTATGCCATCCCGTGAACTTAAGGTTTCGTTTAACAGAATATTCTATACCATATTTATTTTGTTTGTTATTAATACCTTGAGAATAAGTCAACATGACTCTCGGTAATACATATTTACCGATTTCAATATTATAATTACTTGCCGTATCCCTATTAGTTGGCTCATCGGGATCAATTGACCCTGTTGTAATATTGATGCGGTCTAACCCAAGTGTATTTTGTAATGCATCTTGTACATAGCCAAAAGCAAACATTTGAAGCCCTGCTGTAGCCACAGCATTCACATCTTCATTTGTCAAAGTACTACTATTTGAATCTGCACCGCGGCCGAAGGTCAACATGGAAATGATTTGCTTTCTAGACAATGTAGGATTAGAGGACAATGATAAGTCCATATGATCCACTGTCCCTTTTACGCCAAGCATAATAGTGTAATTACTTACATTTGTTTCAGCCTCTAATTGTAAGTTTGGTAAATAAGAGCCACCTACGAAATGAGCATTCCCTTTTGTAATATTAAATACATGGCTCAAATACTTAAACGTGCCATTTCTAACATCGAATTGACCACTAGCAGTTGGATTTTGTAAGGATCCACCAAAATGAACATCGCCACTGATAAACATGTTGTATAAGGTGCGATCATATAAACGTACACCTTTACCCGCATGAACAGTAACATCCACCCCCATATCTTTGGTACTTTCACTAGATTGTAAGGAAAGAGGAATTTTGAATTGAATCTTTTCAAGATTTAAAGTACCAATAAGGGTCGGCAATCCATCTCGGTCAGCAATATAAAGTTCACCATTCAAAGGTCCTCTTACATATTCACTGCGAACCTCTAAGTCTTCTAGCTGAACTGCCGCCTTGTAATTAGTAAGAGTATGTCCAGACCAATTTACTTTAGCAGCCAAACCAGCTGAGCCTTTGCCCATATTAATACGGGATTGGAAATCACCTTGTTGACCAGAGAAAATTAAGTCACCATCAATACCAGTAATTTGATTTTCTACACTTGCCAATTTCATCGTACCATTACGTACCGATACAGTACCATATGCTTCAGGCTGATCAATAGTGCCTGTAATGTGAACCGTGCCTTTTAACGGACCTGTTGCCTCCTTAACACTAGTTGTAAGAAGAGGGATAACAGCCATATCTGCTTCGTTAAAATCAATAGTTACATCCATAGATTTGCTATCATTTGCTGGAATATACCCAGACGTAAAGATTGCCGCTAATGGAATCTTACCATAGACACTTAGCTTATACCCACTTTTGGCACCTTGAATTCGTTGAATCTGAATAACTTGATCTTGCATTGTAGCCAATACAAAACCTTCATCAATACCAACACCATTAAAGGACCCCGACTCTACAGCACCGGATAATTCTACTTTAGGATTCTTAGTTTCCCCAGTGATATTTACAACGCCAGTCACCCAACCAGTAGCTTGAATATCCTTACCCATAAGTGGCAAGAACGGTACTATATCAACATCCTTTAATGCAACCTGTAAGTCCGCTTGACCATCAAGATCCATCGTACCGCCTATTGCAATGAGACCTTCATCAACAGGCAGTTTCAAAGTTGTAACTTTGAATTTACGATTAGCAAGACTTGCATCGATAGTTGCATCACCAACAATCTTTTCATCAATACTTACATCATTAATCTTGCCTGTTACATTAACGCTTGGATTGTCGCGTGTACCTCCGATTTCAACAGAACCATTTAATTTGCCATCAATGTGTTCATTGGACCGGTCTAGCAAGGTTAGCAAATTCTTTACGCTACCATTAGTAACATCTAATACACCAAATAGTTGTCTACTATCATCAAACTTCATACCACCTTTAGCAGTGTAGCGACCACCATCGGCTTCAGCAAAGGTGAAATCTTGCACATTTACAACCGATTTATCTGCATAAACACGACCATGAATATCGTTCAATAATTCCCCATTAACTGATAAGGCATCGGATGAAATATAGCCATTGAATTGAGGGTTATCCACAGATCCAGTAATTTGTCCTCGACCAGATAGCAAACCATCAACTTTGTAATCCGTATTAATGAGCAATCTGCCCATATCAATTTTTTTGCCTTCAAAATCAATATTAATTGCTTCTTTAGATACTGTACCGCCACCTGTGATAGTTGCACCATAACCTTCAATATCAAATCTATAAAGCTCTAATGTATCATTCTGATAGTTATATTTTGCAAACGCATTGGTCACGAGTTTGCCATAAGCAGAACCATCCCACAAATGAGCACGACCTTCTATAATCGGATTTGCAGCCGTCCCTGTAATATGATTGTCTGTTTCAAACCAACCTGTAATAGGAACATCTGTAACAGTACGAATCACATTTTCAATACGAGCAGCCCGAGCCTTGGCATTTAGATCTAACACATCTGTATTAAGATTATACCAACCATTAACATCATAGCCCCCATCGCCATCACCAATATGTCCATTGGTGATAGTGAGAATATGGTTATCTAGCTTAATATCTCCATGGATATTATTGAATCGAGCCCCTTTATAATGTACCTCTTGCCCCCATACAGTGCCCATTACATTTGGATTATCCAATGTACCTTGTATCGCAAAAGAGGTATTCAAGGTGCCATCAACATCTTGACCAATAATAGGACTTAGTGCGGTCAATGGCAATGCATTACCGGAAATAGTGGCATCTATATTACCATTTTGGATATAGCCATATCCGCTTAGCGCCCCATCTCCTATAGTGCCTACAACGGTCATATTTGTACTATTATCAGCATGCGTAAAGTTAGCTTTTGCAGTATCAACTACAACACCGCGAATGCCTATTTGGCGACCTTCAACAGAGCCTACAACATCTGTAACTTGATTATTTTTTCCTAAGATACGCATCTCACCATCGATATTACCTGTAACCGGTGAGATCATATCTTTTGTGAAAGTGCCTAAAGGTAAATTTTGAATCTTTATAGTAGTATCAAAATCCCCTGTATCAACCACATATTGGCCCTTAACCTTTGCACTACCTTCGCCTACTGATAGGCGCACATCATCCGTACGAACTAAACCGTTATCATATACAATATCACCTTGTAAACGATCAATATAGTAACCATTATAAGAAATACCATCACTAGCAATCGTTGCATCTACACGAGGGGCTACTGTCGTGCCACCAATATGTGCACGCCCACCTACAATACCAGAAACACCGACGTCTGTTATCGCCTCTAAATCTACTTTATCGGCCACAACATTAAGATTTAAATACTCTTCATCTTTGCCTAGTGTAACTAAGCCATTGATCTTTGTTACTTGATCATTTACCCTCCAAGAACTACGACTAATAATGATTTGATCATTATTAAGCATAATGCGACCCGTGCCATCGGTAATATTATAAATTGTATTACCCCGTTTATAAGTGCCTGTTAAACCTTTAAAGCCTACATTACCACTCATAATGTATTTGCCATCTTCACTTTTAAGATTTAAATGTAAATCTTGTAACTTACCACTCGTTACAGATAGATCCTTACGAAGTGGAACAAAACTCATAATACCAGCAGTATCAATTTCATCAGCTTGTACAAAGAGATCAAAATTAGATACATTGTTCATATCAATTTTGCCATTCAAGGTAATTGCGGAACCATCTACATCAGCAGTAAAGGCACCTTTAGACATGCCACTCATATCAAGCGCCATAGTCCCATCAAGATTTTCTACATTCCTCTTTATTCCATCTTTAGTACGTAGCGCTACGCGACCATCATTAACAGTCACAGAGCCATCAAAAGTACCCGACTTATTTGGATCGGATGGTTTTACTAACTTAGTTATACTCCACGACCCATCAGCTAGTTGCCATATATGAAAATCTGGCGCCTCAACGATTACACTAGAAATAGCCGTAGCCCCTGATGTGTTGCCACCGACAATCTTCGGCAAAGAAGATAGTTTAACTCCTACAGCTACCTCTTGAGCAGTTCCAACTAAATGACCATCTCTATCTTTGATAGTCACATCTGTTAGAACAACATCACCATTCCAATTAATTCGGAGAGAATCATAGTCTATAGATCCGTTTATGACATTATTTACTTGTTCTTTAACCATAGGTGCAATGTAAGTTTGAGCCATAGGATTGATGCTGGCACCAACAATACCAGACAAACCTAAAATCGCTGCACCGATAAGGAGCCACTTTTTACGGGTCATAATGATACTCCCATACACATTATGAATAATATAAATATATATACTAATCTTACCACAGACACAGTAATAACTATAGTATTTTCAGAGTGAATTTTATAAAACCTATCAAGAACACTCATTGTCTATAATGTCCATTACAAGAAAAAAAGACGACCGAAGTCGTCTTTTTAAAGATCATATTATTGATTGCCGCCTAGTTTTGACAATTGTTCAACAGCACCACTATTAGCGATAACTTCAGCACCTTGACCTACAGGTGTAGACAATGGAACGCCTGTTAATTGTTCAAGAGCCGCAATGCTAATATTGTAATTGTAAAGAGCTTCTACATAGTTATTACGAGCTGTTGTCAACTTAGTTTCTGCATCAAGTACATCAAGGTTCGTACCAACACCTGCACGGTAACGAAGCGTAGCAATACGGAAACTTTCTTGACCTTGTGCGACTGCAGTTTGTGTACTTTGGATTGTTTGTTCAGCAGCTCGTAAATTCAAGTATGCTTTTTGTACGGCTAACAATACAGCATCAACAGTTGCCAAGTTAGCTTCTTTTGCTTGTTCAAGTTGTGCATTTGCTTTTTTAATAGCATTTTGTGTTGCACCACCATCCCATAAGTTCCAAGTAGCACTAGCACCAACACTCCAGGACTTTGTACTTGTACCAAAGTAACCATCTGGATCACCATAGCCACGACCAGCTTTTACAGCAACCGTAGGCAAATAACCCGCCTTAGCAGATTTTACAGCTTCTTCCGCAGATTTTACATCAAGAGCTGATTTAACAAGAGCGGAACGATGAAGCATAGCATATGCTTTCGCTTGCTCCAAGGTTACATTATATGGTTTATATTGTAAATCATGCTCTGCTGTAGTAATAGCTGTTTGTGCAGGGTATGCAATAACTTGATTTAAGTTCGCCTCTGCTAAATTTGCAGCATTTTGCGCTTTTACAAGAGATGTTTGAGAATCATCAAGATTTGTTTTAGCTGCCAATACATCGGAGCTCGCCACTAAACCAACATTATACTGTGCCTCTACATTAGTTACATGACCTTGATAATCTTTAACAGCTTGTTGTGCTACATCTACCATATTACGGCTCATAATCAATGTATAATAACCGTTAAGAGCATCATATTTTGCTTGTTGTAAAGCCTCTTCATAGCTAGCACCAGTACCTTCACGAGTATAACGTGCAGAATCAATGCTTGCATCGAGTTGTGGATTGAATACAGGCGCACTAATGGAGAAGTTATGACTACCAGATTTGCCACTACCTGTGTCACCGCCCGTTTTTTGAGCACTCCAACCATAACTAACACTTGGATTCTTACCAGCTGCTACTTGGCTTACTGCAGATTTAGCAGCTTCATAACCCCATTTAGTTTGCTTAGCTGTACGATTATTAGCTAATGCTAAATCAACCGTACGGGCTTCGTTTAAAGCTAATGTACGTTCATAGGTTTTACTGTCTAAAACAGATTTTTCTGCTAATTGCTTTTGTGTTAATTGAATAGCTTCTTTTTGATATTTGCTTAATTGGTCTCCGTTGTTAACGGATGTAGTTACTACATCAGCGGCGAATGCACCAGTAGTAACTAAAGAAAGCATTACACCTAAGGAAAGAACCTTTTTATTCATAATATGTACCTCCATACTCATATAGAGTAAATGTGTTAGTCATTAGAATACTTGTTTAATACCGAAATAGGTACCTCCATTCGTAGAACTGAACGGTCTGGTCATTTGAATAACGCCATAGGTATCTTTATGCAAACGTATATCACTACGAATACGATATTTACGATGATTAAGGTCATATAGCGCGGCTGATAAGGACACAGGACCACGGAGGTTATAATCCACCCCAAGACCCAATTCACTTTCAAAAATACCACCACGCACTAACCATTTAGAACTAATAAATCGACCTGCATTCAGATCAAAAGTAGTATCATCACCCATATTAGAAAGGCCAATTTCAGCCATTCCTTTATTGTTAAAGGCACGTACTCTACCATTGACACGGAATTCATTATCCGTTGTGTTATACAACAAATCTACAGATGGTTCAATCTTGGTAGATGACTTTTTTTCAGTCATACCAACCTCTACACTATTTCCATTTACATCCGTTTGGTACGCCTTTCCGCCCATCAGTTTATTGATGCGAGCTGAAATCTGTGCCGTATTATGTAAAGTCTCCTTAATATTTTCTTGTGCTTTAGGATCTGTTACAGTTGATTCCATGGTACGAGCCATATTATCTACACGATCAGTAGTTTGTTTTAAATTAGTTAAAATAGCACGCATATCATTGCCTGCATTACCATCAGCATTAAACTGTTGTGCTGCTTGATTTAGCTGAGCCGTTACATCCGCCATATTTTGTGTAATAGCTACCGCATTATCAGCCATCACAGCTGTAGATTGCAAAGAATATTTAAGTGCACTTTGAGTTGCAGGATCACCAATAATACTATTAATAGACTGTAGCATCTTCTCAGTACCATCCATTAATTTTTGTGCACTCTGCATGGCCTTATCCACAGCATCAACGCCTTCACCTTTAACGGAGTCACCATCTTGTAAATATACTTTAGACTGTCCTGGTGAAATTTGAATAAATTTATCACCTAAAAAACCATCTGACCCCAAGGAAAAGATTGAGTCACTTGGAATCTGCGTTTTTTCATCAAGTTTCATCTTAACCACAACGCCACGCGGTGTAATTTCAATATCAGAAACAGTCCCGATGGCCACGCCGGAAAATTTAACCTGATTCCCATTTTTTAGGCCATTTACTTGAGTGAAATCACCTGTAATTGTCATTTGCGGTTTAGCCCAAATATCGATACGGCCTACAAATAGTATGCCTGCAATAAATAGAACTATACCTATTATTGTAAAAGCCCCTACCTTGGCCTCCGTCGTCCACTTCATTATATATCTCCCATCGCAGATTCGTTAATCGGCTCTGCTTCACCATGAATAAATTGTTGTACCTTCTTATTTGTAGAATTCTTAAATTCTATTGTATCAGAAATTTCTACAAAATGCCCCTGATCGAGTAAAGCTATGCGGTCAGCAACATAAAATGCTGACTGCATATCATGTGTTACCACGATAGAAGTACAACCAAGCCGATTCTGCATCCCCTTAATTAGCATACTAATCGTACCTGATGTAATAGGATCTAACCCTGATGAAGGTTCATCATAAAGAATTAAACTCGGATCTAGTGCTATAGCACGAGCTAAGCTAACCCGCTTTTTCATACCACCAGATAACTCATTAGGCATATAGGACTCATATCCCTTTAAACCAACCCAATCAAGTCTTTCTGCCACAATGCGTTTGATTTCGTCATCCTTTAACTTCGTATGTTGACGCAAACCAAAAGCTACGTTCTCACCTACCGACATAGAATCAAACAAAGCTGAATATTGGAATACCATCCCCATTTTTCTTCGTACCGTATTAAATTCATCTTCAGATAATGTAGTTATATCTGTGCCATCTACGATAATCTGCCCTGATGTAGGACGTTGTAAACCTATTAATAAGCGAAGTAATGTACTTTTACCACTACCACTGCCGCCTAATATAACTAACGTCTCCCCATCATTAATAGTGAGATTAACAGAGTCTAAAATCACACGTGACTCGTAGGCAACTACAACATTGCGTAGTTCAATCATAAATCCCTCTAAAAATATCCACTAAAATAACAATGTAGATAAAAAGTAATTTAATACAAATACTAGAATAATACTAGTTACTACAGAACTAGTAGTGGAAAAACCAACAGCTTCTGCGCCCATTTTAGTTTCCATGCCCTTATAAGCACCTACCAATGCAATGACAGCACCAAACACACTAGACTTTATAAGTCCTAAGGTGAAATCTGAAATGGTAGAAAACATTTGAATAGAATCTAAATATGTACTAGGCGCCAAACCCTTGATAACAGTGGCTACAAAGTAACCACCGGCAATACCGATAACAACACCATAAAATGCCAAAATTGGCACCATAATCATACACGCTACTACACGTGGTACCACGAGGTAACCAACAGGATCAACAGCCATAACACGTAGGGCATCAATTTGTTCTGTTACCTTCATTGTACCAATTTCAGCCGTGATAGCTGCGCCAACACGGCCGGCTAATACTACACCAACTAAGATAGGACCCAATTCACGGCCCATAGCTACAGCCATAAGGCCACCTACTGTACTTTGAGCACCATAGGTAATGAGTACATCTGTAATCTGTAAGGTCATAACGGCACCAGCAAAGAGTAGAGTTAAGCTAATAATAGGCAAGGAGTCTACCCCTAAGTGAGCCATCTGTTGAAATACATGCCACAGATTAATCATTTTTAATTGTTTTATTGTTTGCCACACTAATAATGTAGCACTACCCATCTGCGATAAGCCGTTTATGACGACTCGACCTATCGATTCTAGCCAACTCAACAGTCTATCCCTTTCCCTTACAGTTTCAACTTATTCAGCTGTATTTGTTCCACCAGCATTAGCCTCATCTTTTTTATTGGTTTCTTTCGACTCTTTTTTAGAATCCTTTTTAGACTCAGCTTTATCCGTTTTATCTTTTTTAGATTGATCTTCCAATTCTAACTTGCGTTCCATCTTAATCTGATGTTTCGCTTCTTTGACACGTTTTGCTAATTCTTTATCCCGATCAGCAGGCTTCATTACATGAATCGTAAATTGACCATCACCTTGCACAATGTACTCAGTATCAACAGCAGTCTTTTCAGGTTTCTTTTCATCATCCTTACTAGAACTCAAATCTTCTTGACCTGTTTTTTTCTTTACATCCCCTGGCATAGGTTTTAATTCCACATCTTTAAGCTTAGCCTTTTTAACAGATTGAGAGCCATCTTCATCAACTAAGCTGATACCATCTTCCAAAAATTCTACAACGATTTGATTATTTGTATCTGTCTTTTGAATTTCATCATAAAGCTCATCAAAATCTTTATGAACTTTCAAACGGCGTAAAATTTCATCTGTTAAATTATATTTCTGTTTTTCCAATACGTATGGCAATGGAATCTCGCCACCGCCACGCACCTCTAAGGTATATTTACCAATAGCTTGATCTTCAGGTACCTTAAAGAAAATTTGTTTAATAACCTTTTCACCGCGGAACGGCTCTAATGTTACATCTACTACGATAGTATCCCCAGGAGAAACTACAGTAGACGAAGCAGAAGCATCGATAAGCTTTGCTGTTTTCTTATCTTGCGTTACGTTGGTTTCAACCGAAATATCCGAAATTTCATAGTTGATGAATCGATTGTTCATAAGAACATCAATGACATTATAAAATTCATCAACTGCTTTTTCACTAATGGAATCAGAGCTGTAGAACATATTTGTCCGCGTTAATGGCTTATGTTCTTTCCCTTTTGGCGTAATAGTATAAGAAATTGTAGCCGTACCAGAGCCACTGCGATCCAATGTTTTATTCAACATATTGTATAAGGCTGTAGCTGCTAAAGTTGGTGTCATTTCACCATCTTCAATAACCTTGACGGAACTAGTTCTATCACGGCCCATATCAATATCCTTTAAATGGAATCGCAATGGAATACCTGGCGAAATCACGCCTGATACACCTGCAATACCGGCACCTCTATCTTCAGTAACAGAACCAATCTCTTTACCCATAGAGCCAAGCTTAAAGGCAGCATTATAGCTTTTTACAACGGTAAAGATACTTGCATTGTGCATAAAATAGTTAGAAGAACCATGTTTTAAGAATGGATGACCAAAGGCAACAACCTTTTCACCATCTACATGAGTAACAGTACCAATAGCGCCCAATTTAAGGTCACCATCAACTAGCAAAGCCGCTACCGAGCCACCAGCTTCTAAAGGTTTTGCAATTTCATCACCACTAGCACTTGCGGTGTCATATGTTTCATATTTATATTGTGGTAACTTCGATTTAAAGTATTCCATTGATGCCGCATCGAAGCCATACGCCATAAGTGGAGTACCTAAAGGAATCAATTGTGTATCATCCCAAGGTTTAGATAAGTTTTTCTCATATGGTATATTCCATAGTTTGACCATATCCTCAATAGGAGTAATCATACCTATCGTACCATCCGCAAACCCCCAGCCATAAGCAACAGCCCCAACAAGTTTACCATTTATATATACAGGGCTACCACTCATACCATGCGCAATGCCACCAGTTTGATCCATAACGGGTCCGGAAAACTTGGCTAAAATAAGATGACCAGATGGTCCCTTATCCTTCATGACACCCAGTACCTTTACATCAAAGGTGGAAATAGTATCCCCTACGATTACAGTTTTTGCAATACCTTCCATACCTGTTGTTACATCATTGACAGGCATAAAATCAATAGCCTGTGCAGTTGTAAGTGAAGTACAGAAGAAAAGCGCCAGTATCGCTTTTCTATACCGACGCCAAGAATGAGAAAACTTCATTCCTTCTCTCCTTTATTTACTTTCTACAGTGACAACGATTTGATCACGAGAAACGTCTGAACCCACTGTAACATTAACCGCCGTTACAGTACCAGTTACAGTAGATTTAGCAGCAGCCATAGGACCAGCCAATGTCTCTACAGTCACCAATGTTTGGCCTTCTGTTACAGAAGTACCAACAGAAACTGTAGAAGCAACTTTACCTGTTAATACACTTTGGTATGATACAGGGGCCGCCATTACAGAGCTAACACTTAAAATGCCTAATGCAGCTAAAGCTAACACTACTCTTTTCATAACGATCCCTCCTTTTACAAAATTAGTTATGTATTTATAGTATACTAAATTATTAGTAATATTTCAAACAGAATTGTATGCAACGAATCTATTTTATAATTACTATATCCTCATAACTCATAGGTGCAGAAGATTTGTGTACATAATCATCATTGATAACTATATCAATGCTACCTTGATTTGATAATTCAGCGCCATCAACAACACCTAATTTAGACAATAACTGAGCTCCTTCTTTTTGAGTCACACCTACAGATTGAAGTTCGGATTTATCAACTGTTAGCACAACTAAATCGTGTTCCTTTGTGGTTCCAATGAAGCTACGACCTTTGTTATTAGATTCATCAGCACCTACATAGCGACCGCCTTTCATCACCATAGTGCCCACTTCTAAACTAGCTCCACCGGTAGTACTAACTTGAGCAAGTTCTTCTCTATTTTGAATCGTAATAGGTGTTCCAACTTTTAATTTACGTAAAGCACTTCCAGATTCGCCATGACCAGACAATACGTATTGGTTTTCCCCAATTTTAGAATTTCCCTTTTGTTTACTAATAACCTTGCCATTAACTACAGTCACTTCATAACCATATTCATTGGTCTTTGTAGAAGGACCATAAGTTGACGTATAAAGGGTCAAGGCATTCTCTTTACGAACCGTATCAACGGAGGTGATTACAAAACTCTCATTCTTTGTTTTAGCTTGAAGTAAAGGTTTTTTCTCTTCTATAAAATATCCTCTATTAGGCGTATATCGTAACGTACCACGATTAGAAATACGCTCTAAATCAATGGCTCCATCACTCGCCACTGAGTAAGGTCGTTCAAAACTGCCCCCTTTTACCTTTGCTCCAATGATAGCTGTATGAGCTTGAGTAACAGAAGATAATGGTTTACCTTCTGGAACATGCGCCACCACCATAGGTGAATCATTATCTACGGCCAATGCAAAGGCTTGAATTTTCCCTTCAGCTACGGTGTTATTAATTTTGCTATACGTTACAGATTTATTTACATCTTTTGTAGTCTGTTGCGCATAGCCAGAAAATAAATCCACTACTATACGCGAAGGCTTTTCTAATGCAAACTCATGATGTTGTACATCCTTATTCGCTGTTAATGTTACTCGTAAGGCCCCATTAACCGGTTGTAAGCCAATGCCTTTAAGAACTCCCGTTTTTTTATCATTTTGTGATATGGGGCCAGTTAAACCATTTGTAGTACCCCCTAAGTTCAATGTAAGAGCATGTGTTTCTTCATTATAGGATTGAGTCCAAGATACAGGCATTTCAGATACATCTAAAACAATTCGGCTTGTACCTTCATGATTAGATACGCGCACCCCTGTTAAATTACCGGCCTCAGCATGAGGAACGGTACTACCCAGTAGACCTAAAACAGCAAAAGTCATATACAGATATCGTTTCATCTTTAATTCCTCTATAGCTATAAACCATAATAATGGCCTTATATCATTACATCAATTTTACGCAATATACTTTTACTATAGTATACAGCATAAAGATGAAAAATTCAAAAAATAAACGAAAAACGAGGTTACAGTCTAAAGATACTCCATACATAAAATAGAATAACTGTAGACCATAACCTCGTCAATTTAAGCTTACATCATCATGGTATATTATTGTAACTATATTATTGTAACTCATCTAATGTATCACGAAGCTGTGACATTTCATCTAAAGCCTTTGCAACACCTTTAATTACTGCATATCTTGGAGATTCTACAAGGTATGCCGCGATTCCAATAGAACGTGTAATAACACGGTCTAATCCATCGATGAGCGCGCCACCACCAGTAAGAATAATACCATGATCGTTGATAGCGGCCACAAGTTCCGGTGGAGTTTTTTCTAGAATAGACTTAACGCCTTCCAAAACATTCATCACTTGTGCTTCTAGAGCACGTTGAATCTCTAAAGAATTCACCGCGACCATCTTTGGTAATCCAGAACTTGAATCTCGTCCTCGTACCTCAATCGTGCGCTCCTTTGCACGGCGATCCACAGTCCCTACAGAAATTTTAATTTTCTCTGCTGTTAGCGGACCAATAACCAAGCGTTTCTTACGACGGATATAGCGAATAATAGATTCGTTAAAAGAATCTCCACCGATGCGAAGTGATTCACTTACAACTACACCCGTATCACAAAGAACGGCAATATCCGTAGTGCCACCGCCAACATCGACAACCATCGCCCCTACGTGCTTAGCATCATTGAGACCAGTCCCCATAGCAGCAGCCAATGGTTCTTCAATAAGGACTGTCTTTTTTGCACCAGTTCTGAGTAAAGCTTCCAAAATAGCGCGTTTTTCAACTGGTGTAATGCCCGACGGAACACATACAATAATACGCGTCTTCATCAATCTAGAAGCAGGTACAACGGAGCGAATAAAGTACTTCAACATGAATTCTGTCATATCATAATCTGCAATAACGCCCGCTTGAACTGGACGGATGACGGAAATCCCTTTTGGAGTACGGCCCACCATAGAACGTGCAGCCTCACCTAAAGCAAGAATATCACCAGTTTTATCATCCCGTGCAATATACGCAGGTTCATCTAATACCAAGCCTTTACCCTTCGCAAAAATGAGGATATTTGCAGTCCCTAAATCAATTCCCAAATCGAAGTTTAAGGATCGATTTAAACGACTCATAAAATCCCCAACTTGCTCAGGTCGAACTAAACGTTTTAATGTCATGGCTGGTGTTGTTTTAGCAATCGCTACAGTCTCACGACTACGTCGTTCAGCACGGCGCATTTTTGTAACTTTAATCATGGTCTCACGCATATTGGAGGCCAAATGATTAGCTTGCTTTGCCACGCCATTTGAAAGCTTAGTAGACTTACGTTTTGTCCTTCTCAATGGTTTGCGTGTAGTACTCACTTTCGAATTTTCAACCTTTGCAGCACCTAAGTTCTGTTGCTCGTTGTATAAAGCCGGCCCTTTAGAGCGCCGGCTTCTTTTCTTTTTATTTTGTTTTGGCTGTGTACTCTTATTCGTCAACCCGAACAATATCAGCACCTAACCTTTGCAATTTACCTACAAAATCATCATAACCTCGGTCAATATGATGTAAACGACCGACTTCTGTTCTACCTTCTGCAGTCAATGCAGCACATACAAGCGCCGCTCCAGCACGCAAATCAGTAGCATTTACTATAGCCCCATGTAAGCTTGGCATACCTTCGACAATAGCTTGACGATTGTCGATGTCAATATGCGCCCCCATTTTACGAAGTTCAGCAACATGCATAAAACGATTTTCAAATACAGTTTCTGTTACTGTACTAGTGCCTTCCGCAATCGTAGTAAGAGCCATAAATTGAGCTTGCATATCTGTTGGGAATCCAGGGTATGGCAATGTTTTAATGTCCACAGCTTTAATACCTTTACCACTACTGATAACGCGAATGCCGTCGATTTCTTCCTCTACTGTTACACCAGCTTCCTTTAATTTAGCCACTACTGGTTTTAGATGTTCTGGCAATGCATTTTCTACGAATACATCACCACCTGCCATAGCAGCTGCGATTAAATATGTACCAGCTTCAATGCGGTCAGGAATAACTGTATGAATAGCACCGTGTAATTGAGGTACACCTTCAATACGAATCACATTTGTACCAGCTCCGCGAATATTAGCACCCATAGCATTTAAGAATGTAGCTAAATCAACAATTTCAGGCTCTTCTGCAGCATTTTCGATAACGGTTTTACCTTTCGCCATAGAAGCAGCCATAATTACATTCTCTGTAGCCCCCACACTTGGAAAATCCAAATAAATTTGAGTCCCTTTAAGTCCTTCCGGTGCATGAGCATATACGTAATCTTCAGTAATTTCAATTTTTGCACCTAATGCTTCAAATGCTTTTAAGTGAAGATCAATGGGGCGTGCACCGATAGCACATCCACCAGGCATTGAGATTTTAGCCTCCCCTTTACGAGCCAAAAGTGGACCCATGACAAGGAAGGATGCACGCATTTTACGTACAAGTTCATAAGGAGCTTCCGTAGCAGTCAATGTAGAAGCATCAAAAACAATTTCACCATCTGCATTATTACGAGCGATTTTAACCCCCAAAGACTCGATAACTTGGCAAATCGTGCCTACATCTTCTAAATTTGGAATTTCAAGCAATTTACTAGGCGTTGATGCTAGCAAAGTACCGGCAATAATAGGGAGTACTGCATTTTTAGCACTACTAACACGTACACGTCCTTCCAATCGATTGCCACCTTGAATGATTAACTTTTCCAACAGAATTCCTCCTACACTTTATATCGTTCATCTTGTATAAGCTACAAGACCTTGTATTTATAACGTCATATACTAAATGTTATTATACTATTTTTCGATATATCTCATCAAGAGAATGAGAGAAAATACAAAGAAAAAAAAGCCCTGAATATATCTCAAAAATTTGTGCCAAATTTTTGAGTATATTTCAGGGCTTTATTCTTATTTAGCTTTTAATGTTTTAAGTTTATGATCCATATGCACTGTATCAAGGAAACGAACCGTACCAGTTTTAGACCGCATCACAATAGTATGTGTACGCGCACCACCTGGGAAATATTGAATTGGATTTAATAAGTTACCACGTGTAATGGCAGTAGCCGCAAAAATAACATCATCAGTACGAACTAAATCATTTAATGTGAGCACTTGGTTTACATCGGCAATGCCCATTTCATGGCAACGACGAATTTCTTCTTCCGTTTCTGGTTTTAAGCGAGCTTGCATATCGCCGCCTACACATTTTAAGGCTGCAGCCGCTAATACACCTTCAGGTGCACCACCAGTACCTACAACCATGTGCACCCCAGAACCTTCGATACAACATTCCATAGCTGGATTAACATCACCATCAGAAATGAGCATAATACGAGCCCCTACTTCACGAGCCTCTTTCATCAAGCCTTGATGACGCTCACGATCAAGCATAACCAACGTGATTTCATCTACATTACGTTCCATTTTAGCCGCTACATTTTTGATATTTTCGGTCAAAGATTTCGTAATATCGATAGCACCTGCACCTCGAGGACCAACACAAAGTTTCTCCATGTACATATCCGGTGCATGTAACAAGCCACCTTTTTCTGCAATCGCCATAACTGCAATAGCACCATTTTGACCTTTAGCAATCAAGTTTGTCCCTTCAATAGGATCAACAGCGATATCTACTTCTGGTCCGCCAGCACCTACGTGTTCTCCGATATAAAGCATAGGAGCTTCATCAATTTCGCCTTCTCCGATAACCACAGTACCAGAAATGCGAACAGAATCAAACGCTTGACGCATAGCATCTACAGCAAGACCATCGGCTGCATCCTTTTGCCCACGGCCAAGCAAACGACCGCTACGCAAAGCTGCGGCTTCAACGACACGAGCAAATTCCAAAGATAATGTACGATCCATAATGGGCCTCCTTATAAGTCCTCTATGTATTGATATGACTCTTACCTAGAGTCTCTAACTTATTGATTAGCTTGTTTCCAATCTTCCATAAATTTTGCAAGTCCTGCATCAGTCAACGGATGTTTCATAGCTTGCATGAGTACTTTAAATGGAACAGTTGCAATATGAGCACCTGCTTTAGCACATTGAATAATATGCAGCGGAGTTCTCACACTTGCAGCAATAATTTCAGTTTCAATTTCATGAATAGCGAAAATATCTGTAATATCTTGAATCAATGTAAGACCATCCATGCTGATATCATCAATACGACCCACAAATGGACTCACATAACTTGCACCTGCACGAGCAGCTAATAAGGCTTGGTTTGCAGAAAAAATCAAAGTCACATTCGTTTTAATGCCTTCTTTGCTCAAAATAGCAACGGCTTTAAGACCTTCTGGAGTCATAGGAACTTTAATAACCACATTAGAGCCTAATTTCACAAGGTCATGTGCTTCCGCCACCATGCCTTCAGCATCAGAGGAAATAACCTCTGCGCTAACAGGTCCATCAACAAGGTTTACAATTTCAGAAATAACTTGTTTCAAATCGCGTTTAGCTTTCACGATAAGCGATGGGTTTGTAGTTACGCCATCAATAAAACCAAAATCATAGGCCTCTTTAATCTCATCAAATTCTGCTGTATCAATAAAGAATCTCATAAAATGCCCCCTCTTATTTAGCCGGTGAAATCACTTCAACGCCACCCATGTATGGCACGAGAACTTTTGGAATTACAACGGACCCATCGGCTTGTTGATAGTTTTCCAAGATAGCAGCTACTGTACGCCCTACTGCAAGGCCAGATCCATTTAATGTATGAACAAATTCCGGTTTACCCTTAGGTCCACGACGGAATTTAATATTAGCACGACGAGCTTGGAAATCAGTCATATTAGAGCAAGAGGAAATTTCTCTATACTTGCCTTGTGCAGGCATCCACACCTCTACATCATAGGTTTTAGCAGAACCAAAGCCCATATCACCTGTGCACAGAGTGATAACACGGAACGGTAATTCTAATAAGCGCAATACTTCTTCTGCATTATCTGTTAATGTTTCTAATTCTTTGAAAGAATCTTCTGGTTTAGCTAATTTAACCATTTCAACTTTGTTAAATTGATGTTGTCGAATAAGGCCACGAGTATCACGCCCCGCGGAACCCGCTTCAGCACGGAAACATGCGGTGAATGCAGTATAGTATTTAGGCAATTCCTCTTCGCTCAAAATTTCACCACCGTGATAATTAGTCAATGTAACCTCAGCAGTTGGAATCAAGAAATATTCCGTTCCCTCTACATGGTACATATCTTCAGCAAATTTAGGCAATTGCCCAGTGCCCGTCAAAGTTTCACGTGTTACCATATATGGAGTCATCATTTCAGTATAGCCATGTTTATCTACATGAAGATCCACCATGAAGTTGATAAGAGCGCGTTCCAAACGAGCCCCTAACCCCTTATACACAGTAAAGCGAGCTCCACTCATTTTGCCTGCACGATTGAAATCAAGGATATCGAGGCTTTCACCTAAATCCCAATGAGCCTGTACATCAAAATTAAATTGACGTGGTTCGCCCCATTTGCGTTGCTCCACATTTTCATCTTCATCGGCCCCTACAGGAACAGATGCATCACACATATTTGGCAACATCAATGCCGCATCGCGCAATTTTGTTTCCACTTCGCGAATACGGTTATCAAACTCAGCAATCTCATCGCCTACTTTTTTCATTTCTGCGATTTTTTCATCAGCATTTTCTTTGTTGCGTTTTAATTTGCTAATTTCTTCTGTTACAGAATTGCGAAGCGCTTTTAATTCTTCTACTCGACCGATCAATTGACGACGTTCATCATAAGCGGATACAAAGGTTTTCAGATCGCCTTTTGTATGACGATTATCTAAATTTTGTTGCACTAAATCAATATTTTCACGGACAAATTTTAAATCTAACATACTATAAACCTCATTTTCCAACTATGTTACGCACAATATATTCAATACGTTTAAGTATACCATATATTGGTGTATTTATCATTAAATTATGTGCTATATACTAGACTTCTCACCAATATTTTATATTATTCATCCTCTTCTTCATCTAGCAAATAATCTTTTGCCATCCATTTACGCGTGCCTGTAAAAGAAATGGTCACCCATTTTTCCGTTGGGTTACCGCCGATTTCTTGGTCAATTTCATTGCGAATAGCATCAATTTCAGCAATGGTTTGATATGGAAAACTTTTAGGAACTAAAATATCAATTTCAATGATTCGAGTATTGCCATATACTTGCACGCTCGTCACATAATCTTTAAAATTATACTTTTCCATAAATCGATCCATAATTTCTTGCACTTCATTATGCAATGAAGTTGGTGCCCATCCTAATATTTGTTTCATGGATGGCACAATGATACGAAATGCAGAGGGTATCATCTGTACCGCTAAAATAATTAATACAATAGGGTCAATATAAGTAGCCCATCTAGCATATTCAGTACTTTCTAGCATAGTAGCTACAACGAAACTAATCAAGATAGCCGCTTCTAACAAAGCATCGACATACCAGCTTACATTATCAAATTTAATTAAGTTAGACTGCAAACTTTTATTAATACGACGTACATAAAGATAGTAAGCAGTATCCGCAACAGTAAAGAATATAGCATAGAAAATAGCTGGCCCGAAGTCTACGTGACGTCCACCAGACAAAAGATCTGTAATCCCACTAGATAAGGCATAAATTACTATGAGAAGAATAAAAAAGCCCTCCACGGCGAGCACCAGAGGTTCAAATTGCCAAAAACCGAATTGGAATCGCTTACTCGTTTCTCTAGCAACTAACTTAGCTGTCATAAGCATCATAATCTTAATAACAACATCAACGAAGGAGAATACCCCATCTAACAACACTGCACTAGATCCCGTTACAATCCCCATCACAGTGCCGCTCACCGCAACTAGCGCCATCAAAGCAACAGATTGCATTAATAGCTTTTGTTCAATAGAGCGTCTTGCTCCTAATATATCCATTAAGCCCCCACTTTCTTAATTTGTACATTTTTTTATTATACACCAAGTGAATTGATGAGCAAAATCGCCCTGTTCAGTAATATAAACAGAAAAGCTATAAAACCTACTATAAATCATAATCCAAAGTTTATCTAACACCTCGGTCAGGTTCTAAAAGAAGCACCGAAAAGCAGCTAGTTTGAAGGGTATACAAACTAGCTGCTTTAAATATATCAGTATTTTTTTCTGTAAGATATAAACTTTACCCTTTTGGACTCGGAACTACGCGACCAGCTACATAGCGTTCAATAATATGACGATCATCCCCTACATATAGCCAGCGCTCTAAACGCTCTTCCAAAGAACGTTCATTTGGGTCAAATAAGGACGTATCATCGATAATAAGGGCATCTAACTCATAGCCTTTTTCAAAGCTTCCAACGTGGCCAAAAAATTGTCCACCACCCTTGGTAGCCATATAGAAGGCTTCACTCAAGGTAAGAGGTGCATAGTTTGGGTCTACTTCAGCCCATTTCATTTTCGATAGACCAATAGCTTCAGTAAGGACCTTTGCCATCGATACAATATGTCCACCAGAAATATCGGAGCCTAAACCAATTGGTATATTCCGCTCAATCAGCTTACGAATCGGTGCAATTCCGCTAGAAAGATTTACATTCGAATATGGACAATGAGATACCATGGTCTGCGTTTCAGCCATGCGATCCATTTCTACGTCACTCAAATGAATGCAATGGGCCATTACAGTTGGCACGGTACCCATCAAATGATGTTCATAGTACACATCTGTATAGTTTGACGACTCAGGATGTAATGATGCGACCCAATCAATTTCGCCGTGATTTTCCGACAAATGAGATTGAACAGGAACATCGTATTCTTTCGCTAATTTAGCAAGTCCTGTCATGAGTTCACTCGTACAAGATGGTACAAAGCGCGGTGTAATAATAGGTTTAACTAAAGGTCCAAATTGAGCTGATGTATCTAACCATACTTTAGTATCAGCTAATGATTGATTCGTTTCTTCAATCAAAAATTCCGGACTATTACGGTCCATGTTTACCTTACCCACATAAGCTGACAATCCTGCTTTTTGTAAAAGCTCCATCAACACCAATGTGCTGTCTTTATGGATTGTACCAAACAAAATACTTCTCGTCGTACCATTGCGCCATAAATCGTGAACAAAGGCACCATATACTAGACGAGCATAGTCAGGATCAATAAATTTTGCCTCTTCAGGAAATGTATAAGTTTCAAGCCATGGTAACAGTTCCTTATCCATACCAAGTCCACGATTACAATATTGTGGTGCATGCGCATGGGTATCCACAAAACCAGGAATAATGAGATTATCACCGTAATCAACAACATCATACTCTGTATAAACTGTAGGAATACTTTCACCACAATGAACAACCACCCCATCTACAGCAATAACATAACCCTGTTGAATAGATACAAGTGCTGATGGATTCGGTGTATATAATATATTTCCTTTTAAAATAATCGTTGAATTCATATAACCTCCTCGCGTGATTAGAGCCCTAAAGTACTGCGCCCATATACTACGCTAGATTTTCGTTTAAAGACTATGCTATATGATTCATAGTATATGCTATTTAAATAGCAAAGTGAATGATGAACGCCACAGTCATGATGTACATAATAGGATGAATTTCATGATGACGACCTGTTGCCAATTTAATTAATGTATAAGAAATAAAACCAAAGGATAAACCTTGAGCAATACTAAATGTTAATGGCATAAGAAGAATTGTTAAGAACGCAGGCAATGCTTCCGTGAAATCAGTAAAATCAATATGCGTTACCTCACTCATCATAAATACGCCAATAGTAATCAGTACAGGTGCAGTCGCTTGTACCGGTACCAATAAGAACAATGGTGCAAAGAATAAAGATACCAAGTATAAAAGGCCAGTTACTACTGCCGTAAGACCTGTGCGACCACCATCAGCAACGGCTGCCGCACTTTCAATATAAGAAGTAACTGTAGAGGTACCTACAACGGCACCTGCTGCGGCACCAATAGACGTACATAGCAAGGCACGATTCAAACCTTCAAATTTCCCTTCTTCATTTACTAAGTTTGCTTTTCTCGTTACACCAATCAATGTACCGATATTATCGAACATATCCACAATAGTAATGGAGAAGATAATGGAGAAAAAGCCATACCCAATAGCACTCATTACATCAAGTTGACCAAATGTGTCTACTGGAAATGGTGGTACCAAGTTAAAGATATCCGAACTAGATATAGGAACCTTAGTCAAACCTAACACCATAGCCAAAATCGTAGTGAAGGCCATACCAATTAACAATCCACCCTTAACCTGCTTAGCTAATAAAATACTTGTAATAAACAAGCCTAACAATGTTAATAGTACTGCAGGATCTTTCATGTTCCCAAGGGTTACAAATGTAGCATTATCAGAAATAATTATATGAGCATTTTTAAAGCCAATGAAGGCAACGAATAAACCAATACCTACGCCAATAGAGGTTTTCAGCACTTGTGGAATACCATCTACTATTTTATTAAGAACTTTAGTAACTGTTAAAATAACAAAAACTGTACCGGAAATAAAAACGGCACCTAATGCAGTTTGCCAACTAAGGCCCATAGCACCACAAATGGTATACGAGAAAAATGCACTTAGGCCAAGTCCAGGTGCTACGATAACCGGAACATTAGCAACAAAACCTATTAGCATTGTCGCAAAGGCAGTTGTTAAAATTACAGCCGCTACAGCACTACCATGAGGCATTCCTGATACAGATAATAGATTGGGTATTACTGCCAGAATGTATACTGATGCAATAAACATTGTAATACCCGCAAAAATCTCAGTCTTTACTGATGTTCCATGTTTGGTTAACTTGAAAAACCGATCAAGACAACCATTGGCTTGATTACCTCTTTCATAATCCATTGAACTCATCGCACTTACCTCCTAAACTTTTAGAAATATAAATTTAGTTAAATAAAAAACGGCTACAAGAGCATCATAAATAAGCTCTTGTAGCCGTAAATCTCGGTTCACGCTAGAGAGACTTGACCCATCCCGTCAAGGTTATACAAGGTATGTAGTAGTTCTATACAGTTAATCTATATCATCACATTCAGATTCGATAAAGCAAAGATAAATAAGAAAAACTTTATATGCATGAATTTATATCATATATATTATGTAAATACCACATCTCACACTTAGTATAAAATTATTTTTATACACTGTCAATAACAATTGATGAATAATCATAAACTATTTTTTTATCCTAGAAATTATTTTCTATAGACTTTATATCGTTAATTTTGTTATATACTTATAGACTGGTACAGGAGCTCAACATATTAACCACTCCATTAATCCATCGTATAAAATTACATATAGCATTCATGTTTCAATACATATTTAAAGGCAGTATCGTAGTAACAGGTTTAAAATGATTTTTATATGATACTAACTATTTCATAAATATATAAAAAGCTCCCTACTCAAAGAATAGGGAGCCTTAATAGTGTCGATTATTATTCTGCTTCTTCAGCTTCAAAATGCTTAGGAGCTTCTGGTTTCATCAACGGGAACAATAATACATCTCGAATAGATGCAGAGTCTGTTAAGAACATAACAAGACGGTCGATACCAACACCAAGACCAGCTGTTGGAGGCAAGCCGTACTCAAGAGCAGTAACGAAATCCTCATCCATACGATGAGCTTCATCGTCACCCGCTTCACGTTCTTTCAATTGATCCAAGAAACGTTGTTTTTGGTCGATTGGATCATTTAACTCGGAGAAGCCATTTGCCAATTCACGACCATAGATGAAAGCTTCAAAACGTTCTGTAGCCAATGGATTTTCACGACTTGCTTTAGCAAGTGGAGAAATCTCTTTAGGGTGACCATATACGATAGTTGGCTGAATCAAGTTTTCTTCTACATAATCTTCAAAGCAAAGATTTAAGATTTTACCAATACCATCATTTTCTGTGTATTCTACATTTAAGCGATCAGCAATAGCACGAGCTTCTTCTATAGTTGTGACTGCATCAAAATCTTCACCAGTGTATTTTTTTACACCTTCAGCCATTGTGATACGATTCCAAGGAGGAGTCAAATTAATTTCTGTACCTTGGTATGTAATTTCTTGTGTACCAAGTACTTCTTGAGCACAGTAGGACACAAGATTTTCTGTTAAGCGAATCGCATCCTCTACATCTCCATAGGCTTGGTATGATTCGATAGTAGTAAATTCTGGATTATGACGATTATCGATACCTTCGTTACGGAAGCAACGGTTCATTTCGAACACGCGGTCCATACCACCAACGATTAAACGTTTGAGATACAATTCTGGTGCAATACGCATGTAAATATCGATATCAAGCGCATTATGGTGAGTGATAAATGGACGTGCAGCAGCTCCACCAGGGATAGCATGCATCATCGGTGTTTCCACTTCCATGAAGCCATCACGCATCATGTATTCGCGAATCTTAGCAACGATTTGAGAGCGTTTTACAAATGTATCACGCACTTCAGGATTTACAATCAAATCAACATAACGTTGACGGTAACGAAGTTCTGTATCCTTTAATCCATGCCATTTTTCTGGTAGTGGACGTAAAGACTTAGATAACAATGTTAATTTGTTAACTTTAATGGTAACTTCACCGGTATGCGTTTTAAATACGTGACCTTCTATGCCGATGATATCACCGATATCAAGCATTTTAACGTATTTATAAGCATCTTCGCCCAATACATCTTTACGGAAGTATACTTGAATATCACCTGATTTATCACGAATATTCGCAAATGCCGTTTTACCATGGGAACGGATTGTCATCAAACGACCTGCAATAACTACAGGCTGGCCATCATATTTCAAGAAGAAGTCTTCTTTAATATCTTTTGCGTAATCTTTTACGACAAAACGTTGGCCAAATGGGTAAATACCATCAGCTTCATATTCGGCTAATTTATCGCGGCGAATTTGCATTTGCTCATTCAGCTCTTCTTGTATATTTTTAATTTCTTCACTCATGTTATCGCCTCTTTGTCGGTAATTGTAAATTATTGGATTGCTAACACTTTGAATGTTACAGGACCATCTGGTGTGGAAACCTCTACTTCATCGCCCTTACGTTTACCCAAAATAGCTTTACCTACAGGAGATTCATTAGAGATACGATTGTTAAATGGATCCGCTTCAGAAGAACCAACGATAACATATTCCAATTCATCGTTGTACATAGTGTCAAGTACAGTAACTTTACTACCTACAGATACAACGTCACCTTTTACAGATTCATCGATGATCTTCGCAGTGTTAATCTTATTCTCTAACTCTACAATATGACCTTCAATAAAAGCTTGTTCATTTTTTGCATCATCATATTCAGAGTTTTCACTGATATCGCCATATTCAATAGCAGTTTTAATACGTTCAGATACTTCAATACGGCGTACAGATTTATAGTACGCTAATTCTTCTTCTAACTTCTTTAAACCTTCGGCGGTGAGTAATGTTTCTTTTACGTCTGCCATGGGTACCCCACTCTTTCTACATATAAATAATAAGAAAAAGTGTCATAATAAGATGACACCTTATCTCTTGTTTCTAAATTATCTCAATCATTATATAAAAATACTATTTATTTGTCAATCTAACTACCCTTCGGACAGTATTTTGCGATATGATTCTAGCTCATTGTGAAAGCTCGTTACAGTATGAATTGTATTCACTCGATTGCGCCAATATGCAGATTCCGGAAGTCCCTTCATATACCAGCCCGCATGAGTGCGTATCTCCTTAACGGCCATACTTTCACCCTTGTATTGGCATAACAAGTCAAAATGCTTTAATAACATATCTAGACGCTCTATATCGGTCGGAGCCGGCAATACTTCACCAGTGGCTAAATAATGATGAATACGACCAAAGATCCAAGGATTCCCCTGTGCACCACGGCCTACCATTACAGCATCACAACCGGTTTCATCAAGCATTTGCTTAGCATCTTCAGGATTCACAATATCACCATTGCCAAGTACAGGTACAGATACCGCTTCTTTCACAGCCTTAATATAAGACCAGTCCGCATGTCCACTATACATTTGCTCCTTTGTACGCCCATGTACGGCTATAGCAGCCACACCTGTAGACTCAATGCGTTTTGCAAAATCCACAACATTAATAGAGTCACTATCCCAACCGATACGCATTTTTACAGTAACAGGTACATCAACAGCCTCAACAGCGGCTTCTGCAACACGCGCCGCTAGATCAGGATTTTTCATAAGTGCCGAACCATCGCCAGAGGTAACTACCTTTTTTACAGGACAGCCCATGTTTATATCTACAATATCGGCACCCGCATCGGCCACAACCTTAGCCCCCAAAGCGATTGCTTCTGGATTAGAGCCAAAAATTTGCATGGATACAGGACGTTCTGCCTCTTCAATGCGCAATAATTCATGAGTACGTTCATTCTTATATTTAATACCCATAGCACTGACCATTTCGGTACATACCAAGGCTGCACCTTGTTCTTTGGCCAGTAGTCGATACGCAATATCGCTAACCCCTGCCATAGGCGCTAATATGGCTTGACCATCAATTTTGACAGCCCCAATTTGCCACTGTTTATTATTCATATAATTCTATATCCCCTAATAAAAAAGGTACAGCATAAGCTGTACCCGAATGTACACTACTTCGTTACATATACGTAACTATATTATAGTAGCATTATTTATTTCTTTCGTAAATAAGGCGTAAGCCTTCTAATGTAAGCATAGGTTCTACATGGTCAATACAGTCTGTAGCACTGCTAATAAGTTGTGCCAAACCACCTGTAGCCACTACAGTTACATGATTTCCCATTTCTGCTTTCATACGAGACACGAGTCCTTCTACTTGCCCTACATAACCGTAGAACATACCAGATTGCATAGAAGACACCGTATTTCGGCAAATGACTTGCCCCGGATCTCTCACATCGATACGAGGCAATTTGGCTGCCCGTTGAAATAGAGCTTCTGCAGAAATGGTTACCCCTGGACTAATAACCCCGCCCATATAATCACCATTACCTTGTACCGCACAATAGGTAGTAGCCGTACCAAAATCGATGATAATTAAATCGCCCTTATAAAGCTCATGTGCTGCTACGGCATTTACAATACGGTCAGCCCCTACTTCACGAGGATTATCATACTTAATAGCGATGCCAGTTTTAGTGCCTGGTCCTACAATAAGAGGATTTACATTAAAGTAGCGCAAACACACGCGCTCTAATGTAGGCATTAATGGTGGTACAACCGAGGAGATAATGATAGCATTAATATCTTTTACATCAACCTTACGGTCGTGAAAGAATAAGTTCATCATCAGCATGCCATATTCATCGGTGGTACGAACCCGATCTGTGGAAATACGCCAGTGACCCACAAGTTCTGTCTTGTCGTATACACCGAGAACAATATTGGTGTTTCCCACATCAATTACTAATAACATTAATGCCTCCTATTTACGCGGACGAATTGATACGTCCCCTGCCACAATACGTTTAATTGTCCCATCTGGGATTCTTACTAATAAATTACCATCTTCATCAATATCTGTAGCTGCCCCTTCATAGGTATTGCCAGGAGCACGCACTTCAATTTCTTCACCGAGAGTAACAGATAATTGACGCCATTCATTAAGGGTTTCGTCAAAGCCACTATCGAGCACTTCATAATATTGATGTTCTAATTCTTCTAATATAAGTCTAAATGCTTCTGTGCGCTCAATATCAATATCTTCCATCGCAAGGGATGTAGCAATTAATTTTAACTCTTCTGGTAATTCTTCTTGTTTTGTTTTTACGTTGACCCCAATGCCCATTACAATATGAGAAATTTCTTCCATAGAACCAGACATTTCAGTCAAAATACCTACTAGCTTACGACCATTCACAAGAATATCATTAGGCCACTTTATCCCCGCATCAGTGAGTCCCATCTTATGAAAGGCCTTTGTTAAAGCCACTGCAGCCATCAAAGTACACTTTGGAGCCTCTACAGGTGGAAAATCAGGGCGTAAAATCAAGCTAAACCACAAGCCCTTGCCAAATGGAGAATACCAACCACGAGATAAGCGCCCACGACCAGCAGCCTGTTCCTCAGTAACCACAACCGTGCCTTCTTCTGCACCTTGTTGAGCTAAACGACGAGCTTCTAAGTTCGTAGACTCCGTAGTATCCATATAAACATATCGTTTACCAAATACATCTGTTTTTAAGATTTGTTTCATTGCCAAGGGGCTCAACAAATCAGGTTCTTCCAATAATCGATACCCTCTCTTGGTATAAGATTCAATTTTGTAGCCTTTTTGACGTAACGCCTTGATATGTTTCCAAATAGCTGTGCGCGAAACATGGCAGGCTTCGGACATATCTTGTCCCGATACGAAACTACCTTGGTTTTGTCTCAAGAATTCTAGCACTTCATCACGCATAGTTTAGAGCCCCTTTCTTTGTCAACCTAGGTTTACAATTCGATTGTACAAGTGTCCCCTTCAAAATGCAAGGATTATTTAAAATAATTAATGGTATAATGTATATAGTATAAAGGTATACATAAAAAAATAGATAACAATAATGCTATCTATTATCCTTCGGAGAGATATATGAAACAGTTTACATTAGAAGAGAAAAATCAAGTTTTAGAGAACCCTTTTATCCATATTCATCGAAAACTGGATGTACTACTCAATATAGGGAAGTTACTAATGGAATGTGGGGCAAATACAAATCGAATCATTGAGGAAATGCTAAAAGCTGCAACATTTATGGGAATTCCTCATGATTACTTAAATATCCATATTTCATATACCACTATTATGGTCAATCTATTACACAAAGAACGATCCATAACGGTCTTCAGAAAAACACCGGTTCATATTCCGAATATGGCTATGATCAATGCCGTATCAAAGCTCACATGGCGCGCATTTGAGCGACATTACTCACTAACGACCTATGAACGACTAATTGCCAAACTGGATACAACTATACCAACGTATCCAAACTGGATAAAAGGACTAGCTTGTGCACTAGGATCAGCAGGTCTTGCATACCTCTACAGTGGCGATATCATCGCATTCATTGTTACCATCATATGTTCTAGTATTGGTTATTTTACGCGCACCCTATCAGGCAGATTAGGTCTTAATGAATATGTAGGAATCGCATTAGGCGGATTTGGTGCCATGATATCGGCTTACGCTTTTTATAGTCATGTAAATAATGAATCCTTACTATATGTACTCGTTTGCTGTACCTTGTTCATGATTCCTGGGGTACCATTGATCAATTGTGTCATCGATATCATTAATAATCATATTTTATCGGGCATGACACGCGCTATAAGAACACTACTCATCGTGGGTAGCATGACTTTAGGTATGGCTATGGCACTCTACTTTAGCCCTGCACCAGCATTTAATTTTGTTGATATTAAACCTCATGTTATTTCCATAGAGCAAGTTATCGGTTCTTTTACAGCTGCGGCCGCTTTTGCGGTACTTTTTAATGCTCCTGTCAGACTATTAGTATCCATTGGTATTGGTGGCGTACTATGTGTATGTATTCGCAATATACTATCCGTAGAATTAGGATTTTCTACACCAGGTGCTACCTTTATTGGTGCTGCCATTATGAGTATTATTTTTGTAAAAGTTTCTACTTGGTTAAAAACATCTAGCACTATCATTATCGTACCGTCTGCCATCGCATTAATGCCCGGTATATTGTACTACCGATTTCTCTTCGACATGTTACACATCAATGCATTAAATGATGCTAGTCTAATCCTTATGATACAAAATGGTGTAACTGGCACATTTACAACTATAGCTATAGCAATCGGTGTAGCTATACCAAATGTTTTGGCACAAAAATATTTGCAAAAACTAAAAGAACAACGCATGACAGAACTTCTTGCCACACGTCATATAAACGATGGACAGTAAAAAAGAGCTAGCCTTTTTAGAAGGCTAGCTCTTTTTCATTTGGACAAAATCCATTATTTAATTTCATTAGATGATGCTTCACTAAGATCTGCTACAGTACTAGTTGTTTCTTTAGCATCAACACTATCTGGTACTACGCTACCTTCTACTTCAGAAGCTACTTTAGGCTCCTCAGCTTCAGGTTCTTTTGTTGTACCATATTTGTAAAGATTATCTACCGCTTTCGCATCGATTGTTTCCTCTTCTAACAAAGCATTTGCCATGTCATGTAAGAATTTTTCATTATCGCTAAGAAGTTTTGTTACATCTTTATAAGCTTCTTCTACGATACGATGAATTTCAGAGTCGATTTTCGCAGCGATTTCTTCACTATAGTTGCGCTCATGGCCCAGGTTTTTTCCTAAGAAGATTTGTTCTTGTTGTTCACCAAACACGATAGGACCAAGCTCATCGCTCATCCCCCAACGCGTTACCATAGCGCGAGCAGTATTAGTTACGCTTTGCAAGTCACCTGAAGCGCCTGTACTGATTTCATCTAAAATCAAGGCTTCTGCAATTCGACCACCAAGAGCGACTCGAATATCTGCTAATAATTGAGATTTTGTTTTGTAGTTTTGTTCCTCAGTAGGAAGCATCATAGTGTATCCACCAGCTGCACCACGAGGAATAATTGTTACTTTATGAACAGGATCTGCATGAGGCAATAGATGTGCCACGATAGCATGACCAGATTCATGGTATGCTGTCAATTTACGATCCTTATCGCTCACAATATGACTGCGGCGTTCAGGTCCCATACTAACTTTTTCACTGGCTTCTTCAACTTCAGCCATAGTAATTACTTTTTTGTTAAGACGAGCCGCCAAAAGAGCTGCTTCATTTAACAAATTGCTCAAGTCTGCACCAGTAAAGCCTGGTGTTTTCTTCGCAATTATTTTCAAGTCTACATCGTCAGCCAAAGGCTTATTACGAGCATGAACTTTCAAAATTGCTTCACGGCCGCGTAGATCTGGACGACCTACAATAACTTGACGGTCAAAACGACCTGGACGCAAGAGTGCAGGATCTAGAATATCTGGGCGGTTTGTTGCAGCGATAGTAATAATACCTTCGTTGGCACCAAAGCCATCCATTTCAACGAGCAATTGGTTCAATGTTTGTTCACGTTCATCGTGACCACCACCAAGGCCGGCACCACGTTGGCGACCAACCGCATCAATTTCGTCTATAAAGATGATACATGGGGCGTTCTTTTTCGCTTGTGTGAAAAGATCACGCACACGAGAAGCACCAACACCAACGAACATCTCTACAAAGTCAGAACCAGAAATCGTAAAGAATGGTACCCCTGCTTCACCAGCAACAGCTTTAGCAAGTAATGTTTTGCCTGTACCTGGAGGTCCTGCCAATAATACACCTTTCGGAATTTTAGCACCGATAGTTGTAAATTTGCCTGGATCCTTTAAGAATTCTACTACTTCTTCTAATTCTTGTTTTGCTTCTTCAGCACCAGCTACATCTTTGAAGCTAACCTTTACATTGCCTTCACCCATCAATTTAGCACGGCTTTTACCAAAGTTCATCACTCGGCCACCGCCACCTTGCGTTTGTTGCATGATGAAGAAGAATAATACTACCAAAATGATAATCGGAATAGCAGAACCTAACAAGCTCATCCACCAAGCTGGTTGCTCAGGTGGAGCTGCAGTAATTTCTACACCATTATCTTGTAAAGTTTTGATTAACGTTTCATCAGTTGGCGCATAAGAATTGAATTCTGTTCCATTTTTTAGTTTACCTTTAATACCATGATCATTGGTAATCGTTACGGACTCAACCTTTTTCTGTTGTACTTGTTGAATAAATCCTGTATAACTGAGTTCAGATTTATTCGCACTTTGACCAGAGAAAGCGTCAATGGCGATAACGAAAGCGGCAATGATAAGTAAATAAAGGACGATATTTTTTGTAAATCGACCCAAAATATTACCCCTTTCAATAATAGTTTAGTGGCATAAACGAATTGAGTACATCTCGTTGAGAGATGCACTCATATATTATATCATATTTTTAATCTTGATACATTTCTTCCTTTAAAATACCTATATAAGGTAAGTGACGATATTTTTCTGCATAGTCTAAACCATAGCCGATAACAAAGTAGTCAGGGATGACAAAACCTACATAGTCTACTTCTACATCCATTTTACGGCGTTCAGGCTTATTCAACAACGCTGCAAGGCGTACACTTTTAGCTCCACGAGCATGTAAATTTTCTAGCAAGTAATGTAATGTTGTACCCGTATCTACAATATCTTCTACAACGAGTACATGCTTTCCTTCTACAGAGCGATCCAAATCTTTTAAAATTCGAACTACCCCTGTACTAGTTGTACCACTGCCATAGCTAGAGCAAGAAATAAAATCGAAGCTTACATCCACATTCTCATCGATAGAGCGAGCTAAATCTGTAAAGAAAACGATAGCACCTTTCAATACACCTACGAGAACTACGGATTCCCCTTTATAGTCAGCACTGATTTGACGACCTAATTCAGCCACACGAGCCTTTAATTGTTCCTCTGTATATAAAATATCTTTTGCATCTTGATGCATCTATATGACCTCCGCGATTCATATTAATGTTTGCAATATACCTTTATTGTATCACATTGAGCACTTACTTTTATACTTTTAATATTGAAAGTTTTCCCTTCCCCAGTGTTAACAATATCGAGTAATTGCTCTTGATGAGCAGTGGTAAGCTTGATTTCAGGATCAAAGATGCTCACCAGTCTTTGCCACAATCGACGTTGGATAGACAACGGCTTCTTACGTAACCCCCTACGAGATATAAACGCGCCCTCATCAGAGATAGTTACTAACTCATCAAACGCCATATCCGTTAAATTAGAAATAAGAGAAATGTCTTCGCGTACAGAAGCCCCTAGCCTTACTATAGCATCGATAACGATAGGATTAATGGCTTTTAACTCAGGTATAATGCAATGACGAATTCTATTTCTTTGATATCGTACATCCTCATTTGTACTATCTATACAGTAAGAAATATCTTTCTCTTTTAAATATAGAAGTAATTCTTCTTTTGTGACATCTAACAGAGGTCTTACTACTGGAACAGTATAATCATTACTAACAACGGCCATGCCTGTCAAACCATTAAGTCCAGTCCCTCTAATAAGATGTGCTAAAATTGATTCTGCTTGGTCATCTTTATGATGAGCTACTGCAATATAGTCATACCCCTCAGACTGTGCTATACCGGTTAGCCATTGATACCGAACTTGGCGGCCTATAGTTTCCTCTGATAGCTTTTGAGCTTGACTCAATTTAGGCACGTCAAAGACAGCCGTATAAAATGGCAGTCCTAGTACGTCCGCTTGATTTCGTAACCATAGGACCTCATTCTTGCTTTCAGGACGAATACAATGATCTACGATAGCAACTCCAAGCTCATATACTGTATGGCGATGTGTAGCAATATCTTGCAATAAATGCAATAAAGCCATCGAATCAGGACCACCAGAACAAGCTACCAAGATACGACAATTCTCAGGAAATATATCATGTAATTTTAAAGTGTGATTAACGGTTCGAATGAGTGCTTTCACATTCACGGGCCATCGCCTCCATACCATCTTGGTCGCTTACAAATACATGAGAGACCTCATAGGAATCCATAAAGGATGTTAAAATCTCCGCCCCAGCAACAATGATGTCGGCACGCCCAGCAGGTAAACCTTTTACTTGTAGTCTCTCATTACGACTCATATACCGCAATTTCATAATAATGCCTTCCACCGTTTCACGGCTCAATTTATGACCTTGCACCTTTGTGCCATCATAATGGTCTAAACCTAAATCAATAGCAGCCAAGGTTGTTAGGGTTCCTCCAATACCGATAAATTCACCAAATTCACCTTCAATCATCATCGGATCCCAAAGAAAACGGGTTTCCTCCCACACTCGTTGAGGCCCTTCATCAGATATAGATTGAA
The DNA here is from genome assembly GCF_018366295.1 of Veillonella parvula. Classification (GTDB taxonomy): domain Bacteria; phylum Bacillota; class Negativicutes; order Veillonellales; family Veillonellaceae; genus Veillonella; species Veillonella parvula_P. The sequence continues at coordinate 109,788 of NZ_JAGZIJ010000005.1, forward strand.
GGCGTACCGCTCCCACAGGATAAGAACGGCTCCAGTACACTCCATCCTTGTTACCTAATGCAAGTTCTGTACTACCTCCACCAATATCAATGGTCGTATAATGACGTCCATCCTCTAATTGATTTCCTAAAGCACCATAAAAGCCATACATCGCCTCTTCATCACCAGATAAAATTCTCCACTCCATAGGACAGTATTTATTAATACGTTCCATAAATGCAAGTCCATTAGCCGCTTCACGAACAGCACTCGTCGCAAAACCAAAGCAATACTCAGCACCATATTGGCTTGCTATTTTTTTTATATCTGTAAAAGCTTGATAAGATGCTTCCATGGATTCAGCTCGCAAGGTACCATCTGTATTTCGTTGACCTAAACGGGTAGTCCACAACTGCTTAGGCTCATAACGCCACTCGTTATTCTCATAGGTAGCCAATAATAAACGTACTGAATTAGAGCCAATATCGATAATTGCTAACTTCATAATCGCTCCTTACATATACATAGCATTCTCCTAATACTATTATAGCGTTAATACTCTATACATAAGTAAAGAGATGGCGGAATGCCATCTCTCACTATTAATCTCGACGGCCGCCTCGGCCTCCGCGTTTTCCTTCGGTATTGCGTTTTAAATCGTGTAATCGTTCATTACTATCGCGCAAGAATGATTTCATCTTCGCTTCGAAAGACTCTATACTTTGTTTCGATTGAACACGATGAGGGCGTTTTTCTTCGTCCATACCCTCTTTAGGTTGTGTTTGACGAATCGAAAGGCCAATTTTATTACCATCAATAGATAAAACCTTAACCTTTACCGGATCCTCAACCTTTAAAAGGGTATTAATATCTTCGACATATCCATGAGCTACTTCAGAGATATGAACTAACCCTGTTTGCTTTTCTCCTAAATCAACAAATACGCCGAATTTTGTAATACCTGATACGGTACCATCAATAATGTTACCAACTTCGATTGCCATGCAACCTCCTAATTAATGCGGAAACCTTAAACTACAAACTGATGCAAAGAAAAAATAATAGAATACACTCTATTTTACATATGGTACTTCACCAGGCTTTACCAATCCTAACTCCTCACGAGCAAGCCCTTCTATGGTCTTTGGATCTTGTAACCTAGCCTTTTCCTGTTCTAACTCTTCATTTCGCTGCTGTAACTCTTGCAATTGTTGCTCTATATGTTGTTTTTCTTGATATACAGCCACCAAGCGATAAGCCTGCCCTAACAGTAACAGCACCATAATCCCTATGCCAATCCGCTTGATCCACATGAGGATAATACGCTGATCCTGTGCTTTGCGATTAGGACGAACCCGTTTGCGTGGCCTTTTTGGGCGTTGTACATCCATAGTGTCCTGAGTCATAATGTCCCCCAAATATTCATCATCTGTATACTGTCATTTTTAGATTATACCACATAACAGAGCTTGGGACTAAAGAAAATTACAGATATTTCTCATTAAGAACGATAACATAAATCCGTATAAATTTAAAACTCCATATGCAATGTAAACTTTCTATATACAAAAGTAAATATCCACTTACATAGTCTCAGCCTTTGCAACATGTTCACGAATGACAGCACAAGAAGCTTTAAATAAGGCTAGCTCTTCATTGGTTAGTTGCAGTTCAAAAACATCTTCGATGCCATCTTTACCAATAACAGCAGGAGTAGATGCAAATATTCCTTCTTCTCCATATTGTCCATTTAAATAACAGGAGCAAGGCAATACCTTCTTTTCATCATGGAATACGGCGCGAATCAATTCTGTGGTAGCACTCGCAATACCAAACTCCGTAGAACCTTTACCAGCTAGTACATGATAGCCACCAATTTTAACATCATCTAGTACTTTTGTATGGTCAAGTTTAGGAAATCTATGAGGTAGCTCTCGATATAATTCTAAAAGTGGTTTACCTTGTACACAGACATGGGACCACGGCACCATGGCACTACCTCCATGTTCACCTAAACAGTAGGCCGTAATAGAGCGATTACTAATAGTAAAGATATGAGCTAATTCTTTTTGCAATCTAGCTGAATCTAGAGCGGTTCCCGTTGAAATAATACGCTTAGGATTCCACTCAAGATGTTTACATAAATAGGTAGCTACCACATCAGCAGGATTAGAAATTGAAATGATGAAACCTTGAAAAGAAGACTGCTTAATACGTGGAATAACATCTTTTAGTACAGCCACTGTTTCACCAAGGCTCTCAAGGCGATCCTGATACAAATTCGGCAAAGGCCCCGCACTAAAAACGAGGATATCACAATCTCCACATTCTTCAATAGGGCCTGAGGTAGCAGTTACTTGATGTGGAATATAGCTAACGGCATCATTAATATCCATAGCTTGCGCCTGAGCTTTTTTCTCGTCAATATCCATCAAATATAATTCATCAACCTCACCTTGCAAGGCTAAAGAAAATGCCACATGAGAGCCTACATGGCCAGTGCCAATAATACCTACCTTACGTAACTTCATAAGAGCCTCCATACCTTAGCATAAAACGATAGCATATCCTCAAATGCCAATTATTTAAATCACGTATATCTGTATATGATTTATCTTAATAGAATCATAACTCATTTAAATTCATCTCATCCAGATTGAGTGGGAACAAATCTTTTCCTTCCATCGCTTGAGGAGATTTTTCTAAATATTGTTTACGCATGGACCATAAAATATCCAAATCTGTAGGATCCAATTTTGATAATGCATATATCATAGTAAAGTCAGAACCATAGTGCCCACGTAAGCTATCAGGTACACCCTTAGAGCCTTCACCACTAATGCGGTTATTAAAGAACCCTTGGATACGACGATTATCTAAATCTATAATAATAAAACCTGATCCATCATACACATATAATGTATGATTAACACGTTTTAATGCACGTACTGTATTCGTAATAAAATACTGGTCCTTCAAATCAATGAGGGACGACTCATAACCAGAATGGTAAAAGTCACCATAATAATGGGCCCCTCCATCGGTAGAGTCCAACAAACTTTTAAATTCGTCTTGCTCATCATTACTGAAGTCAGACAATGCTTTTACCTTTGTTATATTCCGTAAACCTCGTTGGTAATCACCCGATTTAGGAGGTTCTATATGTTGCCCTCTAAAGGTAATGGGCATCAAGCGAAGTGTATTATCAGATAAATTATAAATCCCTAGTCCTTCATAACCTAAGAAATACACTTGCGATCCACTGGTCTTCATAGCTAATATTCGTTTTGAAATAATGGCATCACTAGAATTAACCAGTGTATGCGCTTCTGGATCAATACGTACTGTTTTGCTATCATAATTTGCCCCTACAGCAAGCCAGTAAGATATGCCCATTATAATAAGTGCCAGTACAAATAATCCAATACGTTTTATATTCATCTACACTCTCCATGACTCCCCAATCATAAAACGTAAGAGCATGCGTACAATCTGTATCATGTTTACAATGTATCTAACATTAGCTTATATACGATTCTAGCTTATACCTCCAATTGAGATAATCGGTCGGCAACCTTAACCCCTTTATATGTGAAAGTTGGTAACAGCTGAGATAGCGGTTCTAGTACAAAATTACGATTCCAAAAATGAGGATGCGGTATCACAAGACTTTCATCACACAGAGAAATCATTTTCCCCTCTGTATCGTACACTAAAATAATATCCAAATCTAATGTGCGAGGGCCCCAATGAATCAATCGTTTTCGTCCAGCCGCCTGCTCTAATTGCTGAATAAGGCTGAGCATTTGATGTGGTTCTAGAGTGCTTTCACAAGACCATACGCCATTAACAAAGGTATCTTGTTCCGTATATCCCCACGGCTCAGTTTCAATAAGAGAAGAAGTGACTAGCTTAGAAATTGCCCCATGTTGTTGTAAGGATTGAAAAGCAGAATTGATGTAGTCACTCTTGTCCCCTATATTCGAGCCTACACTGATGTAATAGGTATACATCAAATTTGTCCTCTTGTAGTGATAACCTCAACATAATCCAAAATGCCTGAAATCGGTACAGATGGTTTACGCACCGTTACAGAGAGACCTACAATACCTTGATAATGTTGGTACAAGGAATCGGCGATAAGCGCCCCTAATCGTTCTAAAAGATTGTACTTTTCACCAGTCATAATTGATTCTACAATTTCATATACCTCTACATAATTGATTGAGTCCTCTAATTGATCACTTTGACCGGCCTTTGTAAGATCAGTTATTATTTCTACATCTACAAAAAATCGTTGCCCTTGTTCTTGCTCAGATGCCAAATTTCCGTGGTATCCGTAGAATGCCATATTTTTTAAAACGATTCTATCCATTATTCACCTCGTAACAAGCCGTCTGCTACAGCTAAGGCGCGTTTGTGCATTTTCACATTGTGAACACGCACCATGTCAACGCCTTGGAATACACCTGTAATACAAGCAGCTACCGTACCTTCATCGCGATCTTCTGGAGGCAATCCGCCTAACATAGATCCGATGAAACGCTTGCGGCTTGGAGCAAGTAAAACAGGATATTCGTAAGCCGTTAACTCACCCAAGCGTTGCATAACTTCAATATTTTGTTCTTCAGTTTTACCAAAGCCAATACCTGGGTCAAGCCAGATTTGTTGTGGCGTTACCCCCTCTTTCAACGCTTTATCGATAGCACAGAAGAAGAATGCTTTCATATCTTCAATGATATCACCATAATTTGTATCATTACTATTATGCATGATGATAACAGGTACCTTATATTTAGCCACTACTGCGGCCATGTCAGGGTCATAATGTAAGCCCCATACATCATTTAGAATATGTGCCCCTTTTGAGAAGGCATATTCTGCGGTTTTAGCATGATATGTATCGATAGACACAGGAACTGTAGAGGCCTGTAAGACAGGCTCTATTAATAGAGATAAGCGTTCTATTTCCTCGTCTGCGGTCAAAGGTGTAGAACCAGGGCGTGTAGATTCAACGCCTAAATCGATAATATCTGCACCATCTTCAATCATTTGTTTTACATGAGCAATAGCTGTTTCTGGTGTATTAAATTTTCCCCCATCAGAGAAGGAGTCAGGTGTACCATTCAGTATACCCATGATAAGGGTACGATCACACAAAGATAAGCTTTTGCCATCATTCCATGTATAATTTCTACGTTTAAACATTTACCTGTCCTCCGCCTAACATTGCCAACGCTTCATCTCTTAATGTGCCCTTTTCGGCTAATACGCCTCGGCTTTCTAATGTAATAACCTTTGAATCTTGCTGCATGGTCCCTTTGATGAGCATACACAACTGAGTCGATGTAATGCGTACAAATACGCCATGAGCAAATAAATCATTCATAATCGCATCAGCTAATTCAGATGCTAACCGCTCTTGTAATTGCGGTCTACGGCTGAGGATATTCACGATATCTTGAAACTTACTAAGTCCTGCCACACATCCATCCTTAGGTTGGTACACGATATCTACGGTACCAAAAAAAGGCAATAAATGATGCTCACACATGGAGTAAAACGGAATCCCTGTAACTGCTACGAGACCTTTATAGTCTGTACTAAAAGTCTCTCCCCATGCAGCTTTCGTGTCTAATCCTACACCGCTGAATAATTCACTATATAATTCTGTTACACGACTTGGTGTCTTCTCTAATTCTGGTGCCTCTGTATCAACAGATAAAGCCTCTAAGAATTGCTTTATCCCGTCCTTTGCACGTTGATTCATCGGTCCTCCTAAACGATCTTTGTCGTCCAATCCTCAATATTCCAAATATCCGTAACCCAACCTTGATAAAATTCGGGCTCATGACTAACCAGTACAATCGTACCTTTAAAATCACGCAATGCTCGGCTCAGTTCTTCCTTCGCATATATGTCTAAATGGTTGGTCGGTTCGTCTAGCACCAACACATTGTACTTATTCTGCATGAGCTTACATAGGCGAACCTTTGCATTCTCACCACCAGATAATACGCGCATTTGAGACGTAATATGTTCATTAGTAAGGCCACAACGAGCTAATGCTGCACGCACCTCTGCATTGGTCATAGCAGGATATTCATTCCAAATATAGTCTAACGCTGTTTCAGAATTGGATGGCTTATCCTCTTGGGCAAAATAACCTACTTGTAAGAACTCACCTTTTACCAACTCACCACTAACAGGCTTCAATAAACCTAAAATAGTTTTTAACAACGTAGTTTTACCTAGACCATTGACACCGCGAATAGCAATCTTTTTATTTCTTTCAATTTGAAAGTCTACTGGTCTAGTTAATGGTTCATCATAACCTAATTGCAATCCGAAAGCCTCTACGATAAAGCGACTTGGTGTACGGCCTTCTTTAAAACCAAAGCTAGGTTTAATATACTCTTTTGGTTTTTCCAAGATTTCCATCTTCTCTAAGCGTTTAGCGCGAGAGTTCGCCATACCGCGCGTTGCAACGCGAGCTTTGTTGCGTTGAATAAAGTCTTCCATACGCTCAATCTCTTGCTGTTGACGTTCATACGCCTTAGCAGCTTGCGCTTTTTTCACCTCATAAGCAGCTTGGAACTGATGATAATCACCAGTATAACGCGTAAGCACCGCTTGTTCGATATGGTAAATAACATTAACTACGGAGTTTAAAAACTCCATATCATGAGAAATCAAGATGAATGCATTTTCGTAATTTTGCAAATAGTTTTGCAACCATTGAATATGCTCTACATCAAGATAGTTCGTAGGTTCATCCAACAATAGAATAGTCGGTTTCTCTAGTAAAAGCTTTGTGAGCAAAACCTTTGTACGTTGACCACCACTGAGTTCTGTTACATCTCGGTCCAAACCGATATCCACAAGGCCCAAGCCTGCAGCCGTACGCTCAATAACCGCATCAATTTCATAGAACCCACGTTGCTCTAGAATTTCTTGCCACTCCCCAACTTGCTCGAGAAGCTTATTCATTTCATCTTCGGATACATCGCCCATGCGATTATACGCATCATTAATGTTTTGCTCCATGACGAACAAATCATCAAAAGCGCGTTGTAATACATCGCGGATGGTCATACCTTTCTCAAGAACAGCATGTTGATCCAAGTAACCAACAGTTACCTGATTGGACCATTCAATTTTTCCTTCATCAGGTGGCAGTTTGCCTGTAATGATATTAAGAAACGTAGATTTACCTTCACCATTTGCACCAATGAGGCCTACATGTTCACCTTTTAGCAAGCGGAATGATGCATCATCTAAAATTTGTCGCGCTCCAAAACCATGGGTTACATTTGAAACGGTTAACACACTCATATCTATCTCCACCGGAATAAAAGCCGTCTTGTTGAAGACGGCTTGTTTCATACTTACTTAAATATTATATCTATTGTACCTTTTTGACCTCTATATGTCAAAAATTGAGTATCACTTACACATCGCATAACGCAAGGCTACAACAGCCATAATCTTAGCTCCTTTAATAGCTTGTGCCAATCCATAGTCAGAACCTGCTGCACAAGTGAATTCTGGCGTATGCGCTTCTAGCCCCCCACCAATTTGCAATGAAGGCTGCGCCGTAGGCACTTCATAGGACACATTACCTACATCAGTACTACCATCAGCCTCATCATCAGGTAATATACGAGGTACCTCACCGAACTCAGTCATCACAGCCTTAAAAAGATTTAACAACTTTTTATCTTGACGCATATCCTTAAAAAGTGGCTCATAATGATGCATTTCAACTTGAGCACCATAGGATGCTGCAATCTCTTGAGCAGCCGCTTTGATAGCCGGCAAAATAATACCTTCTAAATCATCCACTGTACTACCACGAACAGTCATGCGAATCGTAGCCTTTGGTGTAACCACATTTGGCGCTGTACCTGCTTCGGTAAAAATGGCCCCCACAATAGCCCCTTTAGGAAAGGTTTTCTTTAACTCTTTTATTTTTTGATATAATTCTACCGCACAATCTAAGGCATTAATTCCTGAATCTATTAAGGATGCAATATGACAGGAGCGCCCATGAAAGGTAACCTCTAGTGGGTGTGTCGCTAAGGATGTGCCCCCCACCTCATTTTCACCGCCAGGATGAATAATAAGCGCCGCCTCATAGTCCTTAAATAAACCAGCCTCTGCCATATATACCTTACCACCGATAGTTTCCTCTGCAGGGCAACCAAAGAAAGTCGTTCCCCAATCCTGTGGCGCACTTTGACTGAAAGCAACAGCAGCACCTAAGCTCATCATGGCAATAAGATTATGACCACAACCATGACCGAGCTCAGGTAAGGCATCATATTCTCCTAAAAATGCGATTTTATATTTAGCATTACCTCTATAGTCCGCTCTCAACGCGGTTTGTAACTCACGTATATCGGCGAGGCCTACTTGAGATATAAAATTCTGTTTTTCTAAGAATTGGTGAATTGCCTTTACTGCTTTATGCTCATTCAAGCCCAATTCTGGATTATCGTGTAAATATAAGGAAACAGCACGTAATTCCTGTGCCATACTATCTATGATGGCACAGGCACGAGCCTCTCGTTCTTGTAGTGTCATAACTCCCCTTATTATTATCTAATATCTTGGTAACTACTATTTTTATCTAATATCTGTTTATCTGTTTGTCTGTTAACTAAAATCGTTCACCTAAAAGCTCTTATCTATTTCGTATAAGGATGAACGATGATGGTATTAGAAATATATCTAAAGCTAATCGTCGCTCCTAGCGGTAAGGTTTGATGTGGTGAACCATGTCCCGTTGGCACATAGCATACAAAAGGATCTGGTAATTCTGGTTTTCTATTTTCCTCCATGTAGCGCAATGCTTCATAACCTAAGTCATAATCACGTTCATCTTCATCTCCTTCACAATCTGTAAAGGTGCCAATCACTAAGCCTTTAATGCGGCTCAACAAACCACTGAGGCGAAATTGTTGTAACATACGATCCAGCTTATAAGGAGCCTCCCCTACATCTTCAATAAATAGTAAGGTATCTTCCCATGATTCATTCTCTAAAAAATAAGGCGTTCCCGATAACATGGATACCATCGTCATATTACCACCTCGTAAAATACCCTCACCGAGTTCTGTGCCAATCGCACCTCGGGGAGGCTCTGGCAAGGGTTCTATAACTTTTAATTTGCCTTCTAAAGCATTAAATAGCGTATCAATATCTGACTTACGGTCTAATTTAAAATCTACCCCCATAGGTCCATGATAAGTAATGAGGCGGCTATATCGATTAATAGCCATATGAAGTGCTGTACAATCACTATATCCAACAAAAGCCTTCCGATACTTACGAATCGCTTTATAATCTAATAAATCTAAATAGCGCATCGTGCCATAACCACCGCGCAAGGCAAGAACCGTATCACAAGGAGCCACAGTCATCATGTATTGAAATTCTACGGCTTGCTCCTCAGGTGTGCCTCCATATAGCCCCTTTCTCCTTGCACTTTCACCTACAAGCACCTTATAGCCTTTAGCCTTACAAATTTCTTCTATTCTATGTAAATCTTCATCGCTAGCACTAGCAGGTGCCATAATACCTATGGTCATCCCCGGTGCCAAACGTTTTGGTTCAATCCAGTCCATATATCCTCAGAAAATACCTGTTAACTTATAATATATTAATATTCCCATACAACAAAAGACGTACACAAGGTGTACGTCTTAAGTGTATCTTATTTGTATGCTTTTTTAAAGTCAACAAGTCCCAATGTGGTCCAGAAATAATTTTGAATTGTTCCGTTTGTCACATATGGTTGTGTTGTAAAGTACAACGGCATAACAAGAGATTCATCAAAAATCATCTTTTCTGCTTCATGCATCAACGCATCACGAGCCGCCCCATTTGGAGTTGTACGAATACGTGCAATCAACTCATTATACTCATCACTATGATACTGACCATCGTTATCTTCAGCAGAGAATACCTCTAAAAAGTTTTGTGGATCGCTATAATCGGCAACCCAAGAAGCGCGAGCTACTTGGTACTTGCCAGCTTCACGGTCTGCCAAGAATACCTTTGTCTCTTGATTTTGTAAGCGTACATCTGCGCCAAATGCATTTATCCATGCATCTTGAATCGCTTCTGCAATAGCTTTATGTAATTCACTTGTATTATACAAAATCGTAATTTGCGGCAATGGACGATTCTTGCCATAGCCAGCCTTTTTCAGGATTTCCTTGGCTTGCTCTACATCTTCGTATACGAGATAGCTACCAGCTTCACGGAAGTCTTCACGACCATTGCTTTCAAGCATACCATATGGTACGAATGCATAAGCTGGCTCTTTACCGCCTCTAACAATATTATTAACAATATTAGCACGGTTGATAACCATAGAAAAGGCTTTACGCACATCTGGATCTGTGAAAGGTTCTGCTTTCACATTGAATACGTAATAGTAGTTACCAAGCATAGGGCCAATATGTAATAGGCCGGCTTCTTCTAGACGTTTTTGATCCGCTACAGGAGGCTCAACCGTCATATCAGCTTCGCCACCTTCAACTAAGGTAAGGCGTGTACTTTGAGACTCACTAATAGGCCAATTCATTTTCTCTGTCTTCACAGATTCTGCATCCCAATAGTTTGGATTCTTAATGAAATCCATTTCCCCATTATGCTTCCAAGAAAGTAAACGATATGGACCATTAGATACTATTGTTTCCGCATTAGCCGCCCAGTTTTCGTGAGCTTCTACTGCTTTTTTACTCACTGGGTAATAGCTATGAGACGCTAATAATTTCAAGAAATAAGCCGTTGGATTTTCTAAGGTAACTACCAATGTATCCTCATCAATAGCTTTAACCCCAACATCTTCAGCTGCAGCTTTACCCGTATTAAAAGCTTCACCATTTTCCAATACATATAACATATATGCATTATCCGCATGGACTTCAGGGTCTAATACGCGCTTCCAAGCGTATTCAAAGTCATAAGCCGTCAAAGGCTCTCCATTGGACCATTTTAAATTAGGTCGTAAATGGAAGGTATACTCACGACCATCATCGGAGATGTCCCAATTTTTAGCAAGTGCTGCTTCAGGTTCACTTTCATCATTCAAACGAACTAGACCATCGAATAATTGAAGTTGAACCGTAGCCTCCGGAGAGGTAGTAGACTTTGCGGGATCCAATGTGGATGGTTCCTGCTCAATAACATAGCGGATTGTGTGTTCATCGATTGGTTGAACACCACGAGGGTACCCAAATACGAATAAGAGTACGCTCACCCCTAGAGCGAGGACCATGAGTTTTAACAAGTTTCGTTTATCCATCATGGCAATGCTTCCTCTACAAATTCTTTCATGATGCGCCCAACTTGAGCGCCTAACTCTTTACCTCGGTCATTATCGATATCGCTCATTAAAAGGATAAAACAAAAATGACCCCTAAATGTTTCTATTACACCCCCATCATGTTCTACACGATCAAGGGATCCTGTTTTATGGTGAAAGCGTATGCCTTCTCCCCAGTAAAATGGTAAGATATCACGGAATTGTTGGCGACCTAAGATATTCCACATTTCTCGGCCATAAGCATCTCTATCACGACATTCAAAAATGTGTTTATACAAACGAGCTAACGACATAGCTGTAATGTGATTATCACGACCTTCAGCTAGGGCGTTAAAGTCCATCATCATGCGATTAAGCTCCATCTCATCCATACCAAGCTTTTCTGCACGAGCATTGATATTTTCCATGCCGAGCACTGTGATGAGTAGATTTGTTGCGATATTATCACTAAGAACCATCATGAGACGGCATAACTCAAGATATGTAAAACTATGTTTACCAACTAACTCTTGTAGTGCGCCGCCACCTTCAACGCGTGGAGTTCTAGATAAAGGAACTGTATCATTAATGTCCAATTGCTCCGTACGAGCTAAATGAAAGACATATTCCATGATAAGTACCTTAATTAAACTCGCACTAGAATGTACAGTATTTTCACCTCTAGCTGCGATGAGTGTTGGTTCCTCTTCATCATCGAATTGTAGCACCGCATAAGATATATTCCCTGCTGGTGCCAATTCTTTAATGACTGTATCTAGTTGATGTTCCAAGGACTTGCCAACAATTAGTTTTTCCATACTATTCTCCCATTATATGTGCCAGCATGCGATGCGGCGATCTGCCCAATCTCGAAGTGGCGGACGTTCTGTAAAACAACGACCTTCCGCTTCTGGACATCGACCACTAAACAGACACCCTTTTGGTGGGTCTAATGGATTTGGTGGATCCCCTTTAAGCGGTGCCCCAATTGGTGCATGTGGCATAACTGGACCATTTAAGGCCGTCAATGCACGGGTATACGGATGCTGAGGGAATTCATATAAGTCCAATGCAGGACCTTCTTCCATGACGGCACCTAAATACATAACAACCATGCGATGACTAATGTAGCGCACCATATTTAAATCATGAGAAATAAAGAGGTACGAAATACCATGTTGTTCTTGTAACCGTTCTAGTAATGTCATAATTTGCACTTGGATAGATACATCTAACGCAGAAATCGGCTCATCACAGATGATACATTGAGGCTCCATAATAAGAGCCCGTGCAATGCCGATACGTTGACGTTGCCCACCAGATAGTTCATGAGCATAACGCTCACCAAATGACATATTTAAGCCAACTTGGTCAAGCACCTCTTTTACACGAATCACGCGATCTCGAGGTGTATACTTTGGATCCAGTTCTAAAGGCTCCTCTAAAATCGCATTAACCGTAAGCCGCGGATTAAGGGATGCATAAGGATTTTGAAATACCATTTGCATCACCGGGTGAACAGACTCTCTATCCACATAAGGGTTGATATGTCGACCATTCATATAAATAGAACCAGATGTAGCTTGATATAAACCCATCAAAGTGTAACCAAATGTAGATTTACCACATCCAGATTCACCTACGATACCTAGGGTTTCCCCTGGTGATTGATATAGACTCACGCCTTGTACGGCATGTACCGTTTGTTTTGGCTTAAATAAGCCGCCTGACAGGGTGAACTCTTTAACGAGATTGTCAGTCTCCCATACGTAACTCATTAAAGTCCCTCCAACTTAGCTAACCAACATGTAAACTGGTGACTTTCACCAACATTTGTAACCATCGGAACCCGACTACCACAGATTCGCATAGCCCATTTACAACGAGGATTAAATGCGCATCCACGAGGTAAATCAAATAGATCAGGTGGTTGACCTTCAACAGCCTTCAATTCGCCGTGCCATTTACCTTGAGGCAATGCAAGCAACAGCCCCAAAGTATATGGATGACGAGGCTCGCTAAAAATACCATCTACTGTAGCAGACTCAACACATTTACCTGCGTACATAACCATAACCCGATCACAAATTTGAGCAATAACACGTAGGTTATGAGAGATAAAGATAATCCCTATGCCAGCCTCTACGGCTAATGTTTGCATAAGGCGCAAAATTTGTGCCTCTGTAGTAATATCAAGAGCTGTTGTGGGCTCATCACAAATTAAAATCTTGGGACGACCGGCCACTGCCATAGCAATACATACGCGTTGGCGCATTCCACCGCTCAACTCATGAGGATATTGAGATAACCGGCGTTCCGGTGTAGACAGCCCCATCTTCTTCAATAAATCGATGGCAATGGCCCTTTCATCGTAATCTTCACCATACGCATTTGTACGACGGATAACCTCATACATTTGCTCTCCAATGGTCATGATAGGATTCAAGGAGGTCATAGGATCTTGGAACACCATGGCAACCGTCGTACCACGAAGTTCATTCCAATCATCTTCAGTAAATCCTAAACAATCATGACCATCAATCATGAATGTATCCGCTTTAATTTTAGTTTTACCATATGGCAATAAGCCCATTAAAGAGTTAACTAAAACGGATTTACCACACCCAGATTCCCCGACTATACCTAAAATCTCACCAGGGTATAAAGAAATATCTTGATTGCGAATAACTCGCAACGGACCTTGGAAGGTATTGATGGTAATAGATACATTACGTACATCAACAATAGCATTATTCATTATCTATCTCCTTCCTTAGGGTCTAATACATTACGTAAACCGTCGCCAAAAAATGCGAAACCAAGCATGGTAATACTAATAGCAACAGCTGGGAAAATCAATTGGAACGGATAAGAGCGCATGCTACTAATACCTTCAGAAGCTAGTACGCCCCAGCTCGCCATAGGTGCATTTACACCTAAGCCGATAAAACTAAGAAATGCTTCTGTAAAAATAGCCTCAGGAATGGCCAATGTTAAAGTAATAATGATCGGTCCTACACAGTTTGGTAAAATATGACGTAATAAAATTCGACGCTTAGGAATACCCATAGCTTCTGCTGCAATGATGTATTCTTCGTTTTTAACTTTCAAAATTTGGCTGCGTACGATACGGGCCATATTAAGCCAATACGCAATCCCCAACGCTACAAAAATAGAGATTAGCCCAGGTCCAAGTACAACCATCAATAAGATTACGTATAGTAAAAGTGGAATACCATACAAAACATCTACGATCCCCATCATGATACGGTCTACCTTGCCACCTATATAACCCGCAATGCCGCCATAGGCAACGCCAATCACAAGATTAATAAAAGCTGCTACAAAACCAATGGTTAAGGAAATACGAGCGCCGTACATAACACGTGTATAGATATCACGGCCCAATGTATCCGTACCAAACCAATGGCTAAAGCTTGGACTTTGGTTCGCATCAATTAAGGATTGGTCCGCATAGGTATAAGGTGAAATAAGTGGACCTAGAATAGCAAGCACCATCATCACAATAATGATGGTTGCACCAACTACAGCTAAACGATTTACCTTAAATCGTTCCCATTTACTAGGACGTTTTATAAAGCTAGTAATCTCTTCTTGAGGGGCTCGTTCAATAGGTAAAAAGTCTTCCTTATTCATCTGTCCCCTCCTCCGTTGTAACTCGTGGATCGATTAATGGATAAATCATGTCCACCAAAATATTAAGAAATACTACAAGCGCACTATAGAAAATCGTAATACCAAGAATAACCGTATAGTCTCGGTTATAAATAGATGTTACAAAATACTGACCTAGACCAGGAATCGCAAAAATTGTTTCTACGATAAAGCTGCCTGTTAACAAACTAGCTGCCAATGGACCTAAGTACGTAATAACTGGCAAAATTGCATTGCCAAGGGCATGACGTGTCAAAATGGTCCAAGAACCTAGACCTTTTGCGCGAGCTGTACGAATGTATTCTTGTTGATACACGTCAAGTAAACCACTGCGCGTTAAGCGAGCAATAAATGCCATCGGTTGCGCTGCTAATGTCAACACAGGTAACACCATGTAAGATGGGCCACGCCATAAGGCTACCGGGAACCATCCCAATTCAAAGCCTACTATGTACACAAGAACAGCACCGATAATAAAAGTTGGTACCGAAATCCCTATTGTAGATAATACAGTTACCGCATAATCTACAATGCTATTAGGTCTCATGGCACTAATCGCACCAGCTGTAATACCACCAACTATAGCTACCATTAAAGATAATAAGCCAAGCTGTGCGGAAATTGGGAATGCATCACCAATTATATCGTTTACACTACGGCCTTCATATTTAAATGATGGGCCCAAGTCACCTGTAATGACGCCACCTAAATAATCTCCATACTGTTTCCATACAGGATCATCGAGATGATACTTTGCCTCGATACTCGCTTTCACCTGAGGCGGTAATTTCTTTTCTGTTGTAAAAGGCCCACCAGGTATCGCATGCATTAATGCAAATGTTACGGTAATGATGACCCATAAGATTATGATTGCGCCACCTAGGCGTCGAAATACATACCTCGTCATTGTCACTTTCCTCCATAAAAAGTCTATTCGTTTTATTATACTACATTATGAAGTTAATTTCATGATTAACATCATTACATTTACAGAAAGGCTCACATAACGTACAATAAAATATATGATTATTTGGAGGTGTCTATGGTAGCAGTACCTAGAGTTTTAACAATTCAAGACATGAGCTCTATCGGACGCTGTGCCCTTACCGTTATGATTCCTATCATCAGTGCCATGCGCTGCCAGGCGGTTCCTTTAGCAACAGCGGTACTAAGCAATCACTTAGAGTATCCACACTATGAATTCGTAGATTTATCTGCTCATATGAGAGACTTTATGAACTGTTGGGATAAAAACGAAATTGACTTTCACGCTATTGTAAGTGGATTCTTGGCATCACCAGAACAAATTCACCTCGTCGAAGAAGCTATCAATCGATTTGCCAATAATGGCCAAATGGTTATCGTTGATCCTGCAATGGCTGACGATGGTCGCCTTTATTCTATCTACACTCCAGATATGGTTGTTGCTATGCGCCAACTCGTGTCAAAGGCCCACATCGTAAAACCAAATTATACTGAGGCTTGCTTCTTATTAGATATTCCATTCTCGACAGACCCTATTAGCGAAGATGAATTACGTGAGCGATGTAAACAATTGCATCACATGGGCCCTGAAATGGTTATCATGACCAGCGTCCCATCGAAAACACATGCTGTTATTGCGGTCTATGATGGACCTACAAACTTTTTAAAAACATACTCTATACCTCTGGTTCCTGTAAAAGCTACAGGTACAGGAGATATTTTTACTGCTGTATTATCTGGTGCGGTAATGAAGGGATATTCTCCTTATGATGCGGCAGAACTGGCAATGAATTTTACTACCAACGCGATTCAAGCAACGTTAGATACAGTACAATCACTAAAACATGGAGTCGCATTTGAGTTAGTTTTGCCAGAATTAACTCAACTATAAGCTATAAATAAAGGGGAACTTATGGATTTACTTTATGTTGTATTACGAACACTGCTCATATGTACCATCGGTTTGCTCATTGCATTCCAAGGACGTCGCATGGGTTTATCAATTTTTAACTTAACGGGACGGTTAAATCGACTACAATTTATCATATGCTTCATCGCTTTAATGATTTTATTTCATATTGTCCACTACATCGATAACATATTCTTGGATTTTGTTGTATCACTACCAGCATATTGGTTGACTAGGGTCATTATTTGGCTCTTATTGGCAACCCTCTTTCCTTTATCTTGTGTCTTATTTGGCCGTCGTATTCACGACATCGGCTTCAATGCATGGGCAGGAATCCTCTGGTCGGTAATCATGATTTTCATCAATACCTACTCTGCCGTATCTCCATTCAATTACATGCTAGAGCTTTTTATATGGCTCATCGGCTTCCTATTCTGGGTATTGCCAGGACAACCTGAGCCTAATCAATATGGCAACCCTCCATTTATGACTGTAAATCGGACAGTTTATGAACCAATACAGACTCCTATATCTAATAAAAAACAAGAAGGTCGAAAAACAGTTCGTAAGCGACGCAAAAAGCGATAATTAAAAATTAACACCCTACAATAAAAAACGTATCTCTATAAGTAATATATACCTTCTTTACTGGACAACCAGTAAAAAGAGTACATATCAAAGAGATACGTTTTTATTATGTCTTCTGTTTTTACAACATTAGTTCATTAACAACATCAACTCAATCAAAGTACAACCTATATATGCAATAATAAACTTAACCTTTTGTTTACGCGCTCTATCATCATCTGCAATTTTAAGTCGATTTGCAAGGAATCGTTTATCTCGAATTTGCAACAAAAGGTGTTTAATTCGCTCTTGGCTTTCATTAGCAGTATACTCATCACAATCAGCTGTCAATGTAGCTTGTTGCATGAAGATGCGTCGGTGTAGTTTACGCATTTGAATTTTAATATTGTTATGTACAAATGCACTTTGCCACTGTTTGCGAGAATCAAAATACATGTACAAATACCGAGGAATATTCATAACCAAGAAGGAAATGATAAAAATCCCTAAGGAAATTAAAAAGTATGTAGAGAATGAAAATTCCAATGTTTCTGTTGGTAAGTAGTGATGCAAGATAATAAATGTAATCCATACACCTATTGGCAATAAAAGAACTGCTGCAATATCGATAGAACGAAGCCAGCTAGTACGAGTTGGCACATCAGGTACTGTAAAAGTATCTACAGGATCATGGAATGCATAGTAATCCAACTGTAACACAGATTGACTGGTACGCGGGTTACCCAAGAGAACAGGTCCATTACTACCAATATGGCGCTCAGGCATGGGTATGAATTTCTTCACTTGTGTATTAGGTAATAAGTCAAACTGAATGATACCTTTCTTCTCAAAGCGTACAGTAGATCCTTTTTCACCTAATGCAATAGGGTTAAAGAAAATACCGAAGAGACTTAGACACCAGTTTCCCAACAAGTGTAAAATAGAGTTCAAAATAAACCCACCTGTATCTATATTATTTGTATCTAAACGAATGGCAAAGGATGATGAATAATCATCGAACCATAAATCCTCTAAGGTGAATTCCACATTAATCACATTCCCCCATTTTGTAATAATGGATAGGAATATTTGATTGTTTGGTTCAAATTCAAATGTTACAGCATAAAAGAACCAATGATTACGAAGAGCGGCACGCAACATGCGATTAACCATATCTTCTTCTATATATAATAAGCGATGGTCAAACAAATCTTGTTCTAAAGGTGCTTTTTCTAATACGGGCGCCTTATCCACCACCGCATCTCGATCAGATAATGCTTCATCCACCAAAGCTCGTAATTTGGTGAAGATTTTAGTCATAACCCCTCCAAGGGTGAAATAATAGTTCTTAACACAAAAATTATACCATATATTGCATGATTTATCGATAAAAGTATACTACATATACTATTAAATATAAATATAATTAAAGCCCCTTTTTGCATAGTAAAAGGGGCCTTATTAATGTAGTTAAACATTAGTCGTATTATAATTTAATATTCATAATAGATCTTAAATTGCAACGTAATATTAAACATTGTCCAAATCTATAATTAAGCATTAATAATAGATACTTTAAATGATATTTAGTTTTATTGAATACTTGCCATAGATAAATAACAGTATTCATAGAAATGACCTTTAAGCGCCATTAGCTCTTCATACGTTCCATCTTCAACAATTTGCCCTTTATCCATAAATAAAATCCGGTCCATTTGTTCTAAACCTTCCAATTGATGCGTAATATATAAACATGTCCTACCCTCTACATAATGCATCAAGTCACGATGTAAGGCTTTTCTTGTGACTTGATCTAAGCCCTCTAAAGGTTCATCTAATAAAACGATTTTAGGATTGCGCAAGAACAATCTAGCTAATGCAACTCTTTGACGTTCACCACCACTCAAACCTTGCCCTCCACTCCCTACAATCGTACTCATACCTTCTGGTAATTTTTCAACTACCGATCGCAATGATGCACGATTAATGGCTAGCTCTAAATCCTCCATAGAAGCTTCTGGCCTTGCAAGGCGTATATTATCCTTAAAGGAAGCATTAAAAATATACGTATCTTGAGTTATAGTCCCCAATGCATTACGCCAAGTATCAATTGAAATATCCTTCAACTCCACCGAGCCTATACGAATGGATCCACCATAATCATATAACCTCTCAAGCATATTAAACAATGTCGTCTTTCCAGACCCACTAGCACCTACGATAGCAATGGATTTCCCTTGTTGAATATGTAGTCTGAGATTCTCATAAATATGGCGAAATTCATCATAACCAAAGGATACATCTGTAAAAATAATATCATCATTAGGATTAAATGATTTTGGTGATATAGGTTCTACAATAGATATCGGTTCATTACTGAGAGCCATGAGACGACTTGTGGCAACTTTACTTTCTGCACCATGATGAACAGCAGCAATCATAGGTTGTAACGCTTCAAACCAAGCCTGTGTACCAATGGCAGCCACCGCTACCATAACACTAGCCCAAGCGCCTGTTAACACATTAGAAGCCATAATAGCTACAATAACTACAGTTAACTGAACGCCGCCTATGAATAGTGTATTACCCATATTCATGCCCCGCTCAATAGTACCTTTTTGAGCATCTACATTGCGCATCATATGCTGAATACGCTTATATACCATGTCTTCATTGCCATAACTAATCACATCTTCCAGACTATCCATAGTATCACTTAAAAGCGCTTTATAATCGCCTTGTTGGGGCCCAATCGTACGTAAAGATTCTTTATTATACAAATAAACAACCAAAGGTACTATTACACCTAATACAAAGGCCGACAAAAGAATAGGTATAATCAAACTATTGTCAATTGTAGAAACTCCATATGCAATCAATATAGTCAGGAAAACGGCTGCTACGGGTGGAATCAAAGTGCGCAAGTAGAAGAATTGTAATACCTCTATATCCCCCATGATGCGTCCCAACATATCACCCGCCCCAAACCGTTTGAGTATAGCAGGTGCCAATGGTTCCAAATGAGCATAAAACCACAAGCGCAAGCCATAGAGTCCTTGGAATGCCATGCGATGAGATGTATAGCGCTCAAAATAACGACATACAGCACGACTAACACCGAAGAACCGAACCCCTACGATTGCAAGACTTAAATAAGTGAGCCCTGGTTGTAATGCGGCAGATGCCAATAGCCAAGAGGATACTGTCAAAAGCCCAACATTCATGAACACTGTTAAGAACGTAAATAGCAAGGCCAATACTAATGACCACTTAGCGGGACTCAATACAGAAAACAACAACTTCCAACCTTGTAAGCTCATATTAGAACCTTTTGCATTATCTTTAAAGGCCTCAGTATATTTAACAGATTTAACAAAATGCTCTGTGCCATTGATAGGTTTATCTATGACCAATGTATTCTCTGAATCAAATTGTTTCCCAATATCCAATGGTTCTTCAAGAGTTGCTGAAAATTGACCTAAGCCAGATGTAACAAGGTCTTTAAAATACCCCTCTTCTTCAAGTAGGTCATGATAAGAACCTTCTTGAAGAATTGATCCATTTTTCAAGACATATAGCTTAGATGCCCAATGCATAGTTTGTAATCGATGCCCAATAATGATGACAACCTTATTTTCCATCAAACGCTGAATAGCTGTACTTATAATGGCTTCTGTTTTTACATCTAGATGTGCTGTCACTTCATCAAGAATCAATACTTGACCCTTCCGGAGGAATGCACGAGCTAAAGCAATACGTTGCCGCTCGCCGCCACTAAGACCTAAACCGCCTTCACCGATAACCGCATCAAGCCCATCTTGTTTTCGATTAATAACATCTAATAGCTGAACTTCTTTGCACGCATCAAGAATCTCTGCATCACTTACATCCATACCAAAGGATAAGACCTCTCGCAAGGACCCTTTCATAATGTGTGGATGTTGAGATACATAGATAATTTTCTGACGCCACCAGTTGATATCTAAATCACATATATCAATGCCATCGATAGTAACTGTTCCTTTCGGAGCCTGTAAAAAACCTCCCACAATATGGGCCATAGTAGATTTACCAGCTCCGCTTTCACCAACGAGCATAATAGGTGCATTACGTTCAGCCTGCAGCGTAATGTGGTGTACCCCATTCTCACTATTTTTATAGGTGAAAGTTAAATCTTTAATTGTAATTCCCTGTATAGGCTTATCAAGTTTAGACTCACCACCTACTGGTAAAGAAGGTGGACGCTGCATGAATTCTTCATACTTCAGAATAGATGTTTTTCCTGCCATCCCTGTGTGGAAAGCTGCCCCCAATTGTCTAAATGGAGTATAGAACTCTGGTGCTAACAACAAAATAAAGAAGGCTGAAAAGAATGTGACTTCACCATCTAATAAGGTTAGACCTAAATATACCGCAATCAGAGCAGTACTAATTGTACTCACTAATTCAAGTACTAATGCAGATAAAAAGGCTACGCGCAACACGCGTAAAGTGGAATCTTTAAACTCTTGAGATAATCGACCAATAACCTTAATTTGATCCTTTGCACGGCCAAAGAGCTTTAGCGTAGTAATCCCTTGTAGTACATCTAAAAAATGCCCCGATAGGAAGCTCATACGTTCCCATTGTTCCTTATTTAATCGATCAGCTTGCTTCCCAATCAAGATCATAAAAAATGGAATTAAAGGCACCGTAACAATCAAAATAATACCAATTATTGGTAATGTATTTACAATGGCAATCCCCATAATAAGAGGAATCATAATAGCATATAAAATCTGCGGAATGTAACGTGCTATGTAAGCATCTACTTGTTCTAAACCATCGGTAAGCATATGGATGACATCGCCATGACGTTCCTTATGCTGTACACCGAGCTTAAACATATGCTCCAAAGAGCGTTCTCTAAAGGATGCTTTTACAGTACTTCCCAAATGATTTGCCACCGCCTCTTGAACATAATGAGCCACCAATCTCACAATAATAGCAATAAACAAATAAATAATGGTGTTCGTTTCGTCAGCTAGTGTATGCTCCAAAAATATAAGATTATTTATTAAGGTTCCAAAGAACCAGGCTTGCCCAACAATGGACAAACTTTCTACTAAACAGGTTAAGCCAAGTAGCACAAGCTGTCCTTTATGTTCTAGCAGCGCTTTAAATGCGGTACGCTGTATCATACTATCCTCTACGGTAAATCTATTTAAATATATAAACTCAAACAAATTTAAATCCCTATTACTAAGCCTACAAGAGTCCAAGTGAATCTAAATTTATCAATATTATATTCATCTTACCATAAAAAAGAGGCGTGCCGCTACGGCACGCCTCACATTAAAACCTAATTTTTACAACTTACATAAGTTATAAAGTTATGCTATTAATAGTGTAAATCTTTTTCTGTTACACGATGACGGAATGTCCAATATACCCAAGATTGGTAAACCAAAATAATTGGCACAAATACAAAGGCTACACAAGTCATCAAAGTCAACGTATAAGTAGAGTTAGCTGCATTAGTAATAGTCAAGCTCCACTCAGGATTCAAAGAAGAAACCATGATGCGAGGGAACAAACCTGCAAAGTATGCGGCTGTTACAGAAATAACAGATAAACAACTGAATAAGAAACCCCATTTTGTATTTCGAGTGCGTGCTGCACCCCAAGAAATGAGGAAGAACGCGATAGCTAATGCAAAGCAAACTATAGCTAATACAGAATTAAACAAATCTGTATACACGTAAGTTGCACCTACCAATGCCAATGCACCGATAGCTGTAGGAACACCTACTACCAAGGATGCCGCACGAGCGCGCTCAGAAACAGCACCAGCTGTTTTAATAGAAGTAAATAAGCCACCATGGTATGTAAATACCAAAATGAACGCAATACCACAAAGTATAGTGTATGGACTTAATAAATCAGAAAAAGTACCAACATATGTCATACTTGCATCAATGGGAGTACCTTGAATCAAGTTACCTACTGTAACACCCCACAATAGTGCAGGAATCAAGGAACCAAAGAAGATGCAGTAGTCGAATGTTTTACGCCATAACAAATTAGGGCTCTTAGAACGAAATTCAAAGGATACACCACGAATAATAAGAGCTGCAAGCATCAAGAATAGAGCCAAGTAGAATCCACTAAATAATGTAGCATACACGTGAGGGAAGGATGCGAATAATGCCCCTCCGGCAGTAATCATCCAAACTTCATTACCATCCCACACAGGACCTAAGGCATTGATCATTTGTCGACGTTCAACGTCAGTTTTACCAATGAATGGTAACAAAATACCAGTACCATAGTCAAAACCTTCTAATAAGAAGAAGCCAGCGAATAGTACAGTAATTAAGATAAACCATACCACTTCAAGGTTATTAAAAATTAATTCCATAATCTTGCCTCCTCTTTTTCAACTACATCATGAGATGGATTTCCATCTGGACCTTTTTTAATGTGTTCTACAGCAAGGTAGATAGCCGCGATAGCAGCCACGATATACACAAGTGTAAAGCCGATGATTGTAGTCATAATTTCTGGAGCCGTTACGGATTTAGACGCACCATCTGCAGTCAATTGCAAACCATATACAAGCCATGGTTGACGACCTGCTTCCGCTACAAACCAACCAGTGGAGTGAGCGATGAATGGCAATGGCAACATCCAGAACATAATTTTTAAGAATGTACGATTTTCAACAAGCTTGTCTTTTGCATTTAGGATAAGACCTACAAAGGCAACAAGTAACATAAGAGAACCAGCTGCTACCATGACACGGAATGTCCAGAAGATTGCTGGAACATCTGGAATATAGTTGCCAGGGCCATATTGAGTCTCTGATTTTGCTTGAAGGTCTTTGATACCTTCTACCTTACCAGACGTAAAGGAGTTTTGAGTCAAGAAGGATAAACCACCAGGAATTTCAAGAGCACCTGTATTCTTTTGTGCTTTAGTATCAATATTAGCTACCAAAGAGAATGGCGCTGGATCTTGTGTTTCCCACAACGCTTCCATAGCAGCCATTTTCATAGGTTGTACTTTTGTGATGTATTGACCTTGATGATGACCAGCTAATGCACCTAAAGTACCAAATACAAGTGCGATAACCATGCCCCATTTAGCGGAGCGGCGGTAGAACTCTGTCGCATTATTACGCAATAAGTGCCATGCACTGATTGCCATAATAATTACACCAGCTGTTAATAAACCATTCAATACGATATGGAAAAATTGTCCAGGTACATAGCCATTTTGAACGATGGTCAGGAAATTTTCCATTTCTGCACGGCCATTGCGTAATACAAAGCCTACAGGATGTTGCATAAAGGAGTTTGCTACGAGAATCCAAAACGCAGATAAGTTAGTACCTAACGCTACAAATGTAGCTACAAGAGCGTGAACACATTTATGTAAGCGGTCCCAACCGAAAATCCAAACGCCCATGAATGTAGATTCCAAGAAAAATGCCATTAATGCTTCAAGGGCCAATGGGGCACCGAAAATGTCACCCATAAAACGAGAATATTCTGCCCAGTTCATCCCGAAATGGAATTCCTGAACAATACCAGTCACCACACCCATGGCAAAGTTAATTAGGAACAATTTACCCCAGAACTTAGCCATTTTTTTGTATACTTCTTTACCAGTCGACACATAGGTCCACTCTAAAGCAGCAACAGTCACTGTCATGCCTAGTGTGAACGGCACAAATAACCAGTGATAGATAGATGTTAGCGCGAATTGCAATCGGGCTAAATCTACAGCTTCAAACATGTGTTTTCCTCCTTAGAATAAAATACTAACATCACTTGACGAGCTTTTACAAAAAACCTTGCATCATTGCGACTGTAAAAAAGCTCAAGCCTCAGCAATAATCAACTGTTCTCGTTGGGCAAGGGTCTTAAAATTAACCGCTTCCAACTGATTGACCAATTGATGCTGAATCACGCCCATTGCTTCATTTATAGCGCAATGCCCCTTACAAGACTTAGAGCAAGAACCTACATCATATAAACAACGTTGTAAATACGCATCCCCTTCTACTGCTCTAATTACATCAAGCAACGAGATCTCTTGAGGACTTCGATTCAGAGCAAACCCGCCATCTACACCTCGGAAAGATTTCATAATTCCTGCTGCAATGAGACTACGCATAATCTTGAGCAAAAAGCGTTCTGGAATCAACTCTTGCTCAGCCAATACAGCACCAGTTATCTTCGAGCCCGAAGGTAGTAGCGCCATATGCAAGACCATGCGAAATGCATAATCCGTGGCCTGATTTAACTTCATAAAGTCTCCTTTCTCATGCACTCGGACAAACGTATTACTAAATCTAGTATAAATGAAATAAAACAATACTGCAATGGTATTGTTTTAAACAGAATAAATTAATTCACTTACTTCTCATGCTCATATTTATGGATCAATTACCTACTTTTATATCCATCAAATATTGATTGTCATCATATATAAAAAGACTGCTCTCAAAAGAACAGTCTCCATATATATTATTTTGTAATTTCTCGCACCAAATGGCCCATTTCAGGAATGATGAGTTTGCTCATCGCTAAGGTGACGGCTCCAACAGAGCCAGGAATAGAAAACATCAAAGTGTTATTCTTAACACCAGCTTCTGCACGAGATGCCATTGCTTTTGTTCCAATATCCTCCGTATAGGATAAATATCTAAAGATTTCACCAAAACCTGGAATATGCTTTTCATATAAGCTATTTACAGCCTCGATGGTAACATCTCTCATAGCAATACCAGTTCCCCCGGTAGATATAATGACATCAATAGACTCATCATTACACCATGGAATCATAGCATTTATTATAGCCTCACAATCATCAATTACAATTTTGCGATCTGCTACAATATGATTTGCTGCTTCCAAAAATTCTTGAACCTTGTTGCCTCCTTTATCAGTTTCTAATGTACGAGTATCAGATACAGTTAATACTGCAACACGTAATGGTCTTGCTACAACTTCGTAAGACATAGTTCCTCCTAAAATAAAGGCACAATAGACGCCAATATCGGCCATCCATTATCGCGTAATGTATCACGCAATGCCCATGTATACTTAATAAGCGGTGCACAATGTAGGCGCAACCAGAAAGATAAATACGGTGTATCTCCTTGGAATACAGCTAGTCGATTTAGAGCATATAAATTATCCCCTGGCTTTACTGTTCCTGGTTGAACTGTGAAAGCCATTTTATACCCAGACTGTTTAGTAACATATTGAACGAGCATATCATTAAAACCACCAGGATACGCCAAATAATTGATAGGTTCTCCTAAAATACCTTCCATAGATGTTTTACCACCGAGAATGGCATCAGGCAATTCTGTAGGATCTATATGAGTTAGTATCTTATGATGATTTGTATGCCCTTGAATATCAAATCCTGCCGTCTCCATTTGACGCATTTGTGCTGTATTTACAAAACCATGCGTATTGGCTGCGTCACTAATCATGAACAAAGTAGCTTTCATATTATATGCTTTTAATATAGGCAATGCATGTTCATAATTATCTACATAACCATCGTCAAATGTTATTACGATTGGCTTCTCTGGTAACTCCGTACCATTTTGCAAATACTCATACAATTGATCCAATGTTATCGTATGATATCCATGATTATGGAGGTATTCCATCTGCTCCTTAAACTGATCCACATGCAATGTTAACGCGGAGTGTTTCTCATCATTTATTTGATGATAATTAAGTACCGGTACACCATATAACTTATAATTTGAAGACAGTCCCCACATAGCCCCAATAGAAACCGCTAAAATTGCAATACATATTGCAATACAATATAACAACTTTTTAATACAGCTCTTGCCATATTTATACATATAAAATAATCACTCCCATCGACTTA
The DNA here is from genome assembly GCF_018366295.1 of Veillonella parvula. Classification (GTDB taxonomy): domain Bacteria; phylum Bacillota; class Negativicutes; order Veillonellales; family Veillonellaceae; genus Veillonella; species Veillonella parvula_P. Next base: position 137,123 of record NZ_JAGZIJ010000005.1, read on the forward strand.
CATACATAATGAGAATACCACATATAAGTGGCTATTATCAAGAAAATCCCTCATAAGATTAATATAAAAACGGTTGATGCAATGAATCTGTCGTCGCTTAATTCTTATTACCTTTAACTTTCCCTACTTGCTTCCTCACTGTGGATTTCCCTTCATCGCTTAGCAGTTTGGTAAATCTTACGTTCGGAAGAAGGTGGTGTGTGAGCCCCATACGTCGTTTAATCCTAATTACTTTTCGCTTGCCCTACTTGCTTCCTCACTGTGGATTTCCCTTCTCTGCTTCGCAGTTTGGTAAATCTTACGTTCGGAAGAAAGTGATGTATGGGCCCCATACGTCGTTTTATTCTATTTACTTGCCCTACTTGCTTCCTCACTGTGGATTTTCCTTCACCGCTTCGCGGCTTGGTAAATCTTACGTTCGGAAGAAAGTGATGCAGTGAATCTGTCGTCGCATTGCTCCTCCATCTTCTACTGCCCTACTTTTCCCACGCCGTCTCTATTGATCAATACACATAGACAATACTTCTACAACCTTGGCTGAAAACGGCTCTAGAAGGAATTAGAATGTGCTCATTAGAGCACAAAAATAGAGGGCCAACCCTTTATAGGGTTGACCCTCTATTTCGTTAATCAGCGAGTTCTTATGTACGGTTCTTTGCTCCAGGATACGGGGTGTTCGTCGCTGTGGAAGGACCTATGTAGCTGCGCTACATATCCATCTTACGCTCCGAACTAAGCGATGCAGTGAATCTGTCGTCGTTTAATTCTTATTACCTTTAACTTGCCCTACTTGCTTCCTTACTGTGGATTTCCCTTCACTGCTTCGCAGTTTGGTAAATCTTACGTTCGGAAGAAAGTGATGCAGTGAATCTGTCGTCGCGTTGCTCCTCCATCTTCTACTGCCCTACTTTTACTGCCCTGCTTACCAGGTCCCCTGGGAGGATAGGAAGCCATACAAAAAAAAGACACACCCTCAGGTGTGCCTTTAAGCAATCAGCGGCTTCCTATCCTCCCAGGCCGTCTCCAGCCAAGTACTTTCGGCGTTTATGAGCTTAAC
>NZ_JAGZIJ010000006.1:0-135652 GCF_018366295.1 Veillonella parvula
TCCGTCCTATGTAGACATTCTTCCCAGCCTGTGGATAACTCTGTGAATAAGTCTGAAAATTCTGTGGATATAGGACTAAAAAATGTGGATATAAACTTAGGAGATGTTGATAAAAGTAGTCAAAATGTGGACAAAACTGTGTATAAGTCCAATAAATGTGGATATACAGAGGTTTTAGTTCGTTTGTACACAGGGAAAACACATCAAATTCGAGTAGCTTTCAGCCATATAGGGCACCCTCTTGTAGGAGATATCTTATACGGTGCACAACCTACGGGACAGCCATTCCAATTACGGGCTCAAAAGGTAGTATTTACACATATGCGCACAGGCGAGCGTATTACGGTTACGGCATAATCTGATTTCCTTAAATCATTACGCGAGCCTAAGTACTGGTTTGATAATAGGTCTGTATTATATATTGTGAAGTCACAATACCTAAAACAATCTAATTGAGAAATGAGAATTATTGATAACTCAGCAAAATCAATAAGTTTAAAAATATTTTTCAAGAAAAATAATGACAAATGATAATCGATAAGCTATAATAGGATTATAAGTAAATCGATATAGTTCAATTTAAAAACTATAAATCAGAATGTAAGAGGTGTAGTATGATTTTACAAGATAATAGTGCAGCACGTAATCGGGGGATTACGCTTGCCAGTATAAAAGGCATTATAGGTAATGTCGTTCTCGTTATTTTTAAAATGATTGTGGGCCTTGCGTCTAATTCTATCGCCATTATCCTTGATGCGGTAAATAACTTAACAGACGTATTGTCCTCTGTATTAACTATTGTGGGTACGAAATTAGCCGCCAAAGGGGCTGATAAGGAGCATCCATTTGGCCACGGTCGTATAGAATATATGACTACCATGGCCATAGCTTTCATCATTCTCGGTGCAGGTATTGGATCCCTTAAGGAATCTGTGGATAAAATTATCCACCCTGAGGTATCTACATTTGATATTCCAGGTCTTGTTATCATCGCTGTTGCCATCGTGGTGAAAGTAGTGATGGGTCGTTATATCAAGGCACAAGGTGAGAAATATAAATCCGATGCACTCGTAGCATCTGGTATAGATGCCCTTTTTGATGCAGTGATTACCTTTGCCACATTGGTATCTGCAGGCTTAGTTTTTTTCTTTAACTTTGATATTCAAGGTTATGTGGGCGCTGTTATTTCTGTTTTGATTTTAAAAGCAGCGTATGATATTTTACGTGAAATGTACAATCATTTGCTTGGTATTCGAGCAGATGATAATTTAATCCGTAATATTAAAGAAACTATCGCACAGCATCCAAATGTGGGTGGTGTATATGACTTGGTATTAAATAGCTATGGTCCGGGAGAAACAATCGGTTCCGTTCATATTTCTGTACCAGATTCTATGACAATGGCAGAAGTCCATCCTCTAACAAAGGGCATTGCGGTTCATCTTTATAAAAAGTTTGGCATCAATATGACCGTTGGTGTATATGCTGAAAACAAACCAAGTGTAGAAGTACTTGAAATTAGAAAAGCTCTTGATCAAGTTATTAGTTTATATACACATGTAGTACAAGTACATGCCTTCTACGTACAAGAAGAAAAGAAGGTTATCTACTACGATATTATCTTTGACTTTGACGAAGAAGATCCGCATGGCACATTGGAAAAAATTAAGGCAGAAATGCAAAAACGGTACCCTGACTATACACAATTCGCTATTGTGGATACGGATTTTAGTAACTAATTTTATAAAATGTAATTTGTGTTGATAAATTCTCTAAGGAGAGATGGAATGAAAAAAATTGCTCTTACCGCATTAGCTGTAATGGCGGTTGTTGGTATGTTCGCGGTTCAGCCTGCAGATGCAAAAAAGGTAGAACAAGATCCAGTAGTGGCACCTATTGATATGCCTATGAATGATGAAATTCAACAGGTTAATGGTGTGTCTAAATCAACAAATAAAGAAACACGACGTTTGTCTAATAATTTAGCAGAAGCTACAAAAGTGATGATTAAAAAGAATTGGAAGACCATTTATATTAAAGCTGTTCCTACGGGAGATAAGGATGCTGTACGCTTTTATTACAAAGATAATAGAGGTCAAGTATACAATGGCCAAGTCATTAGAAATACAGGTCTATCCAAGGGTAAATATATGGCCGGTTCTTTACATCAAACAGAGGCCTTGCAAGAATTAGTTAATCACTTGCAACAGAATGGTCAAGAAGTACCTTCCTCTATTGATATCATCATCACTCAAGAAGGCTATCGCATTAAGACTATCTTTAATTACAATGAAAATATAAGTAATCTAATAGCGTATCAGCAACAATATGAACAAGAAAACTTCCCGACTATGAAGTAATAGAAAGGCCCGTGCTATGCACGGGCTTTTTGTTAGATTACGTAATCGTCGGAATCATCTTTTTTAGGTTTTTTGTAAATTTCTTTTACACCAGCCATTTCAATGAGTTCTTCTCCAAGAGCATCTTCATCGTCCGTGTTAAGCATGGAGTAGAAGGCCCAAAGAATAATAAACCAAATTGGTGTGAACAAGAGGGCAATTCGCGTATCTTCGTTTAAGGCTAGAATGGCTAAAACGAAAACGAAGAACGCGAGGATAACGTAATTCATTACTGGGTATAGAGGCATTTTAAATTTAGACTGTGCCACTACATCAGGATTTTTTTTGCGATATTTGAGATGGCAAATAACCATCATGGCCCAAATAAAGATAAAGCAGAACGTAGAGATTGATGTAATCATAACGAATACTGCTTCAGGCATTACGTAGTTGAGTACAACCGTAATCAATAATACGGCTGCCGAGAAAATCGTTGCTTGGTATGGCACACTGCTGTGAGTCAAGCGGCGCATCGAACTCGGGGCGTGACCGCGTTTTGCCAAGGCGTAAATCATACGACCAGTACTGAAGATACCGGAGTTTGTAGCAGATGCTGCAGAGGTAAGAACAACGAAGTTTACGATACCTGCAGCGGCTGTAATACCAACGGCGGTAAATACAGCCACAAATGGACTTGCAGCAGGGTTAACGGCAGTCCAAGGGTAAATACTCATGATGATGGCTAAAGAGCCTACATAGAATAAAATAATACGCAATGGAATATTGTTTATGGCCATTGGAATAACCTTTTCAGGATCTTCTGTTTCGCCAGCCGTTAAACCTACGAGTTCTATGCCTGTGAAAGCAAATACAACCATTTGGAATGATAGGATAAAGCCCATCGTTCCATTCGGAAACCATCCTCCGTAATTCCACATATTACTAAAGGCGGCGACGCCAGCATCTGTAGTAAAACCTGTAACAATCATGATGATACCGATGATGATAAGAGAGATAATAGCGATTACCTTAATCAAGGCAAACCAGAATTCCATTTCGCCGAAATGTTTTACAGCTGTCAAGTTCATTAACAACAAGACGATTAAAACGAGTAAGGCGGGTATCCATTGGGGTAGCCACGGTATCCAGTACTGCATGTAGAGGCCTACGGCCGTTAAGTCTGCCATGGCTAGTGAAAGCCAGCAAAACCAGTATGTCCATCCCGTGATAAATGCTGCTCGATCCCCTAAGTAATCTTCTACAAAGTCGATAAAAGAGTGGTGGTTTAGGTTAGATAACAGTAATTCGCCTAGTGCTCTCATAATAAAGAAGCAAATAACACCTGTTATTAGGTAGGCGAATATAATGGATGGACCAGCCAAGTGAATGGCGCGGCCGGAGCCTAAGAATAAACCTGTACCAATAGCACCGCCGATAGCGAGCAACTGTACATGCCTGTTCTTAAGACCCCGTTTTAACTGATGAGTATCAGACATAATAAAGACCTCTTTTCTACAAACTATCTATAAACATAAAGGCTATGGATTACCACAGCTTTAACAATCTATAGAATCTTTAAAACTATTTTTTTATAATACAGTATCTATTCTAAAAAGTCAAATGTATTTTTACAGTAGACAAAAGATGATATGATTTTCTGATAGAGTATATCCTTATATTGATAAAAGCAAAGAATATTCTTTTTTTATGAAGTTTATTGACGAATAATATAAAATAATTTATAATAAGTACACTTATAATAAAAGGAGGATATAAAATGGAATTTAGTTTTAGTTTGAAAATAAAAGCAACAAAAGAAGCTGTGTGGGCGTACTATGCGAATATCGAAAAATGGTATGACTGGGAAGAGGATCTAAAAAATATTACATTAAACGGTAAATTTGAGACCGGTTCATGTGGTACAATGGAGCTTGAAGGTATACCACCTATGGAATATCAACTTACTCTTGTAAAACCTTTTGAAGAGTTTTGGGATAAGACTGAAACTCCATTTGGTGCTATTCTTTTCGGACATCAAATAATTGATAATCATGACGGAAGTGTAAATGTAAAACATACTGTAAGTTTAGAAAGTGAAGATAAGCAACATTTGGAATTTTTAAGTCAAGTTTTTTCGGATGTTCCTCAATCTATATTTATTCTAAAAAATTGTTTAGAAAGATAAGGTGATTGCTGTTTGTTTACATCAAAATATAAAGACAATTCAGAAAAATCAACAGGATTATTGTTCATGAGGGTGTACAATAAATGGCATTTTACTATAAAACAAGCGTTAAAAGAGTTGAACTTAACACATCCTCAATTTGTTGTTTTAGCGTCTCTTTCTTATCTATCACAACATGATAACGAAGTTACACAAGTTATGATTTCAAAACTTTCAGGGATAGATGTTATGACGGTATCTCAAATATTGAGCTTATTGGAAAAACGTGGTTTTGTAGAGCGAAAAGAGCACTCTAGAGATACACGTGCGAAAGCTGTTCTTTTAAATGAAGAGGGCGGTGCAATATTACAAAAGGCAGTCCCATTAGTTGAAGAGATTGATGAAATCTTTTTCGGAAAGCTGAATAGTGATGAGGCTCAATTTAAACATCTTCTTGGCAGATTACATGAAGAGTAAGGTGTATTAATTTTCCGATTCTTGTGGAGGCTATTATGAGACGTCAAGATCGTATGGTTACAAATATAGATGAAATTAAGGGCATTTTAAGTAGCACTCGCATCATTCACTTAGGTATGATGGATGGTGATTATCCTTACGTGGTACCTTTACATTTCGGTTATGAAATTGTAGATGATATACTCTACATCTATGTACATGGCTATCATGAGGGGAAGAAGTTTAATTTGATTAAAGTGAACCCCCATGTATTTATCGAAATTGACGGTAATGATGAGGCCCTCGTATCAGGTGGAGATATTCCTTGTAAATATAGCTCAGTTTATTCTAGTGTGATGGGCCGAGGAGAGGCTACCTACTTAGAGCGTGTTGATGAAAAGGATCATGGTTTACAAGTATTAATGAAGCATCAGACTGGTCGAGAATTTCCCTTTACTGATGCCATGGTAAACTCTGTGGGCGTCGTTCAAATTAAAGTTGTAGACTATACCGCAAAGAGACGAAGACAGCTTGAACAAGATATTATTATGCCTCCATTAACTAAATAATAACAAAACATCCTATTGAACTCTATTGTAATATAGCGTTTAGTAGGATGTTTTATTATGTATAACTAGTTAGAATTAAAGCAGCTAATGGCTCATAACTATACTTTCACAATAGGAAAGATAAAAGTTTTATGAAGTAGCTAGGGCAACAGAATCGGCAGCATGTTTTTGATATAAATAAGAAAATATATCATTATATGTGTAAAGTATATATCAATTTTTTATAAAAGGAGAGATCATGAAGAAGCTTCTATTTAAGTCCGCTTTGTCTGCTATGGCTGTAGGATTATTGTGTGCAGGATATGTTTCAGCTGATGTTGTTAATGATTCAATATCTACCGATAATGTTGGTGTTTCCGCTGCCGTTACATTTGATATGCCTAGAGTTCATCCTGATTCAGCAATCAAAGCATTACCAAGAAAGACTTTATTAGAGTGGCCTATGAAAACGCAAGAAGGGGCTCGTAATTGGAAAGGAATAGTAGAAGCTGCACAGCAACTGCCGTATGAGGTTAAGGCACCTAGTTATATACCTTATGGTTATCAACTCTATACAGCGCGTCAAGATCAAAATGATGTATTAGAGGTTGTATATTACAAAAAAGGTGTGACTATCTATCGGGATGGGAAAAAATATATAGACAGTATTATGGCTTATAGAATGGGATATTCCTTGGATGCCGTGAGAGATACGCCATATATTCCATCTGAGTATGGCGATCTTGAATGGTCTAAACCAGGTGACTCTGGTGAGGTTTATTATACAGGTAATCCTGAAACACATATGGTTCGCAGCATTTCGTGGACGAAGGATGGCATGGCTTATTCTCTATTCTTCTTAGAACAGGTGAAAGAGGCTGATGCGGAATTCTATAAAGAGCATGTAGTACCGTTGAAGAGTATTGATAGCTCTCGTTATGAACTAGTTGGTAACTATCCGACAACACCTAAAACAATTGAAGAAATAAAAGAGGAACATGTAGTGCCTATGAAAGCATAGACTGGTGTGATTTATTAATGGTACGTAATACTCTTGAAAGTCAGTGATGTGAGTTAAAAAATGTAATAGATAAATGATTACTTCGGTAATATATACTTATAAATATCTAAATTTAGAGAGAGCAGAAATTATGAGATTGAAAATAACAAAATCATTATTAGCCATGGGAATATTAGCTACCGTGATAGGCAGCTTTGGAGTACAATCAGTTAGTGCGTTATCTCCTTTAGTGGATGAAAATGGACATACAGTTACCACTGATACAGTGGAAAAGAATAAAGAACTAATGAATCGCTATCGGTGGTATGATCAACTTGATAATGGTGATATCCTAGAGCGTAATATTGAGGCAACTACTAATTATTTTGGATATAATTTACAAATTCCGTCTTATATGCCTGAAGATTATGCAGTACGCGATGTAAAGTCAAGAGATCATGACGTATTAGAAATCGTGTATACGGAAACGGGCCATAATGGAGAATATGGTCAGAAATTAACCTTCTCTAATACAGATATTGTGTATCGTATGGGGTGGGCTATCGATACCGTAGTAAAGCCTATATTGGAAAAGACAAAATACAATGCTGATAATGTCGTTAGCTTTACTACCCCTAATGGAATCCCTGTACATACTTTAGGCTCTAGCAACGATTCTGTTCAAATTGCTTATTGGGAAAAAGATAACAAAGTTTATATGCTTTACTTTGCTTCTTCAAGAAACCAAAACTATGTAAGCAAAATTGTAGACTCTGTAGGGCCTCTTACTAACGTAGCCGCTAATAATACTCGATTACGTGGTGACCGAAATGATAAGCAAAATATTAAACGAAGTAATGCGCAAAGTGTTAAACAAAATGGTGAACAAGATAGACCTCATTTTGAAACTATTGGTTTGTCACTGCGTACACATACGAATTCTGAGTGGCCTATACTTACGAGTAAATCCATCGGCTTACCTAGCGGTGTAATTGATGCATCTCGTAAGCTGTCCTATAACGTATCTGTACCAAGTTACTTGCCTCTTGGCTATACATACTATGCTACACATTTTTATGATAATGATGTATTAGAAACTGTATATTGGAAGGAAGGTCAAGAATATCAAGAACGCAGCGGGCGTTGGGTAAATCATACGATGGTCTTTCGCATGAGCTACTCTATGGATACGGTATGGCCTAAAGAATATGTTCCAACGGAATACCATGACGTACAGTGGATTGACTCTACGCCAACAGGTGATGTGAAGTATACAGGTAATGTAGATAAGGGCTTAGTTCGCAGTATTACGTGGAGCAAAGATAACATGGCATATTTCTTGTTCTTCCAAGTGCCTGTGAAAGCATCTGAAGCAGAGTTTTATAAAGATCATGTAGTACCATTAAAAGATATTGATTTAAGTCGTACAGACTTAATCGGTGTAAAAACAATTCGTTAATAAGAAACAGTAATAAGAAACTATAACTATAGCATCATAATTTGGTGAGGCTATACGATATTAGTATTTACTATAAAATAACACATAATAAAAAGAACCTATCTCCTAGATATTAGGGTAATATCTTTGGAGATAGGTTCTTTTAGTGGATGTAATTTACATATATTTTGTTTTTAGGTATTAGTGATTGTATAGCTATCGAATATAAAGTAGCTTTCACTAATAGCATAATTATGGGCATACGTTAATTAGAAGAATACATAACGGATGATAACAAGTAGTGACAATACGTACATAATCCAGTTAACTTCTTTTGCACGGCCTGCAATGATTTTGAGTAGAGGGTATGCAATAAGACCTGCAGAGATACCGTTAGCGATGCTGTATGTGAACGGCATCAATACGATAACGAGGAATGCAGGGAAGCCTTCTGTCCAATCATCGAAGTCAATATTGCGAATGGCACCTAACATAAGGGCACCTACGATGATAAGAACAGGAGATGTGGCTGCATTTGGAACCAAGGATACCAATGGAGCCAAGAATAAGCAAATTAAGAAAAGTACGCCTGTTGTGACAGCTGTTAAACCTGTACGGCCACCAGCCCCTACACCTGCCGCACTTTCAACGAAAGCCGTAATTGTAGAAGTACCGAGCAATGCACCGGCACTAACACCGATAGCATCTACGGTCATGGCTTTACCAAGACCCGGGAATTTACCAGATTTAGGATCTGCGATTTTCGCCTCTGTAGCGGTACCAATCAAAGTGCCCATAGAGTCGAATAATTCTACAAATGTGAAGGAGAAGATAATCGTAATTAAGCCCATGTGAAGAGCACCAGGAATATCTAATTGCAAGAATGCTGCTTTAGAGAAATCAGGTACTGCCAATACAGTGAAGTTCTCAGGCATTGTGGAAAGGCCTGTCGCATAGGAGATGATTGTTGTTACTAAAACGCCGATCAAGAGGGAACCTTGAATTTTGCGAGCCATCAATAAAGCTGTAAAGATGAGGCTGAATAGTGCTAACAATGTTTCACCACTGTGCAAATTACCAAGCGTTAAGAGTGCCTCAGATGCTGGAGGGACTAAATTACCATGTGTCTGTACAACCTGACCTAAGGAGTTTGGAGACAAACTAATGGAGATGGCCATCAAGCCGGATAACTTCAAACCGATGATAGAAATGAAAAGACCAATACCAACGGTAATGGCAATTTTCATGGAGGCTGGGATACCTTCAACGATCATTTGTCGTATTGATGTCAATGTTAATACGAGGAAAACGAGACCAGAAATGAATACCGCACCTAATGCTGTTTGCCAAGATACGCCCATACCGAGAACTACGGTAAAGGAGTAAAATGCCAAGAGGCCAACCCCTGGAGCGAGAGCAATTGGGTAGTTTACGAATAAACCCATAGCAATCGTCACAAGACCTCCACCTAAGGCTGTGGCAATGAGGACCGCATCCTTATCCATACCTGCAAGACTAAGAATGTTTGGCGCCAAGAATAGGATGTACGCCATCGTGATAAACGTAGTGATACCTGCTAAAATTTCTGTTTTAACGGTTGTACCACGTTCACTGAGTTGAAATAATTTATCTAACATTAGATAAAATCCTCCCTATATGAAATTAAAATCATACCTAAATAAAGATATTTCGATATATGTATAGTGTATCATATTTCCCACCATTTTTTGTATGAATTTGTGATATACTATTAATATATTATGAATGATATAGAGGTTAACTTATGAAAATATCTACAAAAGGGCGTTATGCCTTACGGATATTGGCGGATATTGCAGAACATGGGGTAGAAAAAAATGTACCAATTCGTGAGATTGCAGAACGCCAAGGATTTTCCGATAAATATTTAGAGGGGATTGTATCTCGATTATCCTCCGCGGGCCTCGTTAAAAGTGGACGTGGCAAATACGGTGGATATCGTTTGGTGAAAGATCCATCTGAATATAATGTATATGAAATTTTATATGCCGCAGAGGACTCCATTGCTCTCGTGTCTTGTTTAGAAGATGATGTAGAACCGTGTCCTATGTTTAATGACTGCTTGACAGCTCCATTGTGGCAGTATTTACAAGATGAGTTCCGACATGTTATGGAACATGTTTCCTTGCAAGATGTAATGGATCATAAATTTCCTACGGAATAATTGATAGTCCGAAAACTTTAGTTTGAATGATCTTTGAGGATTACTACATTGTATACCTATATTTTAGGTATTTTTTATGGAAAGAGTCGCGTTTCGTATGCGGCTCTTCTTTATATATGAAATTAAAATGTAATAACATTTTATGAATAGTAACATAGATTGAAATCTAAGTAGGACTGTAATTTAAATGGAACTGTAATTAAAAGTGATTTATGTGTATATTAGTTTATCTAAACGATTTTATGTGGAAGGGAGGGTACTATGAGTACAAGTGTATATGATGCTCGCGGTGGCATGCGAAACGTATGGATTATTACGGCTAGTATGACTGTGCTAGCCATATGTTACACAATGATAATTCCTTTTCTCCCTATATATCTATTAGAACTCGGTGTTCCTAAGGATGATGTAGCACTTTGGTCAGGCCTCGTCTTTGGTATTACCTTTCTTATCGCTGGTATTATGGCGCCGATTTGGGGCAAAATTGCAGATAATAAAGGGAAAAAGCGGATGGCTTTGCGCGCTGGTTTTGCCATTGCTGTCAGTTATGTTCTCATCGGCATGGTAACGGATCAGTATCAATTGCTGATGGGGCGTGCCTTAGTTGGGTTCGCTAATGGTTTCTATCCTGCAGCGATGACCATGGTTTCCCTCAGTGTAGATGAGAAACAGGTGGGCCGTGCCCTCGGCATATTCCAAACAGGTCTGATTTTAGGCAATGTCATCGGCCCATTTTTAGGTGGTGCCGTTGAAAGTGTCGTAGGTATGCGCCCTGTATTTTATATATCTGGTATAGCCGTATTCATTGCTACCTTGGCAGTATTGTTTTTTGTAAAAGAACCAAAACTAGAAGTTGAAAATACAACTTCTAAGGAGCAGTCCAAACAGCCGGTAAAAGCTACATCCTTGCGAGAAGATTTTAAGTTGGTTCAAGAACAACCTGTATTAGTAAGACTTTTATGGATTTACTTCTTTATGCAATGTGTGATCATGATGCTACAGCCTATTTTGGCGCTTTATGTAGGTGATATGCAAGGCACTATGGAAGGGGCTGCTATCATTTCGGGTACAATTCTTAGTATCGGTGGTTTAGCTGGTTCTTTAACGACTAACTTATGGGTGCGCCTTGGTGAGCACCGTGGCTACTTTAGAACCATTTCCTACTGTATGCTTGGTAGTGGTGTTGTTCTCTTACTTCAAAGTTTACCAGTAGGTATTTGGTGGTTTGGTGTACTACAAGTGCTAATTGGTTCTTGTATTGTGGGCATCAACCCATCTTTGAGTGCAGCCGTAACTCTCAATACGGATCCAAGCTTTAGAGGTCGCATGTTTGGTATGACGACGACAGCTCAACAATTTGGTTCTATGGTAGGGCCTGTGTTCGCAAGTATTGTATCTACCTACATTGGGATATCCTATGTATTTAGTATTACAGGTTTGTTATTACTCTATATGGGATTCCAATCACGGAAACTATCCGTGCGACATGATATAACAAAAAATGACATTAATCGTTAATCTAAGAATACTGTTTTAGTGCATAATAACAGGCTTTCATACACTTTTAGTGAATAGCAATCCAATATGGGTGGATTGATTGCTTTTACAAAAATATTGGTATATAGTTAGTTTAAGGTAAGTCATTAGTCTCACCGTGTGGGACAGAAAGGAGTTATTATGGTCCGTATCGGTCATACTGTACTCGGCGAAAAGTGTACAAAAATATGTGTGCCTATTGTGGGCACAACAATGAAAGAAATTCTAGATGCCACTGCGGTAGCATGTAATACACCGTGTCACGTCGTGGAGCTACGCATTGACTATTATGAGCGGGCCCACTCCATTGACGCTATCATTGAATTATTAATGCTCATCAAGCCACAACTGAAAGGTCGTGGGTTGCTCTTTACATGGCGTACAAAAGGTGAAGGTGGGGAAAGAACGATTTCCACACAAGATTACTTTACAATGCTAGAACGTTTGATTCCTACCGGATTGGTGGATGCTATTGATATTGAGTTATTCTTTGATCAAGATAGAATGCTTAAAACGATAGAGTTTGCTAAGGTTCATGGAATCACTATTATCATGAGTAACCATGATTTCCATGGTACGCCGAGTCGTGAAGTCATTGTAAATCGGCTCATTCAAATGAAAGAGTTCTTAGCGGATGTGCCAAAGATTGCCGTTATGCCTCACACAACTGGTGATGTATTGACGCTCCTTGAAGCAACAGCCGAAGTAAAGGCTTTGTATCCTTCGGATCCAATTATTACGATGGCAATGGGAGAACTAGGTGCTGTTACACGCACTGCAGGTGCTCTATTTGGAAATGCCATGACCTTTGCCTCTGCTGGCAAAGCATCGGCGCCAGGGCAAATCGATGTACATGCTTTAAAACGAATTCTAGATACCATCGACGTAGATGGCGTATTTGATGAACAACAACATAAACGGGTAAAAGTACATTAAAAAAGTCGGCGAAAGCCGACTTTTTTATATGTTTTGTATTTCTTGTAGTATATTCATTTTTGAAGGGCGAATATAAAAAATATATATGTTTTTATTAATGACTTTATATAGAAATACAGATGTAAATGCTCTTACTTCTAAAGATGTAGAAGCCCTTACTTATATAGAGGAAACAATCTTATAAATACCGTTATATAAACTCTTACAATAAGTTTGATTCAAAGTCTTCGAGAATAGCTGCCACTGTTTCTGGTGCATTGCGATTATGTTCCACGATGCATTGTGCAAAGCTTTCATACATTGGAGTGCGAGTTTCTTCGAGTTCACGTAAACGTCCTATGCCGCCACTAGATAGAACACGACCTGAAGTAGATAGTTTTTCTACAGGTTGTGTTAATTGGTAAATACGGCCATTTTGGCGCAGGTGTGCATAGTTTTTAGGTACTGTTACGCAGCCGCCACCAGTGGAGATGACAAGGCCTGTTTGAGTGCCTAATTTTGCAATCATTTCTGCCTCTTTTTCACGGAACGTAGCCTCCCCTTGTTCTGTAATATAGGTAGAAACATTGCCAATTTCTTTTTCTAGCTCGTGATCCACATCAAGCCAAGTACGGCCCATCTCTTTACCGATTGCTCTGCCCACTGTTGTTTTCCCAACACCAGGCATACCGATGAGGATGATATTTTCCTTTTCACGGCGCATATCTCGCAAGATTTGTTCTATCTCTTTGGTACCAAAGCTTTCACCTTGAAAATGATTAGCCGCCTCAACACCTTGTGCCACGAGGAAAGGTAGACCATCACAGTACGGAATATCCATCATTTCTGCTTGTAAAAGCAAAACTGTACGGCGCGGATTGTAGATGAGATCTACAACGCCCTCTAATTTAGAAAATTGCATAATATCTATGAGGTTAGCTGGATTATGCGGATACATACCGATAGGCGTGCAGTTAATAATAATCTGTGCTGTTTCATAGTAATTAGGCGCATCAGTATAGAGCGGAGCCGTTTTACGGGATAGATGCGTGATGCTCTTAGCACCTAGGTCTTCAAGAGCTACGTGAACCGTAGCAGAGGAGGCACCATCGCCAAGGATAATACATTCTTTACCGGATACATTTATACCAGCGTGTTCTAGAGTAAATACGAAACCATCGTAATCTGTATTGTAACCATGCCATTTGCCGTCTTTACGAACCATCGTGTTTACACAGCCAATGCGTTCTGCGCGAGGGTCTACTACATCGCAAGCTTCAAGGGCGTTAACCTTGTAAGGGAAGGTAATATTAATACCTTGTAATTCTTGGTCTGCAAAGAACTCTTGCAGTTGGCTCGGTTCTCGTTCAAATAATTCATAATTAGTATTTCCCAAAGCATTGTGGATGCGTGGGGAAAAGCTATGGCCCAACGTACGGCCAAGTAAACCAAATTTCATAGGACCTCCTAGGTCAATATACACAAAATGGCTAATAGGCTGTCACCTATTAGCCATTGGAGTTTTAAAACTATATCCATTGTACTATATATGCCATTAATAAGCACTACCATAAAGGAAAATATCAATTTTCAGGATAATTGCCGAGCAAGCGGAATTTATCTTGCGATGCGTGGAGCTCTGCTAATACGGAAAGTACTTTTGGATCTGCCAAGGATGCTTCTAAATCGAGGTAGAACAAGAATTCAAAGTTATGTCCTACGATCGGACGGGACTCAAGTTTTGTAAGGTTCACACCGATATTAGCAAACTTGGTGAGCAATGTACCAAGCCCGCCTGGAGCATGACTTGCAGTCGTTACTACTGAGATTTTATTGGCTCCTGGGTATACGTGGAAATCCTTACTAATGCAGATAAAGCGCGTATAGTTGTTATCGCTATTTTGGATATTTCTCAACAATGGAGACAAATTATATAGGTCTGCACATTGAGGTGCTGCGATAGCCGCTACTCCAGGGTCATCACTAGCTGCTACGAGCTGTGCAGCTCGAGCCGTATTGTCATAGGAGCGTAATTCTACGCCTTCTAACTTATCTAGGAAGTGACTACATTGGCCCAACGCTTGAGGGTGGGAAATTATGGTATGAATATCTTCTAGTTTTGTGCCTTTTTTCACGAGCAAGTCGTGAGATATCCAGAGGCGCGTGCCGCGAACGATATAACATTTGCGCTCTTCTAAGAGGTCATATACTTCTTTTACGGAACCATTGGAGCTGTTTTCGATAGGCAATACACCGAATTGACATTCACCTGACTCGACGGCATCGAATACGGAACGGAAACCTGTTACATAATGGATTTGGCTAAGAGGTAATAATTTATCACACGCCATTTGAGCATTGCTACCAAATACGCCGGCGCAAGCTACACTGCCCCGTTGAGGTGGTAAAGTAGGGGATTGCTCAATGGCTTTTTTCATTTTTAAAGTAAATTCATTGTCTTGGAATAGTTGTTCGGATTGGTAGGTACGACTTAAGCTAAATAATGCCTCAAAAAAACGGCGTGCATATAGATCGAGGTCTGGACCTGCATCTTTTGTTACCTTGTCGAGGATGTCGCGCTCTCGTTTGGCATCGTAAATGGCCTTATTCATTTCCTTTTTTGCAGCCGCTACGTCCTTAGAGAGTTCCATACGTTCTTTGAAGAGGGCGAGCATTTGGTCGTTTATATCGTTAATCTTAACGCGTACTTCATCTAAGTTCATGGTCAATATCTCCTAAGAAATCAAGAATGACGAGGGCCGTGACGGCTTCGATAACAGGTACTGCACGAAGTGCTACACATGGGTCGTGACGACCTTTGATGGTGAGTAATATGTCCTCTTTTTGTGAAAGCGACACAGAATGTTGTTCCTTATAAATGGACGGAGTAGGCTTAATGCCCACTTGCATAATGAGGGGTAAGCCGTTGGTGATACCGCCTTGAATGCCACCGCTATTATTGGTAGTTGTTGTGATTGTATCGCCGTCCATGGTGAAAGCATCGTTCACCTCGGAGCCAAGGCGAGAACACATGTCGAAGCCACCTCCAAAGGACACACCTTTGATGGCAGGTACGCCAAAGATAACACGAGCTAATCGGTTCTCGATGCCGTCAAAGTTTGGATTGCCAAGACCGATTGGTAATCCCGTAGCCACAACCTCAACGATACCGCCTGTGGAGTCACCGTCCTTTTTGAGTTTCATGACTAAGTTTTCTACTTCAGAACGTTTGTCTGCATCGACCATAGCGATAGGTTCTGTAGCGATTTCAGAAAGTGCTTTCATATCTGGATGAACCATATCGATAGGGGCATCTTGGATTGTACCAACTTGTTTTAAATGACCGTGAATTTCGATACCTTTTTCACGTAGTAGTTGAAGGGCGATGCCACCAGCCACGCAAAGAGGTGCTGTTAGACGCGCTGAGAAGTGGCCGCCACCTCGCATATCTACCTTGTCACCGTAGCGCATGCGAGCCGTAAAGTCTGCGTGCGATGGACGAGGTATGTCGCGCAAATTATTGTAATCGCTAGAGTGCTGAGAGGTATTGCGAATCATAAATGTCAATGGAGATCCACTGAGCATGCCATCTACCATACCTGCTAAGAATTCAGGTATATCGGCTTCTTTACGTTGCGTCTGTAATTGGTTTTGACCTGGCGCACGGCGCTTTAAGAAGGTTTGTAGCTCATCGATGTCGATGGTATGTCCACAAGGGAGGCCTTCCACGATACCACCGATGGCATACCCATGAGACGCGCCAAAGGTAGATACTTGTATGGTTTTACCGAAATTAGATGCCATTAGCATTACCTCCTAGTAAGTTCCAGTCCTCAAAGAAGTCTGGATAGGATTTTGTGATAGCTTCGCTATCTTTTAATGTTACAGGATTTTCACTGATGAGTGCCATCAATGTACCTGCCATAACAAGGCGATGGTCGTTAACACAATCACCTTGTCCTCCTTTTAGTATACCACTACCGATGATATATAGGTCATCACCATCTTCACGAACCGTACCGCCTAAATCTCTGACCAGATTAGCAACGGCTTCGAGGCGATCGGATTCTTTCAAGCGTAGGCGTGCACCCTTAACAAAGGAGCTTTCACCATGGATAGAGCAAGCGAGGGCTGCCATAACTGGCAACATATCGGGCATTTGTTCGAGGTCGGCATGGATTGGTTTTACTGCACGACCCATAACGGTTACGTTCATGCCATCCCATACTACATCACAACCGGTATCAATCATAATCTGCATGATGCGACGATCCGCTTGCACAGAATTTTTGTTCATACCCGTAATGGTAATTGGTTTACCTGTCATGCCCGCTGCTACCATCCAAATAGCCGTATTGGACCAATCGCCTTCGATTTGGTAATTACTTTGACCTTTAAAAGTAGTATTAGCCGCTACTGCAAAGGACTCTTGGACTGTGTCAGAGGCGGGAGTATGGTCGACTGTTACGCCGAAGTTTGCCATTGTTGTAGTCGTCAATGTTACATAGTCGCTAGATTGAAGTGGTGTAGTAGATGTGATTGTAGCACCTCCACATTGTGGCGCTGCTAATAATAATCCAGAGAAGAACTGGCTACTTACATCTCCAACCATACCAAACTCACCGCCTTGTAGACGACCTGTCATAGTGAATGGTGGTTTATCTTGGGAGAATGTTACGCCGTGAGCTTTCATTTGACCGAGCATGGGCTCTAAAGGACGATCTGGTAAACGCCCTTTCGCATCCACGGCTACCTCATTACAAATGGACGCTGCCACTGGTAATAAGAGGCGCAATGTGGTACCGGATTCATGGGGAACTACATTGCCCTTTGTTGGCACAGGACCTGGTATAACAGTGACAACTTTGTTTTCATACACAACGTGTGCGCCTAAGCCTCGCAAGGAGTCCATAGTTGCATCGATGTCTTTAGAGGTGCGGCTCAGTAGTATGGTAGATGGCGAGTTTGCGAGAGCTGCGCAAATCAGTGCACGGTGCGCATGAGCTTTTGCAGGAATGGACGCGATAGTCCCTGTAGGGATGGCGTTCGTTACGGAATGCATATAAATCTCCTTTATATCTCAGTCTAAATAGGTTGCAAGTTCATCGTGTGTTACCACTTTGAGCTCGCTGTGACCATAGCTAGTAGGTACTACGATTTTAATGGTTGCTCCTTCGCTTTTTTTGTCGTGCTTAGCGGCAGCTAGAATTTCTTCTTTGCTTATCGTTGTTGTGATTGGCAAATCGTGTGCTTTGATAAGGGTCTTTAATTTCTCTAAAGCTTCCGCATCTAATTCTCCATGTTTGACAGCACCTTGTGCCATGAGCACCATACCAATAGCAACGGCATAACCGTGATGTACCTTGAAATGACTCGCTTTTTCGATGCCGTGACCAAAGGTATGACCGAGGTTTAAGAGGGCACGAACGCCAGACTCGCGTTCGTCTTGTTCCACGATATCCGCTTTTGCTTGAATGCAACGAGCGATGACAGTACTAACACTATCGCGATGTTTAATTAATGGTTTATGTTCTAGTTGGGTTAATAAACCAGGTACGTCGAGGAAGCCGTATTTGATAATTTCACCGCATCCATTAATCCATTCCATATCAGGCAATGTATTGAGTGTAGCTGGATCGCAGAGGACGAGGATAGGTTGTTTGAAAGCACCCCAGAGGTTTTTCCCAGCTTCGAGATTGACCGCTGTTTTACCACCTACAGAGGAGTCTACTGCGGCTAATAGAGATGTAGGAACCTGAACATAGTCGATACCACGTAAATAGGTTGCTGCTGCAAAGCCCGCCATATCGCCTACAACACCGCCCCCAAGGGCGATGAGCAAGTCTTTGCGAGTCAATGATTGGCCCGCCATGTATTCTACTAAATCGATGAGTTGATGAGCATTTTTGGAGCTTTCACCAGCAGGAAACACATAATCACAAACAACATAACCCGCATGTTCCATATTAGCTTTCACAGAGTCCAAATAGTGGGGCGCTACATTACTATCACTGACGATGATAACACGACAATTTGGTTTTAATGGTTTAATATAATCGGTGATGCGTTGTAAAGCGCCTTCCTCGATGACAACGTCATACGGTGTGGATGCGTTAATATGGATGCGAGTCATGATGGTTCCTTTCATAAAAGAATAAGCTAGTATCTATTATAACGGATACTAGCTTATTTGTGTGATATTTGAGATTATTTAGTGCATTCCACCAATGCTTGGCGCAATGCGATAATTTCTTTCATAAGGCTAGTGAATTGGTCTGGACGCAATGCTTGAGGGCCATCGCACAATGCTTTGGAAGGATCATTGTGAACTTCGATCATAAGTCCGTCTGCACCGCCGCCTACGGATGCAAGTGAAAGCGGGCGAACCATGCGGCTCATACCTGCTGCGTGGCTAGGATCCATGATAATTGGCAAGTGAGATAATTCATGCATCATAGGAATTGCTGTTACGTCTAAGGTATTGCGAGTCTTAGTTTCGAATGTGCGGATACCGCGTTCGCATAATACAACTTGTTCATTGCCTTCGGACATGATGTACTCAGCAGCCATCAACCATTCTTCGTATGTGGCAGATAAACCCCGTTTTAATAGAACTGGTTTATTCAATTTGCCCACCTCTTTTAAAAGCGTGAAGTTTTGCATGTTACGAGCGCCGATTTGAAGCATATCTACATTATCGAAGTATTGTAATTGGGAGATATCCATAACTTCGGAAACGATAGGAAGACCTGTTTCTTTTTTAGCAAGCTCTAACAATTCTAAGCCTTCTGGGCCCATGCCTTGGAAGGAATATGGGGATGTACGAGGTTTGAAAGCGCCACCCCGAAGGATTGTGGCACCAGCTTCTTTACAAGCTTTAGCAGTGGCTAATACTTGTTCAGGTGTCTCTACAGAGCAAGGACCGGCCATTACTGCGAAGTGACCACCACCGATAAGTGCACCACCTACATTGATTACAGAATCATCGGGATGGAACTTGCGGTTTGCTTTTTTGTATGGCTCTTGAATGCGAGTTACTTTATCTACGAAATCTAGGGACTCGATTTGACGCGCATCAAGAGATGCAGTATCACCAATCAGACCTAGAATATTGTATCGCGTTCCTTCTACTGGGTGGATAACAAATCCTTGAGCCTCTAATTCACTGCGTAAACGAGATACTTCTTCTGCTGCTGCATTTTGTTTCAATGTAATAATCATGATAATTCCTCCTTGTAACTACAGTGAATAGTTGGGCTGACCATACGGATAGCAAACAAAAAGGGCTACCCGTAATCTAATACGGGTAGCCCTTTTACTATTCTAAGCAACTAATGTTGAATAATCCTTTATTAGCGCATCACAAATAGTTCCTTACCCGTACGTTGGATAAAGAACCAATAAAAGTATTGTTTTGCTGTGAGGCTAATTTGGTTAGTCATCTTTGGTTGCTCCTTTCTAAAATGTTGGGTATAGTATAAACCCAAATGATAAAATTATGCAATACCTAAAAATGAATTTCATGGAAGTTTTAAAATATTTTTGATATGGGAATTAACAGGAACTGAGACGTTTTGTGGTATTAAGCGTATTTTTGATATAATAAAAATAAGAAGCTTTTATTGCTTATAGGATATTTCGTAATACGCCTAAATCGATTCTTATAAATATGCTTATAATCAGAAAGGGCACCTATGATTATTCAAATCTTAGATCATATAACAGAGGAAATAAAACAAATTCGTGTCGATGTATTTATAAAAGAACAAGGGTTTGAAGACGAGTTTGATGAAATCGATGAGACTGCAAAGTTTGTGCTCTTATCCATTGATGGTAAAGCGGCTGGTACGTGTCGATATTTTCCCAGTGACACAGCTGGAGATGCACATATTGGGCGTATGGCGGTACGCAAGTTGTATCGTGGACAACATTTAGGTACTAAGATCATGATGGCCGCCGAAAATGCTATTCGTCGTGACGGCTTTAAGACGTGCTCCTTGTCAGCGCAAGTACAGGCCAAACCATTCTATGAATCCCTTGGATATCGTGCTGAAGGGGACGAATACCTTGATGAAGGCTGTCCGCATGTGATGATGCGGAAAGTATTATAAGCCGTTCAATAGTGTTGTATAATAAGAATTGATGGATATATTATTATTGTACATAGTATTTTATAAGTAAATTGATATATCTTTTTGAGAGGTGAGAGTTTATGAAACTAGCAGAAGCATTACAAGAACGATCTGATTTAAATTATAAAATAAGCGATTTAGAGCTTCGCTTAACTCAAAATAGTTTAGTGCAAGAAGGGGAAGTACCGAATGAGAACCCTGAAGAACTTTTGAAAACATTAGAACAATGTGTAAATAGACTTCAAAAATTAATTGCAGATATTAATTTAACAAATTGCAAAACTATTATAGAAGGTCGATCTATTACTGAAATCATTGCCGAAAAAGATTGCGCTGCTTTGCGCCTAACTGCTTATCGAACATTGGCATCTAGCGCAGGTAGTATTAATTTCCGTGCGAGAGGGTCTGAGATTAAGCTAATGCCGACCGTGAATGTGGCAGACGTCCAAAAAGAAGCTGATCATATCGCAAAACAAGTCCGCTTATTAGACAATCTATTGCAGTCTGCTAACTGGACAACTGAATTGATTGAAAGCTAATAATAGTTGGTAGTTTGAAACAGGGTGGACACAAAAACTTTTGCTTTTACCAAGCTTATTATGAATACATTCATGGGGCGAATGAAAATCTACGGTGTAGGCCTATTTGCGCACAAATGTATTGATACAATTTACAATGTATAACCATGTGTCAACTGTAAAAACGAGGGTGGCGTTTGGGGACTATATTTCTAGCAACATATACACTGATATGATAGTATTTTGTTTTTTTAGAGATAAATAGGAGAGAGCTGTTTAAACTTGCAGCAATTCCTCATAACTAAGGTTTAAAAAATCATGAAAAAAGAGCTGATAGCGTTATAGCTATTAGCTCTTTTCTATTGGCCCGTACGTCCCTAGATATTGTATTTTATAACGTCTATTATTCTAAATCGTCAAAGTCAAATGCTGCCGCTTTTGTATAGTTTGTAACTTTTGCTTCGAAGAAGTCAGTTTTTGTACTATTCAAGTTGGAGAAGCTTTCAATCCATTCCATAGGGTTTTCCTTGATTTCAGGATATAGATGAGGCAAGCCGATTGCTTCTAAGCGGATGTTTGCAAGGTATTTGATGTAACGTTCGATAAGAACATTGTTAAGGCCGAGGATTTTATCATCAGTGATGTACTGACCCCAAGCGATTTCGTTCTCTGCACCTTGGCGAATCATGTCCGTAATTTTCGCTTCTAGTTCAGGTGTGAACAAGTCAGGACGTTCACGACGTAACTCGCGAATGATGTTTTGGAATAATACGAGGTGAGTTACTTCATCGCGGTTGATGTATTTGAAGATTGTGGATGTAGCTGTCATCTTACCTTGGCGTGCTAATGTGTAGAAGAAGCTGAAGCCAGAGTAGAAGTAGATGCCTTCTAAGATATAGTTAGCGATGATTGTATGAATAAGGTTTGCTTCGCTAGGATCATCGCTGAAACGTTGGTATGCATCGGCGATGAAGCGGTTACGTTCAAGCAATGTTTTGTCTGTACGCCATTCGTCATAGATTTTGTCACGTGTAATCGGATTTGTTACAGTATCCAAAATGTAGGAATAACTTTGAGCGTGAATTTCTTCTTGGAATGCTTGGATATTCAATAAGGATGCCACTTCAGATGCTGTAATATAACGGCTCAAATTAGGCAAGTTTTCAGATTGAATGGAATCAAGGAAGTTCAAGAACGCAATGATTTTATCGAAGGCACGACGCTCGTAATCTGTTAAGTATGGGAATTGTTTAACATCTTCGTTCAAGGAAATCTCTTCTGGAATCCAGAAGTTGTTGAGCATTGTACGGTACATTTGATTTGCCCAGTCGTACTTGATACGGTTCCATTCGCGAAGGTTTGTTGTGTTGCCGCCAATCATAGATTGCGTGCCACGTTCACCATGTTCGTTGAAAATCAGTTTTTTCTCCATAGTAGGACTCCTTTATACAATGATGCGACCTATACGGCTATAGGTCGTCATCAGATTTATAGTGCTGGTGAAAGTATCCTTCTCGAAATCGGTACTCTCTATTTATAGTGAATAGGTTTTGCAAAATATAGCAATTATATTTTCAATATTAGGAGGAGCAGCTAGTGCACTCATCCATTTCAAGGGATTGGTTACGGATGTAGTAGATAGTTTTGATTCCTTGTTTGTAGGCTTCTACGTAAAGGTCAAGAATTTCTTTCGCTTTCATTTGAGGCGTGATATACAAGTTGAAAGATTGTGCTTGGTCAATATGACGTTGACGCACGCCACAAGCTTTGATGGACCATTGTTGGTCGATTGTATGCGCCTCTTTGTAGAGCCAGAATGTTTTGTCGTTTAAATCTGGTGCCGTTTTTGGTGTGAAAGAACCTTTCTTTTCTTCGATGAAGAATTTTTTGAAGATAGGGTCGATACCAGCTGTTGTATTAGCGATGTTGGATGTAGAACCTGTAGGAGCTACGGCCATCAAGTAACCGTTGCGGATACCGTATTTTGCAACATCTGCAGCGAGTTGTTTCCAACGATCAGATGTGTAGCCACGACGTGTGAAATATTCACCAGTTTCCCACTCGGAACCTTTGAACGCAGGGTACGCACCTTTTTCTTTAGCAAGCTCCATGGAAGCTTTAATCGCATAGAATGCGATGTTTTCAAATAATTTGTCCGCTACTTCGATATGTTCATCGGATTCCCATTGGATATCGTGGTTTACGAGGTAGTGGTGGTAACCAGACGTACCAAGACCGATAGCACGGTATTTATCAGAAGTCATGCGAGATTCTGGTACTGGTGCTTGGTTGATGGAAATAACATTGTCTAACATGCGAATTTGAAGGGCAATGTTTTCTTCTAATTCTTCGTCCGTAATACGGCCAAGGCTGATGGAGTTCAAGTTACATGTAACCATATCGCCTGTGTTTGTTTTAGTAGTGATAGTACCGTCTTCGTTGATGATTTCTTCAGCAAGGTTAGTGAAGCCAACGTTTTGTGCGATTTCGTGGCACAAGTTGGATGCGTAAATCATACCTGCATGTTTGTTAGGATTTGCAGCATTTACAGTATCGCGGAAGAAGATAAATGGTGTACCAGTTTCAACAGCGGAGCGCATGATTTTTTTCATCATATCTAATGCTGGTACTTCGATGCCGTGTAAGTTAGGATCTTGTTCACATTCGAGGTAACGTTTTGTGAATTCCTTATTGTCATCAGTATCGTAATAGTCCTCTAAGGAATAGCCCTTTACAGCCAAGATTTCATGAGGGTCGAAGAGGGTGAAGTTTTCACGAGCTAACATACGTTCCATGAAGATATTTGGAACGGAGATAGCAGGGAAGATATCGTGCGCTTTGCGACGATCATCACCATTATTTGTACGAAGTTCTACGAATTCGTAGAAGTCTTTATGCCAAATATCAAGTGTTACTGTAGCGCCGCCTTTACGTTTACCCAATTGGTCTACCGCAACAGCTGTATCATTGTACAAGCGGATCCAAGGAATAACGCCGCCAGAGGAGTTTTTAAAACCGCGGATATCGGAGTTCAATGCACGAACCTTGCCAAGGTAGATACCAAGCGCACCACCGTGTTTAGATACGCGAGAGAACTTGCTGTTTACGTCGTAGATAGACCATAAGTTGTCGTCTACACCAGAGATAAAGCAAGAGGACAGTTGATGGAATGGCGTGCCCGCATTTGCCAACGTAGGGGTAGCTGTCGTCATTTTTAGTTGACTCATCAAATCGTAGAATTTCTTAGCATATTTTACTTTGTTTTTCCCTTCTACAAGAGCTAAGTGCATTGCGATAGCCATGAAACGTTCTTGAGGTAATTCAAAGATTTCTTTGTTAAAACCTTTTACCAAGTAACGGTCAGCCAATAATTTGAGACCTTCATAGTTGAAGAGATAGTCGCGCTTAGGTTTGATGTAATCGCCTAATTCTTGCAATTCGTCAGCGGTGTACTCTGTAACGAAGAAGTCTGTGTATTTTTTCTCTTTTACAAGCATGTTGACTAGATTTGGGAAGTTTCCGTAGCCAAATGCTTTGTAACGACGAGTAATAGCGGCTTCTTTATAGAGATCGAACAAGAATAGGCGGGCTGCTACGAACTGCCAATCTTGGTTCATTTTATTAACTTGGTTGCCGAAGCCGTCGTCTTTTTTAGATATAACTTTTTCGATAGCTGTTTGGACTAAAGTCTTTTGAATTTCTTTAGTAGTCATGCCATCAACGAATTGCAACTTCGCATCCATTTCCAATTCTAGTGGATCACAAGAATCTAACCCCAAACATGCGAAGGCTATCATTCGTTTCGTTTTTTCAACGGACAACGGCTCGAAATGGCCATCCCGTTTCTTGATCATAATCTCCATTACTGTTCCCCTTGAGAGCAAAAAGTCATAAAACTGTTAATATAGTCGTATAAGCATATATAAGATTAGAATGAATTATATAAATTATCTTTAAGTTGAGTCTAATCAGAAAAATAAGAAAACTACTATATATGGTAGTTTTCTTATTTGGCTTATACATTATGTTACGATTATAGCGAAAAAAATCTATATATTCAATATTGACATTTGGAAATTTTTTAATATAGTTTTACAAAAAATGTCGATATGGCTGAAGATGCCTTAAATTACTAGCTTTCATAATTAATTATATAATACGCTAAAAATAATTCTTCGTGCGCTGTCTTGATATGCGTAGTAGGAGTGGATTAAGAGTTTGTATCCCGTGCCTTCTATAATGACTGAATCTGAAGCCGTTTTTGGAACAGTGAGGAATTTTTCATATATATGATGAACTTCGGTCACACCATTGGGTAGAGATACCTCTAAATCAAGACCTTCATTGATGAATCTAAAATTGATAGATTCATAGGATGCTGTTGGTATGTCAGCTGTACTATCAGCAGGCTCACGTACTTCTAATTCGATGTTAGAAATGAATTTATTATATCCTACAAGCGAAATAACATGCGGTTCTTCAACGGCCGTAAAGCTGATAAACTGAATATTTCGTTCCTTATATATTTCCGTTGCTCCTGATTTTGAAGAATCCCCCTGTATAATCGTCCTGCCGTAATCTGTAAAATCAGGGTTAAATGTTTCTGTAATAGGCAAGTATACGTGCCATTGACCGTCAATTTTCGTATAGTTTGTAAACTCTCGATGGGATGTGTAACCGATAAAAGGCATTAAAAGGACTGTGCCTAGGGCGAGTGCCATAATCGTTGTATGGATCGATGGAGTCAAACGTTTTACAAAGGAATATACGTTATGTGCTAAGAAGATTAGATTGAATGCGGCTACGTAAATCGTATTGAGCCAGAGTACGGGCTCATTTATTACGCGCTTGCCAATCAGGATTAAACACAATATTGTAATCGTAATAAATAAGAAACATAGGATCCTTTGTGTCTTGCTGCTTTCACTAGACCTGAAACTAGCCAAGTAAAATAGATAGAAAATGGCTACATACGGATAATATGTGTAAAGGAACCGTGCATCTTCACGGAGGCCTAAGAGGATCAATACCAAGTAGATATTAGCTAGAATACCTGTAATGATGGAAGCTTTTGGTAGTATGATTCCAAAAACAACATTATAGAATGTATTTGGTTCTGGTGGTCCATCAGGCTCCTCTTTGTAAGTGCACAGCATGGACATACAGATAAAAATATTAATAGCGGCTAGTACTTTAAAGATTAGATCATCAAAGGTAAATGGTTTGTTCAGAATGATGAAGAAAAACCATAGAGTCATGATTATGACGACATTGTACAGTGTTGATGTAACAATGGTAATACCAATCCGTTTCAGGCGATTGATGATTTCGCCGATGTAGTATTCTCCAGGCGATGTAAAATATAGAGCAATCATAGAGTACAGCCATAGATATGATATGTTTTCTGTGGCTAGCTCGATGCCTCGTATGTGATGGTACGTTTCATGAATCGTATATAGACCAACGCTGATACCTATGCTTAATAATGTATATACTATGGAGAACTTTCGATCTCGTGTTATATATGATTGTAGTATGACGATGAAGAAATACAGCCCATAGAACCAAAGGTCTATATCGGCAAACCAATCTTGCTCTAGATAAAACGGTGTACATGAAAATACGGCAATTAATGCCAGTAATATAGGTGACTGCGTTGCTAGGTCACGCAGCGAAAACCATAAATGTGTAATTGCAGATTTCATAGATTCTCTCCCTTTATAAAAATAAATGCCCCCTCTTATCTGTAGTATACATGTTTTCTAGTGAAAGTCCTATGAGGTTTTACAGGCGTCTGAATATACATTACAATAACATTAAGAGCTAGTATTTATAGAAAAGAGGTCGTTCACATGGAGTTCTCTTATTTTTTACCAGTACATATCCAATTTGGTTGGGATAAAGTCGATAGTGTTGCTGATTTTGTTAAGCCTTATGGCAATAAAGCACTCATCGTAACAGGGCGGACAAGTGCTAAAAAATCTGGACTATATGACCGTGTGACAGCAAAACTTGATGCGGCACATATTGAACATGTGTTGTTTGATCAAGTGGATGCTAATCCCTTAACAACGACTGCATTGGACGGCGCTGCTTTAGCTAAATCTGAAAGCTGTGATATGGTCATTGCCATCGGTGGCGGCTCTATCATGGACTGTGCAAAAGGCATTGCATTTATGTCCGTTAACGAAGGTGACATTAACGATTATATCTTTAATCGTAAAACCAGTGATAAGGCGTTGCCTCTTATTGTAATTCCTACAACCTGTGGCACCGGCTCCGAAGGTAATGGCTTTGGTGTACTTACTAATCCCGAAACAGGAGACAAGAAATCCTTGCGATGTAATGCCATCGTACCAAAGGTATCCATTGTAGACCCTGCTGTAATGGGCACTATGCCTCCTCATGTATTGGCATCTGTGGGCTTTGATGCACTCTGTCATAATATCGAGGCGTATACCTCTAAAACGGCACAACCTTTTACCGATGCATTAGCTCATTATGCTGTAACTTTGTTAGCACAATATCTTGTGCCTCTATATAAACATGTGAAAGCAAAGGCTGAAAGTAAATCAGCTGTTCTCAACGAAACTCAACTTACAAAAGCTTGGGAGTCCGTTACATTGGCTAGCACAATTGGAGGCATGGTTATTAATACCGCCGGTGTAACACTTGCTCATGGCATGGAACATCCTGCAAGTGGGCTTAAGGATATTACTCACGGTGTAGGCCTTGCCGTTATTGAACCTGTTGCAGTGGAATATACATGGAGTGCAAACCCTGATAAGTTTGGTGCCTTAGCTCGTATATTCAACCATGGAGATGGCTCCGAACTAGGTGAAGCATTACGTTTGATTGTACATGACCTGGATCTTACCACGAACCTTACAGAACTAGGCTTAACGAAAAAAGACATTCCTTGGCTCGTCGATAACGTATACGTTGTAGCTACCGGGAATATTGCTAATACAGTGGCCGACGTGAGTCGGGAAGATATAGAAATGTTGTATAAGAAAATGTTCTAAGTATTGTCATGATAGGAGAGAGTTTTGTTTCAAGGATTTTATGGCCTATTAACGGTTATGCTATGTATGTTGTTTGCAGTTGTGGCAACCCTATTTAATATAGCGCCTATTACATACATGGTTTTTGGTATAGCTATAGTATTGAGTGTGTTACTGCAATATGGTCGCTTTAAGAAACGAACTATATCTGAAAGAGCCTATAATCGATTGGCTTGTGGTTTGTTTGTTGTCATAACCCTTTGTATATCTTGGCTCGTAGCTGATTGGCTTAAATATGATACTCAAACGACTCGTGATCAAACTGATGGTTTTGAGTTTAGTACAATGGATTGGAAACGTGGTTGGCCTGATAGTGATGAATTACCAGAAGGATTAAAGCGTCCTAGTGTACTTCCAGAAGGGATTATTAGAGCCTCAGCATCTGGTGATGACTTAGCTTGGGCGGGTGCATATCCTACGAAATATACCGTTTTAGAAGGGGACCCTGCAGTTATTGCACAGTATGAGAAAATTGCAAAGGCACAAGCTACTTATCAAGTACAAATCGATAAGCATGGTGTTTTACGCGATTTAAATACGGGAGAACGAAAAACGTCAATATCTCATCCGAGTGAATATAATATTATTGAAAGTATAAATGAAGAGCCAATAAATCTACCTAAGCGAGATTTTGTTGAATGGTTGCGCTTTGCACCTAGAAAAGAAACAAAAACGGTGGTTAATCAAAGTACTAGCTCCGTTCGTAATCATAGACTATATGTATTTGTAGACAATGGTGATATAAAAAGGCCTCATTTTGTAGAATTGTTAATCAATGATGATGGAACTCGAGCTGTGTTTTATCAGTCGAATTAAAATACTTAAGACTTTTACAAATTCGATTGTGGAGAGTGTATATGCGACAGTGTTTAATGTATTTAAAGAATTTGTTTACTGAGCCTCCATATAGAAAAAGTATATGGTTCTTTATAATTCTTTGGGTACTAACATTTTTGTTTTCGGATGAGATATCATATTCTGGGTTATACTATCTGATTTTGTTAGTAGCTACGATTGTGTTATTGTTTGAAAAATGTGGAGTAATCGATAGTGAGAAAGCTATACGAAAAAGATTTTTAACATATTTTTATGTAATCTTTTTTTTGTGTATGCTTCCTACATTAGCTGTTACTTTAGCATTTTCTGCTATAGGGGTATCTCATTATGATACAAAACAGTGGCACTCTACATGGCCCTCATCTAAAGCAGGGTATATTCCGTCTCCATTACAAACACCTAAGTCTTTACCAGAGAGCTTGAAAGTGGTTTCTTCTGCTGAGGTAATTGGATTGGGTGGAAGTTATAGTTGCTTGGTATTAGATGGTGATGAAGGTACTATTTCACAGTATGAGGAAACTGTTAAATCTCATGCTTGGTATTCGTTTGTAAATGGTAGGAAAAATGATAGTACCTTTAAAGCACTCAATTCATTTACATATCCAAAGGATAGAAATTTATTAGTTAGTGACGTGAATGAATATTATGAGATTATTATCGTTCAACGACAAAACTGGAAATTATTTCCCTGGGTAATTGATGGTACACAGAGTGTCGGTGATAATCCTAAGGAAGATTATTATAGTACTCGGATATCAGCTGAGAAATATATAGTATATGTTATTTACAATAACTTTGATCATGACCAGCCTAGAGTCATTTACTTTATGTTTAATCCAGAGCGAACGCGAATGATTACTGTAGATATAGATATGTATCATTAGTTTTTATTAGAATGTCTATAAAAAATTGAAATAATACTTGAATATATTATAATGTGTTCAAATATTGGAATTGACAATTTTAAATCATATCTCTATAATGTGAATTAAAGAGAGACTCGGATATTCACTGTCCCAGCCCTAGGGCTGGGATTTCTTTTTTTAGTCTCTAGTAGTTTAGTTTGTAGAGAGGTGTTATTATGGCAGATCAAAACAACAAAAATGTGGATGCCTTAGCGCAAGAGATTACCTTAAAAAGTCGTGGCCAAGGTAAATTGCGTCAGTTCATTTTATGGATGGGGGCACTCATCATTGGTGCTATCTTAGGATGGCAACATATTCCGGCTTTAAATGAGCTCTTTAACTTTATTGCAGCGGTCTTTACACGTTTGTTCCAATTTATCGCAATTCCAACCGTATCCTTAGCGGTAATTACAACATTATCCATGCTAGGTGCTAAAAAGGATACAGGCCGTATCTTTGGCCATGCTGTAGTATATACATTGCTTACTACAGTTTGTGCGGCAGCTGTAGGACTTGGCTTATTCCTATGGATTGCACCAGGTAATTTACCACTTGATGTAATCGGTGCCGGTGCAGCTCAAGTGCCTGAAAAACTTGGCAATGTTACGTATTATGATCATTTCTTATCTGTTATTCCAAACAATATTTTGCAACCATACTTACAAGCCAATGTATTGTCTGTAATGTTTATTTCTGCTTCCGTTGGTTTAGCCTTTGCGTTCATGCCACGTACTGAAAATCGCGAAGCGGTGTTGAAAGTCTTATTCGGTTTACAAGAATTACTATTTACATTGATTAAAGCATTACTTTATGTATTGCCAATCGGTATCCTCGCCTTTGCAGGTCAATTATCTGCACAAATTGAAGCGGGCGTAATTGTTGGTGCTTTAGGTAAATATACGGCTGTTGTTATCGGTGGTAACTTGATCCAATTCTTTATCGTAATTCCATTGTTCTTGTTATTCCGCGGTTTGAACCCTGTGGACGTATTCCGCAAAATGTCTCCAGCCGTAGCTGTTGCGTTGTTCACAAAATCTTCTGCTGCAACTTTGCCTGTTACATTGGCATCTGCTGAGGATAATTTGAAAGCTCATCCTGCAGTAGCTCGTTTCGTATTGCCAATTTGTACAACTATTAATATGAATGGTTGCGCAGCTTTCATTCTTGTCACATCTTTATTCGTAATGCAAAATGCGGGAATGGAATTGACTATGGGCACAATGGTGGCTTGGTTATTTATTGCTGTTCTCGCTGCGATTGGTAATGCGGGCGTTCCAATGGGTTGTTATTTCTTAACCTTATCCTTGATGAGTTCCATCGGTGCACCAATTGGTTTGCTTGGTATCATCTTGCCAATCTATACGATTATCGATATGATTGAAACCGCTGAAAACGTATGGTCTGATGCATCTGTATGTGCCATGGTTGACCATGACCTTCAAGGCAAATTGGACGATTCTAGCGGCGACGATATGCCTCAATTCCAAGGTGCTTAACTCTAGAGGGAAAAGAAGCGTAAGAAATACATCATTATATAGTATAAAAAGGTTATCCTGTAAGGGGATAACCTTTTTTATTTACTAGAGTGGTTGTAATTGTGTAATGATAATTTCGATTAGAAATAATGCCGTTAGAATACTATATTTCAAAATTAAATTATACTTCTAAAAACTAATAATAGTCACATTACTAGATATACATTTTATGTTATACTTTCAGATAGAATAATATCGAATTAATAGAAGGCTAGTTGGCACATTAGGTGCGGATTAGAGAATAAAATGAAAGATAAGTCAGTATTACCGATAGAGAAACAATTAAATAAATTTCTCCAACCAAAATGCCTTATCCCAGGTGGTCTTGGTTTATGGGAAATATATTTCCGTAAGATTTGTACGGCATGGGGCGAGATTAATGGTGAAATTCGACCACAGCATATCATATTTTCTGCCGATAATGGTTGCAATATAGAAGGCTATGTGGGCTATAACTATGAGGTGACACAAAAGCAATCCCGTAATATGTTATTAGGTCGCTCGTCAGCCACACAATTTTGCAACTTTAACAATATTCCTTATGAGGTCGTGGATGTAGGCATTGCCTCAGATGATGGTATCGGCGTAAATCGCAAAGTAGCGAGGGGAACAAAGAATATTTTGCACCATGCTGCCATGACTGACGATGAATTTAATAGAGCCTTTCAAGCTGGCTATGAACGGGTTCAGCATTATGTAGAACAAGGAATCAATCTGTTCTCCTTTGGTGAAATGGGGTTAGGGAATACGACGACCTCTGCGTGTGTGTTGTCTGCATTGATGGGGGCTGATCCGACGGAAACCGTGGGTCCTGGTTCCTGGCCAGATAAACCAGATTTGATGAAACGAAAAGTTGACTTTGTACGTTCTGTATTAGACAAGCACAAGGCTAATATTGGTTCTGAAAGTGAATCAGACCGAGTTCGTGAAATCGTAGCTCATGTAGGTGGTTTTGATATTGCGGCTATTCTTGGAGCCATGCTAGCTTGTGCAGATTTTAAAAAGCCTTTTGTCATTGATGGTTTTATTACAGCTGTAGCAGCTGCTTGTGCAGCACATATAAACGCTCGTGTTGTGGACTATGCATTACCATCGCATCAGTCTAAAGAAAAAGGCACGGAATTGGCTTTGGCTGAGGTGGGAATCACTCAAGACATGGTTCCTATACAAGCACAAATGTCGATGGGCGAAGGCACGGGAGCCATTTTGATGGTGCAAATGTTAAAGACTACACAATATATGTTTGTAAATGTGGGCACCTTTGCAGATTTGATGAAATTATGAGGTAGAAGAATGGAACTAAATAAATACTTTGATATACATTTTGAACGAGCCGATGATGCAACTATTGCTAAAAGGTTGATAGGTGGGGCTAAGGTTAAGGGTCCTGCTTTGGTTATCCTGATCCTCTCCATGTTTATTGCCTCTATTGGGTTGAATATGAATAGTACAGCCGTTATTATTGGTGCTATGCTTATATCGCCGTTGATGGGACCGATTCTAGCAACTGGCTTTGGCTTCGCTACGCTTAATTTTACAGTTGTGAAAAGTGCTATTTTAAGATTGTCCTTACAGATTACGATTGCTGTTTTGGCATCTGCTTTATATTTTTATATTTCCCCCGTTCAGACAGTTACATCTGAACTATTAGCGCGTACAGAACCGAATATTTTTGATGTATTCATTGCTATATTTGGTGGGTTAGCTGGGATTATTGGTCAAACGCGTAAGACCTTAGATAATGTCATACCAGGGGTAGCGATTGCGACTGCACTTATGCCACCACTGTGTACGGCAGGATATGGACTGGCTAATGGAAATTGGCATTATTTCTTTGGGGCTGGGTATCTATTCTTTATAAATGCATTTTTCATCTTCTTTGCATCTTTTATAGTTTTAAAAGGTGTATATAGTTTGCCATCCCATAAGCAAGCAGAAGAGATTAATCGTCGTAATCAGCTAATATTTCTTGTGATTGGTCTTATTATGGCTATACCAAGCATTTATGCAGGCTATGATATGACCATCAAGTATTCTGAGTCAAATCATATAGAGCAGTTTATTAAGACCAATATTAATCAAGATGGGCGTCGACTAGTGATTGATTATTCATTGGACCGAGTGAATAAGCTAGTAGATATAGTAGTTGTAGGAGCTCCTGTGACTTCAGAGGAACGATCCCAGTTGGATGATAAATTACAGAAAGACGAGTATTTGCAGTCTTATGCAGTACGATTTGTTAATAGTGTAGATGAGAAAAAATCTGCTGTGGATAAGACGAGCTTGAATAAAGCCTCGGAGGATCATGAAAAATATACAAACTTGAGTAATCTGTACCAGCCGACTTATCAACTAGTAAGTGAAACTATAAACACTATGAAAACGACAGAAGCTGAAGCAAAGGCGTTATTCCCGTTTGTAAGCAGAGTGGAAGGCATGCCTTTGATAGATAATTTAGAACAGCCTAAAGCGAATCGCTATATGGTGATTATCCATACCGCGTCCACTGTATCTGATGCAGATTCGGAACGAATAAAAGCTTGGTTAGAGGCTAAATTATCAGCACCTGTAACTATTTCTGTGGAGCAAACAACGTCAACTTTATAATTGAATCTTTTGATTTTGATTAGATTGTTTATTATATAGAGCGATATTTATAACGGTACTAAGTTTGATTGTACCTATTAGGTATATTACCTAGTAGTACGGGGAATCATCTTAGTACCGTTTTTATGTACTTGGCATAGCTAAATGTAATTACTCTTATCTTGCTATAGTTTAAAGTTATATCCATGGATATATAAAAACTATTATACGAGTAGGATTTAAATTGCTATACTAACCACATCGAAATTATTAAATAATTAAATGTAGATACAGTGTAAGAATATATAGATTTATTAACATATCTACGTGTGTTGTATACGCATGAGTCCTCGTCAATAGATGTAGGTGTTCATCGTAGATAGGAGGATTACATGAAAAAATGGTTAGCATTAGCAGCGACGGCCGTACTAGGCGCGTCCTTATTGATTAGTGGTTGTGGTTCTTCCACAAATGACGCAAGTTCCAGCAGTGCTGGTAGTTCTAAAGCAGAGGTGTTAAAAGTGGCAGCAAACCCTGTACCTCATGCTGAGATCTTAAATCAAATTAAACCTTTATTGGCTAAGGAAGGTGTAGATCTTCAAATCATTGAATTTACAGACTACATTCAACCAAACATGGCATTATCTAGCCATGAAGTAGATGCAAACTTCTTTGCTAACGTGCCTTACCAAAATAACTTCAATAAAGATCATGGTACAAACTTCGTAAGCTTTGCACCAGTTCACATCGAACCATTAGCTATTTACTCTCAAAAAATTAAAGATTTGAAAGATTTGCCTAATGGCGCAAAAGTAGCGATTCCATCTGACCCGACAAACAGTGCTCGTGCACTTCTCTTGTTGCAAAGTGCAGGTCTTGTCACATTGAAAGACCCAACTGGTTTGACTAACACACCGTTTGATGTGACTAGCAACCCTAAAAACATTCAAATTACAGAGTTGGAAGCAGCTCAAATTCCTCGTTCCATTCAAGACTTAGATGCAGCTGTAATCAATGCTAACTATGCATTGCCAGCAGGTCTTAATCCTACAAAAGATGGCTTATTCGTAGAAAAAGCGGATTCTCCATATGCAAATCTTCTTTCCGTAAACCCTGGTGATGAAAATAAACCAGCTATTCAAAAATTAGCTAAAGCATTACAATCTCCAGAAGTTAAGAAGTTCATCGAAGATCATTACAAAGGGGCTATTATTCCAGCGTTTTAATCAATGATCGTTAATAACATATATGTATTTAATACAATACTCTCTCATGACATAACTTTATAGATACGAATAAGATATACTATCTTATGAACTAACCCCCAAATTGGAATCCATTTTGGGGGTTAGTTTTTATCTATTGCATATTGTCTAATGCAGTTAATATATTTGATTTGTCCTGTTATGTTGCAAAAGTTACGTTATTTTTCATTGTAAAATGGTATAATATTTTTTACATCCTATTATATATATGACTTTGTAATTTAAATCTTAACATATTTTCTATAACATTTTAGATATAGAAATAACTTAGATTTTAACTGCTGTTGTTGTATAATAAAGATAGGATATTTAAAAATTTAGATATTTTGGTGAAAGTATTATATCCTTATCTAATTTAATTTTTATTTTAGATGCTTAGTACAGTATATATGTTGTACATATTACATGTGAGACTTTCACAAAAATAAGTATGGTCACTTAGGTGGTCATACGGTCGTTAAAAAGAGAGGTATTTATGCAGCACATGCTACGCATGGGGATTGACGTGGGGTCTACAACGGTTAAAGTTGTATTATTGGACGAACACGATAATTATTTGTATAAAAAGTACATACGCCATTATGCAAACATATTGGACACAGTATATACCTTGCTACAAGAGGCTCAAGTTGGTCATGAAGACGCTCTTGTTCATGTATGTATTACTGGTTCTGGTGGGATGGCTATGGCCGAAAAGGTGCGCATCCCATTCGTACAAGAGGTGATTGCTGAAACGCGAGCTGTAAAATCCCTCTATCCAGAGACAGACGTTATCATCGAACTTGGTGGTGAAGATGCGAAGGTTACGTATTTAGGTCAAACTGCGGAACACCGTATGAATGGTTCCTGTGCTGGTGGTACGGGTGCTTTTATCGACCAAATGGCGACCTTATTGCAGACAGATGCATCTGGTCTTAATCAATTAGCCATGAATGCTGATACGATTTATCCAATTGCGGCACGTTGTGGCGTATTTGCTAAAACAGATGTACAAGCTTTGTTAAATCAAGGCGCATCTCATGAAAATATTGCAAAATCCGTATTCCAAGCAATTGTAAACCAAACGATTGCTGGCCTTGCATGCGGACATAAAATCGAAGGTAATGTAGCATTCCTTGGCGGTCCATTGACATTCTTATCCGAGTTGCGCCAATGCTTCTGCGATACTTTAGAGTTGGATGAAGCGCATCGCATTATCCCTGAGAATGGTGAGTTGTTCATTGCTTTAGGGGCGGCATTGATGAAAGATGAGTGTCGTGAGATCACTGTCGGTCAATTGACAAAGGAAATTGGTGCACTTATCGGTATTCCTATGGAAGCTACAGACCGTGTCGATCCGCTATTTAAGAATGAACAAGAATTAGAAGAATTTCGTGCTCGTCACGCTAAGGCGGTAACGCCAAAAGCGAATATTGAGGATGCTCAAGGTCCTTGCTATCTTGGTATTGATGCTGGTTCTACTACGCTAAAGGTAGTACTCATTAATAGCAATAAGGAAATTATCTTCTCCCACTATGGTCCTAACCATGGTAAACCATTAGAAAAATCTCGTGAAATTATTGAGCAAATTTATACATTATTGCCTAAAGGTGCTTATATTGCACACTCTGGCGTAACCGGCTACGGTGAGGCCTTTCTTAAACGCGCCCTCGGCATCGATATAGGCGAAGTAGAAACGATGGCTCATTATCGTGCGGCTCGATTCTTCTGTCCTGATGTATCCTTTATTTTGGATATTGGCGGTCAAGATATGAAATGCTGTAAGGTTCGTGATGGGTATATCGAAGATATCGTGTTGAACGAAGCTTGCTCATCTGGTTGCGGCTCTTTCATTGATACATTTGCATCTGGTCTACGAATTCCAATCGATCAATTCGCAAAAGAAGGGTTATTGGCACCTATGCCAATCGACTTAGGCTCTCGTTGTACCGTATTTATGAACTCTAAGGTTAAGCAGGCTCAAAAAGAAGGTGCTACGGTACAAGATATCGCGGCAGGTCTTGCTTATTCTGTAATTAAAAATGCCCTTTATAAGGTTCTCAAGGTGAAAGACCCTAAAGAATTAGGCGATCATATCGTTGTACAAGGTGGTACGTTCTATAACGAATCTGTTTTGCGTGCCTTTGAGAAATTGATGGGCGTAGAGGTGATTCGCCCTGATGTATCTGGTTTGATGGGGGCATACGGTATGGCTCTTCTTGCCGCGGAAACGGCGGAAGAGTTGCAAAAGGGTGAAAGTACATTGCTAGATAGTGAAGGCCTTAATTCTTTACAAGTATCTACGACAATGCGCAATTGTGGCCTTTGCCCAAATAACTGCATGCTTACTATCAACGCCTTCTCCGATGGTCGTACGTACGTAACGGGCAACCGTTGTGATCGCGGTGCTGGCGATATGATCCAAGAGAAACGTAAGCCAGTTCCTAACTTGGTAGATGTAAAATTACGTCGTTACTTTGATTACTACTTGAAGAAAAACATTCCAGAGTTTGAAGGCAAAATGCGTGTAGGGATTCCTCGCGTTCTCAACATGTATGAGGACTTCCCATTCTGGTTTACATTCTTCAATAGCTTGGGTTATGAAGTAATCCTTTCAGATTATACGACTAAGGATCAATACAATAAGGCTATCGATACGATCCCATCCGATACGGCTTGCTATCCAGCAAAAGCTGTTCATGGTCACATTCGCGATTTAGCGAATGCACAGGTAGACTTTATTTGGTACCCTTGTATTCAACATGGCCCTAAGGAATTTAGCCGCGACAATAATTACCATTGTCCAATGGTTATTTCCTATCCAGAACTTATCAAAAATAATATGCAAGAGGTATTGGGCGATACTCCGTTCCACACACCATTCTTGCCGCTAGCTGATAAAAAATCCCTTGTTCTGGCCCTTGTGAAAGCATTGGATTTCTTAGGCTTAAAGAAGAAGGATATTGCTAAGGCTGTAGACCTCGCTTGGGAAGAGCAGGAAAACTGTAAAGCGTCTTACCGTGAAACGACAAAGAAAACCGTGTCTCGCCTAGTGGTAGAACAAATTCCTACAATCGTATTGGCTGGCCGTCCATATCATTTGGACTCCGGTATTAACCACGGTATTCCTGAACTTATCACATCTCTTGGTATGGCTGTTCTTACAGAAGATGGCGTTGCACCATTAGGCAATGAAATCAAGCATTTACGTGTTGTAGACCAATGGTCCTACCATAGTCGCCTATATCGTGCCGCTGAATTCGTAAGTAGAACTGAAGGATTCCAAATTGTAGAGCTTAACTCCTTTGGTTGTGGCCTCGATTCCATCGTAGCAGATCAGGTAAAAGATATACTTTCAGCAAATCACAAAATCCATACCTTGCTCAAAATCGATGAAGGTACAAACCTTGGAGCCGTGACAATCCGTTTGCGTTCCTTACAATCTGTAATGGAACGTAGCTTGCGTCGTCATCATAATCCTGAGGCGCCGGAAGAAGTAGTGGTAGAAAAATTACCAACTTACGATTACAATCGCGTTGTCTTCACAGAAGAAATGCGTAAGACATATAAAATCTTGGTGCCACAAATGTCACCATTGCATTTCAGCCTTTTAGAGCCTGTTCTTCAACATGAAGGTTACAATTTTGAAATGTTGCCAGCTCCAACACGCGATGATATTGAAGTGGGCTTGAAATATATCAATAATGATGCATGTTACCCAGCGATTATCGTTGTAGGGCAGCTCATGTCCGCACTGTTATCCGGTAAATATGATGTAGATAAGACGGCTGTTATCATCTCTCAAACTGGTGGTGGGTGTCGTGCTACAAACTACATCGGTTACTTACGTAAAGCATTAATTGATGCGGGTATGAAACAAGTACCAATCCTATCTCTCAATGCGAGTGATATGGAACGTCAACCAGGCTTTAAGTTGACAAAAGGCTTCTTGCATCGCATGATTCAAGCCGTTGTATACGGTGATGCGCTCATGCAATGTGTTCTTGCCACACGTCCATACGAGACAAATCCTGGTTCTACCGATGCACTATGTGACTACTGGATTAAAAAATTACGTGATAATATTACATCTGCTAGTCTTCGACAATATAATAAGTACATCAAAGAAATCATCCATGATTTTGATAACTTGCCAATTAATAAAGATGTACAAAAACCTCGTGTTGGTGTCGTAGGGGAAATTTACGTTAAATTCCATCCAAGTGCTAACAATCATATTAATGAGCTTATCGAAAAGGAAGGCGGCGAAGTTGTTACATCTGGCTTGCTAGATTTCTTCTTGTATTGTGCAATGGATAGCACATACCGTGCTAAACACCTTGATGGTACATGGCTATCTGGCTTCTTCGGTACATTGGCTCGTGAAGCCCTTGAACTCTACCGCTTGCCATATGCAAAAGCCGTAGCAGCGTCAAAACACTTTGACCCGTTACAACGTATGACAGAAGTAGCGAAAGAAGCAGCTCAATTCATCGGACTTGGTAACCAATGTGGTGAAGGTTGGTTCCTCACAGGTGATATGATTGACCTTATCGAAAAAGGGGCCAAACAAATCGTATGTTTACAACCATTTGGATGTTTACCAAACCACGTAACAGGTAAAGGCATGGTAAAAACACTATCCGCTGCATACCCAGACGTGCGAATTGCAGCTATCGACTACGATCCAGGCTCCAGTGCGGTGAACCAAGCAAACCGATTGAAACTACTACTATCGACAATGTTCGAGTAAGTAGTTAGTGTATTGCGAATTTTTGCTAAACTAATAGTTGTGTAACTCGATGGAGCTACTGTAAATAAGTGATAAGGTCCCTTACATTTTATAATGGGGCCCGAATACAACTGCATATTACTAGTATAGAAAAAATACAGCCCTCTCTTGGCTCAGTACGTTACTACGTTCCGTAAAATCGCTGCAGAGAGGGCTGTATTCTTTTCTATATACACCTGGATATGAAGACGTCCCATTATAAAATGTAAGTAATCCAATCTACTATATCTTTAATAGCTCCATCGAGTTTGTTATCTTATTAGTTACAAAAAATTAGTAATACACCTAACGGAGATGGGGGGAGAGGGCTGTGTTTTTTTCTATATACAACCGTTATGAAGATGTCCCATTGAAAATATATAACTAGTACAGTGGATAGGGAGAGGAGATGTGCCTATGGCACATCTCTTTTTCTCATAATCCGTTGGACAGGAGAGTTCCTTTATTGTGCTTAGAATGTTGTAGGAAGAAAGAATTAATATATTTTAGATATAGTTTGTTAGCCCTACAATGGGACGTCTCTACGGGTAGTGTTAATATAAATAAGATACCCCTTTCCAAAGCGATTTTACGAAGCGTAGCGCCGTACTGAGCAAGGAAAGGGGTATCTTATTTATATACTAAAATATGCTGTTGTAAAGGGGCCCCATTGTAGGGCTCACACAAATGCTTAAAAGAGATTATTCTTTCTCTACCAAACTATATAGGCACAATAAGGAAAGCGCTGCACATACTAGCATTGTAATCCCCATGGGAATCCCCGTATATTCCCCACCAATACCAACTAATGGAGATACGATTCCTGCAGAGAACATGCTAGCAAAGCCAAGTACTGCAGAGGCACTTCCAGCCATTTTACCGTATTTAGCCATTGCCATAGAGAAAGAGGCAGAGCCAAATAGGGATACT
Source organism: Veillonella parvula (assembly GCF_018366295.1). GTDB lineage: Bacteria > Bacillota > Negativicutes > Veillonellales > Veillonellaceae > Veillonella > Veillonella parvula_P. The sequence goes on from NZ_JAGZIJ010000006.1 coordinate 41,122, forward strand.
GTACATACGGTAAAGAATAGAATGGCCGTTACAGGAATAAGTGGCCATTCGAAAAGCATAGCTATTAAGAATAGCAAGGAGCCGATTGTTAGTTGCCAGAGGGCAAATGTTAGTAATTGTCGAACTGTGATTACATTACTTAATCTAGCGCTTATGGCACTAGCTAAGATAATACCACAGCTATTGATACCAAAGAGATAGCTAAATTCTTGTGCAGATAGTTGGAAGATGTTTTGGTATACAAAGGATGAACCTGAGATATACGCAAAGAATCCACCAAAAGCAAAGAATTGGATTAGTGTTTGCCCAAGGAATCGCTTATCTTTAATAAGCGTAATGTAGTTCTTTGTAGCAGTTGCAACGCCACCTGTAACGCGTTTTTCTTTAGGTAAGCTTTCACGGAAGAGAAGAGATCCCGCTAATAGAATAGCAGAAAATATTGCTAAAATAACGAAGATAACGCGCCATGTAGTGAATAGTAATAATTGACCGCCGATGAGCGGAGCGATTACTGGCGCCAAACCGTTAACCATCATGAGCAATGCAAAGAGTTTAGTCAATTCTTGACCAAATGCAAAATCTCGAGCGATGGCCTTAGCAATTACAACGCCCACAGATCCTGTTAAACCTTGTAGAAATCTTCCGAGTAAAAGTATTTCAATGCTTGGTGCATAAGCACAGATTATGCTAGAGATAACGCAAAGTAAGTTGCCTGTTATAAGAGGCAACTTGCGGCCCATAGTATCACTAATAGGACCTCCAAATAATTGACCTAATGCAACACCAAAAGTCATCACACCAATGGTCATTTGAATATTTGATGCAGATGTATTTAGTTCACTAGGCATAATTGGTAATGCTGGTAAATATAAATCTGTTGCAAGTGGTGTGATGGCTGTCAACAGACAAAGGAATACTACTAAGATGAAAGAGACCTTAGCAGAATTTTCTTGAGTCATAAAACCCTCCTATACTAAAGTGAGAAAAATAAAAGTCTGCGAATCGCACTTCGCAGACTGCATTTAATTTTTTCTATTTGATACGATGTATTTTACCATGATTGAGAAAAAATATCTATATGAAATATTGAGTTTGCTATATCTCTATTTATAGATTACAATTAGTATATTAATTATATCTAAAAATATCAATGTGTTTATTGGCGATGGGAGAATTATATGAAATATTAACTAAAAGGTTTTGTGTTAGCTGCAATAGTAGTAATCGGGACAGCTACGGTTTCATCTGTAGAAGCAATATCATTAAACCATGTTATATGTAGTATTCTCATATGTGGCAACAAAAAAGAACAGCTCGTGAAGAGCTGTTCTTTTTTTGTTACCAGTTCTTAGAAGAAAAAGTGGTGAATTTCATGGATGAAATGTTGACCGAAGAAGGAAATACAACCGTGCATTACGATAAATACAATGAAGTATTTGAAGGCACTGTTCATGATAACGCTTGCTTCGATTTCATGTTCTAGTTTATGAGCTTCTTCAGCACTGATTTCTTTGTGGTTTTCTAGGTATGCTTTCAAAGCAGGCCCTACGGCACCAATAGAAATCGCGATGGATTGTGGGGACAACATTTTGCCGATACCAGCTGCACCGGAGTTAACTGCTGCCAACCAGAAACCAAGGTCTTCGAAGTTTGTAGGATCTAAGCCTTGGGCTGCAGCAATTTGAAGTGGGCCAAACAATACGTTGGAGTTTGTACCAGAACCAGTCAAGAAGGCACCTAACGCACCTACGATAGGTGCGAATAGAGGGTACAATGTACCTGTACCAGCAACCATTGCTTTTGCAATATCTGCAGTCATACCAGAGTAAGTCATCAATTTAGCTGTCATAACAACTGTGATGATTGTAAGGTATGTGAATTTCAAGTTTTTAACTGTGCTACCCAATGTACCGAAGATTTCGCCAGCTTTTGCTTTTTGGATGAAACCACCAACAATACCAGCGATAAATATCATAATACCAGGAGTTGCAATCCATACGAATGTGTAAGGTTTTGCACCGGCACCTTGATAAATAGGTACAGATGTTTTAATGGACGCAAGAGGACCATTAATTGCAGGGAACAATTTAGAAGTTAATAACAATAATACGAAGATTAAGATGAATGGCATTGCAGCTACAAGGCCTTCGCCACCAGAAACTTTAGGGACTTCGCCAGTTTGTTTAACTGCGTATTTAGGATCATTAGGAGGCATGATTTTTGCACAACCAATGATAACTGCCATGATAACGATGGATGCAGAAATTACGGATAATTCTGGACCCATTACAGCGTTGATTACAGTTTCAGGAACTGCTAATGCTAAACCAGAAAGCAATGTTACAAGGAATACGCCTTTTAACGCTTTAATACCGCCACCAATAATCATAACAACAAAGAATGGAGCGATAAGGTTAAGCAAGAACAATTGTACGGAAATGAATGTACCTAAATGGCTTGGATCAAGGTTTGTTAAGGATGCCAATGTAGTTGTTGGAATCCCGATAGAACCAAATGTTGTTGGTACGGAGTTTGCAACGAGACATGCGATGATAGATTTAAGTGGGTCAAAACCTACGGCAACCATCATAGCTGCAGGAATTGCAACGGCAGTACCGAAGCCAGCCATACCTTCCATGAAGGCACCAAAGCCCCATGCAAGTAGTAATGCAAGTACACGAGTATCAGATGTTACAGAAGAAAGCATGGTTTTAATAGTTTCCATTGCTTTCGTATGTACTACCAAGTTATAAACGAAGATAGCAGCTGTAATAACTAATAGGATTGGCCAGATTGCCAATGCGGCACCTTCAAGGGCACCAGTGACCATAATAAATGGGTCAGCTTGGAATGCTGTAATAGCGATAATGAAAGAACCAATCGCAGCAACACTTGTTGCTTGCCATGCAGGTAATTTCAAGATGGATAACGCTACAATCAACCAAATGATTGGAGATAGCGCTAATAGAACGGTGATAGCACTCATTTCTAAGATCATCCTTTCAAGTAAAACAAAAATATATGCTCAACAGGACGACGTAGTTTAATCAATTTAATTGATGAATAAATCGCTATGATGTTAATTTGTAAAAGTTCAGTTAAAATAAAAGCTTACAATAAAATAACAGATATACTTATCATAAAAATTGATATAGTACATAAAATTTTTTAACCTCATAGCCTATGAGGTCAAAAACATAAGAGAGGGGACATAAACAGTGTTTATGTCCCCTTCTGTACTAACTACAAGTCCTTGTTAGGGCCATTACTAAGTTTAGGTATTAGTAGTTACCTTTGAACATTGTAGCAGGAGCTTCTGGTACATAATCGCCGAAGTAGGATTTGAAGTCTAGACCTAATTCATTGCAAAGGTCTTGAACTTCAAGCATTGTACCGTTAAGTACAGGGATGCCTTCAGCTTTAACTTTTTCAACGGATTCATGTTCTTTTTCGCCATGAGTATAGATACGATCTTGACCTTGAGCTTTAGGTGCTTCACGTAATTCTTGTAAGAATTGGGAGAAGTGTTTTTTGATTTCCGCAGGGTCACCGAAGAATTCAGGGTTGATAGCCATGAAGCCGTGGCAGATATTGGATTTACCACCAACCATACATTTGTTGGAAGTACCACCTTGGGACAAGATAGAGGAGAATAATTCAGCAATCATGCCGTTACCATAACCTTTGTGGCCCCCAAGAACTTCTGTAGCACCACCTAAAGGAAGGATACCGCCGCCTTCATGACGGGAGATGTTGCCCAATACTTCAGCTGCATCAGTGGAAGGAACGCCGTCTTTATTAACAGCCCAACCATCTGGAGTAGCTTTGCCCATTTTATTGTACATTTCAAGTTTACCACGAGTTACTACTGTAGTGGAGCAATCGAAGAAGAAGTCAACAGGATCAGCTGGTACAGTCCAAGCGATAGGGTTAGAACCAAGCATAGCTTTACGAGCATATGTAGGAACCATGATTGCTTCGGAGTTTGTACAAGAGAAACCGATTAAGCCTTGGTCGGATGCCATTTTAGCATAGTAACCGGCGATACCGTAGTGGTTGGAGTTACGTACGGATACGATACCAACACCGGATTTTTTAGCTTTTTCGATAGCCATTTCCATAGCTTTATGACCCAATAATTGACCCATGCCGTCATGACCGTCGATAACTGCAGAAATTGGAGTTTCTTTTACGATTTCAGGTTTAGCGTCGATTTTAATCAAGCCATTAGTGATACCTTTATGGTAACGAACCATACGTTGCATACCATGGCTTTGAATACCGAACAAGTCAGAAGTCAAAAGTACGTCTTGGATGATGTCAGCTTCTTTTTCGGAGAAACCAAATTTTTGGAAAGCGTCCATGCTCAATTTTTTTAGTGTTTCATAAGGGAATAACACAGTGTTTTTTGCGTCTGCCATCGTTAAAACCTCTTTTCAGAAAATATGTACCTGATATAGCTACTTCACATTAGATAACCATGAATTCAAAATGATTTCTTGTGAGTTCTATATCCTCTCAAATGACACTGTCAGTATAGCACAGAAACAAGTGAGATTGAATAGTCTTACAGTCTGAACGACATTACTAAATACGCATACGTACCGGTGATTTTTGTCACATAATCTATACGACACTATTAAAATGTCTGATTATACCTAAAACTATATGGTTATGACTTTTAGTAATGATTACATGATTTTTTTGAAGAATTTTGGTATTTTTATAGAACTTATTAGTATATCTGTTTAGGCATTGGACAAGAATGATAATGGATAGATATCGATAAAACTTGAAATGTCTAACTATATATATCAAAATAAATGATGAGGTCATAAATGTAATGTGATAATCGAATGCATTGATATACATAAAATAATCATTTCTAAAACCTTTTTAATTCAGAAGATGTGCAAAAGGTTATACTTATACGAGTCATACTATAATATAATATAAATATACATCCTATAGTTTATACAATTTATAAGCGAGGTGCTTATCATGAAAGAATATAAATCTGTATGCCCATACGATTGTCCCGATGCATGCGGTCTCATTGTATCAGTCGATAATAATAAAGTAATATCTGTTCGAGGGGATAGAGCACATGCTTTCACAAGAGGTACACTATGCCCTAAGATGGCACATTATGAAAAGGTAATCCATTCTCCATTGCGCTTGAAGTCCCCTATGAAGCGTGTCGGTAAAAAGGGAATTGGTGAAGATCAGTACACTCGTATTAGTTGGGATGAAGCCCTTGATGCAATTGTCAATAATTTCAAAGAAACTATTGATAATTATGGCAGTGAAAGTATTTTGCGTTACTCTTATGCAGGAACAATGGGGGTTATTCAGAGTCCTGCAGCAGATTATTTTTTCCGTTGTATTGGTGCTACAGACCAAGATCGAGGTATTTGCTCTCCTGCTAAACAAGCGGGGTTCCGTTCTGTTTACGGTGATACCTTAGCGATTAAACCACAAGAGGCGCAACATAGTGATCTTATCGTCTTGTGGGGGATAAATGCGACAGCCACAGATGTTCATATTTTACATGATGTGAACATTGCGAAAAAGAAGGGGGCTCGCGTTTGGATTATCGACACTCATAAAACTTATACTTTTAGCCAAGCTCATGAACATATTTACGTTAAACCAGGAAGTGATGGGGCACTAGCTTTAGGGATGCTCCATATCATTCATCGTGATGGCTTGGCAGATATAGATTTTATTAAGAAGCATGTCCAAGGCTACGATGAGTTGGTAAAAGAGGTGTTGCTTGACTTTACGCCGGGAAAAGCGGCTGAAATTTGCGGTGTTTCTGTGGAGCGGATGACTGAGTTTGCTCATGCTTATGCAAAGTCAAAAGCGCCGTTTATTCGTCTCGGCAGTGGACTATCTCGATATGGCAATGGTGCTATGACATGCCGTGCTATTAATGCCTTGCCTGCTGTGGTTGGAGCATGGCAATATCCTGGGGGTGGATTGTTGTCGAGTGCTAGTGGTAGTAAATTTATTGGCAAAGATGTGATGCAACAGGCTCATGTTCATGCGCCAGCTAAACGATTGATGCCTATGATTAAACTGGGTGAAATGCTTATAAACCCTGAAGGAACTAAAGTTCATAGTTTATATATCTTCTCTTCAAATCCGGCTATCACAGCTCCTGACCAGAATGTTGTACGTAGAGGGTTGATGCGCGATGACTTATTCACTGTGGTACATGAGCGTTTCTTTACGGATACTTGTAAGTATGCTGATATTATTTTACCAGCCACAACATCTGTGGAGCATGATGATATTTATAATTCTTATGGTCATTACACAATTGGGACGGGTTACAAATTGATTGAGCCAATTGGTGAATCTCGTTCCAACTGGCAAGTTATTGCTGAGTTAGCAAAACGCATGGGGTTGGAGGATGATTTTTTTGACCTTAGTGAAAAAGATCTTATTGAACAAATTGTGCGGACTTCGAGTCGTATATCCAAGAGGGACCAAGAGTTGATTTTAAATGGTGAGCCTGTGGAGATGACGGTACCTGAGAGTTATAAGATGGATTTCAAAACACCGTCTGGAAAAATTGAATTATATAATCCGCAGGATGTAGAACCATTAATTCGGTATATGCCTCCATATGGTGATAATGCACCGTTTTGGCTTATAAATGGTAATGATATTCGAATTTTGGACTCTAGCTTCTGCGAATTAGACTTTAATGATCCTGAGTTGATGAAACTTCGCATCCATCCAGAAGATGCAAAAATGTATAACATAAACGATGGTGCTGAGGTAGAAATCTATAACGATCGTGGCAGTGTAAAAATTAAAGCATACTACGACGATGAAGTACAGAGAGGGACATTGGTAACACTAGGTGTATGGTGGCAATCTCAATCGAGTGATCCTCACGTGGCAATCAATGCGCTTACCGCAGCTCGTCCTACCGATCAGGGATGGGGGAGCACCTTTTATGATGTACAAGTTCATATAAGAAATCTTTTGTAGTGAATGACCAATTAATAGTCTGTAATGATTACTGTAAAATAGGAATTTATCTACTTATTTCTATAAGTAAAAGTTAAAGTCTGTTACTTATGGGAATAACTCTATACGGATATAGAATAGTGAGGATATTTTTCTTGTATACCCAAGCCCCTTTAGATTATAATAGTAATATTATTTTTATATAACCTAAAGGGGGTTACATTTATGAATGGTAACGATAATCTGTCGACCCGTGCTTATCTGGCTATAGGCATGATGTTATTTGCTCTATTCTTTGGGGCAGGGAACTTGATCTTCCCAGCGGCCTTAGGTCAACAAGCTGGTGATAATGTCGGTTGGGCATTGCTCGGTTTCGTATTAACTGGTGTAGGACTTCCACTCTTAGGGGTTGCAGCTATGGGTTACTCTTCCTGTAAAGATGTTGAAGAACTTGCAAGTCGTGTGCATCCGATTTATGGCTTGTTGTACACAATTTCTTTATACTTGAGTATTGGTCCAATGTTTGCGACGCCGCGTACTGGTACTGTAGCTTATGAAATCGCAATTAAACCTTTTGCTGAAGGTTTAAGCATGAATATGAATATGGAACCAATTTTCTTGGCATTATTCTTTGGTATTTCTTTGTGGTTATCTATTAGTCCGCAAAAACTTGTTAACCGTATCGGTAATATTTTGACACCAGCTTTACTACTTGTAATTCTGTTGTTGATTGTTAAATCTTTTATTACTCCACTTGGTGGGTATGCGGTACCACAACCGGCATATGGTGATGCACCAACGGCTGTGTTACAAGGCTTCTTAGATGGCTACAATACAATGGATGCCTTAGCTTCCGTAGTATTTGCTATTCTTGTAATCGATTTTGTACGCCTCAGTGGTGCTACATCTCGTGCTGTGATTACAAAAACAGTAATGGAGGTAGGTGCAATTGCGGTAGGCCTTCTTGGTATCGTGTATGTATTTATCGCTAATATCGGTGCTACAAGTGTTGAACGTTTTGGTTTGTTCGAGACAGGGGCTCCTGTATTGTCCGTAAGTGCTAACTATTTGTTTGGTGAGTTCGGTCAAATCATCTTGGCTATCATCGTTCTGCTAGCTTGCTTGTCTACAAGTATTGGCCTTATCACTTCTTGCGGCACATACTTCCACAAGTTGACCCCAAAGATTAGCTACAAATTATATGTAGTAATTTTCTCTCTAGCGGCCTTTGGCCTCAGTATGTTTGGCTTGAAAACAATCATCAGTGCAGCAATCCCTGTGTTGATGCTCTTGTATCCGTTGACTATCGTAATCATTTTGTTGGCACTTCTTCATAATGTGTTCGGTGGTCGTCGTTGCGTATATGCATGGACTATGGCTTTCACAATGATTTCTGCCCTCATGACTGGTCTTGAAACTGCAGGTATTGCACCTATAGCTTTGGAACAGCTCTTTGCTCAATATATTCCATTCCAAAGTGCTGGTATGGGCTGGGTGAGCTTTGCGGTATTAGGCTTCGTTGTAGGTCTTATCCATAAAGGTCTTGCTTCCGATAATAAGTAATAAAGATAAAGGCTCTATGCTTTCATTTTGTGAGAGTATAGAGCCTTTTTATGTTTTGATTGTTGTCATATAAAATTGATTTTGTGTGTAGAAGTTTCTATAATAAGGATAAATAAGGATATAAATGATAAAAGAAGGAAGGAAATTTTATGCGTAGTACTCATTGTTTACCTAGTTATAGTTTTGGAGGTCATGATGTATTTGACGCTATTCCAAAGTTTACAAAATTATATGGCAAGTCTGTAGCTATCATCGGTGGCGAAACAGCTCTTTCTAAAGCTTTGCCACACATTCGTCCAGTGCTTGATAAAGCGGGGATTAAGGTGCTAGATATTATCCACTTTGGTGGAGAATGTACTTTTGCTCGAGGCAAGGAAATTGCACAAATGGCATCTGTAAAAAATGCGGACTTTTTGTTTGCTGTTGGTGGTGGTAAGGCCATGGATACAGTAAAAGTAGTAGCTATAGAGTTAGATGATAAACCATTCTTTACAATTCCAACCATTGCATCTACTTGTGCGGCAACGTCAGAAGTGGCAGCTGTATACACGGCAGATCATACTTTTGATGACGTAGCTTTTGTAAATCATCCTCCTGTGCACTGCTTTATTGATGCTGATATTCTCGTAGAAGCACCAAGCCGTTACTTGTGGGCAGGAATGGGAGATACTATTGCAAAACACTATGAAACTCATCTTTCTGCTCGCAATCGCGAGCAAGACTATAATACTCAGTTAGGCCTTACTCTAGCTTCTATGTGTAGTGAACCAATTTTAGCACATGGTATACAAGCCTATAAAGATAGTCAAGCTAATAAACGTAGTGATGCCTTTGATACCATTGCTATGACTGTTATCTTTACTACCGGTGTTGTATCAGGTTGTGTTCCTATGGCATATAATAGCAACATGGCTCATGCTGTATGTTATGGCTGTGTTACTAATAAAGAAACAGAAGAAAATCATTTGCATGGTGAAATAGTAGCTTATGGCTTACTTATTTTGTTAACCGTTGACCAACAAATGGATGAGTTACAACGGTGGTTGCCAGTATATCGCGAATTAGGTTGGCCTACTAAACTTTCACAATTAGATCTTACTGCATCGCATATTCCTCAAATTGTTGAAAAGGCTACATCTGTTCATGATATTGATGTATCTCCATATAAAATTACAGCAGATATGTTGACTAAGGCTATTCAATATATGGAATCTCTTGATTAATATGGTTTGTAACTATTTGTGTATGTTATGTGATGAGGTTATAAATGCAAGAAATTGTAAAGGGTGGCTTATATCGTCATTTTAAAGGCATGTACTATTACGTGTTAGATGTTGCAACTCATTCGGAAACGAGTGAACAGTTTGTGGTATATCAAAAATTATATGATCAACGTGACTTATATGTACGACCACTAGATATGTTTTTGAGTGATGTGGACCATGAAAAATATCCAGATGTAAAACAAAAAGAGCGGTTTAAGCTGATGAGTGGACGTGATTAGGAGGGCCTGTGGAGCAGAAGTTTTTCTTTTTCGATATCGATAATACCTTAGCTGTATGGCCTGAAGGTAAAATCCCTGAAAGTGCTCAATACAGTTTAGATGAGTTAAAGCGTCGTGGTCACCGTGTAGCCTTAGCAACTGGTCGTATTCAAGTGGATGCTAAGCGTTTCGCAGAGCAAGCAGGCCTTACTGATTTCGTAGCAGATGGTGGTCACAGTATCACTGTTAATAATGAATTGGTATCCATGATAGGTATGGATCGTGATGCATGTATTAAATATTTAGAGTATTTAGAATCACATAATATTCCTTGGGCCGTAACTGACCGTAATAAACTCGGTCGTATTACGCCGTATAAGGAAATTTTAGAGTGGCATCCAAATTGGGATGTATTTAAAACAACTGTAGACCCTAATTTTGACTTTCATAGTGTTGAAGAATTTTATAAGATTTATGTGTTTTTCAAGGAAGGAGAGGAAGAGGAGAAAGATATCGAGCATATGACACATAAGCTCATTCGTTATGGTGATGGCTGTGTTCTATATGAGCCTATGGAAAAGGCGTTGGGTATTCGTAATATGCTTGAACACTTTGGAATGAAGCCGAATCAAGCTGTTGTATTTGGTGATGGGTATAATGATCTGTCTATGTTTAGGCCTGAGTGGCTAAATATTGCTATGGGTAATGCGCGCCCTGAATTAAAGGCAAAGGCTGATTATATTACTACAGACTGTGATAAAGATGGCATTTATAATGCGTGTAAGCATTTTAAATGGATTGATTAATTATCGCTAATTCCCCTAAGCCAGGTGAAGTTTATATGAAGATTTATTTTTGTAGCTGTGGCTACAGAATTGGTGTAGTATAGTTAGTATAATGCGCTTAGTTCAATATTTATGTGTTAAAAGGAGAAGAGAAGATATGAACAATAAACGCAGATTATTTTCAACTTTACTTTGTGTAGCGGCATTGACAGCAGGTTTATTTGTTTCTGGTTGCGGCAGTGATAAAGCGGGTGGCATTGGCTCCGTAGTATCCTCAGTAGTTGATGGCGGTAGCGATGAGAAAGCAGCTGCTAAGCTTAATACACTTATTGATGCAACAAATCGCTTCAATGGTGACAATGCAACTTGGGGTCAAAACTATGCAGATAGTTTGGCTAAATTAAAGGGTGGTTTCCAAGAAGGTGCTATTGGTCGTCAACCTCACTATGATACTTTAAAAGATGCTTTGGAAAAATCTAAAAAAGAAGGTTCTACATTTAAAGAAGTTGACACAGAACGCGATAATGTATTAAATATTCTTAATGAATTAGTACCAACATTCAAAGATTTGAAAGCTTATGATGACTCTAAAGCCTACATGAACGATGGTGGTGCTAAAGGTAAAGAACTAGCAGCTAAATACGTAGCACAAGTAGAAAAATTTGATGCAGCTTATGCGAAGTTCAATGATGCTCTTAACAAAGCTAACACTGAACAAACTAAGAAACAAATCGAAAAATTGAAAAAAGACGGTAAAAAAGGCTATGCAGCAGCAATGGAATCTACGCTTCGCTTGACTACTCTTGTAGAAAATGTAGAAAAAGCTCCTAAAAATGCAGACAAACAAGCTGTAGAAAAAGAACTTAATGAAATTCAAACATTGCTTAAGAGCATAAATAATGATCGTGGAGAAGTGCTTGTTAACTCTTATAACTCTGTAGTTGGTTCTGTACGTCAAGTACTTACTGATGCAAATGAAAATAATCTTAACGACATGATTGAGAATTTCAATAATTATATTGAGTCTTATAATAATACAACTCCAGACCAATTTGACTCTAAATAATCAAATTAACTAAGTGATTAGTTGAGGCCTACAAAAACAGAGCTCCTTTGAAGCTCTGTTTTTTGTTGTTATATTATTTTTTTATATTTTTAATCTCAATAGCGCCATAATATGATATACTAAAAAAGAGCCGCTCATGGGTTGAGCGGTTTTTCTATGTAAATTTTAAATCTACATTTAGTTAAATATAATATTAGTATTTTGGGGGACATATGAACTGGAAACGCTTGGCTTTATGCGCAATGTTGGGGATTACAGTACTTAGTACAACAGCATGTAGTACCAAAACTGGGGAGCAACCACAAGGTAATACTGTGAAAGCAGAAACTGTGGCGATGCCTAATTTTACGAATGCGCCAATTGCAGATGAATATGCTATTTTTGATACAAACTATGGTCAATTTAAGGTTCGTTTGTTAGGGTCTAAAGCGCCGATTACGGTCAAAAATTTTGATTATCTCGTGAAAAAAGGCTTCTATAATGGTGTGACATTTCACCGTGTTATCGAAGGCTTTATGATTCAAGGTGGAGATCCTGATGGCACAGGTGCTGGTGGCCCAGGCTATACAATTCCTGATGAATTCTCCAATGATTTACACTTCAATAAAATGGGCGTTCTAGCCATGGCTAACCGTGGTCCTAATACAGGAGGATCTCAATTTTTTATTACCTTGGGACCTACGGATTGGTTAGATAATAAACACACCATCTTTGGTACTGTAGTACAAGGCATGGATGTAGTTGAAAAAATCGGCAAGGTTAAAACCGGTCGCAATGATAAGCCAGTAGAACCAGTAATCATCAATACCATTACATTGGAGCCGATTACTGATGATGCGAAAAATGGCAAATAAGAAAAGTACTTCTCAAGAGTCTCTTTCTGGTGAATGCGCATCTACACAAGAGGTACAAGGTATAATTGTAGATTGTGATACAATCTTGAACGACGCTAGTGTTCAAGGCGATGAATCAAAAGAAATGCACTATATTTACTTAGTGCGTTGCTCTGATGATTCTTTGTATTGTGGATGGACTACAGATCTCAAACGTCGAATAGATGCTCACAATGGACATATCCCAGGCGGTGCAAAATATACGCGAGGACGTCGTCCTGTGACCTTGGTATATGCTGAAAGCTTTCACCAAAAACAAGAAGCACAACGCAGGGAATATGCTATTAAACGGATGACGAAGACTAAGAAATTGAGACTCATTAAGGGTGCAAAATAGTCCTTGATTATGGTATAATATGATGATTAATTACTACCACGGAGGTTGAAAATGAAGCGGGTTCTAGTGTCCGTAAAGAGTGTACAACGAGATATGGATGGCAAGGATACCGTAGTGGAACTGATTTCCCCAGGTACGTCACATGAAAAAGGTAATGCTCAATATGTGCGTTATGAAGAATCTAGTGTGACTGGATTGGATGGGGTTAAGACGACCATTAAAATTCATGATGATTCTATCGTGTTGCTCCGAACAGGGGCTGTCAATATGCGTCATCAATACGTCCGTGGTGAAGAACGTGAAGCCGTATATGAAACACCATATGGTGATTTACATATGGCTGTAAATACTCATGAATTAACAGTAGACTTTCATGATGGCGTAGGTCATGTTCATTTAGGATATGATATTTCCGTTGAAGGTGAATGGCAATTTTATAATCAGTTAGATATAGACGTGCGGGAGGATATAGAGCATGGACATGAAGGAAATCCTGAAATCGGGGATTGAACAGGCATTACAAGATACGATTAACAGCGGTGATTTGCCGGCTGGGGAATATCCAGAAATCGTTCTCGAAGTGCCACCTCAAAAGGAATTCGGTGATTTTTCTACAAACATCGCTATGCAATCCGCTCGTGTAGCTCGTCAAAATCCTCGAGCCATTGCTGAAGCTTTGATTAGTCATATGAATTTTGATTGGCTTGAACGTGCTGAGGTTGCCGGCGCAGGTTTTATTAATTTCTTTTTGAAATCTGATATGGTGTACGATACGTTAAAAGCCATTTTGAATGCTGGTACTGAGTATGGTGTTCAACCATTGCGTGCGCGCGATACAATTCAAGTAGAGTACGTAAGTGCAAACCCAACAGGTCCATTGCATGTTGGTCATGGTCGCGGTGCTGCGTACGGTAGTGCTCTTGTAAACTTGTTACGTGCAGCGGGTTATAATGTACAATCCGAGTACTATATCAATGATGCAGGTAATCAAATCGACAACATGGCTATTTCCATTGAGTACCGTTTCCAAGAGTTACAAGGTGCTACATTAGTATTCCCACCTAAACGCAATGAAGACGGTTCTATGCCTGAGTTCGATATTCCAGAAGGGGCTTTAGTGTTCCCTGAAAATGGCTATCGTGGCCCAGATATTATTGAAACAGCGAAAGCGATTGCAGAACGCGAAGGCTTTGATAAATTAAATGCTATGAACGAAGCAGATCGTGTAGCCTTGTTTAAGGAAGAGGGCTTAAAAGAAAAATTAGCTCGCTTAGAGGAAACATTAAGAAACTTCCGCGTTACTTTTGATAATTGGTTCTCTGAACGTACAGTTCATGAAACGGATGAGATTCATCATTCCGTAGAGGCATTAAAGGCCCTTGGCAAAGTTTATGAAAAAAACGGTGCATTGTGGTTAAAATCCACTGATTACGGTGATGATAAAGACCGTGTAGTTATTCGTGATAATGGGGTTCCTACGTATTTAGCGGCAGATATTGCATATCATCGCAATAAATATGATCGTGGTTTCAAAGAAATGATTGATATCTGGGGCGCTGACCATCATGGCTATGTATGTCGTGTAAAAGCGGCTATGGCGGCGTTTGGTTATGACCCTGATAAATTAACAGTATTGTTATTACAAATGGTAGCATTGTTCCGTGACGGACAACTTGTTAAATTGTCTAAACGTAGTGGCGATAGTGTTACATTAGATGAATTGATCGAAGAGGTTGGCGTAGATGCGTCTCGCTATTTCTTCTTGATGCGTTCCTTGGATAGCCAACTTGATTTCGATATTAACTTGGCAAAATCTCGTAGTAATGACAACCCAGTGTATTATATCCAATATGCTCATGCTCGTATTCACAGCATTTACAACCAAGTGCGTGAAGCTGGCATTGCATTTGGCGATTATAGTGAAACTGATTTCACAACGCTTACAAGTGAAATGGAATTAGAATTAATTAAGAAATTAGCTGAATATCCGGAAGAGGTCGTTCAAGCTGCTGAACATCGTGCACCTCATCGTATTGCTCGGTACTTATACGATTTGGCAAGCATGTTCCATTCGTTCTACCGTCAAGGTCGTATCATTGGCGTAGATCCAGCATTACAACAAGCTCGTCTTGGATTAATTACAGCGATTGCCCTCGTTCTTCGTCAAGGCTTGGGTATTTTAGGTATTTCCGCTCCGGAAAAAATGTAATAGGTGGGAGGCATCATGGCAACTAAGTATATTTTCGTAACTGGCGGCGTTGTTTCTTCTCTTGGGAAGGGAATTACAGCAGCATCTTTGGGTCGTTTACTAAAAAACCGTGGTTTCAATGTAACGATTCAAAAATTTGACCCATACATTAATATCGATCCGGGTACGATGAGCCCTTACCAACATGGTGAAGTATTTGTAACAGATGATGGCGCCGAAACGGACCTTGATTTGGGCCATTATGAACGCTTTATCGATATTAACCTTAGTAAACGTTCCAATATTACAGCTGGTAAAGTATATTGGTCTGTAATCAATAAAGAGCGCAAAGGTGATTACCTAGGTAGCACTGTACAAGTAATTCCACATATTACAAATGAAATTAAACAAAATGTTTACCGTGTAGGTAAAGAGGATAATGCTGATGTAGTTATTACTGAAATTGGTGGTACCGTAGGTGATATTGAAAGCTTGCCATTTATGGAAGCTATTCGCCAAGTGAAAAAAGAAGTAGGTCGTAACGACGTACTTTACATTCACGTTACATTAGTGCCTTACATCAATGCCGCAGGCGAGTTGAAAACAAAACCTACACAACATAGTGTAAAAGAATTGCGCAGCATTGGTATTCAACCAGATATTTTGGTATGCCGTAGTGAGAAACATATCTCTGATGATATGAAAGAAAAACTTGCTTTATTCTGCGACGTAGAACCTGAAGCAGTTATTGAAAATCAAACTTGTAGCTCCATCTATGAAGTGCCATTGATGATGCAAGATCAAGGCCTTGACGATATTGTTATCAAAAAATTAGGCCTTGAAGATCGTCCTTGCGATATGACTGCATGGAAAGAAATGGTTCATAAGATCTTGAATCCTAATAAAGATATTACAGTTGCTATCGTTGGTAAATATGTAGCGTTGCATGATGCGTATTTATCCGTAGTTGAAGCTCTAGATCATGCTGGTATTGCTACGGGTACTAAAGTGAATATTCGTTGGATTGACTCTGAAGAACTTGATGATACATCTGTAGATCCTAAAGAGGTATTTGAAGGTGTTGAAGGTATCATCGTACCTGGTGGATTTGGGTCTCGTGGTGTAGAAGGTAAAATTCGTACAATCCAATATGCTCGTGAAAACAATATTCCATATCTCGGCCTATGCCTTGGCATGCAATCTGCAGTTATGGAATTTGCTCGTAACGTATGTGGCATGGAAGGAGCAACCTCTAGCGAATTCGACGAAAATGCTAAGTACAAAGTAATTGACTTGATGAGTGATCAAGTTGATGTAGATAAAAAAGGCGGTACAATGCGTTTAGGTATCTATCCATGCAAAGTGGAAGCAGGTACGAAAACTCACGAGGCTTATGGAGAAGATTTGATTTATGAACGTCATCGCCATCGCTATGAGTTCAACAATGAATATCGTCAACAATTGACTGATGCAGGCCTCGTAATTTCTGGTACATCTCCAGATGGCCGTCTCGTTGAAAGTATTGAAGTAAAAAATCATCCATTCTTCATTGGTACACAAGCACATCCAGAACTTAAATCTCGTCCAAATAATGCACATCCATTATTCCGTGGTTTCGTAGATGCAATCTTAGAACTAAAAAAATAGATTAAAGCGATGGAATCTATTTTATCTATTATAGGTTTATTTATATTAGCTGCACTCAAACTAGAGCAGTTTGTATATGGTAAATCGGGAAAAGAACAATCTACAACTGGTCACATAGCACGGAGAGGGCTTGCTAATATAGCGGGTTTAATAGCTTTTGATCACGCTACTGTGAACAGTAAGTCTGTTGTAGTACGTAAAAAGAAGAAAGATGCTCAGAAATGAGCATTTTTCTTCTTTTTTTGCCTACATCGAAAATGTTGAAAAAATATATCGATAAATTTAAAAATAACGCTTGCAATATTGAATGATATTTGTTATTATATAGACAAAGATAGATATAGATATGGTGTTAAGTACACCAATGTAAATATATTCGTTACATATGGAACTCAAATAAGGAGGACATAACATGTCTATTATTGGTAAACAACTTCCTGAATTTACACTTGATGCTTTCAAAAAACCTGAATTGGTAAAAGTTAGCACTGCAGACGTGTTGGGTAAATGGTCTGTATTCGTATTCTATCCAGCAGACTTCACATTCGTATGCCCTACTGAGTTGGAAGACGTACAAAATTCTTATGCAGAGTTGAAAGAATTGGGTTGCGAAGTTTACTCCGTATCTTGTGACTCCGAATTCGTTCACAAAGCATGGTCTGATGCTTCTCCAAGCATTAATAAAATCGAGTACTACATGTTGGCTGACAAAAAACATGAATTGGCTGATTTCTTCGATGTATTCCAAGAAGAATCTGCTATGGCTTACCGTGGTACATTCGTAGTAGATCCAGAAGGCTTCGTGCGTACAGCAGAAATTCATGATATGGGTATCGGCCGTTCCGCTGAAGAATTAGTTCGCAAAGTACAAGCTGCTCAATTTGTAGCTAAACATGGTGATCAAGTGTGCCCTGCACGTTGGAAACCAGGTAAAGATACTTTGAAACCAGGTCTTGATCTTGTAGGTAAAATCTAATTAAGAAACTTATACTTAAATGCTAGAGTAATCTAGACAACTCCTCAAATGACATAAACACGGGCGCGCATCGTTTTCCTGACGATACGGTAAGTCCCAATACCAGATGAACCCTCTCCAATTCATCATGGTAAACCTCATATAACAAACTACAAACTATACGCAAAAGGACTGGCCTTCGGGCTGGTCCTTTTGTGTTATAAGATTATCCTTACTTCGTTGTGTTGCGAATTAACAAAAGTATTATAACTTGAGCTTTCTACGAGGCAAGTTATTAAGTTAAAATATAGGATAAACTCAATAAATATAGAATGAGTAAATATCCCTTTATAAAAGTAGGAAATAAGTTCTTGCATTTTTATAGTGAGTGGTCTATAATGAAATTAATTCCTATTAATATGAAAGGTTTTATAAATATAATATAAGTACTTTATAATATGGGGTGTGTTTAACACTAACGTTTACAAAGAAAGGCAAAATATATGAGGATTTCCACAAAAGGTCGGTATGCATTGATGGTCCTCATCGATTTGGCAGAGCAAGGTCAAGATAAACCTGTCTCCTTGCGATCTGTGGCAGAACGACAAGGCATATCTGAAAAATACCTAGAAGGTATCGTAGCTCGTTTAGGCGCTGCAAAACTAGTGGATAGTATCCGCGGTAAGTATGGCGGCTATCGCTTATCTAAAAGTCCTAAAGAATATACAATTATTGAAATTTTGCTTGCTACAGAGGAATCTATGGCTATCATCTCTACCCTTGATGAAGGGGTGAGTACTGATACAGTGATCAACGAACGGACTGTTGGTTTCTGGGCAGGATTACAAAACTATATTCATGATTATTTAGAAAACGTAACCCTTCAAGATGTAATCGATGGGACCTATGCTAAACTTGATACAAAATATGATAATTGGGATGGTTCTATTTAATAAGGAGTGACCACTATGTCTAAAATTGCAAAATCTTTTGTTGAATTAATCGGTAAAACACCATTATTAGCTGCTACACGTTTTGGTAAAAAATATGGTGCAAACGCTAATATTTTCGCAAAATTGGAATACTTCAACCCAGGCGGTTCCGTAAAAGACCGTATCGCAGCAGCAATCATTCAAGCTGCAGTTGAATCTGGTGAATTACAACCAGGCGGCACAATCGTAGAAGCTACATCTGGTAATACTGGTATTGGCTTGTCTGCTGTAGGTGCTGCGCTTGGTTATAAAGTTGTAATCGTAATGCCTGAAACGATGTCCATTGAACGCCGTAAATTAATGCTTGGTTATGGCGCGCAACTCGTATTGACTGACGGTTCTCTTGGCATGAAAGGCGCTATTGCAAAAGCTAAGGAAATCGTAACGGCTACAGCCGGTGCTATTGAAGCAGGTCAGTTCGTAAATCAAGCTAATCCAGCAATTCATTACAGAACAACTGGACCTGAAATCTGGCAAGATACTGATGGTACTGTAGATATCTACGTGTCTGGTGTTGGTACAGGCGGTACGTTGACAGGTGCAGGTCGCTACTTGAAAGAACAAAACCCTGATGTACATGTGGTTGCCGTAGAACCAGCAGATTCTCCTGTATTATCTAATGGTAAACCAGGCCCTCATAAAATCCAAGGCTTAGGTGCTGGCTTCATTCCAGATACATTGGATACTAACATTTACGATGAAGTAATCCAAGTTTCTAACGAGGATGCTTTTGCTACATCTCAAGCTTTCGGTCACACAGAAGGCGTATTGGTAGGTATTTCCTCTGGTGCTGCGCTTTGGGCGGCTCAAGAATTGGCAAAACGCCCTGAAAATAAAGGCAAAAATATTGTAGTAATTCTCCCTGATACAGGCGAACGCTACTTATCTACAGCATTGTTCCCTGAAGTTTAATCGCCTATCATGGTGAAAGCATAATAATTGCTTTTACCTGGCTCAAACACATAGATGCCCCCTGTATTTTACAGGGGGCATCCTTTTTTGATTGAATTCTTTTATTATTATAATAGGGTGATGTACTGATTAAATAATGGTGCAGATTATTCATAGTCGGAGAGGGACTTTCACAATAACATTTATAATTGAATACACAAGAAAATTTATAATTGTATATGAAAAAGGAACTACTAGGTAGCTCCTTTAGTATTTTGGTATGTATTTAATTGTGATTATCTACCGTTTTTAACGATATTATCCATCCAGTTGAATAATTCTTCTAAATCGTAGTCACCAGAGTGATCTACATTAAATGGTGTTGCCATATCTACTCTGTACCCAAGGTTTTGAGCACGTGTACCTACGATTAAAGGAATTGCAACAGATGTATTACTGTCGGCTGTGCCATAACGAATACGATAGAATCGTGCATTTGTCGCAGCAGGAGAACCAAGATAGTTCATTGGGTTCATCATAGTAACGATCTTAGCATTTTCTACGTATACATCTTGGTTAGCTGTTGAATCGTGTAATGCAGCAGTAATGGTAAAGTGATTATTATCTGTAGTACTTGTACCAAATAGATTGTTTTCACCTGTATCATTAGCACGAGAGTCAAAGGCACCAGGCGCTTTTGAGCGACTTACAAAGTGGTTATATGCTTCCCAGTTTATGTCTTTGATAGTTCCTGTTTTATTATCTCGTACAAGGTATGTATGCTTGGATAAATCAGTACCTTTAGCTGCTGCTTTATTAGCGGCAGCAACAATAAATTCTTTTACATAATTTTTGAAAGTACCGTTACCGTTCTTGTCAAGTTTTAGTACACGACCTAGAGAGTCACGTAATTGTAAGTTATTTACGTAATCAGGGAAGTGTTCGCTGAGCATTTTAGAGTATGATAGATCGTCTGCATTCAAGTTTACACGTTGCATCGTGCGTTGTGGTGGAGCAGAGTTGCCACCTACATTAGCTTGTGGTAATTCGCCTTGGCCCATAGTTACTTTGTTAAAGGATGTGATACCATTATAGCTCCATTCGTAAGCCATATCAGCCGCATCAAGGTTAGTGATAGGGGCATACGCAGATACTGCGTATACATTAGTTGCCGCTGTAGCTGCACCTAATGCTTGTAAATATGGTTGGAAGTCGGAACTGTTACCAGTTGCACCTTGTAACAAGGATACACCACCGCCTGCACTTGTACCATTTGTGATAATGCGGTTTGCATTACCTGGCATAGCGGAATCGTTAGCGTGTAAGTAGGCTGTAGCCGCTTGTAAGTCAACGATTACTGCCGGGGCCTTACCGATGAAGTTGCCATCGGAAGCTTTATTGGTACGACCACGAGTAGATGGGGAAGCTACTACATAACCACGGGATAATGCGTAAAGAACACTGTTAGGTTTTCCATTTTCCACCTTAGGCGTCATAGCTTGGCTCGGCATGTAACCACCTACTGCATTTGGCATGAAGATAGGGGCTGTTTGGGTATTGTAACCATTGATTGTACCGTTGTTGAAATATTCCTCTGGTACATAAATGTTCATGTATTGCTGATCTATGTCGATTGGATTAGCCACGTAAGGGATATACTCGAAGGCGCGATATTTAATTTCCTTATTATCTACTGTGGTAGACATGGATTCATAATTTTTCGCGTCGAAAGCAAGACTAATCTTTGCAGACGCATCAGCTTGCAATGGGGGGTCAATTGGTTGGGAGAGAATATTTTTCTCTTCTGTAACAGTAGAGCCCTTTGTGGAAGCTTCATTACGAGCGTTTACATAAGATTGCGGTAATTTACTTTCTTGAACCTGTTTAGTCTCTGCGTCAGATTTAGCTTTTGCTTCGGCTTCAGATTGAGCTTTAGCCTTAGCCTCGGCTTCAGCCTGAGCTTTAGCAGCAGCATCTACTTCTGCTTTAGCTTTTGCCTCTGCTTCAGCTTGCGCTTTAGCAGCAGCGTCTGCTTCTGCTTTAGCTTTTGCCTCTGCTTCAGCCCGAGCTTTAGCTGCAGCGTCTGCTTCTGCTTTAGCTTTTGCCTCTGCTTCAGCCTGAGCTTTAGCTGCAGCTGCCGCTTCTTCTTTTGCTAGTTGTTCAGCAGCTAAACGTTCTTGTTCTTCTTGGATCACAGCTTGTCTTGCAAGTTCCGCTTGTTTAGCAGCAATACGTTCTTGCTCCGCTTTTATAGCGGCTTCGCGTTCAGCTTTAGCTTTCTCGGCCGCGATACGCTCTTGTTCAGCTTTTAAAGCTGCTTGCCGTTGAGATTCAGCCTGTTGTGCGGCGATACGTTCTTGTTCTGCTTTAATAGCTGCTTGGCGTTGAGCTTCAGCCTGTTGAGCTGCCATACGTTCTTGTTCTGCTCTAATAACTGCTTGTCGTTCGGCTTCAGCTTTAGCGGCGGCTTCAGCACGTTGGCGAGCTGCTTCTTCAGCCGCTAAGCGTTCTTCTTCAGCCTGTTGAGCGAGGATACGCTCACGTTCAGCTTTTAAAGCTGCTTGGCGTTGAGCTTCAGCCCGTTGAGCGGCAATACGCTCTTGTTCAGCTTTAATAGCTGCTTGGCGTTGCGCTTCGGCTTGCTGAGCGGCGATACGTTCTTGTTCTGCTTTAATAGCGGCTTGCCGTTGCGCCTCAGCTTGTTGAGCGGCGATACGTTCTTGTTCAGCGTTAATAGCTGCTTGGCGTTGAGCTTCAGCCTGTTGAGTGGCAATACGCTCTTGTTCAGCTTTTAAAGCGGCTTGGCGTTCAGCCTCAGCTTGTTGAGCAGCGATACGTTCTTGTTCAGCTTTAATAGCGGCTTGCCGTTGCGCTTCTGCTTGTTGAGCGGCGATACGTTCTTGTTCAGCTTTAATAGCTGCTTGGCGTTGCGCTTCGGCTTGTTGAGCGGCAAGACGTTCTTGTTCCGCTCTAATAGCGGCTTGACGTTGCGCTTCGGCTTGTTGAGCGGCGATACGTTCTTGTTCTGCTTTAATAGCGGCTTGACGTTGCGCTTCGGCTTGTTGAGCGGCGATACGTTCTTGTTCCGCTCTAATAGCCGCTTGACGTTGAGCTTCAGCTTGTTGAGCAGCGATACGCTCTTGTTCCGCCTGTTGCTCAGCAATACGGCGTTGTTCCTCTTGGATACGAATGCGTTCCAGCTCTGCCGCTTGACGACGTTCTTCTGCAATACGCGCTTGCTCAGCTTGTTGGGCCGCAATACGTTCCTGCTCAGCACGTAAAGCCGCTTGGCGTTGAGCCTCTGCTTGTTGAGCTACCACACGTTCTTGTTCCGCCTGCAAAGCTGCTTGCCGTTGGGCTTCTGCTTGTTGTTGTGATTGTAGTGCGGCTTGCCGTTGTGCTTCAGCTTGCTTTTGAGCAAGTTGTTGTTGATCAGCTTGTGATAAATTTTCTTGTTGGGATGCTTCTTCAGCGGCTAGTTGAGCTAGACGCTCACGCTCAGCTCGTTGAATATCTCGAATCGTAAGCCTCTGTTTTGCTACTACGGCTTTTGTTACTGTAGTATTTGATACAGTTAATGGAGCTATGGATTCTTGTTGAATAACAACAGGCGTACGCTCTACTTGTGTAGTTTGTACTTGTTGCTTACCATCCACTGGTTTCTCTACAGTAACAGGTTCAGTTTTTCGTTGTACATTTATCAAACTGTGCATTGCTAATGTAGGCTCCATGACAGTTTTTGTATCTTTATTGACAACATACTGAGGTTGAGTTTGAACCTGTTGTTGAGATTGCATTGGTACTACTTGTTGCGGTACTGATTGCAATGGTGTAACTTGTTGAGTTTGTACAGGGCTAACCGTTGCTGGTTGCATCACGTAGGATGGTTGAGGTTGTGCCATCGGTGGTGTTTGTTGTTGTACAACGGTGGCCGGTTGTGGTGTAGCTGGTAAGACTGGCTGAGTTGCAATTGGTTTCACGACTGGAGTTGCTACACTTGTAGGACTCTGTGTCGTTGATTCAGCACTGGTACTCGTACCTACTAAATCATTCATGTTAAGTGTAGGCTCTGCATGGGCAACACCACCCAATGCAGCTGCAGCAAGAAATGCAGCAGTGACCTTACAATTTTTGGATGATTTCATGAATTAGCTCTCCGAACTAGATTTCTAATAATAGTTTATAATTTTAAAGTTTATTAATATTTATATAGTTTAACATAAATCGATGTGATTGTACAATTTTGAGGACTTGCTTCCACTTTTGAAAGTAGTCTAGATTATAAAATATAAAATAATATTAATTATTTTTGAATATCAGAAAAGGACTAGATCACGTATACTTCTGAATTGTTGTTCCAAAATTGTGTCCAATTTTAGGTCAGTTCAGAATACGTATATTCTAGTCCTTTTACTATATCTACTGGTGTGACACCAGCTTTCACCATCGATAAGAGTCATTAATCAATTAGTCGCTAAATGTTAACTATTAGTTACTAACTGCTAATCGTCGAAACTCATCATAAACAATCAACAATTATCAGCCATCAATCAATCATATATAAGCTATAATTGATGGTTAATTTTAATGATTTATTTTGTGATACTATTTTTTAAGCTTGGCTTTACAAGTGCTAAGATAAAGCAAGCCACAACGGAACCGATTGCGATGGACGCAAGGTATAGTAGTGGATTACCAATTGTTGGTACTACAAAAATGCCGCCGTGTGGAGCGCGTAGTGTGCATTCGAAGAACATGGATAACGCACCGGCTGTACCAGCACCGATAATACAAGCTGGTAATACGCGAACTGGATCGGCTGCTGCAAATGGGATGGCACCTTCTGTGATGAAGGAAAGGCCCATGATGTAGTTTGTGATACCAGATTTACGTTCAGCCTCTGTGAAGCGGCTAGGGAAGAATGTAGTACAAAGAGCGATTGCCAATGGAGGAACCATACCGCCTGCCATGACAGCCGCCATAATACCGTATTCGCCAGTTGCAAGAGCACCAGTACCGATAACATAAGCCGCTTTGTTTACAGGGCCGCCCATGTCAACGGACATCATAGCACCAAAGATAAGACCTAACAATACGCGGCTCGTTGTGCCCATGGATTGCAAGGAGTCCATCAACCAGTGGTTAAGTGCGGATACAGGAGGATTGATGATAAAGGTAATGGCGATACCAATGAATAATACGCCAAGCACAGGGTAGAAGAGAACCGGTTTTGTACCTTCTAAGGCTTGAGGTAAACCAGATACTAATTTCTTAACTAATAATACCAAATAACCTGCTGCGAAACCGGCAATCAATGCACCTAGGAAACCAGAGCCACCTTGGTTAGCTAATAAGCCTCCAACAAAACCAGCTACAAGACCTGGACGGTCCGCAATACTCATAGCGATGTAACCCGCTAATACGGGTAACATGAAGCCAAAGGAAGCGCCACCGATTTGCATTAAGAAAGCTGCAAGAGGTGTACCGGAACCAAAGTTTTTAGGATTTGCTGGGTCGAATACATCGAATAAAAAGGCAAGGGCAATTAAGATACCGCCACCGATAACGAATGGCAACATGTGGGAGACACCATTCATCAAATGTTTGTAGATTTGACGACCAAAGTTATCTGCCGCATCGAATGCAGCCACTGCACCATTTTTGTCAGATGGGGAAGCATGGTATACAGGTGCTGTACCAGCCATAGCTTCACGCAATAACTCTTCCGCTTTATTGATGCCGTTCGCAACCTTAGTTTGAATCATAGGTTTGCCATCAAAGCGTGCCATCTCTACTTGACGGTCAGAAGCTACGATAATGCATTTAGCGTGCTCGATTTCTTCTGCTGTAAGAGCGTCTTTAACACCAGATGCACCATTCTTTTCTACTTTTAAAGAAACACCCATTTCTTTAGCTTTGCGTTCTAAAGATTCAGCCGCCATATAGGTATGTGCAATGCCTGTAGGGCAGCCAGTAACAGCAAGTACATCATAATGCGGGTTATCTACAGAAATCTTAGGTGCTACCTTTTCAATTGCTTCTGTAGCCTTTGCTTCGATAGCATCGGTAATGCTGGTTGCTTTTTGATCCTCTGCTGGTTTGATATATCCTTCTACGGATGGGTCAAAGTTTCCTTCTTCTTTAGCTGTAATGAGCTCTAAGAATCGATCAACAGTAGCCGCTTGAATTAGGGCTTCTTTGAAGTCTGGGTCAATCACCATAGTTGCTAGTTTGCTCAATACCTCAACATGAGTGTCAGCGGCGCCTTCTGGAGCCGCAATCATGAAGAATAGGCGAGAAGGTTGACCATCTAATGCTTCAAAGTCTACCCCATTAGGTACAACCATAGCGGCGAGGCCTGGTTCTTTTACTCCTGCAGATTTAGCATGTGGTGTGGCAATACCGTCGCCAAGGCCTGTAGAACCAGACTCTTCACGAGCGAAGACAGCTTTTAAATATTCTGCCTTGTCTGTCAAATAGCCTCCTTTGTCCATCAATTCACCTAAGGTGTAAATGGCGTCAGCTTTTGTGACAGGATCTGCATTCAGTAGGATAGATTGAGGTTTTAATAGATCAGTGATTTTCATATGTGTACTCCTTGATGCACATAAAATATAAAACTATTTAACTCGTACTTGTGAAAGCAGTGTTTCTACTTCTTCAAGGGTTGCGAGGTTTTCAGAGTAAGCGGAGGCAGAGCCACTGGAGATACCCCAATAGAGCGCCTCTTGTAAGTCACCCGTCTTTTCATAGCCCGTAATAAAGCCGGCTACCATGGAGTCGCCAGCACCTACGGAATTCACGAGAGTTCCTTTAGGGGCAGGACTGGTATATACAGTGCCGTCAGCGGACACCAAAATAGCACCATCACCAGCCATGGAGATGAGCACGTGTTGTGCGCCTTTCTCTTGCAATGTTTTTGCTGCTTCTACAAGCTGATCTTTTGTAGATAAAGTGCGCCCAAAGATTTCACTAAGCTCGTGATTATTTGGCTTAATTAAAAATGGTTTATAAGGCAAGACTTTTGTGAGTAGATCCTTTGTAGCATCGACTACGATGCGAATATTTTTATGTTGTAAGCGCTCCATAATGAGTTCGTACATATCGCTTGGTAGGCTAGAAGGAATGCTGCCAGCAAGGATTAAGGTGTCCTTTTCGGTCAACGCATCAAGCTGTTTGTATAGAGCTTCTAATTCGTCGGTACCGATGATTGGGCCGCGGCCATTAATCTCTGTTTCCTCATCAGAGGCTTTTACCTTAACATTGATGCGGGTTAATCCTTCGCGAAGCCGGATGAAATCTTCTTTCACGCCGAATTTCTTGAGTTGTGTTACGATTTCTTCGCCTGTAAACCCTGCGATGAAGCCGAGTGCTGTCGTATCCATGCCAAGATTGTTGAGCACGATAGATACGTTGATACCTTTGCCACCACCGAGAACGTATTCTTGGATGGTGCGATTAATAGTACCCGTCTTGAGGTGATCAAGGCGCACGATATAATCGAGAGCTGGATTAAAGGTAATGGTATAAATCATACAATTTCCCCTTTTGAGATAATACTAATTAGCGTATGATTGGTTGATCTTGCTTCCGTAATCGTAACCAATAGATGAGTGGTACTAGATATAGGAAGAAGGCAAATGGTACATAACCTGTTGAACTTGTACCCATCATGACAATGGGCACGTAGGCAGCGATATTCCATGGTTGTAATGGAGCGATGAGAATGCCACTATTTTCAAAGTCTAGCATTACATCTTCGTCTTGAATACCTTGCTGTGCGTAGGTAATACGCATAATAGAGTGCGTCATAACTACCGCAATAGCTTGGCTGCATCCAACCGCACCTGTTAAGAAAGCAAGACCTACATTGGCAGCAAATACATCGCTCCGTGTTTTAGCTCGCTCTAACAGTTGTCGTATATCGTTCCAGAAGCCAACCCCTTCGAGCATGCCTGAAATGGCAGTAGCCATAAAAATTGAAAGGGTAGGGATAAACATCGTTTGTAGACCGCCGCCATGAATGATATTAGCTAGTGGATTATAGTGCGGTAGTTCAAAGCCTGTTAAGGTATACCATCCCAACTCTGAGAGGCTCGCATCCTGATTGGTATAGGCTAGAATGGCCGCCGCTAATGCACTGAGTCCGATAGGCCAACGGATAGATACTTTCAAAGGCAATAGACCAATGACGATGATGACTGGAATCCATAATGTCCAATCGATATTGAAAATAAAGTGAATTGTATCGGATAGTAAACTATTTTCGTAATTGAGTGGGTACCACTGAGATAGTAATAGATACAACACTGTAGAGATGATGAGTGCTGGAATACCATCTTTAAACATAATGGGAATATTCGTCGATACCTTTGTATGGGTCAAGGCCGCTACAAGAGATGCACTAGAGGATAGTGGACCGTTTCGATCACCAAAGTAAGCACCTGCAATAATGGCACCAACTACGATATTTTCTGGAATACTTCCAGCTCTTGCCATGGTGATGAGTACGATGCCTATCGTTCCTACAGTGCCCAGTGCAGTACCTAACAGCATACTCACTATGGCTGTTATTAAAAAGGCACAGACGATAAAGATGGATGGATCAATTAAATCGATACCTGTGGCGATAATCATAGGAATAACGCCTGCTGCTTGCCACATGGCGATGAGCCAACCGATGAGAAGGAAGATTTGCATCACTATGATGGATGTTTTCGCACCTGTCCAAGATAGGTTTAATAATTCTTTTAGGGCATATCCTTTGCGGTAGAACACGTAGGCCATGATGCTCCATACGACAATCAAGGCATAACCAATAGCGATGCTATTGGCTACGGCTATGAGGATGACGAGAATGGATGCAAGTAGTCCCAAAAGGGGCTCTATATTCCGTGGTATGAGTGTGCGACCCTGTTGGTACCTTAGGAACGCATTTAATATAAGTTGTAACCACTTCATTTTAATCGATAGGAAGTTCTGTTTCGAAGACTTCCTCAGCCGGGCCTGTCATGAGCACCGTGCCATCCTCCAAGTATGAAATATGCAATGTTCCTAAATAGAGTTCCACATCTACTTCGCGGCCTGTTAAGCCCTTTTCAAAGGACATAGCGGCAGAGGCACAAGATCCTGTTCCACAAGCTAAAGTAGCGCCAGCGCCGCGTTCCCATGTGCGCACCTTGATGTGTTTGTCGTTTACCACTTCAATGTAGTTTACATTGGTGTTGGCAGGGAAGGCATCGTGCTTTTCAAGGATAGGGCCTTGTGTTGTAACAGGGGCTTTTGTAATGTCGTCGATGAATACCTCCGTATGAGGCACACCGAGCAATACAGAACTCACTGTTACGGTTTCACCGTTTACATTGAGGTCTACGTCGATAACCTTATCCATGTTTACATTCATAGGAATGTCTTGGGCCTTAAAAAATGGTTTGCCCATGTCTACAGTAACTTGTGTGACTATACCGTTTTCGATAGTCAATGTAGGCTTCATTACGCCAGCTAAGGTTTCAATGGTGAAAGTCTCCTTCGTTGTTTCACCGTGTTCATAAGCGTATTTGGCAAAGCAACGGATGGCATTACCGCACATTTCTGCTTCACTACCATCGGAGTTGATGATGCGCATGCGCACATCACAGGTTTCGGAAGGAACTAGGATAGCAAGACCATCAGCACCAATACCCGTGCGACGATCGCAAAGGCGGATGGCGAGGTCTGTGTAGTCTTTAGACGTCCCTTGTGGGTCGGCAAAGAGGATGAAGTCATTGCCGAGACCATGCATTTTCGTTAATTTCATAAAGTCTCCTATCAATAAGTAAGACTTTCACCATGAAGCCCGTGAAAGTCTCATATGTTTATTATTATATATTCTATATTATAATATTATATCATAAATAGGTCCTAAGCATGGCATGGAATCGTATAAATTTATAGCAAAATAAAGGGAAAATAAGGAAAGCTTACAACGTTTATTGAGAGTTATAGTAAAACAAAAAATGCCCCATATGGGACGGTTATTTAAGGGAGTATAGGTATTTGGATTACTTTATTGTTTAACAGAGAAATGATAAAATAAAGAGTAATGTAGTTAATCGTAATAGAAAGAGGAACACATATGCGAATTCAAGGGATTTCTGGATCTCGTGGCGTTGCAGTAGGCAATGTATATAGATATATTCAAGAGGAAATTGTCATTCCTGATTACAATGTAACGGAAGACAAGGTAGAAGAAGAAATTGGCAAGTTTGCAACTGCTATGGCATCTACCTTAAAACAATTGGATACTATTCGTAAAAAAGCGTTGGATGAAATGGGGCCAGAAGAGGCGGCTATTTTTGAAGCGCATATGCAAATTGCTCAAGACCCATCCTTATCTGACGGAATTAAATCCCTTGTTGAGTCTAGCCATATGAATGTGGTAGCGGCTACGGCTCAAACAATTGAAACCTTTGCCAATATCTTTCTCGGCATGGAAGACGCCTATATGCGTGAACGAGGCGCAGATATTAAGGATATCGGTGATCGTTTGATGCGTAATATGTTAGGCATGAACCCTCGCGGTTTATCACATATTTCTGGCGAGGTTATCTTGGTGGCTCATGATTTGGCACCATCTGATACGGCATCCCTTGATAAAGCGGTAGTAAAAGGTATCGTTACGGCAGCAGGTGGCCCTACATCTCATGCGGCTATTATGGCTCGCACCTTAGAGATTCCTGCAGTTATGGGCGTTGGTGATATTGAAAGCTTTGCAGATGGCGATAAGGCAGTCGTTCTTGGTACGGATGGTATCGTGGAAATCAATCCATCTGATGCGGATTGGACGGAGTATACAAATCAAGCGTTGGCGTTCCAAGAAGAGTTAAAACGGTTACGCGAATCCGCTAATCTTGAAGCTACTACCATTGATGGTCATCATGTAGAACTATTCGGCAACATTGGTAAGGCGAAGGATGCTAAACATGCGCTCACTATGGGCGCACAAGGTATTGGTTTGTATCGTACAGAATTCCTTTACATGGAAAATGACGAATTGCCTGCAGAAGAAATACAATTCGAAGAGTATAAAAAGGTAGCCCAAGATATGAAGGGGCAGCCTGTTATTATCCGTACCATGGACATCGGTGGAGACAAGGAATTGAAATGCCTTGATTTACCAAGTGAAATGAATCCATTCCTAGGATATCGCGCTATTCGTATATCCTTAAATCGTCCAGACATCTTTAAGGTACAATTGCGTGCCTTATTACGAGCTAGTGCGTTTGGTGATATTCACATCATGTATCCTATGATTGCTTCCGTTGAGGAAGTGAAGCAAGCGAATGCTATGCTTAGTGAATGTAAGGAGGAACTGGAGGCTGAGGGTAAGGATTTCAACAAGGATATCAAGGTTGGCATCATGATCGAAGTACCAGCGGCAGCTGTTATATCTCCAATTCTTGCTAAATATGTAGACTTCTTTAGTATCGGTACGAATGATCTTTGCCAATACACATTGGCAGTAGACCGTATGAACGAAGCAATTGGTAGCTTGTATCAACCATTGCATCCAGGTGTGTTACGTCTTATTAAGCACGTCATTGATGCTAGTCATGAACAAGGTAAATTTACAGGCATGTGTGGTGAGCTTGCTAGTGATCCTGTGGCGACCATGATTCTATTAGGTCTTGGCCTCGACGAATTCTCCATGACTGCTTCTTCGATTCCTCTTATTAAAAATATCTTGCGTTCTGTTTCCAAAGCAGAATGTGAAGAGGTGGCAAATAAAGCACTTACTATGGACACAGCAGAAGAAATTACAGAATACGCTAAATCTGTATTAGCTGAAAAAGGTTTACTATAATCCAGTTTTGCCTTAAATAGAATCATTATATAGCAAATAAGATGTAATATACTTGAATTGAAATACTTGATATTGATACAATATATCTATTAGAACGTATGAGATAGGCTCTGCCTATCGAGATAGAAAGAGGTTATCATGAAAGAATTAACAGTAGAAATTACTAACGAATCTGGTTTACATGCTCGTCCTGCTACAGCCTTCACACAATTGGCTGCTAAGTTTGCTTCTAAAGTGACTATTGCTGCCAATGGCAAAACAGCGGATGCTAAGTCTATCTTAACTGTATTGACTTTGGGTGCTACAAAAGGTACATCCGTTACATTGACTGCTGACGGTGCTGACGAAGATGATGTACTCGCTGCATTGAGCGAATTCTTAACAACTAACCACGATTAATATTGGGGTAATAAAAAGGACCCTACATTTTGAACTGCACCTCCCAAAATTATGTCTAATTTTTGGGTGCAATTCATTTGTAGAGTCCTTTTTTATTTACCCATATTTGCAAAGCGTTCTACAGCTTTTGTAAAGTCGCTAATGGTTTTTTCTACGTCACCATGTTCGATACCATCTCGTACGCAGTGGTTGATATGTCCTTCAAGAATTACTTGTCCTACTTTATGTAGTGCAGATTTAGCTGCATTAATTTGGCTCAACACATCTTCGCAGGGAATGTCTTCTTCAATCATTCGATCAATAGCTTGCACTTGACCTAAGATTTTACGCAATCGACGATGCAGATTTTCTGAATCCATACACTGTTTCATATTACTCCTCCATAGGCATGTTTTTATCATCTCATATATTATACTCTATTTAAAGTTTTTAATACAACTTAATAAGTATAACTAATATGCATTAATCGGTATTTATAGATATATAGTGTCGTGCCGTTATAAGATATATTAAATATATTTGTAGTATGAGTGGACGTAAAAACTAGTGTTTTACATATCTTCTTCTTGATTGATGTGATACAATACATTTAATATACTTTATATTTGTATATGTATATAAGGTATTGTATAGATGGCTAGATTATAAACTTATGTTTACATGTGTTTATATTACAGACCTTTAAGAAATAGGTGAAAGAAATGAAAGTATTTCGCTACCTTCGAAACCTAGTTGTATTCGTGGTGGTCATGATTTTGGCTATGTTTATATATGACGGATACCATAGCTTTCAAGGGACAAATCGTGAGAGTAAAGCTCATACACTTGTTGAAAAACAAATAGAACAAAGTGAAGACACGCTCAGTCGTACGGATCGAATTATACGACTGTTTACATTTAGAGATAAAGTACAGATAGCTCTTAATCAACGTGTTTCAAAAGAGCATTGGGTGAAAGGGGATGTTATTCCTGAGTATACAAAAAATGCATTAATCGCTATTGAAGATAAGCGGTATTATAAACATGGAGCTATTGATGTACTCGGTATTATTCGCGCCTTGTACACAAATACCATAGCAGGTGAAACCTTGGAAGGCGGTAGTACTATTACACAACAACTTGTAAAAAATCTGTTCCTTTCCTCAAAGCGCATCATGAGTCGTAAGGTAGAAGAGGCCATCCTCGCTAGCGAGATGGAACATTACTATTCTAAGGAAGAAATTTTAACTATGTATTTGAATACCGTATATTATGGTCATAATTATTATGGTATCTACGAAGCAGCTCACGGATACTTTGGGACGAGTCCCAGTCGATTAACATTGGGGCAAAGCGCTTTGCTCGCTGCATTACCCAATGCACCGTCCTATTTAGATCCTTACACGAACTATGAAGGGGCTAAAGCTCGACAAAAGCTGGTGCTCGAACAAATGGTAGACCAAGGTATGATTACACAAGCCGAGGCAGACTATGCGTATGAACAAGAGTTGGGGCTAATAGAAGAATAATTGAATATATATCTTATAATCTCTGTTGGCTAATTAATAATTGGCTAACAGAGATTTTTTTGATACATTTGTGTTATTAAGATGTTTTTTAGAGAGAATTTCGAGCATAAGGAGAGTAGATATTGGATAATGTTGAATTAAAACAGTATGAGCAAGGTAATTTTTCCTCTATTTATATAGGAGCAAAACCTATTATTAAGTTTGCCATGCTTAGACTTGAGAATTTTATATCTTATTATTTGAGGGGACCCGGAGGATTAGACTATAAATCTGAGGTTCATGATGTTGAGTCCTATGCTCGTGAAATTTTTTATATTGAACAGGCTGATGCTAATAAAATAGAAAACTGGATAGTTTATTACGATGATGAACATAATTGTATGGCCATTAGACATTGCTTTTGGAACAAAGCGTTAGATAGAGAACAAATAATGAATGAAGAGTCTTTGCGAGTTGCTGTTAGAGAGCAATGCATTGTGGATTCAATCCCACATATTCAAAATGAGACCGTTATAGGTGTAAATGAAATAGATAAAAATAATATTTTAAATACTATAAATGCCTTCGATACAGCGATATCTGAGATGAATATATTAAAGCTATTTAGCAATGTAGACTACAGTACAGGTGATTATAGAATTTCTAGGTCTTATGATTTAGATGTTCGTATTGAAGCGATTATTAATGAAGCTCAAAATGAGCTTTACTCGGCTATAGGTGAAATTCAGTCTTTAATAGTTAATACTTTAAAAGCATCAATAAATACAACTACAGATTATAAGGTAGCTTTAGATTACCAGTTTTCACCTATTGATATTGTTTGAACAGACATAACCTATCGTGGGAATCAAAAACTATGAAAATAATTATTAACGGGAAACGAAATATTGAATTTTACTTTTTAATGATTGCATTAGGAACAATTCAAGCCTATAGATATAATTGTATTAACTTAAATATATTAGAGTCCTTATTTTATAGGATGGATATGTTAGAACTAATCGATGAAATGAGTTTATCATCTGAACTTAAGGAAATTACATTTCAAGGTATGGCACTAGAGGATGTTGAGTCGTGGGTTGGAGGTGTAATTCCGACTACATTATTAGTGGATACTATAAATAGTATAGATTTTGAGTGCAAAGCTTTGTTGCTCAGTCCAGTATATCGCGCTTGCTTTGATTCTTTTAATTTATTTGAGGTGGTGAATAAAGAAGCAGAAAGTCTTACAATTGATTTTGACTCCTTATTAAGTTTTGAGTACGTTAATACTGTTTTCTTATTAGGTTATACTTTGTTTTTGGCAGAACTTGATGATTACTTTAATGATGTGTTTCTTGTTCTTAAAGAGAATATTCTTCAGAATATTAAGGTGTTAGACTTCGAATATTCTGATGAATTTAATGAAGTTATCCAGCAATTTGATAGAATTGACATTGATAATGATGTATTAAATATCAAACGGCAGAAAATACATCTAAATATAATAGAAATAAATATTAGAGATTATTTTTATTGCGTCCCAAAGAATAAAGTAGATGTTAACTTTACTTTTAGTAAAGTTAATGAATTAACATATCATGTGATTTCTAATGAGGATACCCGTATAAATTAATATAGTGTTAGTATTTATTTCGTAGTAAGAAATTAAGCTATATCTGATTTTAGATTACTCGATATAGCTTTTTATGTTTTTTAGTTCGGTTTCGAAATATATTATTAAAATGAATAAAAATAATGCTTGCATTTATAATTATACAGGTGTATACTATTTTTTGTCAGAAGGAGAAAATGCCTGTCGGAATAGAAAATACCACGGTGCTTTCACAATTATCTGATATTGTATTGATTATATGAGTCTAAATAGATAGTGGTTTGTGAGGTGTTATCATGGGTAAAGCAAATAAAGTAGTACTCGCGTATTCTGGTGGTTTAGATACTTCTGTTATCATTCCTTGGTTGAAAGAAAATTATGGCGCTGAAGTTATTGCTGTGTGTGTAGACTTGGGCCAACCTGAGGATTATGATGCAGTTGAGAAAAAAGCGATTAAATCTGGTGCTTCTAAAGCGTATATCGTTGATGCTAAGGAAGAGTTTGTAAAAGATTATATTTGGCCTACTGTAAAAGCTGGTGCAATCTACGAAGGTAAATATTTATTAGGTACATCCTTCGCGAGACCTTTAATCGGTAAAATCCTTGTAGATATTGCTGAAAAAGAAGGCGCAGATGCAATCGCTCATGGTGCGACTGGTAAAGGTAATGACCAAGTTCGTTTTGAGTTGACTATCAAAGCATTAGCTCCTAACATGAAAATCATCGCTCCTTGGAGAGAGTGGGATTTGAAATCTCGTACAGATTGCATGGAATATGCTGCTAAACATGATATTCCAGTTGTAGCTACAAAAAAACATCCGTACTCCATGGACCAAAACGTATGGCATTTATCCCATGAAGGCGGCGATCTTGAAAATCCAGCAAATGCTCCTAAAGATGATGTGTACTTGGTAACACATACACCTGAACAAGCTCCAGATGAAGCTGGTTATGTAACTGTATCCTTTAAAGAAGGTGTACCTGTAGCCGTAGACGGTCAAGAAGGCACTCCATTACAATTATTACAAAAACTCAATGAAATCGGCGCACACTATGGTGTAGGCGTTGTAGATATCGTCGAAAATAGATTGGTAGGAATGAAATCCCGTGGTGTTTATGAAAACCCGGGTGGCTCTATCATTATGTATGCTCACAGAGAACTTGAATACCTTTGCTTAGATAGAGCCACATATCACTACAAAGAACTCATTGCTAACAAATACGCTGAACTCGTATATGATGGCATGTGGTTTGCACCATTGATGAACGCGTTACAAGCGTTTGTTGATGAAACTCAAAAAACTGTAACCGGTGAAGTAAAACTTAAATTGTACAAAGGAAATATCATTTCTGCGGGCAGCACTTCCCCATATTCCTTGTATAGTGAAGATTTCGTAACATTTGAAGAAGATGATGTATACGATCAATCTGATGCAGAAGGCTTCATTAACTTGTTCGGTTTACCTCTCAAAATTAATGCACTGATGAAGGAGAAAGCAGGTAAATAATGGCTAAATTATGGGGCGGGCGTTTCACAAAAGGCACTGATAAAGCGGTAGAGGATTTTACATCCTCTATCGCTTTTGATGCGCGGATGTACGCCGAAGATATTGCAGGTAGCAAGGCGCATGCGACTATGCTGGCAAAACAAAATATTATCTCCGACGCAGATCGAGATGCAATTTTAGCAGGTTTAACAAAAATTAAAGGGCAAATCGATAAAGGGGAATTCCCATTTTCTGTAGCTCTTGAAGATATTCATATGAATATTGAAAAGCGTTTAACTGATGACATCGGTGAAGCGGGGGGGCGTTTGCATACCGGCCGTAGCCGTAATGACCAATGCGCAGTAGACTTGCACATGTACGTGCGTAAAGCCGTTGTGGAAATGGGGGAGCTTATCGTAGATATGCAAAAGGCTCTCATC
Organism: Veillonella parvula; assembly: GCF_018366295.1. GTDB lineage: Bacteria > Bacillota > Negativicutes > Veillonellales > Veillonellaceae > Veillonella > Veillonella parvula_P. The sequence goes on from NZ_JAGZIJ010000006.1 coordinate 78,176, forward strand.
GAAACAGCTGAAAAATATAGTGACGTTATCATGCCTGGCTATACGCACTTGCAACGGGCTCAACCTGTATTGTTTGGGCATCATATGATGGCCTATTTCTCTATGTTGGAACGCGATTTTGATCGTTTGTTGATGGTATTCAAACATGCGGACATCATGCCACTTGGTGCAGGTGCGTTAGCTGGTTCTACATACGGCATTGATCAAACGTATACGCAAAAGCTCTTAGGTTTCTCCCGTATTTATGAAAATAGTATGGATGCCGTATCTGACCGCGATTACGTAGTTGAATTCTTGTCCTTTGCATCTCTAGTGATGATGCATTTGAGTCGTCTTAGCGAAGAGTTGATCTTGTGGTCTACCAATGAGTTCAATTTTATTGAACTTGATGATGCTCACTGCACGGGCTCTAGTATTATGCCGCAAAAGAAAAATCCTGACGTTTGCGAGCTGGTTCGTGGTAAAACAGGCCGTACCTATGGTCATTTGTTAGGCCTTTTAACAACTTTGAAAGGCTTGCCTCTTACATACAACAAGGATATGCAAGAGGATAAAGAAGGTATCTTCGATTCTATTGATACAGTACACTTCGCATTGTCCATTAATGCGGCTATGATTCGTGGCATGAAGGTCAATGGGGCTCATATGAAAGCAGCTCTTGATGACGACTTCTCTAATGCTACGGATATGGCAGATTATCTTGCGAAGAAAGGTGTCCCATTCCGTGAAGCTCATGAAATTGTAGGTAATGCAGTGCATCATTGCATCGAAAAAGGTTGTGTACTCCTTGATCTATCCGTAGAGGACTTCAAAGCTATTTCCAACCATTTTGATGCAGATATTCTTGACGCTATCTCCATCGAAGCTTGTGTTGCAGGTCGTAATAACTTTTCTGGTACGGCTCCAGAATGTGTGAAACGACAACGTAATAATGGTAAAATTATTATCGCTGCTGAGGAAAAGCAAATTGCTGAATGGAAAGCAATCGTTGAATCAGTACAAGAGTAGAGCTTAGTGCGGAATAAGCAGTAGATAAAAATAAAGAATAGTTATCAATAAAATCTGGAAAAATAAGATCGATATACATATAAGGATTTCATTAAGGGTCTAATATTGCCCATTATACTTATATGTATATCGATTTTTTATTTAAAAGCTAGACGATACCTATAAAGCCCAAAATTCTAATTGATAATCCACTATTAAAATAATGTATTTACATGTACATGTATAGTAGACTGTGAGAGAATAATAGTCTTGTACTAGGACACTATAACCGTGATAGATAGGAAAAATTACATCTATACACAGAATAAAATGGGGTAAAAATATACTTTGCCACGATTAAAATGAGTTCTGTTCGATTTTGATGATAAATTACCTATGATTTATTCAATTCGTGTAATATGCCTTGTCCGCCAATAAAGTACTTTTATTTTGGTTTCATAGGTGTTATTATTTAACTCGTAATAAGAATAAAAACGGTAAATTCACATTCAAGCCCATCACAGCACGAACTGAATTTACTTAGCGGTATATATATTTTAAGTGAATTATGGACGAGAAAAAATTCACCTTAGTGAAAGGGGATTGATACATGAAAACCACCGCTAAAAAAATGTCTGTATTCCAGCTAACCACAATGGTAGCAGCCAATATGCTAGGAGCTGGGATCATTATGTTACCAACTAATTTGGCTCAAGTTGGTACTATTTCAGTTTTATCTTGGCTCGTGACAGCTGTGGGTGCGCTTTTACTAGCGTATATTTTTGCTCAAGCGGGTATGTTCTCCCAAAAACAAGGGGGCATGGGCGGTTATGCAGAACATCGCTTCGGTAAAACTGGACATTTTATGGCGAGCTATGCTTACAGCATATCTCTCATCATTGCTAATATCGCCATCGCGGTATCTGCCGTAGGTTATGGCGCAGCTTTCTTTGGTGTTGACCTCAATGCGACACAAACAAGTCAAGTAACAATTGTGCTCTTGTGGTTTGCAGCGATTCTAAACTTCAGAGGGAATCGTTTCACAGGTCGACTCAGCAATATGACTATTTGGGGTTCTATTGTTCCGGTTTTATTAATCGGTACAATCGGCTGGTATTGGTTTGATCCATCTATCTATTGGGCGGCATGGAACCCAAATGATCTTCCGCTTTATGATGCGGTAAAACAATCTATTTCCCTAACTTTATGGGGCTTCCTAGGATTTGAGTCCGCAGCGGCTAATGCTGATGCTGTTGAGAATCCAAAGAAAAACGTACCTATCGCAACTGTGGCGGGTACATTAGCAGTGGCAGTGGTTTATATCTTGTCCACAAACGTTATGGCAGGTATTGTGCCTAACGTTGATTTATTAAATTCTAACGCACCATTCGGTTTGACATTCGTATACATGTTCAATGATACGATTGCAAACATCGTTATGGCTGCTATGGTTATTTCTTGCTTTGGCGCTTTGCTTTGCTGGCAATTCACATTGTCTCGCGTCTTCAAAAGTGCAGCAGAACATGGTTACTTCCCTAAAATATTCGCTCGTGTAAATAGCAAAGATGCTCCTGTTCGTGGTGTATTGATTTTACTCGCTGTTGAAACATTACTTACTTTATTCACTGCAAGCGAATCCTTGCGTGAGCAGTTTGAAATCCTAGTAAACTTAGCGGTTGTAACTAACGTAGTACCGTATGTATTGTGCATCTTGGCAGTACCTACAATGATGCGTATGGCTGGCGTAGCTGAAAGTCGTATTAAACGCTCTAATTACTTGTTCGGTATAGGCGTTCTTTACTGCCTATATGCAATCTATGCATGTGGTTTTGATGCTATGGTAGGTAGCGCAGTGGCAGTAAGCATAGGTTTGGTGATTTATGTTTTGCGTAAAGCGTGGGATACACGCAGAGCACACCGCTTACAACAAAGTATTGATTAACTGAATACATCTCGTCTTATTAGAGGCTATTACTTGGTAATAGCCTCTTTTTTATCATAATCATGCATTAGACTCATAATTAATGCGAGCTAGATATGAAAAAACATAAAGAGTATAATTATTAATCAAATTTTTGCTGTGTATAAAAAGATTTTATAATAAAGTTTTTACATTGCTTTATTATTATTAAAATTAATATATATACCGTCATATACAGTAAATATAATAAAAAATTATTTATATAAGTTAATTTATATAATTTTATGCAGGATTGTGAATTTAATCATTAATCAATATTTTTTATCAGTATAAAAATTATATTGAAAATATGCGAAATACATATACCCATAAGGGGTATATGTATTGTAAATAGAGTGTTAATATAGTATATTTATAATCGATAAAAATGAATGAACTAGTGAGTGTCGGTATTTACCGAGCGTAAAAGAGGAAAATGGGTGAAAAACCCATACTATGTAAATAGCTGTAATGAGGAGCAAGGTTTCATTATAGGGTCACTGGGAAACTGGGAAGGCCGAAATATTGCGATGAATCAGAGTCAGAAAGCCTGCTCTAAAGGCATGGTATGCATATGCTGTGCTTAATTTGGGTTAGTCGGGCGACTAACCTTTTTTCGTTCCCTAGCCTTTAAGCTTCATCGCTATATAAAAAAGCTAGTACCATTAGTTTGTCATTTGAATTGTTGTTAGTGTTTAGAGAGTTTAGGAGGCGCCTATGGGCAAACGCTTTGTCAAACAATTGGGGCAATTTATTGTTACCTTGTTTGGCATCACATTTTTGACATTTTGTCTCACCTATTTAGCACCAGGCGATCCAGTAACGATGCTACTTGAAACGGCGGATACTATCGTATCTCAGGAGCTTATCGATGAGACTCGAGCTCAACTTGGGTTAGATAAACCGTTTATAGTGCAGTATGTAAACTGGGTTGTGAATGCGGCACAAGGTGATTTAGGGATGAGTTATTCTGCTAAAAAACCAGTAGTAGATCGTATGTTGGAGGCTTTGCCAGGAACCTTGATGTTAGCTGGTACTGCTTTAGTATTTACTCTACTTTATGCGTTGCCAGCAGGGATTATAAGCGCCTTAAATCGTAATAAATGGGTTGACTATCTGTTAAGAGCTGCATCTTTTGTAGGTGTTTCTATGCCTACATTCTGGTTAGGCCTTGTACTTATTTATATCTTCGGCCTTAAATTAGGTCTTGTACCGATTGCCACATCGCGTGTAACTCCGATTGGTGTTATCTTGCCAGCTGCTACATTGGCTGTTGTTGTTGGTTCTAAATACATGCGCCAAGTGCGGCTCGTTATCCTTGAAGAAATGGAAAAGGATTACGTTATCGGTGCTCGCGCTCGTGGTGTGAGTGAAATGAAAATTTTATTCGGTCATATTTTACCAAATGCTGTATTACCGCTCATTACTATTCTTGGTGTTGTTATGGGCTGGTTACTAGGCGGGGTAGCAGTCGTAGAAATGGTATTCTCTTGGCCAGGCCTTGGGAATATGGCGATTTATGCTATTACCATGCGCGACTATCCATTGATTGAAGGCTTTGTATTGTGGGTTGCATTAGCATATATGTGCATCAATGCATTAATCGATGCATCATATATCCTTCTAGATCCTAGATTGAAAAGGGAGAGAGCATGATGGCAGAATTTATTCAAAAACATAAATTGTTCTCTTTCTATAGTGGGTTGATGATTATCATTGTTCTCATCGCTATCTTTGCACCCTGGCTTGCACCGGGCGATGCTTTCACCTCAAATATAAGTCAGGCATTGCAAGCGCCAAGTAGTCAACATTGGTTTGGTACTGATAAATTGGGTCGTGATGTATTATCTCGTGTTATTTATGGTACTCAATTATCTTTGTTCATGGGCGTAACCATTGTTGTAATCATGGTTAGTATTGGTACGATTATCGGTGCTGCAGCAGGCTATTTTGGCGGTAAAGTTGAAATGGTTCTTATGCGTTTAGCAGACATCATGTTATCATTCCCTGGTATCGTATTGGCTATTGCTATTGCTGGTATTCTAGGTGGTAGCATTGTAAATACGATTTTAGCCTTATCTGTTGTAGGTTGGGCAAAATATGCTCGTATTGTACGTTCTATGACGCTCAAGGTGCGCGGTGAGGAATATGTAACGGCTGCTGTTATGATGGGCGCATCTACGACGGCCATCATCAGACGTCATATCATTCCTAATATTATGCCTCTCGTTATTACAACAGGTGCATTAGATATCGGGGCTATCATGATTGAGGTAGCAGGTTTATCCTTCCTAGGCTTTGGTGCTCAGCCACCGACTCCAGAATGGGGTCTTATGCTTAACGAGGGTCGCCAGTACTTGCAAACGAGTCCATGGCTCATGGCATTCCCTGGTATGTCCATCCTTATCGTGGTTGCTATTTTTAATCTTTGGTCCGATTCCTTACGTGATGTGGTGGATCCTAAAAACCAAGGATAATATAGTATATCTATTCATGTTTTGAAAGCTTTTGGTGGTAATTTCTCTTGTAAAAGCTTCTATGTGAATAGGTATAAATAATGGTTTTTCCATCACTGACTATTTTGGATTATTATAGTCTTGATGTTTAAATGTTTTTATGTTTTGTATGTAATTGTACAAGGAGATTTTACATGAAAAAATCTTGGAAAAAGGCCCTTTTAGCAGGTCTTAGCATTGTAATGATGGGTTCCTTCATCGCTGGTTGTGGTTCCGATAACAATGGTTCTGCAAATAAAGATGTGTTAAAAGTAGGCGTAACTAACTTCGCATCTACATTAGAGCCTACAGAAAACTTCTTCGCATGGGTTGTAATGCGTTATGGTGTAGGCGAAACATTGGCTAAATTTGACGAACAAATGAAACCACAGCCTTGGATTGCATCTAAATGGGAAGTATCCCCAGACCATAAAACGTGGACTTTCACAATCAATGATAAGGTGAAATTCTCCAATGGTAAAAAAGTTGATGCAGCAGCTGTAAAGGCGTCTATTGAACGTGCTTTTGCAAAGTCTAATCGTGCGAAAACATTCTTCGAATATGATTCTATGGAAGCTAATGGTCAACAATTAGTTATTCATACAACAAAAGAATATCCTAATATGCCTGGCCTTTTAGCGGATCCGTTGTTCCTAATCGTTGACGTTCAAGCTGAAAAAGATGGCCGTAACTTTGCGAAGGAAGGTCCTATCGGTACAGGCCCATATGTAGTTAAATCCTTCACTAAAGAACGTGCTGAAATGGCTGCGAACGAAAACTACTGGGATGGTACAGTACCATTTAAAACTGTAGAAATTCCTTCCATCGATGACCCTAATACGCGTGCTTTGAGCTTACAATCTGGCGACGTAGATATGGCTGTTAACATCGGTCCTGGTGAAATTGGTTTATTCCAAGGCAATGATAAATTCAAAGTAGATGAAATCGCATCTCTTCGTGTCGTATTGGCCCGTATTAATCAAAAAGGTATTCTTGGGGATGACAAAGTTCGTGCTGCAGTTATCTCTGCAACAGACCGTAAAAACTATGCTGATGTATTGTTAAAAGGTACATTTATTCCTGGTTCTGCTCCAATTCCACCATCCATGGACTATGGCTTCAACGATTTGAAAGATCCTAATGCGTATAATCCTGAACGCGCTAAACAATTGTTGGCTGAAGATGGTTGGAAAGATACTGATGGCGATGGGATCCTTGATAAAGATGGCAAACCATTAACATTCAACTTCATAGTATATAACTCTCGTGCAGAATTACCACTTTATGCAGAAGCTGTTCAAGCAGACCTTAAAAAGGTTGGCATCGATATGAAAATCAAAACAGTTGACTATAACTTGATCGATAAAATGGGTCAAGACGGCGACTATGATATGCTTATCTCCAACATTGTAACAGCTAATACAGGTGATCCAATCTGGTTCTTGGCTAACTATTGGCACACTAACAACAATGGCTCCAACCCTCAAAATGGTTCTGGTTACTCTAATCCACAAGTTGACCAATTGTTAGATGCAGCTGAAACTGAATTCGACCCAGCAAAACGTCGTGATTACGCAATGCAAATTCAACAATTGTTGATGAATGATGGTGCTGCATTATTCTTAGGCTATCCTAAAACTAATATCGTTACAGGTTCTTACTTGAAAGGTGCTGTAATGTACCCAAGTGATTACTACTGGATTACTAACAAAATTACAAAATAGTGAGGAGCTATAATGGCAGAAAACATACTAACTGTAGAAAACCTTAACATTGCGTACCAAGGTGTGCCTGCTGTTATGGATGTGAACTTTACCTTGGAACGCGGTAAGGTATTAACCATTGTAGGTGAGTCCGGATCTGGTAAAACTACCGTGATTCGGGCCCTTATGGGCTTACTACCTGTAGGTGGTGAAGTTACGGAAGGTTCTATGATCTTTAATGGTTATGATCTTCGTAACCTGTCTAAATCTGAATGGAGATCTTTGCGCGGCAAGGATATGGCCATGATTTTCCAAGATAGTGGTAGTGCATTAGATCCAATCGTTCGTATCGGTAAACAATTTAGAGAATTGTTTAAATCCCATATTGAAATCGATAATGACGAATGTGACCGTCGTGCCATTGCGCTTTTAGAAGCCGTATCTCTACCGAACGGGGCAGATATATTACGTCGCTATCCTCATGAGTTATCTGGTGGACAACGACAACGTGTTGGTATTGCCATGGCGTTAGCTTTGGATCCTGCATTACTCATCGGTGATGAACCGACATCTGCGCTAGATGTAACGACACAATCTCAAGTGGTTATGCAAATGCTTGACCTAGCTAAAGAGCATAACTCCGCAATCGTAATGGTAACCCATAATCTTGGTGTAGCGGCGTATATGTCCGACTACATTATCGTTATGAAAAAGGGCCGTGTCGTAGATGCAGGTACTCCTAAAGACATTTTGGAAAATCCATCTAATGAATATACGAAACAATTAAAAGAGGCTGTACCAACATTGGGAGGAGGTCGTTACATTGACTAACTACGCAGTAGAATTAAAAAATGTATGTAAACGATTCCCACTTCCCACTGGTGGTGAACTCGAAGCATGTAAGGATATTAATATAACTCTCGAAAAAGGTCAGTCCCTTGGGATTGTAGGGGAATCTGGCTCTGGGAAAACAACATTGGTTCGTATGATCATGAAAATGCTTCCTATTACGGAAGGTGAGATTTATGTGGATGGTGTAGAGATTCAACATATGAACTCCGAACAAACGAAAGAATACCGTAAAAAAATTCAAATGGTATTCCAAGATCCATCTGCAGCCTTTAATCCGCGAATGAAGGTGAAGGATATTATTCTTGAGCCACTATACAACTTTGGTCTTCTTGAAAAGGGAAAAGAAGAGCAAATCGCAGGTGACTACCTGGAAATGGTAGATTTACCTCGTGAGTTTATGCATCGCTATCCTCATGAAATGTCCGGGGGGCAACGCCAACGTGTTGCCATTGCTCGTGCTATCGTATTAGAGCCAGAAATTCTCGTTCTAGATGAGGCTACTAGTGCTTTAGACGTATCTGTACAAGACTCCATTGCGTACCTATTGGCGCGTTTACAAAAAAAGAAAAATTTAACATACCTATTTATTGCTCATGATATTGCCTTCATTCGTACGATGTGCCATAAGGTGGTCGTAATGTACAAAGGCGCTATCGTTGAAGAATTAGATGCGTTTCACTTAGCAGATGCGAAACATCCTTACACAAAAGTTCTATTGAGCTCCATCTTTGAAATCGGCCAAGATCATAAGCCACTTACCTTAGATGAGGCTGCATTAGAAGCTTAATAGGAAAATTTACTTTCAAAATTTCAAAAGTATAAATTTGAAATGTAGAGAGTTACATCGGATAGGTAAACTTAAAATAGCAGTTAGTTTCAAGACTAACTGCTATTTTTATGCATAGTTAAGATATGAAATTTTTTAATAGATATATTGAAATGTTTCTCAAATTATACATTGTGTTAACACCTAATATATAGTATAGTTGACTGTATAAAATATACCCCTATGGGTATAATAAGATATGCTCATATGAATTGATGTACATAGATTCTCTTTATATTAACTATTGTAAAAGCAGGTTATATTTACTAGATTATGTTAATGCAAAAAATAGTGAGTATCTGAGTATAAATAGATAGTTAATGTGTGTAGAAAGGTTAGGTGTATAAATGAAAGGATTACGCAAGTCTTTACTAATTGGTATGACCCTTGGTGTGACTATGCTCGGGACTATTGGTTGTATGAATCAAGATTCTGCTTCATCTAATGATGTATTAAAGGTAGGGGCTATTAGTTTTGCTGGCACATTAGAACCAACGGAAAATTATTTTAGTTGGGCCGTTGTACGATTTGGTATAGGTGAAACGCTTATCAAGTTTGATGATCAAATGAAAGCAACGCCTTGGCTTGCCACCTCTTGGAAGCAAGGTGATGACAAGTTAACATGGACTTTCACCATCAATGATAAAGTTAAATTCTCAAATGGTAATAGTTTGACAGCTGAGGCGGTAAAAGCATCTTTAGAACGAACTTTTGCTAAAAGTAAACGAGCAAAAACGTTCTTTAACTATACAGAAATTACTGCTAACGGTCAGGAGTTGACCATCAAGACTGACAAGGAATATTATAATTTGCCCAACTTGTTAGGAGATCCATTGTTTTTGATTATGGATGTGACAGCAGAGGCGAATGGTCGTGATATTGCAAAGGAAGGTCCTATTGGTACTGGTCCATATGTAGTATCCTCTTTCACAAAAGAGCGTGCTGAACTAAAGCGCAATGATAATTACTGGGATGGCAAGGCAGGCTTTGCTAAGGTTGAAATCCCATCTATTAATGATGCGAATACTCGTGCTATGGCGTTACAAGCGGGCGATGTAGATATGGCCGTTAACATTGGACCTGGTGAATATAGTATCTTCCAAAATGATAAGAAATTCACTATCTATGAAATGTCTTCCTTGCGTGACGTATTTGTTCGTATGGGGCAAAAAGGGAAACTACAGAATCCTAATCTTCGTGCAGCCCTCATTGCAGCAGCAGACCGTGAGTCTTATGCGAAGAACCTCATGAAGGATACGTTCGTAGCCGGTAAGGCTCCATTGCCACCATCCATAGACTATGGCTTTAACCAATTGCGTGATCCTAATAAATATAATGTAGAACGTGCTAAAGAATTACTGAAACGTGAAGGTTATGAAGATACAAATGGCGACGGTATTGTAGATAAAGACGGTGAAAACCTCGTACTTGATTTTTATGCCTACACAACTCGTCCTGAATTGCCATTATATGCGGAAGCATTGCAAGCGGACTACAAAAAAATCGGTGTAGATTTACGAATTAAAATCGTAGATTATGCGGTTATCGACACATTATCTCAATCTGGTGATTATGATATGATTATCTCCAGTGTTGTAACCGCTAATACGGGTCAACCAGTATGGTTCTTGAAACAATATTGGGGTATAGGCGTTGAAACTAATGGGTCTGGCTTCTCTAATCCTCGTTTCGATGAATTGTTGGCTCTTGGTGAAAGTAGTAGCGATCCAGTGGTGCGTCGTAATGCGGTTATCAATGCCCAACAACTGATGTTAGATAACGCTGTAGCATTATTCCTTGGGTATCCTAAAATTAATATTGTAGGTAATAAACATATTGATGGTATCAAGATAACACCGTCTGAATATTACATCATTACAAAAGATTTGAAAAAGAAATAAAGTTTGCTGCTTACATAAAAATAAAAGGACTAGCTCGCATGGGCTAGTCCTTTGTGTTATCTAAATATTATTTTTTTTCTGTTACATCTAAGTCTGCCATGTTAACTGCATTGGCCTTGCCAATCATTTTATTATACTTGGTAAATAATTGCGTATAAGCTTCGCCATAAGATGAGTTGATAATAATGTAGTTGCGTGCCTCTGCAACAAATTCTTTTACTGAGTCTTGATACTCTCTTACCGCATTTTGTACTTCTGGTGTAGTACCAGGTTGTAATTTATTGAGGCGTTGTGTAATTTGTTGTAAGTTTGATTCTACCTTTTGGGTGTCTGTATTCCCATCTGGATCAATAAGGTCAATAGTTTGTGCTGTTATGAGATTTATCTCTATAAAGTTAACCGCATTTTCCCGCTTTTCTCCCTGATACTCAGTCATGCGTTCGTTATAAAGCTCATTATTACGATTATCTAAAGCTAAGTCTAATGCATTATATGTAGCGTAGAACTGTTCTGCTAAAGGTACATATTGAGCTGCTAGCTCATCGCTACCTTTATAATTATCCTTTTCATAACGACGTTCCACATAGTAAGATTGCAACTGATCAGCAATAGGAATAATTTGATCAAGTACTACGAGGACGTCATTTGTCGCTTGGTTTACGTCTTCGTAGGGTGTAGAACTATCTTGTTTTGCTACCTCTAATGCAGCTTTAAGTTCCTTATATTTAGGTAAGGTAATCGTCGTATTATGAGACCCATTGCGCAACTCTTCAAGAGTTGGCTGTAATTGGCTAGCATAGGCTACACTGTATGAGTTATATGCATCTAATGCAACAATATAAGGTCGTATGGCGTTGATTTTATCGTCAACGGTTGATCGATATAAAATTGTCGTTGTATTGGATGATAAGAGTGTATACACCCCATAGATCCCACCACCGATAATAGCAGCACCAAGCACAATGGCTGCTATTAACTTGATGTACCCCTTTTTCAACTGCGCACGCTCCTTGAAAACACACTAACTCTTTTGGATCCATTTGGACAGACTACTGTCCTAAGAGTAATTATTTACATTATATCACAACTTTACGTGGCAAAAAAGACGTATAGATACGATAATTATAAGGAATAGATGAAAATGTTAGATTTGGACATGTATTTATATTTATAATTAGCGATTAAACGATGAATGAGGCTGTAAGCTGTTATAAAAATATACTTTTAAAAGTAAAACTATATACTCTCTAGACGTTGCAGCTGCGGCTGGTATAATAGCAAGTATAGTATTCATTATATGGGGAGTTCGTTATGTCAGAATCGAATCATTTAATCAATTTTGCTACATCTTCGGAACTTATTGCTAATGGGGAAGGGCGTAATGTATTATCTGCTATTGAAGATGGATTACGCAATTGTGATGAGTTTTTAATATCGGTAGCATTTATTACTCCAGAAGGCTTATTAACATTAAAACCAATTCTTAAAGAGTTAGAAGAACGTGGCGTCCGAGGACGTGTGTTAACGACGGATTATCTTGGTTTTAATAGTCCACAAGTTTTGGAAGATTTAGGAAATTTAAATAATATTGAGTTAAAAGTGTATTGCACTACACAAGGTAGTGGTCATGGATTTCATACAAAAGGCTACATTTTTAGAAAAGATGAATCTTATCAGATTATAGTTGGTAGTTCTAATTTAACTATTAATGCATTAAAGAAAAATCGTGAATGGAATACTCGTTCTGAAGCTCATTGCAGTGATACCTATGCTAGAGAAATCACGGAAGAATTTGACTTGTATTGGAATTCAAAATTTTCTATTCCTTATGAAGATTTTATTCCTTGGTATAAACCAAGATGGGTGCGTCCAGAGCGAACTTCACAAAGGACTGTAGCAGAGCAATTTAGAAAAATAGATTTGCTTCAACTGGAACCTAATAGTATGCAACAACAGTTTATTGCTAACTTCAATGAACTAAGAGCTAATAATGCTAAAAGAGGTCTTTTGATCTCTGGTACGGGTACCGGCAAAACCTATGCGGCAGCTTTTGCTATGAGAGAAATGAGGCCTAAAAGAATATTATTTTTAGTACATCGTGAACAAATTGCAAAACAAGCGATCGCTAGTTTTGAGCGGATTTATAATGATCCATCTATTACATTTGGTTTAGTTTCTGGGAATGCTAAATACTATAATGCGACTCATGTATTCTCTACAATGCAAATGATGGGCCGTAATGATGTAATGAAACAGTATGCTCCAAAGGAGTTTGACTGTATTATCATTGACGAAGTACATCGCGCAGGTTCAGATAGCTATCAACGCATTATTGAATACTTTGAGCCTCAGTTTTTATTGGGAATGACGGCTAGCCCGGAACGTACAGATGGCTATGATTTATATGAATTATTTGACCATAATATTATTTACGAAATTCGATTACAACAGGCTTTAGAAGAAGACTTACTATGTCCATTTCATTATTTTGGCATTAGTGATTTGTGGGTGGATACTCAAGAAGATATTTCTGATATGGAGGTATCCTTTTCAAACTTGTCTACAAAAGAGCGGGTAGATAAAATTATAGAAAAGATTCGCTATTTTGGACATAGTGGTAGTCGTGTAAAGGGGCTAGTATTCTGTAGCAATCGAGTTGAGGCAAAAGCGTTGTCTGATGCTTTTAACGAGCGTGATGTTTATCGCACTGTATGTTTAACTGGTGAAGATAGTCAAGAAACTAGGGAAATAGCAATTGCTCGATTAACGGGAACTGGTGATTATCAGGGCCGTTCAGACCTGCAATTGGATTATATCTTTACCGTAGATATCTTTAATGAAGGTGTTGATATTCCAGAAATTAATCAAGTTATTATGCTACGTCAAACTGAAAGTCCGATAATCTTTATTCAACAACTCGGACGTGGTCTTCGTAAATTTGAAGATAAAGAATATGTAGTTATCTTGGATTTTATTGGGAATTATACTAATAACTTTATGATTCCATTAGCCTTATCAGGTGATAGGAGCTATAACAAAGATACATTGCGTCGTTATGTACAAGCTGGTAATCGTATTATTCCAGGTACCTCAACTGTACATTTTGATAAAATTGCAAAACAACGCATTTATGAATCTATTGATACGGCAAGATTTTCCGATATGAAATTAATTAAAGAAGCTTATTTCAATTTACGCTTCAAATTAGGTTGTATTCCTAAAATTGCTGATTTTGCCGATCACGGTTCGATTGATGTTAGTAGAATTTTTAGTAAATTTAAGTCCTATCATCATTTCTTGATAAAGATTAAGGATAAGGACTATGAAATATCCTTTACACCTGTTCAGGAGAGAATGCTACATTTTATATCTCAGAAATTAACGACAGGTATACGTGCTAGAGAACTTTTATTATTGCAGGCGTTACTAGATGGTCGTGACGATATCATTAACTATGTATCTGAAGAGCTTTATAATAATTACAATGTAGATTTATCTGAATATGGACGAATTAATCTTATCAATATGATGACAAATCGATTTGGTGTTCAAGTAGCACAAAAGACTTTTGCAGATAGTGAGTTTATTGAGTTCTCTAATGGTAAGTATGGTATATCCCAAATTTTTAAACAGGCCTTAGAGGATAATAATTTTAAAGAACAAGTTCAAGAGCTCGTTGATTATGGTTTGAAGCAGTTCGATGAAAAGTATAAAGACAATATTTATGGTAATACGCCGTTTGCTTTATATGAAAAATATACATATGAACAAGTTTGCCAATTATTAGAGTGGCCTCAAAACGAAGTACCTCTCAATATTGGAGGATATAAATTTCATAAGGAAACTAAAACATACCCTGTGTTTATCAACTATCATAAAGATGATGATATTCAAGATACTATTAAGTATGAAGATAGATTTGTAAACCCAGGTTTACTGAAAGCTATTTCTAAGAATAAGGCAAAGTTTACATCTCCTGCTATAAAAACTGTATTTAAGGCTGATGAATTAGGTGTTGCAATGCATTTGTTTGTAAGGAAGAACAAAGATGATGAAGAGTCTAAAGAGTTTTACTATTTGGGACCGATTCATTCTACTGGTCAGGAAAATGCTAAAGAAATCTCCATGGCTAATGGTACTGCGGCGGTAGAATTAGAATATGTACTCGAAGTACCTGTACGGGATGATATTTATGATTATATTGTTAATGGATAAGGATATATATGAGTGAACAACGAAAACATATTGAAGTGGTGGCAGCTATTATAAAAAAGGATAATACCATACTAGCAACTCAACGAGGCTATGGTGATCTTAAGGATGGATGGGAATTCCCGGGTGGCAAAATTGAATTAGGTGAAGCCCATGATGTAGCTCTTATTAGAGAAATCAAAGAAGAGTTAGAAGCGGATATTAACGTTCAAGAGCATATTATTACGATCGAATATACAGGTTATGAAAAGTTTGATTTAACAATGCACTGTTATTTATGTTCGTTGGAAAATGATTCTAATATTACTTTAGTAGAACATGAAGCTGCAAAATGGTTATCTAAAGATAGTTTATATTCTGTGGATTGGTTACCTGCCGATATTGATGCGGTAGATGCCATATACAAACGCTTGTAAGTTAAACATTAAATTACGTATAAGTCCCTATCTTAGATAGGGGCTTTTTCATGTTTATCTAGTTTTAATATTACGCAAATAAATAACTTTTACTGTGCCAAAATAAATTGTATATCCCGTTGTACTCGTATATAATAATATTATCAGATTTGTATTTTTCGATATAATCAAAGAAAGGAGTACAACATGTCAAATTTTATCACTCCTAAAGAATTATTAGCTTGTTTCGATGAGGTCATCATTTTAGATGCTCGAGGGTATCAAGATTATAAAAAGGGCCATATTAAGGGGGCTTATGCGGTAGATTTAGATAAGGATTTAACAGGTCCTTTGGGCGAGCATGGTGGTCGTCATCCGTTGCCAGATATGGAACGATTGGCTCATACCTTTGAGTCTTATGGCATTACTCGCAACTCCAAGGTTGTAGTATATGATTCTTGGCTATTTTTAGCGGGCCGTCTTTGGTGGACGTTGCGCTACATGGGCTTAACTGATGTACGTGTATTGTCTGGTGGTGTTGAACGTTGGGTTCGAGAGGGCCATCTCCTAACTAAAGAGCCTACTCCATTACCTGCTGAACCATCTATCTTTAACTACGAGTTGCAAACGCATATGGTTATGAGCCGTGATGAGGTACTCAAGGCTAGTGAAAGCGGAGATCATGTTATCATTGATGCTCGTGCACCATTCCGCTATGATGGATCTCAAGTAGATACGATGGATGGCATGACAGGCCATATCCCTGGCGCTGTTAATCACTTTTATGAAAGCGGTTATACCGTAGATGGTCCTAAATCCTTGAAAGATTTAGAGGCTGAGTATTACAACGAAATTTACCAAAATAGGCCAGTTGTAACGTACTGTGGGTCTGGTGTGACTGCCTGCAATGCGTTGTTAACCATGAGTGAAGTAGGGCTTGAATCTGCTTTATATGTTGGTAGTTCTAGTGACTGGGTAACGTATGAAAGCTTCCCGCTTAGTACAGGTGTAGAAACATTAAACTAACTTAGGAGGGCGAATGAATCTATTAAAACAATTATTAACAGTCGTTGCCTTTGGTTATTTGTGTTATCATATCTATACCTTTGGACCTGGTATGTTTAATGTAACTGTATTAGTAATCCTTGTCTTGTCGGCGGTGGCTAACTATTTTCGTGAGAAACGTGAAAGCGATCTTAAAGCAAATGAAAATGCCCGCAAGGCTCGTGCAGAAGCAAGACATGCTAAGAAACATAAAAAGCAGTAGTATTGCTAACATATAATCTTTAGATTAGCTTACATTAAGCAAAAACTTGACGTATATTCTATGTGAAAGAGACTTTCACCAAGTTAAATACGGTGAATAGTATTAGATTGATGCGAAGTATTATAAAGGAGTAAGAATTGAAATTAATTTCTTGGAATGTAAACGGCCTCCGCGCCGCTGTAACAAAGGGATTTATGGAATCCTTTAATGAATTAGATGCAGATATTTTCTGCCTGCAAGAAACAAAATTGCAACCCGATCAAATTTCTTTGGAGTTGCCAGGGTATGAGCAATATTGGAATAGCGCTGTGAAAAAGGGTTATAGTGGTACTGCCGTATTCACGCGCGTTAAGCCTTTGTCTGTAGCTAACGGTATTGGCATTGAAGAGCATGATCAAGAGGGCCGTGTTATCACTGCTGAATATGATAATTTCTATTTAGTATGCTGCTACACACCTAATAGTCAACGAGAATTGGCACGCCTTGATTATCGTATGACTTGGGAAGATGCATTCCGCAATTATCTACTTGAATTAGATAAGAAAAAGCCTGTCATTCTATGTGGTGATCTCAATGTAGCACACCAAGAAATTGACCTAAAAAATCCTAAGACGAACCGTAAAAATGCAGGCTTCTCCGATGAAGAGCGTGCAAAGATGACAGAACTCTTAGGGGCAGGCTTTACAGATACATTCCGCCATCTCTATCCAGATGCGATTGAAGAATACAGCTGGTGGTCCTACATGGGGAAAGCTCGTGAACGAAATACAGGATGGAGAATTGACTATTTCATCACATCTAAACGTCTTGACGATAAAATCCAAGAAGCTAAGATTCACCAACAAATCTTTGGCTCTGATCACTGTCCAGTAGAATTGGTTATTGATCTATAAAATTTTAGTGAATGTAAAAGCACAGCCTCATCTACGGATGAGGCTGTTGTGATAGAAAAGGAGATACTATGGCTCAAAAACAAAAGGCCGTCGTTCTTTTTAGTGGTGGCGTAGATAGTACTACGTGTTTAGCCCTTGCCATTGAACGATTTGGCAAAGATAATGTGGTGCCTTTATCGATTCAATATGGTCAAAAACATAGTAAAGAATTAGAGGCTGCTATAGCTATTTTAGAGTACTATGGCATGGAAGGTAAAACGATGGATGTTACTAAGTTATTTGCCTTTAGTAACTGCTCCTTATTAGCACAATCTAGTGAAGATATTCCGCAAGGTTCCTACAAAGAACAACAAGATATAGAAGGCAAAGGGATAGTAAGCACTTATGTACCGTTTAGAAATGGTTTATTCCTATCCGCCGCAGCATCTTTGGCGTTATCCTTAGATTGTGGCTATATCTATTATGGTGCTCATAGTGATGATGCGGCGGGCAATGCATACCCTGACTGTACGGAATACTTTTACAAATCCATGGGTGACGCCATCTTTGAAGGATCCGGTAAAGAATGCTCCTTAGAAGCCCCCTTCATTAACTCCAACAAAGCTGACATCGTAAAAGAAGGTCTACGCCTCGGCGTACCATACCACTTAACCTGGTCCTGCTACGAAGGCGGAGACAAACCATGCGGACACTGCGGTACCTGCATCGACAGAGCCAAAGCCTTTCACGCAAACGGAGTCGAAGACCCAGCATTGTAATTCCCATAAACTGGCTTAGACAAGTAGTCGCCTTTTAGGCGGCTACTTTGCATATACTCTAATAGAGTAGCATGTATATGTGATTTAAGGCGGACTTATACGTCACTAGTATTAGGGTATAAGTAGAGTTGCTAAATTTGAAGTGGTGGCAGATACCTTTTCAAAGAGCGACTTTGGCAGGTTGAGGCCTTCGGCCGATGACCGGTTCGCCAGTGGAGCGATGAGGAAAGGTATCTTACGCCACCCCGTCCTTACAAACTTAACACTAATAGTAGATTCACAGACAAGTCCGCCTACAACCAAATTGGTTGCGAAAATATTAGATATATGCTAATATTAGTACTGCCTAAAGGCGACAACTAAATAAGACAGTTTGAAACCATCCTGTCTCTAAACAAAACTACGGAAATTCATAAGCATTTATAGCATGGTAGTTTTGCCATGCTTTTTTTATTTTGAGGAGGTGAGTGTTATGATTTCTACACGCAAATTGACTATTTCTGCTATGGTTGTGGCATTGTACATCGTTGTATTGTATGTAACGCAAAGCGTTTCCTTCGGGGCTTATCAAATTCGTATAGCAACATCATTATATGCACTTGCTTATGCCTTTCCGTTCTTGGTGATTCCCATGGGGATTGGCAACCTCATTTCTAACTTCCTATTCGGTGGTCTTGGCATCCTCGATATGATGGGGGGCTTTGGTGTGGGCGTATTAACGACTGGCATCATCGTAGGAATGCGCAAGCTTGGCCTCAGTGCTTGGTGGGTAATGCTTCCAATCGTCTTTGTGCCTGCATTATGTGTGCCATTGTGGCTCAGTCCATTACTTGGTATTCCATACTGGCCATTAGTGTTGAATCTTATCGTTGGTCAAACTATTCCGGCTATTCTTGGTTCTGTATTGGTGAAAGCTTTGATCAGTCGTCCTAGCATGGCAGCTTTGTTAGGTGCTTTCAAATAAAACTAATAATAAGTAGTTTGCTAATAAAACTAAGTAAGTAATTGAACATCTTTAGATCTTTCAACTGCGACTTGCAGGTAAATAAAAAGGTTTATAGGCAAACAAAAAGGCGTAAGCTCAAATCGAGCTTACGCCTTTTTTATGGCTAACATGTATGGAGGTATAGGAGTTTAGCAGTTATAGCCACGCCATCTAGTTTCAACTACGAGGCGTTCAAGAGCAACCATGTACGCTGCTTGACGAGGAGGTACATTGTATTTATGTTGCATTTCCCAAACAGCTTCGAAGCTATTTTGCATATTCTTAGTTAATCTTTCATTAACTTCTTCTTCAGTCCAGTAGAAACTTGCTTTGTTTTGTACCCATTCATAGTAGGATACAACTACGCCTCCGCCGTTAGCAAGAACGTCAGGGATGATGTCGATGCCTTTTTCATAGAAGTATTTATCTGCATCATTAGTAGTAGGGCCATTAGCGCCTTCCAAGATAATCTTAGCTTGGATATTTTCCATGTTGTCTTTGTTTAATTGGTTTTCAAGGGCTGCCATGTATAATACATCAACTGGTTGAGCCAATAACTCTTGAGGTCCAATTGTAGTCATGCCCGGTTCGCTGTAACCTTCGAGGGAACGACCATGGGAGTTAGCATATTCGTATGCTTTTTCAACATCGAGACCGTTAGGATTGTAGATGTTAACGCTTACGTCGCCGATAGCCACAACTTTTGCACCTGCTTGTGCAATGAGACGAGCGCCTACGGAACCTACGTTACCAAAGCCTTGAACTGCTACCGTAAGGTTTTTGATATCCAAGTTTTTCTTAGCGAGGTAGCTTTGCAATGCGATGAGGCAACCGCGACCAGTCGCTTCATTACGACCTAAGGAACCACCAACTTCGATTGGTTTACCTGTAACGATACCTGGGCTCCATTCGCCTTTTAATGTGCTGTATTCGTCAGCAATCCAGCTCATGATTTGAGCATTCGTATTTACGTCTGGTGCAGGAACATCTGTATTAACACCGATGATAGGTGCAATGCGGCGTACGAAGTTACGAGTTAAGCGTTCTAATTCACGAGGATTTAACGTTTTTGGATCGACTTTGATGCCGCCTTTACCACCGCCATAAGGAATGTTAGCGATAGCGTTTTTAATAGTCATCCAAGCCGCAAGTGCACGCACTTCGTTTTCATCAGAATCTGGATGGAAGCGAAGACCGCCTTTAGCACTACCACGCAATGTGGAATGTTGGCAACGATAGCCTTCGTATACGCGAACTTCACCATTGTCGAGTTGAAGAGGAACTGCTACTTTTAGTTCCCGTTCTGGGTGACGT
Source organism: Veillonella parvula (assembly GCF_018366295.1). Classification (GTDB taxonomy): domain Bacteria; phylum Bacillota; class Negativicutes; order Veillonellales; family Veillonellaceae; genus Veillonella; species Veillonella parvula_P. The sequence continues at coordinate 98,724 of NZ_JAGZIJ010000006.1, forward strand.
AACACTTCGTATTCGCTACGAGTATAGCCGAGCTTTTCAGCTGCTACGTCTAACGTGTTTAACATGTTTTCATATGGGTTATAACCGCTCATAATTACCTCCTGGATAATAGAGTAAATTAATAGTTGAATTAGTGCTAATTTTATCGCATACTTAAATATTCGACATTGTAAACAGAATACCCTTTATATTTTTATAAATATATTCTATAGTTTTTGACCTTTGAAAGTTGTAAAAATATAGATAATTACTATGATCTTTATCACAGTACAATCTGCTAATGAACGATGTTTTTATCTATGAAAATGGATACTTTTACAAAAAAATAAAGATCTATATTCTGAACAATATAGACCTTTATGTATGTACTAATAAACTATTTTAAAGATTATACGAAAAAGACTGGTGAAATATACTTTCACCAGCCTCATACGTCGATATATTTTATTTTTCCACAGTATCTTCAATCGGAGTAGGAGGTACGGAGGAGTCTGTTGTTTGACCATCACCCCACCATACGATGCCATATGTGTGATTTAGGATGGAACGGTTAAATACAGGCGTTTCAATACCTGCTTTGCGTTGTTTGATATAGTCGTCAAGGGCAAGACCTGCTGTGCGGCCCATGCGTACGATGGAACTTACATTAGTTAATACTAAGAAAGCCATGAATAAATCGGCTAGATTCCATACGAGATCTAGAGAGGCAACAGAGCCAACAAATGTCATAAGAATTACGCCAATACGGAACAAATGTAGGTAGAATCGTTTGTTTGTTAAGTGGCTGATATTGATTTCACCGTAGTAATAGTTACCAATTAAGGAACTAAAGGAGAACATAACGATGAAAATGGCTACGGCTGTAGGCGCCCAAGAACCAAGTTGTTGAGCTAGGTTATGTTGTACAAGAGCAATACCTGTTAGACCTGTAGTGCTGTAATCGCCTACGATGAGTACGATGAAAGCAGATGCTGTACAAATGATGAATGTATCAAGGAATACGCCGAATGCTTGTACAAGACCTTGTTCCACAGGGTGGTTAACAGCTGCCGTAGCGGCTGCGTTTGGAACAGAACCTTCACCGGCTTCGTTAGAGAAGAGCCCCCGTTTGATACCATTCATAACAGTAGCACCTAATAAGCCACCACCTGCTGCAACAGGCTCGAATGCGGAAGAGAAAATAGTATAGATCACATGTGGGAATTGGGTGATATTCATAATTACCACAAATAACGCAGTAGCAATGTATAGAATCGCCATGATAGGAACGATGATTTCAGATGCTTTTGCAACGCGGTTGATACCACCGAATATGATAATACCAAGAAGGACTGCTACTACAGCGCCTGTATAGGACACATCAAGGTTAAATACCTGGAGAGATGCAGCCAAAGTATTGGCTTGTACAGAATTGTAAATCCAACCATAGGTAATACTGATTAAAATAGCAAATAGAACAGATAATGCCTTGTTGTTTAGACCATACCGAATATAGTAAGCTGGTCCGCCATAGAAACCGCCCTTAGCAACAGGTTCTTTGTAGATTTGTGCTAATGTAGACTCGATGAAGCCCGTGGCAGCACCGATGAGTGCGATAACCCACATCCAGAAAATAGCACCAGGGCCACCAAGTACAACGGCAATAGCTATACCTGCGATGTTACCAACACCTACACGAGATGCGGTACTAACACAGAATGCTTGAAATGAGGATACATGGTTCTTTTCTGTAGAGCTACCTGCGCCGTTAATTACGAGGCGAATCATTTCTTTAATCATGCGAATTTGTACAAAATTCGTTGTCATCGTAAAGAAGAGACCTGCGCCGATGAGAATAAAAATGATGAAATAACTCCATAAATAACCGTTTATGGTGGATATAGCATCATTGAGCATTGCTTCCATAAAAACTCCCTTTCTTATAAAAAATCCATATTTCATAATAATCAATGATATTGTATCAATTTCTATAGACTATGTAAAACAAAAATCCTTCACAAATAGGAAGGATTTTTGCTTTATATAGTATTTTTGTAGAATGTTTTTTATGCCTTAGTAAATTCTTGTGACTCTTCCATTCCTTGCAACAAGGTTTGTTCGGAATGTTCCATGTGAATTCGAGCTAGTTTACGAGCTTGTGCGGCATTGTGAGAGGCGATGGCTTCCACTAATTGACGATGTTCCTCCCAAGTTTTTCTAAGACGACCTGGTTGGTTCATAGAAAAACTACGGAAGCGATAGGTTTGCTCTCGCAAGTTGTGAACGATGTCCGCCAATCTTTCGTTACGAGATGCGCGGTAGAGGACTTCGTGGAATTCTACGTCCGCAGCCACAACGGATTCCATATTTTTGTTTTCCATATGATCGCCGATTTCTACAAGCATTCTCTCCAGCGTTTCGATTTCCTCTTCTGTAATGCGTTCTGCTGCAAGGCCTGCCGCAAGTTCTTCCAGGGCAGAACGGATTTCAAATACTTGCGTAATATCCTTTAAAGATATGTTGGCAACGTAGGTACCGCGACGAGGAACCATAACGACAAAGCCTTCTAGTTCAAGTTTACGTATGGCTTCACGAATGGGGGTACGACTTACACCTAACTCTTCGGCAAGGGGAATTTCCATGAGGCGCTCCCCAGGTTTTAACACCCCATCTTGGATGGCTTGACGCAATGTTTCACTTACCACTTCTCTTAGTGGTTTATACGCATCGAGTCGTATAGGTTGTAACCGTTTTGTCATACTAAGTCCTCCTGTGTACATGTTTTAGTAATGAGTGACAGCCAATCATGACCAGCTGCTTTAATCTCTTCTTGTAATTGCAAGGCTTCCATAGGTTTGTTAAGTAATACTACCATCGTAGGACCGCTTCCTGTCATGATGGTTGGGTAACCACGGTTGGTGAAAAACTCCTTACATATTCCTAGTTCTTCGTGATCTGGGAATAATAATTCTTCAAAAGTATTAGCGCTACTAGTGAAAGCAGATTGTAAATCATTATTCTTAAGATGATTCAGAACGGTATCGATTGTTTTGGTGGTGGCATTAGATTTACCACTGAAGCGACCATAAGCAATCGCTGTAGAAATAGATACCTTTGGCTTTACTAGTAATAGCCAATGTGCCTCTGGCGATTGGCTATAGGTTAACACTTCGCCACGACCAGTTCCGCGAGCGGTACCACCTTGTAGTAGGAACGGTACATCAGATCCGAGTGAGGTACCGATGTTTAAAAGTTCCTCTTGCGTAAGACGTAAGTCCCAAAAACGGTTGAGACCTAATAACATGGCCGCTGCGTCTGCACTACCGCCACCAAGACCCGCTTGAATAGGAACGCGTTTTAATAGGTGGATGGCGGCACCGGCTTTACAACCCGTATAGGCCTGTATGGCGCGTAAAGCTTTGAGTGCGAGATTATCTTCTCCATAGCTTACGAGCTTTTGCATGTAATCGGGCAATTCGGGAGCGCCACCAGAAAATACTACGGAATGATGCTTAGCGAAATAAATAGAATCACTAAGGCGAATCGATTGAAATATGGAATCGATGTTGTGGTATCCATCGTCACGCTTACCTGTAATAGCAAGCCCAATATTAATTTTGCTGCAACCGAGTTGCTCAAAACTTTTACTCATAATAGCCTCGTTTGTAATGTACAAATTATATGCAGTTAATATGTTTATTTTATACTGTTATAAAGTGATTGAAAATAACCATTAAGTGGTTTATGATGATTTTGTATATACCTGTTGTTTGATTATTAAAAGCATTGTAAACAGCGTATGTTTTAATTAGTTCATTATAGAATATTTATAGTGAAATGGCAATTTGGAGGGAGCTATGTTCGCCAAGTATAAAGATGTTGTCTATCAATGTGTCATAGTTGCTATTGGTTGTGCAATTTTTGGTGCTGGTCTAGACGCCTTTGTACTACCTCATAAACTGGTTAGTACTGGTATTAGTGGGGTAGGATTGATTCTGTATTATCTAACGGGATTATCCGTTGGTTCTTGGAACGTTATTTTGAACGTCCCTATCTTTTGGGCTGCTTGGAAGTGGCTTGGCAAACGTGTTGTACTTAATACCTTGTATGGCACGCTCATGCTATCGTGGATGATTGATCTGTTTAGTTTCTTGCAATATGACATGATTATTAAGGATCCACTACTCAGTTCTATGATGGCGGGTATCACAACTGGACTGGGGCTTGGTATCGTCTACCGTGTAGGTGGTAATACAGGTGGCCTTGATCCAATTGCACTTATCGTTCGCAAATATTATGGTCTTCAAATGGGATCTATTAATAGTGCCATCAACTGTGCTATCCTCTTAGTTGCTGTCGGCGTTGTTGGACTTGAAGCGGTAGCCGTAACTCTTATCAGTGTGTATGTATATACTATTATTACAAATAAGGTGGTAATTGGTTTTAATCAACGCAAAGTTGCTTTTATTATTACCTATCGGACTGATGAAGTATGTGAATGTATCATTAATAAAGTCGGTCGTGGCGCTACTATTATCAATGGCATTGGCGCTTATACTCGGACGCCTAAGCAGATTGTGATGGTTGCAGTTAACTTGCTGCAGGTAAATAAATTGAAAGAGGTTATTCAAGAAGCGGACCCAAATGTGTTTATTTTGATTACTGATGCTCAAGAGGTTATCGGTCAAGGTTTTACTCAACCTATTGTTCCTGCGGAAATATCTAATCAGCTAAAATCACAAGATATAACTACCGAAGCGAACAATAATGTTGTAATAGATGAAAATAGTTGTAACAGATAAAAATAAAGAATTATGATAAAATCTCTGGCTGTTGTCATCTTATATTAATTATGTGTAAATATAATATTTTATGAATGATACATACATTTTGAAAATAATTTAATGTAATTGATCGAATATCAAGGTTGTAAAATGAGAGGGCTTGCCCTCAAGATAAGATTAGAGGTTTCTATGACTCACAAATTAGCAGGTACGCCTGTACAAGAACAAGATATTATCGATGTGCAAACCCTTGTGGATGCCTATTTTGATAATGTTCCGGATATTACAGATCCGACACAACTCGTATCCTTTGGTACATCTGGCCATCGCGGTACTTCTTTAAATGGTACTTTTACAGATTTACATGTGGCCGCTATTACACAGGCTATTTGTGATGGCCGTGGCCAATTCGGCGCTACAGGTCCGATTTTTGTCGGTCAAGATACACATGCTTTATCTCAGCCAGCCCTTGTAACAGTTCTAGAGGTTCTTGCTGGCAATGGCGTAACGGCAATGGTTGATTCCGATATGGATTTCGTGCCGACACCATCTATATCTCGTGCCATTATTCGTTATAATGAAAGCCACGATGACAAAGCGGATGGTATCGTGATTACGCCATCTCATAATCCTCCAGATAATGGTGGTATCAAGTATAACGCTACTAATGGTGGTCCGGCGGATACTCTTGTTACAAAATGGATTGAAACTCGAGCTAATGAATATGTTCGTGCATATTGTGAACTAGAAGGGTTTAAACGTATTAGCATCGACAATATTGAACCTGATCAACAAGTTCCGTATGACTATAAAGGCCTGTATGTTGAAGAACTGTCTTCTATCATTAATATGGAGGCAATACAAAGTGCAAAACCTAAGGTTCTCGTTAATGCCCTCGGCGGTAGTGGACTAGGTTATTGGCGTGCTATTAAAGAGCGGTATAATCTAAACCTAGATATTATTAATGATGAGTATGATCCAACCTTTAGCTTTATGACCTATGACCATGATGGTAAGGTACGTATGGATTGCTCATCTGAATATGCCATGGCTGACGTAATTAAACAAATTGGTAATTATGATCTCGCTGTTGGGAATGACCCTGATTATGATCGCTATGGTATCGTTAGTCCGCATGGGCTAGCTTCTCCAAACGCATTTCTTGTGACTGCGGCGGATTATTTGTTTACGACTCGTGGTTGGACAAATAAAGGGGTCGGTAAAACCGTTGTTTGTACCACTATGATTGATAAATGGGCTGCTAGTAAAGAGGTTCCTGTTTATGAGGTTCCAGTAGGTTTTAAATATTTTAGTTCCCTATTATTCGATGGTGAGATTGGTATTGGCGGTGAAGAATCTGCTGGTGCATCGTTCCTTAAAAAAGACGGTACCGTATGGACTACTGATAAAGATGGCATGGTAATGGCTCTCCTTGCGATGGAAATGTATGCCGTTATGGGGGCTACTGTTGACCGACTCTATAATAATCTTGTTGTAGGGTGTGGCGATCCTCGTTTTGGTCGTATTGATGCGCCTTGTACAAAGGAGGCCAAGGTTAAGTTGAAACAATTAAATGCAAGCTCCATTACGGCTACCGAAGTAGATGGTGATGCGATTACTAATGTTCGCACTACTTCTCTGTATAAAGATATGCCTATCGATGGTGTTCGTGTGGAAACGGAAACAGGATGGTTTGTAGCACGCCCATCTGGCACTGAAGATTTATATAAAATTTATGGTGAAAGCTATAAAGGGGATAAAGGTCTTATCGCATTGTTAACTGCTGGTGAAGAGATTGTAACAAGTGCTTTGTCTGACGAAGTGTAACATGTTGTTTTCACTAGAAAACTCATAAAGATTTCACTCATGAAAAATAATAAATGTGTTATAATATATTAATATAGTTTATTGAATGCCCTATACTGGCTATATAGCTTGTAGTGCTTAGAGAAGGTGATGTTATGAAATTAGTTGTTACCGTTGTCGGCGTAGACCGCGTTGGTATCATTGCTGGGGTTAGTACCGTACTCGCTAACTACGGTGTAAATATTATGTCGATAAATCAGACCATCCTTGATGGCGTTTTCAATATGATTATGATGTGTGAAACTAAGTCTGAAGATATGAAAAATCTTACAGCTATCCAAGAGGCTTTGACGAATCAAGGTAAAGAACTAGGTGTTGAAATCCGTGCACAACATGCTGATATTTTCTTAAGTATGCACCGCGTAGGATAGGAGGCACTTATGTTATCTATCGACAATATTTTAGAAACGAATCAGATGATTCACGATAACAAGCTTGATGTGCGTACTATTACGATGGGGATTAGCTTGCTAGAATGTGCATCTAGTTCTGGTAAAGAGCTGTGTGACCGTATTTATGACCGTATTACAAAAGAGGCAGAACATCTTGTATCTACAGGGGAAGATATTGAGCGAGAATTCGGCATCCCTATTATCAATAAGCGTATTTCTGTAACACCCATTTCTCTAGTTGCAGGGGGTAGTGATTTAACATCTTATGTTCCTGTGGCGGAAGCTATGGATCGTGCTGCAAAAACTGTAGGTGTTAATTTTATTGGCGGCTTTTCTGCGCTTGTAACAAAGGGCGCCACTCGAGCTGACCGCATTTTGATTGACTCTATTCCTGAAGCGCTGGCAACTACGGATATCGTTTGTAGCTCTGTTGCTGTGGGCTCTACTAAAACTGGTATTAACATGGACGCAGTGCGAGACATGGGAATCATCGTTAAGAAAACTGCAGAGCTTACAAAGGATAATGATGCTCTTGGTTGTGCTAAGCTCGTAATATTCTGTAATCCTGTAGAGGATAATCCATTTATGGCGGGTGCTTTCTTCGGGGTAACAGAAGGGGATAGTGCTATTTCTGTAGGTGTATCTGGCCCGGGCGTTGTAAAACATGCGCTTGAATCCGTTCGAGGTCAATCCTTTGACGTTGTAGCAGAAACGATTAAACGTACTGCTTTTAAAATCACGCGCGTAGGTCAATTGGTAGCGCAAGAGGCATCTCGCCGCCTAGGTAAACCATTTGGTATTATTGATTTATCTTTGGCGCCAACGCCAGCTGTAGGTGACTCTGTAGCTCATGTTCTTGAAGAAATGGGCTTGTCCTCTTGTGGTTGTCATGGCACTACAGCGGCACTAGCATTACTTAATGATGCGGTGAAAAAAGGTGGTCTTATGGCTTCCTCTCACGTAGGTGGTCTTAGTGGTGCATTCATTCCTGTCTCGGAAGATGCAGGCATGATTGATGCTGTATCCTGTGGCAGTTTGACACTTGATAAATTAGAGGCCATGACATGTGTTTGTTCTGTAGGGCTTGATATGATTGCTATTCCTGGAGACACTACTGCTGATACCATTTCTGCTATCATTGCAGATGAATCAGCAATTGGTATGATTAATAATAAGACAACTGCGGTTCGTGTAATTCCTGTACCTGGTAAGACTGTTGGAGAGGTTGTTGAATTTGGTGGATTATTAGGTTATGCTCCTATTATCGAAGTGAGTCCATATAGTGCAGCCGAGTTCATTGCCCGCGGTGGCAGAATTCCTGCTCCTATTCGTAGCTTAACGAACTAATCCGTTTTTACAACCTACTTGTTGGAGGTGTCTTATGAGTGAATATGTGCTCGATTATGTGTGGGCCTTTGCAGTAGCGCTCATCATAACCTTTGCACTTACCCCATTGGTAAAACGCTTTGCCGTTGCTGTTGGGGCAATAGATAAGCCTGATGCTCGAAAGGTGCATCATGGTGCGATTCCACGACTTGGTGGATTAGCAATCTTTCTCGGTTATGTGGGATCGGTTCTTTTTAACGATTCCATTCCGCATGATCATAAATTGTTTGGGTTTGTCCTTGGTACAGTCATTTTGGTGCTAGTTGGTATTTGGGACGACATTAAACAAATTGAGCCAAAAACTAAGTTAATGGGCCAAATTATAGCAGCCGCTATCCTGGTGGCTTATGATATTCGAGTAGATTTCATTAACCTTCCTTGGGGTGGTGTAGTATATCTCAAGTATTGGGCTATTCCATTGACTATTTTCTGGATAGTTGGTTTTACAAATATTGTAAACCTCATCGATGGCCTTGATGGCTTGGCTGCAGGTATTTCCTTTATCGCATGTATCGCTGTTTGTGCAATGACATTGCAACTTGGTCAAACTGATCTTGCTTGTATCTCTCTTGCTTTAGCAGGTGCGACTGTAGGTTTCTTGCGGTATAACTTCAATCCTGCAAAAATATTCATGGGTGATACGGGATCCATGTTATTAGGCTATACATTAGCAGCTATTTCCGTTATGGGCGCTGTGAAGACAGCTGCTATGATTGCTCTAGTGGTACCTGCCATTGTGTTAGGCTTGCCTATTTTAGACACCTTATTTGCCATTGTGCGCCGTAAAATCAGTGGACGTCCCATCTTTAAACCCGATAAAGGTCATGTTCACCATCGCTTATTGGCACAAGGATTAACACAAAAGCAAGCTGTATTGTTGATGTATGCAGTAACAGCTCTTTTCGGCGGTGTATCTGTTATCGTTGCAGAGGTTAATGCTTGGGTCGGCGCGACCTTGGTATTAGTAATTTTCTTGTGTAGTATTTATATTGCACGACGTCTTGGCGTTATCATGCATAGTGATGCGGCAGGGCATCCGTTACCACGTCCTACAATTGAACGCAGCGACTCGGATGATACCATATCCTTTGATCGCGATGAATTGGCTAAAGCCTTGGAGAATACTGATGATTCTCATAAGGAATAACCATCTGTGGGGCGCTTGGCGCCCCATTTTTTCTATCCTACTACGTTGGAGGCAACTATGTTAAAAGTTATGACAATCTTTGGTACAAGACCTGAGGCTATCAAGATGGCTCCTCTTGTAAAAGCATTACAAGCAGCACCAGATATGGAACCTATCGTAACCGTTACGGCACAGCATCGAGATATGCTCGATCAAGTACTAAACTTGTTTAATATTACCCCAGACTATGATTTAAATATTATGAGCCAAGGTCAAACACTATATGATGTAACTAATCGTGCTTTGATGGGCCTTAAAGATGTATTAGAAGAAGCAAAACCTGATGTGGTACTCGTTCATGGTGATACTACAACTACCTTTGCTGGGGCATTGGCTTCTTTCTACCAAGAAATTCCTGTAGGTCACGTAGAAGCAGGACTACGGACAGGTGATATTTACTCTCCATTCCCTGAAGAGATGAATCGAAAATTGACGGGTTCGATCGCGACGTATCACTTTGCGCCTACTTCTAGTTCTGAAAGCAATTTAAAAAAAGAAAATATTAATACAGAACATCTTTATGTAACGGGGAATACTGTTATCGATGCTCTTGATACGACGGTACAAGACAGCTATGTATTCGATGATGCAGCTATTAATGCTCTTGATCCTAAAAAACGTACGGTTCTTGTTACCACACATCGCCGAGAAAACTTAGGTGAACCTATGCGCCATGTATATCAAGCCATTCGAGATTTAATCAATGAATTTGAAGATATTCAAGTTGTTTTCCCTGTACATAAAAATCCTAAAGTTCGCCAAGTTGTACAAGAGGAACTTGGTTCTGTGGAGCGTGTTACATTAATTGACCCTCTTGACTATGAACCATTTGCAAACTTGATGGCTAAATCTTACTTGATTTTGACTGATTCAGGTGGGATTCAAGAAGAAGCCCCAGCTCTTGGTAAGCCAGTTCTCGTATTACGTGATACGACAGAACGTCCTGAAGCGGTAGAAGCAGGCACTGTTCGCCTTGTAGGTACTGATAAAGATGCGGTACATAAAGCCGCTTATGAATTATTGAGCAATGCTGAAGCGTATAAGTTAATGTCTAATTCTGTTAACCCCTATGGTGACGGAAAAGCCTCTGAACGCATCATTCAAGCGTTGCGACATGAATTCTTAGGTGATGCGCATCGTCCTGAACGTTTTGGTAAATAATATGGATAAGGATCTTGTGAAAGCCCTCGCCATGGCAACATCAGCGGGGGTCACACTGGTCTCCTGTATAGGAGGTTTTATTTTGCTAGGTTATAAATTAGATACTTGGCTTCAAACGGAACCACTCTGCATGGTCATATTTGGCCTAATAGGAGCAATAACAGGGTTTTATATGTTGTATAAACAAGTTAAGTAGTGAGGTATGTATGAATCAATATATAAAATTCATAGTGCGAGTGCTGCTGACTTGTTTTTTTATTGCTTTTTTTGGCAGTATAATACAAGTTTTATGTGGCTTAGAACAGTATCTATGGGGATGGCTTTGGGGCATCTTTATAATGGTTCTCTACTTACTTAGCCTAGCTTTGCATGGACAATCTATTGTGTCAGGAGATCCTTATAAAGCCGTACGTAAATCTCGTAGACAGATGATTTGGCGCCTTATGTTAGTAGGCTCTCTAGTGGTCTTAGGTCTGAAAATTCCCGGTGTAGAGGCTGTTAGCATGTTTATAGGTATCGCGCTTATTCAGCCTGCATTATATGCTGTGTACTGGTGGCTCAGTTGCCAGTTTTAGTTCTAAAATGACCTAAAATAGGAACAACAAAGGTATTCCAATTATGCATTGTATACATTATATTTATGATTAATTGGAATTGCTTACCCTTCAAGTGTTGATTATATATCTATAACGATGTATGATGATACATATATGTTATATTTATATTAATTGTAAATATATTAGGTTTTATTATATCTATGAAAGGGGTTGAGAACGTGGTATTACATGCGGGACACCATGAGGTCGTGCAGTGGTTGGGGTTGACATTTAATATAGATACCTTGATTGCTACATGGGTTACTATGGCTATTGTAATATTAATAACAATACTAGCCACCCGAGGACGTAAATTGGTGCCTGTAGGCTTGCAAAATATAGTGGAATCTATATTAGAAGGCTTAGAGGGGCAATTAGCTCCGAACTTGGGTCGTCATTGGCCGATGGTGAGTTCCTTGTTATTTACGTTTTTCTTATTTATTTTTGTAGGAAATGAATTAGGCTTAATGCCTACACTTAAGGCGTTAACATCACCAACATCTGATATCAATACTACAGTTGCATTGGCTTTATGTAGTACATTAGTAGTATGGGTTATGGGTATTAAAGTTAAAGGCTTATCTTACTTTAAGCATTTTGTACGACCTTATAAGGCTTTGCTAGTACTTAATATCTTTGAAGAGATCGCTAGACCTGTTACGCTTGCTTTCCGTCTATTCGGCAATATCGTAGCTGGTGAAATTTTGTTAGAAGTATTATACAAGTTGCCTTGGTTTGTACCTGTACCATGGGTGTGGATTGCTTTTAGTTTGTTTATCGGCATTATTCAAGCCTTTATTTTTACCGTTCTTACAGCATCCTATTTAGGGATGGCTCTTAGTGAGGAACATTAATTATTATATATGGAGGATATATTATGGAAGCTCAAGGTTTATTCGCATTAGCAGCAGCGATCGCAGTAGGTTGTGGTGCCATTGGTGCAGGTATCGGTGACGGTCTTGTATCTAGTAAAGTAATCGAAGGTATTACACGCCAACCTGAATTGCGTGGTCAATTGATGTCTACTATGTTCGTTGCGATTGGTTTAATCGAAGCGATGCCTATCATCGGTGTAGTAGTTGCGTTTATTTTGTTATTCAGATAATAACGAGGAGGAATAACCTTGGTTGACTTAAGCCTTGGAACGATTCTTGCTCAAATGTTGAACTTTTTTATATTAGTTTGGCTATTGGCGCGTTTTGCATATAAACCATTATTGGCTATGATGACAGAACGTAAAGAACGAATTGCTAAAGATTTAGAAGCTGCTGAACAAGCCCGTGCAGAGACAGAAAAGTTTAAAGCTGATTATGCAGCTCAAATTTCTAATGCTCGTGTAGAAGCACAACAAATTGTTGAAAAAGCAATTCAAGAAGCAGAAAATACTACACGAGAACAATTGGCAACAGCTCGCGAGCAAATTGAACAAGAAAAAAATCGTGCTCGTCAAGATATTGCCATCGAACGCGATCGTGCTATGAACAGCTTGCGTAACGAAGTGGTATCTTTATCTGTAGCTATGGCTGGTAAAGTTGTTGCTAAAGATATGAACAGCGAAACTAATACAAAATTGATCGAAGACGCTATTCGTCAACTTGATAGTAAAACGATAGGGTTGTGATACGATGAGCATAGAAATTGTAGCAGATAAATATGGTTCGGCTATGTTTGAATTAGCTCAAGAACAAAATATTTTGGAACTCATGGAGGAGCAATTAGGTTATGTAGCGTCCGTTATGGCGGAACAGCCTGAACTTCGTTTATTCCTTGAAAATCCAATCGTTACAGAAGATGCAAAGATTAAGTTAGTTGGTTCCATCTTTGAATCTAGTATCGACAAAGTTGCTTTACACTTTATCTATGTGATGATTAAACGCGGGCGCCATTGTTATATTGCACAGGCCATTGCAGCGTTTATTCAAAAATCACGAGAGGCTCGTGGTATTTTGGAAGCTACTGTAACTGTAGCAGAACCAATCACAGCTGATGTAGAAGCATCTGTACAAGCTAAATTACGAGAAGTAACAGGGAAAGATGTTATTTTATCTGTGCGTCAAGATCTATCTATTATGGGTGGTATTATTATCCAAGTAGGGGATAAACGCATTGATGGCTCTGTATCTCGTCGTTTAGAGGAATTAGAAAAATCTTTATTAAGAACGAACTCTATTAGATAGGGGTGAATGGGTATATATGAAAATGAAGCCTGAAGAAATCACTGCTATAATCAAACAGCAGATTCAGGACTATGATGTTGACCTCAATGTCGATGATGTGGGTACTGTTCTCGACGTAGGGGATGGCATCGCCCATATTTATGGTCTTGAAAGAGCCATGGCCGGTGAGTTGCTAGAATTACCACACGGCGTATATGGCTTGGTTTTGAACTTAGAATTAGATAATGTGGGTGCCGTACTATTAGGTGATGACTTCTTGATTAAAGAAGGGGACCAAGTGCGCCGTACTGGCAAAATTATGGACGTTCCTGCCGGAGATGCCTTGATTGGTCGCGTAGTAAACCCTCTTGGTCAACCTCTTGATGGCAAGGGTGCTATTCAAGCTACAGAACGTCGTCCTATCGAACATCCAGCACCTGGTATTGCGGATCGTCAATCCGTAAATGAACCATTGCAAACAGGTCTTAAAGCGATTGATGCGATGGTACCAATCGGCCGTGGTCAACGTGAGCTTATCATCGGTGACCGTGGTACAGGTAAAACTGCGATTGCCTTAGATACTATTCTGAACCAAAAAGGCAAAGATGTTATTTGTATTTATGTAGCTATTGGTCAAAAAGAATCTACAGTTGCTCGCGTAGTACAAAAACTTGAAGAAGCAGGCGCTATGGAATATACAATCGTAGTTTCTGCGAGTGCTTCCACAGGTGCACCTCTTCAATACATTGCCCCATATGCTGGTGTTGCCATGGGTGAATACTTTATGTACCAAGGTAAACACGTATTATGCGTATATGATGACTTAACAAAACAAGCGGCTGCATATCGTGCTATGTCCCTATTATTGCGCCGTCCACCAGGGCGTGAAGCATATCCAGGCGACGTATTCTACTTACACAGTCGTCTATTAGAGCGGGCTGCGAAACTTTCATCTGAACTTGGTGGAGGTTCTATTACAGCGTTGCCAATCATTGAAACACAAGCAGGTGACGTATCTGCATACATTCCAACAAACGTAATTTCCATTACTGATGGTCAAATTTTCTTGGGAACAGATATGTTCTATTCTGGTATTCGTCCAGCTGTTGACGTAGGTCTGTCCGTATCCCGTGTAGGTGGTAGCGCACAAACTAAAGCGATGAAGCAAGTGGCGGGCCAATTGCGTTTGGACCTTGCTCAATATCGTGAGTTGGCTGCTTTCGCTCAGTTTGGTTCTGACCTTGATGCGGCTACACGCGCTCAACTTGATCGTGGTGAACGCTTAACTGAAATGTTAAAACAAGGTCAATATGAGCCTATGAGTGTAGCGGAAATGGTTATCAACCTTTACGCTGGTACTAAAGGGTACTTAGCAGATATTCAAGTGGCAGATGTATTGTCCTTTGAAGCTGAACTTTTACGTTATGTAAAAGCAAATTATCCTGAAATCATCACTAACATTGAAACGTCTAAGAAAATTGACGAAGAAACTGAAAATCTATTGAAGCAAGCAATCCCAGAATGTGTTGAAGCATTTGGCTCTACACATACATTAGTGTCTCGTAAGGAGGCGTAATGTATGGCTAGTGCACAAGATTTGCGAAAACGCATAAAAAGTGTTACCAATACGCAACAAATTACAAAAGCGATGAAGATGGTAGCTTCTGCTCGTCTTCGTAGGGCACAAACAAAAGCGGAAGCTACTCGTCCTTACGCAGAAAAGATAGGGCAAATCTTGCGTCATATGTCTAATAGTGATTTAGAAGGCTTTGAAAGTCCTCTTTTAGATGTGCGACCTGTAGAGCGCACTTGCTATATTGTAGTAGGTGCAGATAAAGGTCTTGCAGGGGCATTTTCGTCTAATGTATTGAAATTTGCCATGGAACAATTACATGGTAAATCTCCTGATACATACCGTGTTATCACGGCAGGCAGAAAGCCTAGAGACAGCATGAAATCTAGAGGTGTTCGCATCGATAAGTCTTATGCGGGCTTCTCGGATAAACCATCCTATGAACATGCGCGTACTATTATGCATGAAGCACTTTCACTATATGAACGTCATGAAGTAGACGAAGTCATCATGATCTATACACGTTTTGTAAATTCTATGACGCAAATTGCACAGGCTGAGCGCTTGTTGCCAATAGAGCAACCACAAGATGAGGTAAAAGGCGAAGAGTATGATTTCATGCCGTCCGCCGTATCCGTCTTGGAGGCGTTGCTGCCAAAATACTTAGAAATTACAGTTTATAATGGATTGTTGCAATCTGCAGCTAGTGAATTAGGTGCTCGTATGACGGCCATGACATCGGCTACAGATAATGCAGGGGAACTCATTGAGTCCTTAGGCCTTGAATACAACAAGTTGCGTCAATCTAGTATTACAAACGAAATTTCTGAAATCGTTGGTGGCGCTAATGCCTTGCAATAGATAAGGAGACATCTGTCGATGAGTAATAATATTGGTAAAGTTGTGCAGGTCATCGGCCCAGTTGTAGACGTGCGCTTTGATGCTGGTCATTTACCAGCTATCTACAACGCTATCCACATCTACCATGACCACAAGGCACACGATAGACAAAAAATCGTAGTAGAGGTTATGCAACACTTAGGCGACGATACAGTTCGTTGCGTTGCCATGAGTTCTACTGACGGTATGACACGTAATATGGAAGCAGAAGATACTGGTGCTCCAATTTCCGTTCCTGTAGGGGAAGGCGTATTGGGTCGTATCTTTAACGTACTTGGTGAAACTGTAGACCATGATCCAGCACCAGTTGTGGCTGATGAAAAATGGCCTATTCACCGTCCAGCACCTAAATTTGATGACCTTTCTCCAGACACAAAAATCTTGGAAACAGGTATTAAGGTCGTTGACCTTATCGCTCCATATGTAAAAGGTGGTAAGATTGGCCTCTTCGGTGGTGCCGGTGTAGGTAAAACCGTATTGATCATGGAATTGATTCACAATGTTGCTACAGAGCACGGCGGTTATTCCGTATTCTCCGGTGTAGGCGAACGTACTCGTGAAGGTAACGACTTGTGGAACGAAATGAAAGAGTCCGGCGTTATCAACAAAACAGCTCTCGTATATGGACAAATGAATGAGCCACCAGGGGCTCGTATGCGCGTAGGTCTTACAGGCCTTACAATGGCCGAATACTTCCGTGATGTGAAAAAACAAGACGTGCTCTTGTTCATTGATAACATCTTCCGCTTTATTCAAGCGGGTTCCGAAGTATCTGCCCTCTTAGGTCGTATGCCATCTGCCGTAGGTTATCAACCTACATTGGCTAATGACGTAGGGGCATTACAAGAACGTATTACATCTACAAAAGAGGGCTCCATTACTTCCGTACAAGCTGTATATGTACCTGCTGATGACTTGACTGACCCTGCTCCAGCAGCGACATTCGCTCACTTGGATGCGACAACAGTATTGTCTCGTTCCATTGCGGAACTCGGTATCTATCCAGCGGTGGATCCTCTGGACTCTACAAGCCGTATTTTGGATCCACATGTACTTGGGGAAGAGCACTACGCAGTAGCTCGTGGCGTACAAGAAGTATTGCAAAAATATCGCGATCTTCAAGATATTATCGCAATCCTCGGTATGGAAGAATTGTCTGACGAAGATAAACTCACTGTATCCCGTGCTCGTAAGATTCAACGTTTCTTGAGTCAACCATTCTTCGTAGCAGAAGTATTTACTGGTTCTCCTGGTAAATATGTGCCATTGTCCGAAACATTGAGAGGCTTCAGAGAAATCTTGGATGGTAAACATGATGAATTGCCAGAAGGTGCATTCTACATGGTTGGTACCATAGATGAAGCCGTTCAAAAAGCAAAGGAAATGCAAGAGAAGGGGGAATAATCCATGGCGGAACCTATGACCCTACAGATAATTACACCTGATGCGATTGTATTCGAAGGCCAATCTACATTCTTTGTAGGTAAAGCTATCGATGGTGCTTTTGGTATTTTGCCAAACCATGCACCTATGATTATCGCATTAGACTTGGCACCTTTACGCATTGATCAACCAGATGGAACATCTCGTGAATATGCTGTTTTTGGTGGCTTCTGTGAAATTGAACATAATAAGGTGAGTATTGTAACCCCTGACTGTCAAGATCCAACATCCATTGATGTGGAACGTGCTCGTCGAGCTAAAGAGCGTGCAGAAGGTCGGTTATCAAATCCTACACCTGATATTGATGTAGAAAGAGCGGAAGCAGCATTGCAACGTGCCTTACTGCGCTTGCATGTTACAAAAATGTTATAAGAAAAAGGCTAGCCATCTGGCTAGCCTTTTTATCTTTCTAATTTTGATTATAAAATGCTCACACCTTTTAAGGAGTATGCAGTATTCTTAGGCTGTTCTACTTGAAAATCTAATACAACAGGTGTCTCAGAATTGATACCAGGTGCTTGGTAACGGTCACGGTCTGTTGGAATTCGTTTGTATGGTAATTTATCAAGTAATATAGTCATAACTTTGTTCCAAACTGATTTATGTGTTGGCATAGTCAAAGAGTCATCAGTTTGGTTGAAGCCCGTACGAACAGTATGGATTATCTTATCGTTTACATCATAATAGTATAAAAGGGCATTAACCTTTGCGGCGATATAAATTTCATGATTATCCTTATTGTATGGATCTGGGCTGTTAATAGTATTAACTTGTACATATACGTCTTGTAATGGTACAGGCATAATAACGATTTCAGAATTTTGGGCCTCTGCAATTTGAGCAAGATCAGCGGCTTTAATTTCTGCAGTTGGTGTGTTAGTACTTACGATGGTTGTATCATAGTAAGGATATTTAAGTGTATTTGATAAGCGATCTGTCATGTAGCGACCAAATTGAGCTGTGTTTTCATTGCGCAAATTTGCTGGTACAACAATAGTAACTTTACGGCTCGGAAAGTTTTCTAAGTGTCCATCATGACTTGTACTAGAAGTATTAATTGTGGCTTTTTCCGGAGCTCCAGAAATCGGTGTAGATGTTGGTGTTGCAGCCACTTTTATGACAGGCTCCATATTCGTTTCAGGGGCTAATGTAGGAGCTTCATTACTTGTGCTACTTTGTATAGTGCTAAGAGCTACAGGTTGTGTTGTATTTGGTGTTAATTGACTCAAATCGATCATAGCGGCACTGGCTGTTGTAAATGCAGTTGTGAGTAGTACAGCAAGTACTGTAAGTAGTGGACGTTTATAGAGTCCGAAGTTATGTAACATAATTCCTCCTCTTAATAAAACTCTTTTAAAATTACAAATTATACAATTTATATTATTATATCATATATACAAAAAAAAGAAGCAAGCTTAATAGCTTGCTTCTTTAGTCTGGTGGACGATGACAGGATCGAACTGCCGACATCCTGCTTGTAAGGCAGGCGCTCTCCCAGCTGAGCTAATCGTCCATGGTGGTGACCCGTCCGGGAATCGAACCCGGGATACCGCCGTGAAAGGGCGGTGTCTTAACCGCTTGACCAACGGGCCAAAATGGCTCCTCGAGTAGGACTCGAACCTACGACCGATCGGTTAACAGCCGATTGCTCTACCGACTGAGCTATCGAGGAATGGTACGATTGTTATTATATGTTAGTTTAATTATAAAAGCAAGCATTTTTTTTAGAACACTATAAAATAGATATTGTCAATTATGACTAAAAGACATAACTTTATAAATAAAATTAGTTATCAATAATTTTGATGAGAGAGTCATTAAAATTAATAAAATCTATAGAGCTTATTAACTATAGATATTTACTGCGTTCTAAGGTGATTGTATGGCTCCAAATGAATGGGAGTTAGCAATATAAGTATATTGAAGATAATCGGTATACATATGCATTATAGAAAAGTTTAAAAGATTTAGTTGAAAAGTAGTATCAGTTAAGACAAAAGTGTATTTATCTTATTAGATATAGTCTATGTTTGTGGTTCATTTTAAACCAAATTTATATATAAGAAAGTAGGTAATAATGTAAGATATTAAAATCTTATTGATATGTGATAGACTATGACTTTTATCACAAAATGGGGCTTTTTTAGTGACTGGAGAATAAAGTCTATGTAGGCTATTGAAAAACCGAAATATATACAAAAATATTCGTGAAAACAATTCTCAAAAACTGGAAAAGCATTGAGAAAACTGTATAGGTGAGACGTTGAATCCCCTTATATTGTGTGCTACGATTTATGTATAGAGTTAATCTCATCGGTTTGAGATAGATATTCTTTCATATGTTTGAGAATTTTATTTTATCTCATCGGTATTAGAATTAATATTCAACTATTTTCCTGAGGAGGGATTATCTTGCGCGAGATTCAAGTATCTGAAATCACAAAAACAGTCCGTCAAATGTGTATGGACGCAGCTTACCACTTGCCAAAAGACATCTATGAAGGTTTGAAAAAAGGCCGTGAAACAGAAGAGTCTTCAGTAGGTCGTATCGTTCTTGATCAAATTATTAAAAATGCAGAAATTGCCGATGCTGAAGATCGTCCATACTGCCAAGATACTGGTATGACTATGGTATTCTTAAAAGTTGGTCAAGATGTTCATTTCGTTGGTGGTGATCTTACAGAAGCTATCAATGCTGGTGTTGCAGCTGGTTATGTTGAAGGTTATCTTCGTAAATCCGTTGTAGCTGAACCATTGTTCAACCGTAAAAATACACAAAATAACACACCTGCAATCATCTACACTGAAATCGTTCCTGGCGATAAAGTAGATATTCAAGTAGAATTAAAAGGTTTCGGTTCTGAAAATAAATCCGATGTAGCTATGCTCGTACCTGCTGATGGTGTGGAAGGCGTTAAAAATGCAGTCCTTGAAATCGTAAAACATGCAGGCCCTAACCCATGCCCTCCAATCGTACTCGGCATTGGTATTGGCGGTACTATGGACCAAGCAGCTGTTATGTCCAAAAAAGCGTTGCTTCGTGACATTAGTGTACCTCATAAAGATGCAGACTATGCAAAATTAGAAGAAGAAATCATGGAAATGGTTAACAAAACTGGTATTGGACCACAATTGGGTGGCACTACAACTTGTATCGGTGTAAACATCGAATGGGGTGCAACTCACATCGCAGGTCTTCCTGTTGCAGTTACTATTATGTGCCATGCTGCTCGTCATGCTCACGTAGTACTTTAATCGATAGGAGGTAAAAACAATGGCTGAATCAATTCGCATTAATACTGAAGAATATAATGAAGAGTTTTCCCGCAAATTAAAAGTTGGTGATAGCGTTCTTATTACTGGTAAAATTTACTCCGCTCGTGACGCTGCTCATAAAGTTATGACTGAAGCTTTAGCGCGTGGTGAAAAATTGCCAATCGACTGGACAAATAAGTTTGTTTATTATCTTGGACCAACACCTGCAAAACCTGGTGATCCAATTGGTTCCGCTGGTCCTACAACTTCCGGTCGTATGGATGCTTACACACCAACAATGCTTGATCAAGGTATCAAAGGCATGATTGGTAAAGGTTCCCGTAAACCAGAAGTAGTTGAATCCATGAAGAAAAATGGTTGCACATACTTCGCAGCAGTTGGTGGCGCGGCAGCATTGATTGCAAAATCCATCAAAAAATATGAAGTACTTGCTTATGGTGAACTTGGACCAGAAGCTTTGGCTGAATTGACTGTTGAAGATTTCCCTTGCATCGTAGTTGGCGATACTGAAGGTAATAACTTCTACGAATTAGGCCAAAAACCTTACAGAAAAATCTAATATCACCATTGAGTGATTGAAAGAGGCTTGCTAAAGCAAGCCTCTTTTTGTTGTTAAGCCATAATCATAAGATGTTCATCCGTTACGTGTAGAGTTTAGTCTACCGATTCTGTCGGTTTTATGATAATATACATATAGATTTTATACATTCAATTTGAGTGAGGCGATAACATGACTTCTGTAGAAACTATTCGTCAGTCAACTCGCAACGCGATGGCTGAATTACTTGATTTAGCAAAGGTTCGCGAAGGTCAATTATTCGTTGTTGGCTGTTCCACTAGCGAAATTGTAGGTAAAAAAATCGGCACTGACTCTCACCTTGATGTGGCTCAGGTCGTATTTGATGAAATATACAATGCTGTTAAGGCTAAAGGACTTAACTTGGCGATTCAATGTTGTGAACATATTAATCGTGCACTTGTTATGGACCGTAGCGCTATGACATGGGAGGAGGAAGTTAATGTTGTTCCTCAACGTCATGCGGGTGGTGCCCTGGCTGTGATGGCGTACGAACATTTTGATGATCCTGTGATGGTTGAATTTATTCAAGCTGATGTAGGCATCGATATTGGAGATACTTTCATTGGTATGCACATGAAACACGTTGCAGTGCCTGTACGTCTTTGTGTGAAAGAAATTGGGAAAGCACATGTGACCGCTTGTCGTGTTCGTCCGAAGAGCATTGGCGGTGAGCGTGCTGCATATAATGAAGCATTGATGTAGGGGGATAGTATGTCAAACCTAATACCGTATTTTGTATTAGCCGTCGTGGCATTGGGATTCTTTGCTGTTTGCTATGCTGTTTTTAGCGGTGGTGATGGTGAAAGTAAGGCAAAAGAAAAATCCTATAAAAACATAAGTAATAAAAATAATCTTAAAGAGCATCATGATGTTATATTTGCAACGGAGTCGCAAGAGGGCAATGTAACAATCACACATACGAGTGGGACTAATGTATATACTGCATCAATTCCGGATACAGTTGAAACGGTGGTCGGTGAAGAGCGAGAACCGGCTGAATCTCTGGTTGATCCTATAGATACCTCTTATAATAGAAGAAGTACTCTAAAGTCTAATTCAAGTCATGTTTCAGAGGGAGAATATGCGTTAGCATTAGGTTCGGATAATGGAACATCAATAGGTTCGGATAATGGCACACCAATAGGGGATGAAACCATTGTGATGACAGCCGTATCAGATCTTAAGCAAGCTAATCAAGCTAATCAAGGTGTTACTCCGTTGGTGGATAAAACTATTGTCCTCGATGTTGTTACAGATGAACTTCTCAATAACGCAAACTCTGTTGAAGATACAATTGCTATGGGTGAATCTGTGGAAGCCTTTGAAGCTGATGAAGCGGATAGCATAGATGCTACACAGATGATAGGTGGTGCAAACGAAATACAAACCGCGGAAGGTCCATCGGTATTAGATGAAACGCGTTTGTTTGATGCTTCTGAAATTGAAGCACAATTGGCGGCAACAAGTTTAACTGAAGAGGAGGAACCGCATGGTCAATGGGCAAAAGCGGCGCATGAGGATAAATGCGTTGAGTTGGCTATAGCACCATTTGTTCATTCCTTTGGGGTGTTACATGGTGATACGCAACACTATGTAGAATCTATTACAAGAGATGCTTTAGCGGCTCTCAATATTACAAAAATTGTTGAAGTGAATGCATTACTAGAGAATATTGTTATTCAAGAAGCGTTGATGAGTATGCAAAAGGCATATGCCGCTACAAATACAGAGTGGATGAAGTCCGCTGCGTTAGGTGCTTTTCTAGATGTGGTTCAATCTCCTAAATCTAGTACGCCATACCTCGTAGCTTTTGATGCATTACGTGTATTACCTCATTTAACTTTAGGTCACTTCCAAGTTATGGCCTTAACATTATTGTTACAATATTCTAGAAACTCTAATAACTATGGATTGATTCACTTCCAACATTATGTGGAAAAATATATTGAGCCATTCATCTCTGATTTGCCTCGAAATGATTCCTTCTATCGCCAGCTAGACTATTTACGCTGTACACAAGAAGAACAAGAGCCTATCACTTTATGCCAAGTGTTGTCTAATTCATATCCGTTTGTATTCAACTATCGTGGTTTTTCTAAGGAAGAACTCTTCCGTGCTACAGATGGTCATGGTGTAGATCCACGTTATGTGGTGCGTAGCTTGAACTCCAATCTTTATATATTAGCCTTGGTAGATGAGTCTTTGGCACCACAATTCTTTAGACAAACACGAATTTCTAATGCTATGGTTCAACGTGATCTTTTAGCTCTGATGAAGAGCAAACCTACTGCTTTCAGGGGCCAAGAGGCGCGTGATATTATGGATGATATTTCACCGGTTCTATTGGACTTAGCTGATGTCTTTGATAGCACGCCAATGTCTAAAATTAGCTTAACATTGTTAGGCCTTTACTTAGGCCGTGCTCATGTGAAAGCAACCATTGGTGAAGAATTTGATTTGTCTCATTGGTTCTAATTTACAATTTTAAACACTATATAGTTTAAAAAATTATATTATATAGTTATTAATATGGGTATATACTTAAAACCGTTATATACTTTATGAGTCGTGTAATAAAAAAGTCTCTCAAGATAATCTTGAGAGACTTTTTAGTTTGTTAAATTTAATAGCCATTAAGTATTAAAAGGTGTTAAAGCCGAATTCTTCAATGTCTTCAATGTTTTTAATTGTTACGGTGCGCCCTGTAATATCAATGAGACCTTCATCGCGAAGGCGCCCTAGTTCACGGCTAAGGGCTGTGCGAGATACATTGAGTACCTCAGCCATTTGCTCGCGGTTATGGGGTAATTGAATTGTGTTAGAATGCTGACGTTTATAAATATCTGTTAAGTACGCAAAAATCTTTTCGCGCATCCCTTTTAATGTGAGGTAGTGGACTTTTCTGGTTAATAGAATTGCTTTTTCAGATAAATCCTCTAATAGATTAGATAGGATTTTAGTTTGGCATTGATGACAATCCGGCAATGTTTTAATAAAGGTTTCAAGCGGAATAAACATAATTTTAGTTGCTTTTGTTGCCTTAATGGTAGCAGGCCATAAAGGCTGTTTACTAAATAGTAGTGCTTCTCCGAAAATATCTGATTGTTCTAAGTTTGCCATAATAACCCGTTGGCCCATGACATTTTCACGAGTTAGTAAAGCGCTGCCCTCAAGGATGACGCCGATACCCTCCATAGGATCTCCAGCGAGGGCTATAAAATCGTTTTTTTTGTAACTGTGGATGATAACTTTGGCATTATTTAAATAGCCACGCAGCTCTGGCTCTCCTAATGTATTGAATAAAGGACATTTCACGAGGGTGGGCATATACTGATTAATGATATCGTTTGAAAGTATTTGTTTCATAGGCACCTCCGGTGTGATAAAGTCTATAGCAATTAAAAATGATTATTGTATAATAAAAGTATAAGACCGAATGGTCTACCTGTTCCATAAGGGGAGTCAGGAAAATTTTTGAAAAAGTTTTTATTTGTTGCTCAAGCTACAGAAATTGTATCATCTTTACGTTATACTTTCAAATGTAATCAATCAGACAACTGATAAAACATCAGTGTAATGTATAGGTTTTATATTATCTAGCTTGACTGCGAGGAAGTCTCGCAAAGGAGGATTTTCAAATGAGCATGTTCTGTTATCAATGCGAACAATCTGCAGCACCAGGTGGCTGTACTGTACAAGGTGTATGTGGTAAAACTGCACCAGTTGCTAACTTACAAGACGAATTAACTGCTGCCTTAGTTGGCTTGGCTCGCGCTTTAGACGTAAAGGGTCATACTAAAGAAGGTATCGATTATATTATGCGCGGTTTGTTCATGTGTGTAACAAACGTAAACTTCTCTGAAGACCGCGTTCAAGAATTCATTGACGAAGTAAATGCTTACCATGCAAAAGTGGATAGCGCTCAACAAAACTTTGATTGGGAACAATTGTGGAAAGGTGAAGAAGACATCGTATCCCTTCGCTCCACATTATTGTTAGGTATGCGTGGTATGGCTGCGTACGCATGGCATGCTGCTCGCCTTGGCTTCCACGATGCTGATGTTGACGCTTGGTTTGTTAAAGGCATGGTAGAATTCGCTAAAGATCACAGCGCTGAAGAATGGCTTGATCTTTTGATGGAATTTGGTCAAATTAACTTGAAATGTATGGCTGTTCTTGATAAAGCTAATACTGAAACATATGGTACACCTGTACCAACTACAGTTCCTTTGACTGTAGAACCAGGTCCTTTCATCGTTGTAACTGGTCATGACCTTCATGACTTGAAACAATTATTGGAACAAACTGATGGTAAAGGTGTAAATATCTATACTCATGGTGAAATGTTGCCTTGCCACGCTTATCCTGAATTGAAGAAACATCCTCAATTGAAAGGTAACTTCGGTACAGCATGGCAAAACCAACAAAAAGAATTTGTTGATGTTCCTGGCGCATTCTTGTTCACTACAAACTGCATTATGCCACCAAAAGAAAACTACAAAGCTAATATCTTCACTACAGATATGGTAGGTTTCGATGGTTGTGCACATATCGAAGAAAAAGAAGATGGTACTAAAGACTTCTCCGCAGTTATCAACCGTGCTATCGAATTGGGCGGCTACAAAGAAGCTCAAGAATTCACTGGTATCAACGGTGGTCATGAAGTAACTACTGGTTTCGGTCATGGCACAGTATTGGGTATTGCTGATAAAGTAATTGATGCTGTAAAAGCTGGCGCTATTAAACACTTCTTCTTGGTAGGTGGTTGTGACGGTGCTAAAGTAGGCCGTAACTACTACACTGAATTCGTTAAACAAACTCCAAATGATACTGTAGTATTGACATTGGCTTGTGGTAAATTCCGTTTCAACGACATGAACATCGGCGAAATCGGTGGTATCCCTCGTATCCTTGATATGGGTCAATGTAACGATGCTTACTCCGCTATTCAAGTAGCAGTAGCTTTAGCTGGTGCATTTGAATGTGATGTAAACGACTTGCCATTGACATTGGTATTGTCCTGGTACGAACAAAAAGCGGTATGTATCTTGTTAACATTGTTAGCATTGGGTATCCGTAACATTTACATCGGACCTTCCTTGCCTAAATTCTTCTCCAGCAATGTATTGAACATTTTGGTAGAAAAATTCCAATTACATCCAATTACAA
Source organism: Veillonella parvula (assembly GCF_018366295.1). GTDB lineage: Bacteria > Bacillota > Negativicutes > Veillonellales > Veillonellaceae > Veillonella > Veillonella parvula_P. Next base: position 125,171 of record NZ_JAGZIJ010000006.1, read on the forward strand.
CTCCAGAAGCTGACATGAAAGCTATCTTGGGCTAATAGGATCTATTAATCTGTTAACTACAGTCCTACGTCCCCTCTCTTTTATGATTTAGGACTGTTGTTATAAATAACGCACCTAGGGTTATCCTTAGGTGCGTTTTTTTACTATTATTGTGAAAGCTATCTATCGAGTGTTTGTATATTGATGGGGCCAGTTTTGTATCCACAACTTAGTTAAAAAGGAAATACTATACTTCTTTGCTCCTCGTGACCTGATGTCGCTGCATAAGTATAGTCTTTCCTTTTTATAACTGTAGATATTGATGCGTCCCATCAATATACAAACTTTTAAAACAGCTTTCACAAGAATAGTAGTCCTCTGTAAACAAACAAATATGCCTCTAATGTGCATATAGACATTTATCAATATTGATTGTTATACTATAGGTAAGTAAGAGATTTCTCACATTATTTGTGTGTATATAGAGGTATGTATGAACAGTATTTTTGATATTATAGGGCCTATTATGATTGGTCCGTCTAGTTCGCATACAGCGGGTGCTGCGCGACTAGGCAAGATGGCGCGGTGTATTTTTCGTGCTACTCCTAAAAAGGTAGATTTAACATTATATGGATCTTTTGCAAAAACTTATAAAGGGCATGGTACGGATCGTGCTTTGATTGGCGGCTTATTAGGTTATAAAGAGGATGATGCGAACATCCGAGTTGCCCATAAATTAGCGAAAAAAGAGGGGATGGAGTTTTCTTTTATTGAGTCTCCTCTTGATGTAGGGCATCCGAATGTGGTGCGTTTTGATATGTATGATGAACATAATCGTCATATGACTGTTATTGGTCGCTCTCTCGGCGGTGGTCAGATTATGATTACCGAAGTAGATGGAAATGATATGTCCATTACAGGAGATGAGTTTACGCTCGTTGTGTTCCATGAGGATAGACCTGGTGCGATTTCTCTTGTTAGCCAAGCATTGAGCGAGTCCGATATTAACATCGCTACGATGCGCGTATTCCGTAAGGGCAAGCATAAGGATGCAGTCATGGTTATTACTACAGATACGGTGGTAAATCCTATTACAGTTCAGTTTATGCGCGAGTTTCCAGGCATCCAGGATGTGATGACCTTTGAAGCATTATAGGAGGGCGAATGATGAGTTATGCATATGATACAATTGCAGATATTATTCGCCTAGGTGAGGAAAACAATATTTCTTTTGGCGATGTAGTATTGCGTTATGAATTAGAGAATTACGACCGCAGTGAAGATGCGGTTGTTCATGAAATAGAAAATCGCTTAGATATTTTTGAAAGCTCCATTCAAGATGGCATAGCTTATGCGGAGAAAACGGCTTCTGGTATGTCCGGTGGTCAAGCGGCACAGCTTAATGGGCAAACACCTCGTTTTATGAGCGATATTGCGTATAAGGCAATGACGTATGCTATTGCTGTAAATGAGGCAAATGCAAAGATGTTCCGCATTGTTGCTTGTCCTACGGCGGGCTCTTGTGGTGTTATGCCTGGTGCGGTGAAAGCCGTAGCAGACCACTACCAATTAGAGAGAGCCACAGTTGTAAAAGGCTTCTTAGCTGCGTCCGGTATTGGTAATGTAGTAGCAAATCGCGCTTGTGTTGCTGGTGCTGTTGGCGGTTGCCAAGCGGAAATTGGTACGGCTGCGTGTATGGCAGCAGGAGCGATTGTCGAAATGATGGGCGGTTCACCACGTCAAGTAGGTCATGCTATCGCATTGTGCATGAAAAATCTATTGGGGCTTGCTTGTGATCCGGTAGCAGGGCTCGTAGAGGTGCCATGTGTTAAGCGTAATGGCTTTTATGCAGTCCATGCTATTACTGCATCTGAAATGGCGTTAATGAATATTGAAAGCCAAATTCCACCAGATGAAGTCATTGAAGCGATGAATAATATAGGCCGTGCTATGCCGGCAGCATTGCGTGAAACAAGTGATGGCGGCCTTGCGGTGACACCGACAGGTACAGCTATTGCAGAACGAGTGCAATCCTTATAAGGATTGCACTTTTTTCATGCTTTCATTTGTAGTAAAATAAAGATTAGACTAGTTCAGAAAGGAGCGTGTATGATGGAACAAGCAAATCGAATATTGACCGTATTAGAAGAAGCCGGCCATGAAGCTTATATCATAGGCGGCGCTGTGCGCGATATTTTGATGCATCAAAAGCCACATGACTTCGATATTGTGACGTCTGCACGTCCCGATACAGTGATTGAGGTTCTTCGCGGTCATGATATTCAAACGACAGACCTCGTAGGAAAATCTTTTGGCGTAGTGGTAGCTACATTAGAGGGCAAGCCATATGAAATTGCTACATATAGAACAGAACGATATGGTGCAGATAGCCATCGTCCCGAAGAAATTACTTATGCCGATACCTTAGAAGAAGATGTGTTGCGTCGTGATTTTACTGTTAACGGCATGGCTATGAACCGTTATGGTGAAGTTATAGACCTTGTAGGTGGACGACGTGATATTAAACATAAGATGTTACGAACCATTGGTAATGCGCAGGAACGTTTTGAAGAAGATGCGTTACGATTATTTAGGGCGTGCCGTTTTGTGGCGAAGTTGGATTTCTTGCCGAGTAAAGATCTATTAGAGGCTATGCCTAAGGCTTTTCACCGCGTACCTGGCTTGTCTTTAGAACGTGTACGAAATGAGATTAATCGTCTCATGTTAGAGCCTGCGGTGGCTAAAGGCCTTGATGTCCTTGTTCAATCCCGCTTGGCCGAGTGCTCTTGTCGCGTTGTAGAAAATGGCGTGACTCGTGAAGTGCCTATTTTACCAGAGCTATACCATCTTGTGAATTTACCACAAGAAAAAGACTTTCACGAATTTGATGGTTGGTATCATACATTAGCCGTTGTATCTCATACAGAACCAGATTTAACATTACGTTGGGGTGCACTGTTACACGATGTAGCAAAGGGGATGCCTACGGTGCGTGCTGTGGTGAATGGTCGCCTCACAGATCGTGGTCATGATACATTAGGGGCTGAAATGACAGAAACATTACTTACTCGTTTAGGTTACCCTAAGAGTTTTGTGCGCCGTGTAGCTTGGATTGTAAAAAATCATATGCGCTTTCACTATTTTGTACAAAATGGGGAAGCTAATGAGAAAAAGTGGATCCGTAAAGAGGCTCGCAGCGGTGAGTTTCGAGATAGTCAAATTATGCGAATTGCATGGGAACAATTATCTAAGGTTTGTGCTGCCGATGTGTTAGGCTGTGGGAAGCCTTATGCATCGACTGATGGTACCTTAGCCTTTGGTGAATGTATGGCAGATCTTAGCCTAGAGATGCCTATCCATACAAAGGATTTAAATTATGACGAACGAGTTATTAAGCTTGCAGGGAAAAAAGTGGGGGAAGGATTGCAGTATTTATTAGGTCAGGTACAAAATGGGGTGATTCCCAATGAACCAGATGCATTATATGATGCATTAGACCATAAGTTACGCCGTCCAGTGGAGAAATGATGAAGTTATTAAATAAAGCGTTATTACGCATGAGTGATTGGAGTCGCACTACGTGGTGCCTTGCCATACTCATGACCGTTGCCTTCGTCCTTATCGGACGTTTAGCACAGTTACAGGTCTTTGATACCTTTGACCTAGAGAAGAAAAACTTATTACAAGTTCAAGTAGATAGAAAATTACAATCGCCGCGCGGTACAATCTATGACCGTAATGGCAAGCCTTTGGCGATGAGTGTAGTTACAAAATCTTTATATGCGGACCCTAAGATGATTAAACAGTCTCCCCAAGAGATTGCGGAACTCATTTCGCCATATGTAACCATGTCAAAAGAAAATATTGTGAAAGCTCTGCAAGAGGATTCTGCCTTCGTATGGATTAATCGCATGATGGATGCGGACAAGTCTAAGGCGGTGGCACAAGTCATTAAGGATAATAATATTGCAGGCCTTAACTTTGTGGAAGAGTCCAAACGTTATTACCCAAATGGTGTACTAGCGGCTCAAATACTGGGGTTTGTAGGAACCGATGATAAAGGCCTTGATGGTCTCGAAATGGTCCTTGATGAAGAGTTAAAGGGTGGTGTGCAGCAAGAAATCGTTGCTACCGATAACAAAGGGAATGCCATCTTTGGTTCCGTATTATCTAAATTTTTACCAGATAAGGGTAAAAGCGTAACCTTAACCATCGATGCAACAATTCAATTTATTGCAGAACGCGCTCTTGATAAGGCGATGGTTGATACAGGAGCTAAGCATGCCAGCGTTATCGTTATGGATCCAAAGAACGGTGAAATATTAGCGATGGCCAATCGTCCAAGTTATGATCCTAATAACTACAACCAAAGTGGTGAAGAGGCTTTCAAAAATATTGCGGTTACCAATTTATATGAACCAGGCTCTACATTCAAACCTATCATTGCATCTGCAGCTCTTGCAGCAGGCAAATGGAAGTTAGACACTGTGTATAACGATAAAGGGGCCTTCGCTGCCAATGGACATATCATTAGAAACTGGAATGGTGAGGGATATGGTCCTGTTCGTTTGCTAGATATTTTGAAGTACTCTATTAATACTGGTATGGCTGAAATTGGTACATTAACAGGTGCAGATATTCTCTCGAAATATATACGTGATTATGGCTTTGGCTCTGAAACAGGTATTGAATTGCCTGGTGAAGGAGCAGGTATTTTGTATAATCCAGAGGATATGAGTAAGCTAGACGTTGCGACTATGTCCATCGGTCAAGGTATTGCGGTTACACCATTACAAATGGTTCGCGCCTTTGGTGCACTTTCTAATGGTGGGGCTATGATGAAACCACATATCATCAAGTCTTATAGTAACTCTCAAGGCGATGTTACAAGTACGACTGAAACATCTGTTGTGGGACAACCAGTTCCGGCGGAAACCGCTAAAACCATTGTAGATATTCTAGAAAAAGAAGTATCCGAAGGTGGCGGTACAAAAGCGATGGTAGAAGGTTATCACTTCGGCGGTAAAACTGGTACGGCGGAAAAACTAGATACCAAACATGGCGGTTATCTCGACGGACAATACATTGCGTCCTTTATTGGCTTTGGCCCTGTAGAGGATCCAAAATTTGTAGTTCTTGTCGTTATTGATGACCCACAAAAGGGTTCTTATTATGGTAGTCAAATTGTAGCCCCTGTATTTAAGGACATCGTATCTCAACTTGTACGGTATTACCAAATGAGTCCGTATGTTAAAGAAAGTACACCAGTAGCTGTTAAAGCTGCTAATACATTACCTGAACCAAAACCGGGAAGTGATGGTTCTGTTACATTGCCTAACTTTACTGGTTTTACCTATGGTGAAGTGCGTGATTGGTTACATAAGGCGGGACTTGCCTTTAAACCAGATGGAACGGGTATTGCCGTTTCTCAAGATGAAAGTGGGGGCACTACTGTTCAACCCGGGACGGCAATTACCGTTCACTTTAGTAGATAATTAGAAATTATAGACAGTTCGTTATATAATAGAATAAGAGACTTTGGTGCCTCTCAGGAGGCACCTTTTTTATAAATAGTTTGAATGAATGGAGATACTTATGATCGAATTACGAGGGAAAGCGGTAGCAGATGCCCACAAGGCGATTTTACAAGAAAAAGTTGCAGCAGTAGGCAACTCTGTGATTACTATGGCAGTGTTACTTGTCGGTGAAGACCACGGCGCTCATATGTATGCTACATTTATGGAAAAAACAGCTAAAAATTTTGGCTATGGTTTTGTGCTAAAGCAATTGCCTGAAACGGCAACGCAAGATGAAGTAGTAGCGGCGTTGCATGAATTAAATACTGATCCATCTATTCATGGAATTTTACCGCTAATGCCAATGCCTAAACACATTGATACAGAAGCTCTTATCGATATATTAGATCCTAAAAAAGATATTGATGGTCTTACAACATATAACATCGGTTTAGTAACAGCTGGTAAGGGTGGCTTTGCTCCTTGTACGGCTAAGGCTTGTATGGCTATTTTAAATCACTATAATATTCCTTTAGAAGGAAAACATGTGGTTGTAGTCGGTCGTAGCCAAGTTATCGGTAAACCTGTAGCGCTTATGGCACTCGCTGCACATGGTACTGTTACAATGTGCCATTCTAGAACTTCTGATCTAGTAGAGCAAGTAAAGCGTGGTGATATTATTATTGCTGCGGCTGGTCGTGCTCATATGATTACTGCTAATATGATTAAGCCTGGTGCTGTTGTTATTGATGTAGGTATTAATGAACTGGACGGCAAAACTGTAGGTGATGTTGATTATGATGCGGTAAAAGATATTGCATCTGCCATTACTCCTGTACCAGGAGGTGTTGGATCCGTAACAACGACAATGATGCTAGAAGCGGTATATGAGGCATACCATGCATGAGATGTCTATAGCAGAAGGTATTCTTGATGTAGCGCTCGATACCTTACGTCAACACGATGCGACAGTCATTCATTCTATTCAACTAGACTTAGGGTTAATGAGTGGGGTAGAACCTGATTCATTGTTATTTTGTTGGGAAGCCATTACAAAGGGAACCCCTGCGGAAGGCTCACGCATAGAAATCAATACTATTCCTATTGAAGGAAAGTGTTTAGATTGTGATAAAATATTTTCTGTAAAAAATTATACGTTTATTTGTCCTTATTGTGACAGCCATTTCGTACAAACTATAGGCGGTCGTGAGTTACAAGTGACCTCTATGGATATCGATTGATAGAAAGGTTAGGGCATGCAAGTTCAAGTTAAAACTAATGTACTGGCAAAAAACGATGCTATTGCAGAGGCTTTACAACAGTTGTTTAAGAAAAAGAATATATTTGTATTTAATCTGTTAGGTTCACCTGGGGCAGGTAAGACTTCTCTTTTGGAGGCAACCCTACAAGATTTAAAAAAGGAGTATCGCTTAGCCGTTATTGAAGGCGATTTATTTACGGCAAAGGATGCTAAGCGTATTCATGAGTTGGGTGTGCCTGTTATCCAGATTAATACGGTTGGTGGGTGCCATCTCGATGCACAGATGATTCAAGATGCCTTAGGTGATCTGAATCTTGATGACCTCGATATGATTATTATCGAAAATGTAGGCAATTTAGTGTGCCCTGCGGAATTTGAGATTGGTGAAAGTATGAAAGTAACGGTTTTATCTGTTACCGAAGGTGAAGATAAGCCCCTTAAGTATCCATTAATCTTTAAAGAGTCTAAGGCCATCCTTATTAACAAGATTGATTTATTGCCCTATGTGCCTTTCAAAAAGGAGCAGGCAATACAAGATATCCGTAATTTAAATCCAAATGGAGAAATTTTTGAAGTAAGTTGCACGGCCCACAACGGTCTTGAACCATGGTTGAATTGGTTGCGTGCACAGTTGGAGAATAATCGATGAACTATTCTATGAAGAGCCGTATTGTAGCAGCCCTCCTTGTGGGCTTGTGTACTACTACAATCAGTTATGCAGCAGAGCCTGCCATTTCCACTGTTAACCCAGTTGCAGTAGAAACTACTGATGACACTAACGTTGTAGCTCAAGATTCTGCTAATGCGAGCAATGATGGTAGTGTAGATGGAACTGGTGAGGTTGATAGCTTGTCTTACCTTGATAATGCACCAGTTAGAGTTGTTAAGCTGGACCCAAAAACGAAAAAGGAAGGTTCTAAAACTGGATGGCTCGCAGAGCAAATGGCTGTAACTGAATTTGGTGATTCTATACAATTCTGGCAAGCGGCTAGTGAGAACGAAGGCCCTTTGCCGAGTATAACTCAGAATAATTTAGCTGATATTGGTAAGTCTTATACGGCAAACAGTTTACCGCCTTTAGGTTCTCAGGATGACTATGCTATCGGCACATACCGATTGGGGGATCAGTTTGAAGTCCCAAAAGATGTAGAAAAAACTGAGGTACGTGATAACTTTACTACGTATTACATGAAAGATGTAGCAGTAACTGTATATACTGGACCTGCTCAAGAATTGTTGGTTAACAATCAATTGCGTGGTCAAGGGGCGACTTACTTCTTTGAACCAAATACTATTACAAATATTCATAGTACGAAAAAAGGCGCTAATACAGTACGTGACATTGGTCCTGGTAGTACACGGATGGAATTGATATTTGCCTATGGCAGTCCTAATGCGATGTGGCGTGATAAGAAAAATGAGACATATATTTTCCTTTATGAGGGGCATTCCGAAAATTCATTGCCTCAAAAAAAGGAGTTTAAGAGTCCCGTAGAGAATACAAATAGTAATAGCCAACAACAATCTATGCTTGGTCAGCAAAAAGAATATATTGCTTTCACCATTAAACAAAGCAATATAGAGGCTGTAGACATTATTAGTGGACAAGTATGGCCTAGATTTGGATTGCCGAAAGCTGAAGTGTATGATTTTGAAGCTGGTACACTTACGGCTGATGATTTTGTATTGCGTGGTTTCAAGTTGAATGACCATTTTGTTAATGATCCTAATAATGATTGGAAACATCAAGGCATATTGTTTGGCTCCACTTTTATTGGCTATAATGAATACGGTGTGAGTGTAGATAAAAAAGATCTTATCAATCGCGTATTATTAAATGTGTATACGCCTACACGTCGTGGAATCGCAATGGGTGATACCAAATATTTATTGCTCTTTGTGTATGGTATGCCAACTCGTATTGTTGAATCTACAACAAAGGCGGGGACGTCTACCGTATATGAATATAAAAATCCAGCGGCAAGCAACTCTTATTTACAGTTTGCCCTAGATGATAAAAACCAATATATCAAATCCGTTATGTTATCTGACCGTCCTGTAAAATAGGATAGGTCACAGCGAGGAGGCAAAGGGTATGGTTACTGTACAAGATGTAAAAGAACGTTGGGAAAAGATTCAAGGTGATGATGAACGTATATTGTTTATCGTTGGTGGTCCAGGTTCTGGTAAAAGTTTGCTAATTCGTGAATTGTCTGAGCAGAAGGGCTGGAAATACTTGGAAGCTAAGCAACTCATTGAGGAAGAGTTTTTGCTCGTGCCTCGTGATGAACGGCCTCAATTAGCGGAAGAAGTTATTTGCCGTGCTCTTAGCCGTAGCGATACGGAAGTAGTATTGCTAGATGGCATTAATGTATTCTTTGCACCTATCTTAAATCTAAAACCATTTGAGTTACTAAAAACTATTAGTAAGAAGTATCCTATTGTCGTTGGCTGGCGTGGACATATTGAAGGTGACCAGTTGTACTTAGAACATAACAATAATCCTAAACATGCTGTAGTTAGTATTGCACATCCAGATCATGTTATTGCAATCGACTAAAGGTATGTTTGAACATATTGGTTGAATATAGAGAAAACTATAAATGTATAGAAGGAGATAGCGGTCTATCTCCTTTTTTAGTTATATAATTACAGTTATTAGGTAAAAATATAGTTTTGTAACTTCCTATTATTTGATTCTACTAAACCTGAAATATGGATGGTAGTAAGTATGGACTAGCAAGGAATGCAACTATGTAAAGGTATATAAAGAATATACTAGTAAATAAAAGTTGATTGCTGGATATATCCTGAAAACAAGGCATTTTATAGAGGATTGATAAAATATAAATTTTTTTTGACAAAATACTTGCATAGGGTATCGTTTCATGTTATTATGATTAAGCACTAAGGGTGACCGCAGTGAACGAAAAAACTTCAAAAAAGTTTTTAAAAGGTTCTTGACACTTAGTGTGCTAGGTGATACAATTCATCTTGTCGTAATGATGCTGGCGTAGCTCAATAGGTAGAGCAGCTGACTTGTAATCAGCAGGTTGTGGGTTCAATTCCTATCGCCAGCTCCATTTTATTTATGGAGGGATTCCCGAGCGGCCAAAGGGAGCAGACTGTAAATCTGCCGTCTTCGACTTCGAAGGTTCGAATCCTTCTCCCTCCACCATTCATAGCGGGGTGGAGCAGTTGGTAGCTCGTCGGGCTCATAACCCGAAGGTCGCAGGTTCAAGTCCTGTCCCCGCAACCATAAAAACCACAGTGAAATGATCGTTCATTGTGCTGGTGTAGCTCAGTCGGCAGAGCGTATCCTTGGTAAGGATAAGGTCACCGGTTCAATCCCGGTCACTAGCTCCATACATGGCGGCATAGCTCAGTTGGCTAGAGCAATCGGTTCATACCCGGTGTGTCCGCGGTTCAAATCCGTGTGCCGCCACCATTAAACCTCACCTTGGTGGGGATTTTTTTATTTCTTTACATATGACATGCTATTCTAAGACTTTGTATATATGGTATAATAATAGGTAAGGAAATCTTATATTCCATTGATAAATTAGGGTTAATATATTATATTAATACTAGAATGTAATTTGTTTTTGTGAAGGAGGATATAATCCTAATGGCAAAAGAAAAATTTGAACGTACGAAACCGCATGTTAACATCGGTACAATCGGTCACGTTGACCATGGTAAAACTACTTTGACTGCTGCAATCAC
>NZ_JAGZIJ010000007.1:0-130842 GCF_018366295.1 Veillonella parvula
CGCTTTATTATACTCTATCAATACAAATTGGATTTGTTCATTCATGTCCCGTGGAATAGAAACCAAGTTCGATAGCTTAACACCTCGAATTGCCGGTGCACAATGATATCCAATGATATGGTCAATTGAATTCATCATAATAATACCTGCCTGTTGCACATCGTTAGAATTACCTCTAATGAGAATAATTCCTATAGGCTCATAGTACTCTTGATGAGAAAAATTGTCAAGAATAATTGATATATATTTTCAATAATTATTTATTATTTGGTATGTAATAAACCTTTAACTTTAGGGAATACAACACTATCATTAGCTTCATCAACAGCGATTAAATGAGCATTTGGTCCTGTATATTTATCTTCAGAAATACTAATATGTAATATCTCATTATAAGAATTATTATTAGCTACACTTTTATATTTCAATGTACCTTCATAGGCATTGCCTTGTTTTACTAATGGATTTATTACCGTAAAAGTGCCAAGCGCAGGGCTCTCACCCTTGTTAATAGCAGCGGCCAATGCACCAATTGAAGAAGAATCTGTATTCATATGTTTTGCTTCACTCATACGACCAGATAATTGTTTACCTAATACAACATTAGCATAAACAGCATATCGCATTTCGTTTTCTGTTTTAATATTTAATGTATATACATCTGCAGAAGATACACCTGCTTCAAGAAGTACAGATTTAACGTCTTTTTTCCCTTCCCCTGCAAATAATGCTTTAGGGTTATTTTGATACATAGTAACACCTTCAGGCAATTTAACACCTTGATATGTTACAGTTTGACTTCTATTTAAAATGGACTTGATATTTGCTGCAGAACCCGTAGCTGGCACAGATGCCAACACAGCCGCTGCCGTAGCAAGTAATACTAATTTCTTCATATTTTTCCTCATCAAAGCTTTAATATAATAAGCTAACAATACAACATCTAGAGATTAAAGCCAAACAATGGCTTAGGCTATTCTAGACATCTATTGTCATTAAAGTATTTATAGTAATAACCCAGTGTTAAAGAACCGCCCACCAAGGAGCGGTTCTTTAACATTATAGTAATATAAAATAAGCGTTATATTATTTCTTTTGTGCCTTAGCCCAACTATCACGTAAACCAACAATACGGTTCATCACAATGTGGTCTGAAGTACTGTCTTTATCAGTTACAAAGTAACCTTGACGCAAGAATTGGAAATGATCCCCTGGTACAGTTGTAGCAAGACTTGCCTCACCTTTACTCTTGAATACTTGTAAAGACTCATGATTGAAATCACCTAAGAAATCTTTGCCATCAGAATCTTCTTTAAGCAGGTAATCATATAAACGGGATTCAATATCTACTGCAGTAGACGCTTCAACCCAATGTAATGTGCCCTTAACCTTACGTGTACAACCGCTACCGCTCTTAGTTTCAGGGTCATATGTACAGTGAATTTCTGTAATATTACCATTTTCATCTTTAATAACATCAGTGCATGTAATGAAATAAGCTCCTTTCAAGCGTACTTCTTTGCCTGGTGCTAAGCGGAAAAATTTCTTAACTGGTTCTTCCATAAAGTCACTGCGTTCGATATAGATTTCACGGCCAAATACAACTTCACGATTACCAAGTTCTTCATTTTCAGGATTATTTTCAACTGTACAAAGTTCTGTTTTGCCTTCTGGATAATTTGTAATAATAACCTTTACAGGATCCACAACAACCATAGGACGCTTAGCTTTAAGTTTCAAGTCCTCTCGAATACAGAACTCAAGCAAAGCAATATCTACAACGCTATCTGCCTTCGCTACACCAATGCGCTCACAGAAATCACGAATAGATTCCGGTGTATAACCACGGCGGCGTAAACCTGAGATTGTCGGCATACGAGGATCATCCCAACCAGATACAAGTCCAGCTTCAACAAGAGCACGCAATTTACGTTTGGACATAACCATTTTAGTTACATTCAAGCGAGCAAACTCAATTTGTTGTGGAATTTCAGTATCATCCCATTCCTCTAACACCCAATCATATAATGGTCGGTGAACTTCAAATTCTAATGTACAAATAGAATGCGTAATGCGTTCAATAGCATCTTCAATAGGATGGGCAAAATCATACATAGGATAAATTTTCCACTCATTACCCGTATTATGATGCTCTGTATTTACAATACGATAAATAACAGGGTCACGCATTACGATATTAGGATGCGCCATATCGATTTTTGCACGCAATACCTTTTCCCCATCTTTATATTTACCAGCTTTCATTTCTTCGAAGAGCATCAAATTTTCTTCTACACTACGATCACGGTATGGACTATTGACACCAGGAGTAGAGAAATCGCCACGATTTTGTTTAATTTCATCTGCAGTTTGATCATCTACATAAGCTTTGCCAAGCGTGATTAATTTCTTAGCATACTCATACATTTGGCCAAAATAATCAGATGCATAGCGTGGTTGTTCATTCCATTCAAATCCAAGCCATTTAACGTCTTCCATGATGGAGTTTACATATTCGACATCTTCTTTTACAGGATTTGTATCATCAAAGCGAAGATTTGTTAAACCATTGTATTGTTTACCAATACCAAAGTTTAGGCAAATAGATTTAGCATGTCCAATATGCAAGTAACCATTTGGTTCTGGTGGAAAACGAGTCAATACACGCCCACCGTATTTGCCAGTTTCGTTATCTTTGTTGATAATAGCTTCAATAAAGTTAACAGATACAACTTCTTCAGGAGCTACATCTTTTTCAATGTCTTTATGTTCCAACGTTCTTACCTCCATAGGAAAAATATTCTTTTATTTTACCATACTTTGTATAAAACCGCATATCTTTTAATGTCTTGCACTGTTAGTCGAAATCGGTTAAATCAACGCCAGCCTTTTTAAGCTCTTCTAGCGCAGACTCTACATCCATTTGAGGTTTCTTGTAGTTCACGTCTTCGTTCACACATGTTTTTAACGGTTTCTTATGAACGCCGGCAATAATATTATCTGCTGTCAAAATAGACATGTCATAACGAGTCCTATCTGTGTAAGAGCCAATATGTGGTACAATGAGGCAATTTTCTACATCTAATAATGGATGATCCACTGGTAATGGTTCTGGATCCGTCACATCGAGTGCCGCATAATCAATTTCACCTGTATTTAAGGCATTAATGAGTGCCTCTGTATCAACGATAGGACCACGACCTACATTTACAAATAAAGCGGTATTTTTCATCTTCTTGAAGAATGCTTCATCACACATATGATAGGTTTCATCTGTTAATGGAGCCATTACACAAACTACATCACTAGTAGCTAAAAGGTCATCTAGCTCCATATAAGTAGTCTTATGAATCTTATCATCCAAGCGTTGATTACGATTATGATATACAACAGTCATACCAAAGGCACGGGCGCGGCGAGAAATAGACACGCCGATAGCCCCCATGCCAATGATACCAAGAGTGCGACGACTTAAATCAAAACCTTTAATATTAGAAGGTCTTTGAGCCCAACGACCGTCTTTTACAAAGTTAGCATTTTCTATAATACGACGACTAGCCGTGGCAATCAAGGTAAATGCAAGTTCTGCTACCGTTTCATTGAGAACACCTGGTGTATTGCCATAAGGAATGCCTGCCGCTGTTAGTTCATCAATGTTTACATTATCATAGCCTACGGCCGCTTGTGCTATAACCTTTAAATTTGGCGCATTCTTTACAAGATCAGCATCTACATCTAAAGGTCGTACACACCATAAACCATCTGCATCAACGAGCCATTCCTTCAGTACCTCACGAGGCATCACTGTTTTTTCAGTCCATTGGCGCACATCTACATGCTCTTTTAAATATGCAATCGCATCTTTGCGAACCAGTCCATTTACTACTACTAGAGGTTTCTTTTCCATGTATATCCCTCCCTAAAAAATTCTATATATTATAATTATATTTTATACTAGAAAGCTAACGTAATACAACAAAAAGGAGTAAGGCCAAAACCTCACTCCTTTTATGTATAATTTAAATTTGAACTAGTTCAAATCTGCAGTACAGTTAGGACATTTAACTGCATTAATATTGATTTCAGATTTACAGAATTGACATTCTTTCGTTGTAGGTGCTTCTGCAACTTCCTCTTCTTTCGCGGATTTCATCATTTTAGCCAAGCCACGAACCATCAAGAATACAACAAATGCCAAAATCAAGAATTGAATCAAATCAGTAATAAATGTACCATATGGCAATACAGATCCAGCTGCACGAGCTGTAGCAATATCAGCGCCAGCCATGAATGCATCTTTAGAACCTGTGCTCAATGGCAAATACAAATTACTAAAATCAATACCACCTGTGAATACACTGAGAACAGGCATGAATAGGTTGTTTACAACAGAATTAACCAATGCTGTGAAAGCAGCACCAATAATCATACCAATAGCTAGGTCCATCATATTGCCTTTGAAAGCAAATGCTTTAAAGTCGTTTAAAAAGTCTTTCATTTTCATACTCCTAGATACGTTTAATTGAGAATGCATTAATAACAGTACTAATCATAAAATAAAGATAAAAAGATGTCAAGAAATTTCGATGTAGTTTTTAAAATTTAGTTAATGTAGTTTTTCATAATTCTATCTATTATTGTAATAAATCGCTTATTATGCGTATTTTTTACACCATATTTCCTATGCCTACACTCTAAAACGCTATGTTACCTTCGAAAAAATAGAGTCTAACAAAACTTTGGTCAGACTCTATTAATTAGAAGTAGTAATGTATTACTCCATTAACCTAAGCCTAGCGAAAGAAGTTTAGCACGCTCTATTACTGCAATAAATGCAGGTGGTATCATGGAAGCATCTAAAAATTGACTAATACGTCGCCCTACAATTACTCCTTTATTAGCATAAAACCAAGAGAAGTAATAGATATGTAAATCATCCAACTTACGATCCGAAATATTTGGTAAACATCGTTGTACAATTTGGCTTTTAGTAATACCTAATTTAGCATAACCACGCCGCGCCATATCCTTTGTTACCATCGGACGAGCGTCATCAATAATGTCCTTGATGATGGCATCCATTATGGAACGCTTGTGCATCGCAAGCAAATATGATACAAAATCCATTTCAAAACAAATTTCCTGTGTGTAAAATATATTGCTATGTGCTTTTGCATATTTTCCCTCTACATCGCGATCATAGAGCGCTACTGTAGGAATAGAGAATCTATTAAACAATTTTTGTAATTTACTAATAGAAGACTCTCCTCGGGCATTGATAAGACAGATGCCAAAGTAATCAAAATCTACACCCAATCGTTTACCAAAACCTGCAAAGCTACCGTATTCTGTCTCTCCTTCTACAATGATAATACACCGAGCGTAGAGCGCCTCCTTAGCCTCTGGAAAATGCATAATCAAATGCTTCTCTACCTCTTTAGGGAAGTTAAACGTAACCCCACAGGCTGCACAGACCATATTATTTTCATCCCGATAAAGGCGAATAATGTGCCGATAATCATCAACAAGCGCATCTGTACTATGTGTAACTACAAAAAGTTGTCCTAACAATCCATCAATTTTAAATACATCTCGCAACAACGCTAAAAACTCTTCATTTTCATTAGTTGCAATTTGACGGTAATAATTGAGCACAGCGCGTTGCAAATACGGACTTAAATGTAGCTCTGGCTCATCCACACTTATAAAGATTGGTAAAAACTTGTATCCCTTTGCATCATATACAAGTAAAGATTCTAAATTTGTAGTTGCACTACTCACTTTCATATAAATTTGAGCCAAAATCTTGAGAGCCACAGCCATAATCAATCGTACATTATCAGCAGAATACTTACGTTCCATAGCGGAGGATGTAGACAATACCTCTACAAGATGTTGAATATTGAGCATACAGTAAGGATCTAAATCCTTACGTAAACTAACAATTTCACGCTGAAAATCATCAGTAGGCATTTCTAATCGAGACACATAAGCTTGTAATAGCTGTCCTAATTCTACATATATAGAGGACGGTATAGAAAACAGTTCCTGCTCTGAGGTATCGCGATGACACACATATAAAGCATGACGAATCATAGACAACGGCATAGGCTCAATCCCTGCATCAGTGACTCTGTATAATCGTGGATATACCTCTTGTACAACTTGTTCAAGTCGTAAACGGTAGGTAGGTCCCTCATCAGCAGTATACATGCTTTTATAATTTAACTCACCTAGAGATATTTCAAAATCAATGCGAATAGGCTTATTTACATCCGTAAAATCACTTTCAATAAAACCATGGCACTCCATGATAATTTCTAAGAGATCTAAAAAATTAGACTTACCTACCGCATTTTCACCGACAAAGTAATTAATATCATTGTGAAAGCTTAGCGTTACATCGGCTAAGTTCCTATAGTTTTCAATATGCATCCATTTTATATACATAGCTCCTCCGTCTGTAGCTACTTTCAAAATGAAAAAGCTCTAGTATATTTCATTACAATAAATCACTAACTAATACCCCTGTATTTTATCTTTTATGTAAAAAGGTGCCAATCACGAATGTAATCAGCACCCCCACTGTCATATACAGTCTGATACTGTATATATTCGACATTTATTTAATTTTATCCTCTATAACCTTGCCCTCTCTTAATGGACCACTCTGTTCTTTAAGACGCGCCAACATGACAGAGGATATAAACATAGCAATACCAGCTCCTACTGTTGCTATGGATAAGCTTTCACCAAAGATCAAGAACCCATAGAAGGAACTAATAAATACGCCAACGTATTGCAAGAATTGAGCCACTACAGCATTGGTCGTAACAAAGGCGCCAGTCAAGAAAAACTGAGCCACTACACTAATACCACCGATAGCGAAGATAATGAGCCAATCTGTACCTTGAGGCATAACGAGCTTATCAGTAGTGACGAGGCCCGCAATCATGCCAGTAATCATGAAATAGGCCATGATTTCAAAATTACTATGTTGTCCGCGTTTACTAATAGTTCGTATCGTCGTATAGGCCGCCGCAGCTAAAGCAGCACCTAAAATTGCTACCAATGCATACCAAGAAAATGATTCATAACTAAAAGGATTTACCATTACTAAGACAGCAATCAAAATGACTCCAAGCCATTTGCCAGCCCCTTTAGGTATCGATTCCTTCAGAAACAGAGCACTAAAGATAAAAACAAATATTCCTGTCGTCTGAAATAGAATTGTTGCATCAGATAATTTTATGTGTACCAATGCTATGAAATTACATACCATACCAAAACCGCCGTATAAGCCACGCATGACGAGGAGCCCCCGATTCTCTTTTGAAAAACGGATGCCCTTCACATACATGATAATGAGCACCGCAACAGTCCCAAAGAACCCACGGGCAAAAGCGATCTCCCCAGGTGGAATATTTGTCCCTAACAGTTTTACAAATACATTCATCGTACTAAACAAAAGTGCAGATAACAGTGCATATATAAGGCCCTTTTTAGCCATAGCCCCTCCTATAATTATATTTCTCTATATAATTATAAACCCATATTTCTATAAATAATGAATACATCAATACATACTAACAAAATTCCATATCATATATGATGAATGTTAATTTAATGAGAAAATGAATTTAATTGGTTAATCAATAAAAAATGATTACTCAATAAAAAACATATAGATATGCCGCCCTTCTAAGGAAAGGCGGCATTGTATTATTTAGAGAATGTATCTACAAAATCTAAGATTTCTTGTTTCATATTCTCTTTGTCGATTGCTTTTGTAAAGCGCAATGGTTTGGATTGTAAGGCTTCCAATTGTTTAGGGAAGGCAACACCCGTTACAGCAGAGATATTATCTAAGCTTTCATAAGGAGTCTCGCCCACCTTGATATCCAATGCCTCACAGATTGGTGTAGGAAATTTAAACGGATGTGCTGTAGATGCAATCACTGTATGACGAGCGCCATCTTCAGGATGCTTCTCCAACTCCTTCATATACGCCCCCATAGCAACCGCCGTATGAGGATCCATTACATAACCGTAAGAATTGTATACTTGTTCAATGATTGCTTTTGTTTCTTCATCATCAACGTAGGCACCAGCAAAATCAGTCTTAACACGTTTGAACTCTTCTTCATTAACAGTTAATTTGCCTGTTGTTTTAAGATCTTTCATCCATCCTACTGTACGTTCGCTATCTTCACCAGAAATATAATATAAGAATCGTTCAAAGTTAGAGGATTCAAGAATATCCATAGATGGAGAAATCGTCGTATAGAATGGGCGGTTCATATCGTAGGTACCGTTTTCAAAGAAGTCAGTAAGTACGTTATTTTGATTAGATGCACAAATCAATTTGCCGATAGGAATCCCCATTTTTTTAGCATAGTAAGCAGCCAAGATATTACCGAAGTTACCTGTTGGAACTACAACGTTGAAAGCTTCGTCTTCATGGATTGCACCTTGTGCAACCAGTTCAGCATAGGCATTTACATAGTAAACTACTTGTGGAGCTAAACGACCAATATTGATAGAGTTCGCACTGGAGAACATAACTCCTTTTTCAGCAACCTCTTCAGCAGTCGCTTTATCAACAAAGAGGCGTTTCAAGAATTGTTGAGCATCGTCAAAATTGCCATGAATAGCCGTAACATTAACATTCTCCCCTTCTTGTTTTTGCATTTGTTCCGCTTGCATAGGACTAACGCCATCAGTCGGGTAGAATACTTGAATATGAGTTCCCGGTACATCCTTGAAGCCCTCAAGAGCTGCTTTACCAGTATCACCAGAAGTAGCCGTTAAGATAAGAACCTCTTTTTTCTCACCCTCAGCCTCCTTAGCAGCTACTAAAAGGTATGGAAATAAGGATAATGCCATATCTTTGAAAGCTTGTGTGCGGCCATGGAATAGTTCCAATACGGAAACCTTTTCCAATAAAGAGTGTAATGGTGCAATATCGCGGGTGCTGAAATTAGCATCGCAGTAAGCAGAATTAATCATTTCATTTAAATGAGCTTCTGAAAAGCATGGAAACAACTTTGCTAAAACAACGGCTGCTACTTCTTGGTAGTTTTTATCTTTCACATCATTGTAAGTTAAGCAGTTTGTAGGAAATAAAGATGGTACATATAGGCCACCATCCTCTGCTAAGCCGTGCAACAATGCATATGTTTCATTTACCGCAACGGTACCTCGGGTGCTAGTATAATTCATGGAATACCTCATTCATAACTACAATGGATTTTTACGAGTTTAATAGATTTATTATAGCATAAAAGCGCCCACTTGGGGCGCTTTCTATAGAATTATATAATAAATTTTAATCTGATAGATAAAACCAAATATTACTAACTAATTAAGTGAATATACAGCTTTCCAATATTAATCAGAATTCGGTTATAGTTCACCTTCCGCAATAGCATCCAATGTATCAAGAGATGGGATGAAGAATAACATGCCAGTAATAGGTTTGGAGTAATCAAGCAATTTATCGTTTTGCGTAAACATATTGGTAAGCATTGTTTTAGTTACATCCCAGTAACGAGCATAACCGATGAAATATGTACCACGTACGCCATGTCCTGGTTGAGCAAATGGAACATTCATACGAACGATTTTGTGTTCTTCGTCATCACGATTATCTTGAGCCACTACATTGTGAGCTGCCGGATCTTTTTCATCATCCTCTAATTCAATATCGCTAAATTTACGACGTCCAATGAATTTTTCTTGCATTTCTGTAGGAAGTGCACGCCATGCATCAAGATCATGTTCATATTTTTGAGCAAATGCATAAGAGCCGTTAGTGAATTCAGGATCTTCATCACCAATAACGCCCCACTCTACAGCCTCTTGGCCAACAGGGTTTTCCGTACCATCAACGAAATCAATAATCGCACGACCTTGTTCGTAGTGGAAGCCATGGGTTTCATCTACAACAGATGTAATAGGGCGTAAGAACTCCATAATTTGATCTACTACAGTATACGTAACAGATTCATCATTAGAGCGGACATGCAAAAATAAGTCAGCTGCTACAGCTGGTACATCTTGTTTATCACCTTTTATGCCTTGGAAGTCTTCTAACTCTTTTGGTACCGGTGCATTAGGGAACAAATAATCCCATGCCTTACGGCTAAAGCCAAAGGCAATGCCCAAACCTTCCCCATTAGCGCGAATACTAACAGAACGTTTAATGGCTTGAATACGATCTGCCATATCTTGAATCACTTCAAGTTCTGCCTCATGATCTTTACGGTTTAATAACAAAGTAGTGAAGTTGACACTTTGGCCAGCATCTTTATACACATCTTGTGTTCTAGAAACATCTACTGCCATTTGGTACCTCCTAATGAGAAAAACTATTATAAAACCATCATAAGCTATTATAGTTTTACTGTCTATAAAATATATTATATTGTATCAATACTATATTCCATTAATGTTAAAATTTATAAACTTAATTGAATCAATGACTACTCGTTTGAGAAAAATAGGATTAAACCACAACATATTCTAACCATGTAAATAACTATATAAAGGCTAAAAAGATATGTAAAAAACTAAAAGAAAAATAATTACACAAAAAAAGAACTCACACAAAATGTGAGTTCTTTACTCTGGTGGACCACCAGGGGTTCGAACCCTGGACACCCTGATTAAGAGTCAGGTGCTCTGCCAGCTGAGCTAGTGGTCCATGACATGAATAATTATATGCTTATTTTATAGGAATGTAAAGAAAATTTATTACACTCCTATAAAATATCAACATTCATATTATTAATATTGTAATACCCAATCCTTCATAATATTACAGGCCTCAGTAGGGAGTAAGTCACTAGTCCCTACGCAATCTTCACCACTATATAGTTGAAGCACACTATGAGTGCGGCTTACTTCTTTAACAATAACATTCGTTAAATTAGACTTAGGAACGCTAAACTGTAAACCATAACGACCAAAATAGGTAAAAACAGACTCTTGTGTATCGTATTCTATATGGACTTGAAGCATCTTGCCTCCAGGCCAGCATGATTCAATATTTTCCTTTGATCTTGGTTTTAAAAAATCAAAAAATCCCATACTACCCTCCGATTCGCCACATTGGTCGTTCTGGTTGCTCCATGCCTATACCATCATGTCGTTCTTGTTTTCGTTGCAAAGCACGTTCGATATGCTTAGCTAAAGCCTCTTCTGAGGCACCATTGCGCACGAGCGATACAAGGTCAGCCTCATCATCTCGCAACAAACACAATCGCATTTGACCATCAGATGTAAGGCGCACACGATTACAGGTATCACAATAACTATGAGACATAGAAAAAATAAAGCCTACAGCCTTACCACTAGGTAGTGCCAAATATGTAGCAGGACCAAAGCCATAAACAGAATGAACCTCTGTGAGAGATCCGCCACTAACGCGTTCTAATTGTTCCTTCCATTCATCAAAGGTAGGCCCATGAAAGGCATCACCTTGGAACGGCATGTATTCAATAAACCGCCAAACAACAGGCCATTTTTCAACATATTGTAATAAAGATTTAACTTCATCATCGGACCAATAACGAGATAAAACCGTATTAATCTTAACGGATTTAAAGTTAGCATTAATAGCACTACGTATACCGTCGAGAACAGACTCCAACTGTCCCGCTTTGCCAACACAGGTAGCAAAAGCTTCAGTTTCAAGAGAGTCCAAACTAATATTCACACGATTCAAGCCAATTTTTTTTAACCGTTGCGCTCGTGAAGCTAATAAACTACCATTGGTAGTCATAGAGATATCTTCAAACCAACCTGATTCTTTAATGCGACCTAGTAACTCTTCGATATGTGGATAGAGCAAAGGCTCACCGCCTGTGAGGCGTACTGCCTTCACACCAATATGATGGAAGGCCCCTAATATATTCATCCATTCATCAACAGATAATAGTTGTGTTTGACTTTGAGGAGTAATTTCTGCAGGTCGGCAGTAGGGACAACAAAAATTACACGCATCTGTCAACGACAGACGTACATATTCAATTGTACGACCCCATGCGTCTTTCATAACACACCTCATTTACTAATACGAAATTATTTAATAATAGATACTTCATCACCTACATGAATCGTACCAGTTTTAAGAACCTTACCAAAGATACCTTGTGTAGGCATAATGCACGAACCAACTTGTTTCATAATTTCACAACCTTGATGACACTCTTTGCCAATTTGAGTAATTTCAAGAATCACATCATCACCTACTTGTAAGTGAGTCCCTACAGCTAATTCATAAAGAACCATGCCTTCTACTGTAATGTTTTCAGCGAAATCACCAGGTTTAACATCTGCACCTTGTGCCCTCATGTGATCAATACTCGCAATACCAAGCAAGCTGATTTGGCGATGCCAATTTCCTGCATGAGCATCTCCCTCCATCCCATGATCTACAATGAGATTGGCGGATTCAATATTATGTTTTTTTTGCCCTTTTTTCTCACTAATGGAGATAGCAATAATCTTTCCGTCTGCCACGTGCCCCTTCCCTTCTTATGGGAACATTCCATATACATAACTTTTTATAAACACTTAATTGTAAATCCAGACTGTATTCCTATTTTATGAAAGTATCACAAAATAGTTCTACAATTATCTATATATTATAGCATAGTATTCATACATTTTCCCTGTGAATTTAATCACTAAAAAGAACTCTATTCTATAGGAATAGAGTTCTCGTATGTATTATTTAGCGACGACCCATTTCTTGAATTTCATCGCCATGATTAACACCATTGAGTAATAAGTTAAGCAAGATTGCCGTAATACTACCAAAGGTAATGCCAGATTTTAATATAATTTGTGCCCAATCAGGGAAATTAGCATAAAAGTTCGGCGCCGCAATAGGGATCATAGCCACACCAATACTAATCGCCACAAGCATCAAGTTATGATTACCATCAAAGCTAACCTTGCCAAGAGAGCGAATACCGCTAGCAACAATCATGCCAAACATAGCAATGCCAGCACCACCGAGTACTGCATTTGGTATACTAGCAACAATAGCGGCTAATTTAGGGAATAAACCTAACAAAATTAAGATTACTCCAGATGCAGCTACTACAAAGCGACTTTTAACACCTGTAACCGCAATAAGTCCTACATTTTGAGCAAAGGCTGTATATGGGAAACTATTAAGAATTCCCCCTATTAAAGTAGAAATACCATCGGCACGAATAACAGAAGCCAATTCTTTTCGACCTATTGGCTTATCCACAATTTCACCAATAGCAATACTATCACCTGTCGTCTCTACCATGACAACGAGCATGACGATAATCATAGATAGTACAGAAGCCCAGTCAAAGGTTGGCAAACCAAAATAGAATGGTTCAATGAAAGCAACCCATTGAGATCGACCAACTTCATCAAAATTAGCAACCCCCATTGCAAAGGCAATTGCTGTGCCTGCGATCAAGCCTATTAATACAGAAAGATTACTTAAGAAACCTTTAGCAAACTTGTATACAAATACAACAATTAAGAACGTAAGAAACCCAAGTCCTATGTTTGTATAGCTTCCAAATTCTGGATTTCCTACGCCGCCCCCCATCCAATTAATGGCAACTGGCATTAAGTTAATCCCAATAAGAGTAATTATGGTTCCCGTTACAACAGGGGGGAACAGTCGAATTAGACGGCTAAAGAATGGAGCTACTATAAAAGTAAATAGACCTGCTACAATAATGGCACCGTAAATGGCAGTCATACCATGCTGTGCCCCAATCATAGTCATAGGTCCGACAGATGCAAAGGTAACACCTTGGATCATAGGGATACGCCCACCTATATTACCGAAGCCTAATGTTTGAATTAAGGTCGCAATGCCGCAGGTAAACAAGTCTGCTGTAATAAGTCGAATCAAGTCCTCCACCGGTAAATTCATCGCCTGTGCCACAATAATCGGTACCGCAACAGCTCCAGCATACATAGCAAGTACATGCTGTAAACCAAAGGCAAAGAGCTGTGGTATGGGCAGCATGCTATCGACCGTATTCATTTGTTTTTGATCTGTCATAATGTCTCCTACATAAAATCTCGAAATATCACCCGTTTATTTTACACTATCGTTCGGATTTTAACAATACAAAAAAG
Source organism: Veillonella parvula (assembly GCF_018366295.1). Lineage (GTDB taxonomy): Bacteria > Bacillota > Negativicutes > Veillonellales > Veillonellaceae > Veillonella > Veillonella parvula_P. The sequence continues at coordinate 14,146 of NZ_JAGZIJ010000007.1, forward strand.
AGAGTCTATTATTTTATATGTATTAATAGGCTCTCTTTATATTATTTCCCGAACTTTTATAGTTTGCTCGGTTATATTATTGGATTTATATTATAATCTCTTATTATTCATATAACCCTATGATAGACGACTCTTTAACATCAAGATCTTTTTCAATGGCATACATCTTAGATGTTAGTTCTGCTACAAAACTTTCATCTTTAATACCAGATAAATTAATACGCACATTCAAAAAAGCCGATTTCACCGCAGCACGCGCATTAATGGCAGCAATAATACCATCTGTAATAAGGTTTTGATTCCCCTTACGAGAGGCTAATTCTGCTAAATCAAATATTTGATTCGCTAATTCTCCAATTTCAAAAGGTACCATAGCCGCATCTTTGTATGCTTGTTGAATAGCAGCTGTACGCGCAGCCTTTTCTTCATCTGTATTCTTTGGCAATCCTAAGGCGTTCATAAAGATATTAAATACATCTGCATCAGCTTGAGATAATTCGAGCATGCGCTTGCGAATCGCTTCTGCTTTAGCTTGAAGCTCCTCCATTTCAGGCTGAACCGCTTCATAGCCCTTTTTACCAACTGTTAGGTTGGCTACCATTTCTGCTAAAGCCGCCCCCGTTGCGGCAGTCAATGCCGCAATAGCACCACCACCTGGCGTTGGCTCTTTAGAGGCAGTAGCAGCCACAAAATCTATTACTCGTTGTTCTACTAATTTCATAACATAGCCTCATGTAAAAATACTTTCTATTAGAACAAGCCTTTAATTGTGCCGTCTGCTTCGATATCCATATTAAGAGCAGCAGGACGTTTAGGAAGGCCCGGCATAACCATTACGTCACCTGTACGACACACGATAAAGCCTGCCCCATTAGCAACACGAATATCGGATACAGTAATTGTAAAGCCAGTTGGTGCGCCTAAAAGAGCTGGATTATCGGATAAGGAGTATTGCGTTTTCGCCATACATACAGGCAAACGATCAAGTCCCCAATCTGCTAATTGTTTAATTTGCTTTTTGGCTTTGTCCGTAAAGATAACACCATCGCCACCATAAATAGTTTTAACGATTTTATTAACTTTGTCCTCTAAACTATCTTCTAACTCATATACGAATTTAGGTGTTGCCTTAGGGCCTTCAAGTAACTCTACAACTTTTTTCGCCATATCAGTGCCGCCTTCGCCGCCCTTTTCCCAACATTCATTAAGCTCTACAGGCACGCCAAACTCATCACATAGGCGAGTCAACTCAGCAATTTCTGCATCTGTATCGCTAGCAAATTTATTGATTGCCACTAATACAGGCACATTGAAATAACGCATGTTTTCAATTGCTTTTTGTAAGTTGCTGAAACCTTTAGTTACGGCTTCAACATTTTCTGTATTCAACTCTTGTTTTGGTACACCACCATGCATTTTAAGAGCTCGTAATGTAGCTACGATAACGATTGCATCAGGGAAAATATCGCCGTATCGGCATTTAATATCAAGGAATTTTTCAGCACCCAAGTCAGCGCCAAAGCCGGCTTCAGTAACTACGATATCACCAAGCTTAAGTCCTAGTTTTGTAGCTACAATGGAGTTACAACCATGAGCGATATTTGCAAAGGGACCACCGTGAACAATAGCTGGTGTATGTTCCAATGTTTGTACGAGATTTGGCTTGATAGCATCTTTCATGAGAAGCGCCATTGCCCCTTGGCAACCAAGTTGATGAACATAAACAGGATCACCTGCTAAGTTACAACCGATAACAATGCGGCCAAACCGTGCTTTCAAATCTTCTAAATCCTTAGCGAGGCAAAGAATAGCCATGATTTCAGAAGCTACAGTAATCATGAAGTGATCTTCTCTAGGGAACCCACATACTTTACCACCGAGTGCAACTGTCACATTGCGAAGAGCACGGTCATTCATATCTAGAACACGAGTCCATGATAATTGACGCAAGTCAATTTGCAATTCATTGCCTTGATGGATGTGATTATCGATCATAGCGGATAATAAATTATTAGCCGCTGTAATAGCATGCATATCACCTGTAAAGTGAAGATTGATGTCATCCATAGGTACAACTTGAGCATAACCACCACCTGCTGCTCCACCTTTAATCCCAAAAACAGGTCCTAAGGATGGCTCACGTAATGTAGCGATAGCATTTTTACCAATTTTTTGTAAGCCTTGTACGAGACCAATGCTCGTTGTAGACTTACCTTCCCCAGCTGGTGTTGGCGTAATCGCTGTGACTAGCACCAACTTACCATCTGGCTTGGATTCTAAACGGCGAATGGCATCAAAAGAAATTTTCGCTTTATAATGACCATATTGTTCAATATCATCAGGTGTTAAACCACATTTATCAGCAATAACCTGAATCTTCTCCATTCTATTCTGTTGGGCAATCTCAATATCGCTTAACATAAAGCCTCCTCGGCACCATGGCCACATAAACCTATATAACAACTATTAGATAGACGTATACGTTTTGTAATATATGTCTACTGTGAATGTATATTTGTACACTTACATTACTCTATTATATGTGAAAGTTTCTCTAATGTCTAATACTTATGTCTAACAAATTTAGTAATCTATCTAATATATAACAAAACAAGCACAATATATGCAGGTAAGCAAGAAAAGGCCCTGACGTAAATATACATCAGGGCTTTCAATATATACCAAATACTTATCTTATTAGAACGGGAATAGAATTGGCAACAATATAAATGCCACTATACTAGATACAATGATAAGTGGTACCCCAGCTTTCACATAATCCATGAAGCTATAACCAGCTATATTGTATACCATAGTATTAGCAGGCATACCAATTGGTGTAGCATATGCCAAAGAGCTAGCAATTACGATAGCTGCAAGTACTGCTTTAGGATCAAATCCAAGCTGAGATGCTAAGCTAAGACCGATTGGAACTAATAACGCACAAGTAGCTGTATTAGACATAAAGTTTGTCATAAACACACCAAGCACAAAAATTACTACTAACACAACGATTGGAGATGGGCTTGCTCCAAGACTATTAACGATAATGTCAGTAATTACACTACCAGTACCAGTTTTTACCATTGCATCACCGAGAGCCATAGAACCAGCAAATAGCATAATTGTTTTCATGTCGATAGATTTAACAGCTGCCGTTTCGCTAATAACATTAGTAGCTACTAAAACAAGCGCACCTATCCAAGCACTTACATAAAGTTTTACACCTAATTGTTTTTCAAAAATCATAGCAACGACTGTCAGAATCAATATAATCGCAGCAGTCCATTTCTTCCAAGATGGCACATGACTATAATCATCATTACCTTCAAAAGCGCCATCTGGTTGATGACTTGGAGCGTCTGGTAAGAAACGTTTACCAATTGTAGCATAGAATATAGTACCTACGATAAGGATTGGTAAACCTACTAAACCATAATCAAAGAAATTAAAAGAACCTAAGCCTGCTTGTTGTAATCCTGCTTGAGCAATCATGTTACCAGGAGCACCGATAAGTGAGATATTACCACCCATGGCTGCCGCAAATACGAGAGGCATCAATAACTTAGTTTGTTTAAAACCACTCTTTTTACAAATACCGATAATTACAGGAATCAGTACAGCAGCTGTACCAGTATTAGATAAGAAACCAGATAAAATACCTGTAATCATCATAACAGCAACAAGCAAAGAGGTTTCAGTTTTAGCAAACTTATGAACTACATTACCTACACCTACTGCGACACCTGTTGCCAAAAAAGCTTCACCAATAACAAACATGCCCATAAATAGTAAGACGTTTGGATCCACAAAACCTGCGAATGCTTCTCTAGCGGATAATACCCCACTTAAGTGTAGGCCTACCGCTACAACCATAGCGGTAATAGACAAAGGGATTTTCTCCCACGCAAACATGACGATGGCAAATATCAAGAAGCCAAGAGTTATCATTACACTCGTATCCATATATACCTCCCAATACGTGTAATATACCTAAAAAAGGGTACAAAAAAGGAGGATTGTACAAAATCCGTATAATCCCCCTATTAAGTTAAGCTCACAATGAGATTATTTAATGAAGTTTACGTGTTTATAAATCGCTTCTAACACTTCTTCTTTCTTCGCATTGTATTCTACTTTTTTATTTTCAAAGTAGTTATTACCGTCTGCATCAATAGATACGATGAGCGGACCAAATTCTTTAACCTTAAAAGTCCACAAAGTCTCACACATACCTAATTCACGCCAATTAGCAGATTCTACTTTTTCGACTTCTGTAGCAGCAAGTACGGCATTACCTGCAGGGAATACACAGTGTAGTGCACCAAAGTCTTTGCAGGCACGTGCTGTTTCAGGCCCCATGCCACCTTTACCTACAATGAGACGTACACCTGTCTTTTTAACAAATTCATATTCGAATTTTTCCATCCTCATAGATGTAGTAGGTCCTACAGATACAACTTCAAATTCATTATCGCTTATAGTACGAATAATTGGACCTGCATGAAGTATAGCCCCATCTTTAACATCAACCGGTAACGTTTTACCTTCTTCTACCACACGACGATGCCCCATATCACGACAGGTTGTAATATGCCCAGTCAAATAAATCACATCACCTGGCTTAATGCCTTCTAAATCAGATTTTTGAATTGGTGTAGTTAATATTTTCTTAGCCATTATAATGTCACTCCTTTATGAGATTTAACTGTGCAATTACCATCCTTGTCAAATACGAGATCGCCGCGGCGATGATTCCAACAACCTACACTAACAGCACAAGAAATAACAGATGGATGACGTGTACCATGTTCAATATTCACACCTAGTACAGTTTTATCCCCACCCATACCTTGAGGCCCAATACCAATCTTATTAATTCCATCTTCTAACAATTGTTCCATATAAGCCGCTTTTTCATTAGGTGCTTTTGAAGATACAGGGCGCATTAATGCTTTTTTAGATAATCCAGCAGCGGTATCAATAGTTGTAGCAATCCCTACACCTACCAATAGTGGAGGACACGCATTCAATCCATAGCTTGTCATCAAATCAAGAACAAACTTAGCAACACCTTCATAGCCTTCGCCTGGCATCAATGTTTTACCTGACCCTGGCAAGGAACACCCGCCACCAGCCATATAAGGGAAGATTTCTACATCATCGCGACCAGGAATGATATCCCAGTGAATATAAGGTGCAGTGAGGCCAATATTTTTACCAGTATTAAACTCATCAAAAGTTTCTACACAGTTCAATCGTAATGGAGCCTCTTGTGTAGCCTTATAAGTTGCTTCCCTTAGAATATCTTCTAATTCGCCTATTAAGGGATAATTAGATCCAACCTTTACCCAAAATTGTAAGACACCTGTATCTTGACAAGAAGGACGATTAAGCTGAGCTGCTAAATCCATATTATGTTGCATTGTTTCATAAATAGATTTGGCCATAGGATTTTTTTCATCCTGTGCTAATTCATGAATCTTTTCTTGTACATCATCAGGCAATACCTTTGCCATATAAGAAATGAAATTAGCTATCTTATCAGTCATTTCTTGTACTTGTTGTTCCTTCGTACTCATCGTAAACCTCCAAATGGACTTCATTATTTAAGACGTGATTATTTATGTTTCGAAACCTTAGCTCCTTTCGATGATTTCATTGTACTCTTTTTTTAGGATATAACTATCCAATTTACAAGTTCATTTTCAATGGTAAAAGTCTGTTAAACACATACAAAATTTCCTTAATTATTCTCTTTTAACCCATTAAAAAAATACAATTTCACCTATATGATTGTACAAAAAAAGAGCACTACCATCGGATCGTAGTGCTCTTTCACCATATATTTTAATAGGATTAACAAATATACAAAATCACCTAAACCTAATGATTGTATATCCGCTCAAATTTAATCTCAAAAATATGCAACTATAATCAGTTACAATGGTATATAACAATACCAGTTAATCTTGTAATTTTTTTACAACCATCTCAAGTTGTTCTCTAACGTCATTTAACTTTTGATTAGCCACTTCTAATCTAATCTTATTAGTAGAATCATCTTGATATGGTAAACAAGATTGTAGTATCTCTATAATATCATGTTCTTGTGTTGATATAATTTCCTTCCAATCATGTAATTTTGTTTTACGTCCTATTTCGTTTGCTTGCTTACGATATTCAGATGGCGTGGTATGGAAATGTTTTTTAAAAGCTACATTAAAAGCTTTAATATCCGCAAAACCACAGCTACTTGCAATATGTGCAACTGCATCATTAGAATTAACTAAACGAACTGTAGCCTCCCTCAATCTTAATCGTAATACATATTCAAGGAAGGAGACACCTAATTGGCGTTTAAAAAATTGTGATGTATAGTTCACATTATAGCCACCTATTTTTGCAAGATTTTCTAATTCAATTTTTTGCTGATAATTCTCATCTATATAAGCAATCATTTTATCGAAGGTGGCTACTGTTATATCGACAGGCTTTGTATGTACATGAATAGATTTAACCTTATTAATTTCTTTATATATATCGCTAACTAAAGATAAATAATGATACTCCACATCTAATCGATTAGTAGGACTTTCACCATTCACCATCAATAACATCATCATAGCCGCATGATGACGCAATGTGGTAAAGAAAGAGTTGTACCGATTACTTTCATCAGAACGTAATACAAATTGATACATTCCAAAGTTAGGATCAAACTGCTGAAAGAAATCCTTTCCGACATGAATAACAAGAGCTGTCGTATCTTCTTCCAACGCCAACGTAGCATGACCTACTTGAGGAGAAATAATAATTGTATCAAGAGGCTCCATTGTAAAAACCTCACTATTACAACTCATATCGATTCTGCCTTTTAACAAAATCAAGATTTCTACACCACTATGCCAGTTGTAATGATATGTACTAACCTTATATATATCACTATTGAAATCTATATGATTGTGTTTATAGGTATAGTGAAAGTAATCCATGACAACGTAACACCCCTCATAAAATCAAACAAATACCTCTCAATTATTTACATAAAAAATGCACCCCTTATTAATCAAAGGGATGCATTCATTATGATATATATAATTAGCAACGGTCAACAGTAATCTTATTTTACATGTCAATAATTTATAGTTTTATGTTTCTATAGCATTATATATCTATTCTTAAAATTACATAACCGCTGTAATAGCTGCTGCTAAGCCAAAGAAGATACCTGGTGCATTGGCTAATGCTACTGGAATATCTCTATGTTCTTTAAACAAACCATACGCTACCCATAATGTACAGTTGATTGCAGCTACAAGTGGTTGAATCCAATCGCCAGTACCTGGATGAGCTAGGTTATGCATGATTTGTGGGAAGTAAGATACATACATAGCTACAGCAGTAACAGTTGCAACTTTACCTACGTTTTCCATAAATTTTACTTGATTCATATATCCTCCAAAATTATAATTTACTAATTTTTTACTCCTGATGAAATATATTCTACTCAGTTTAGTGAATATAACTATCCAAATTAAAAGGTAATTTTTATAGTAAAATCAACGGAAAAAATAGATTTCTCTCGATTTATTGTATTTTCAGGGTGAATTTATATATAAATCCACCTAGAAAGCACATATAAAAAAGCACTACTTATCAACAGTAGTGCTTTTTCAATAACTTTATAGGGTTTCTTGATATAGAAATTTACCCAATTCTAATCTTTCTATATGTGTCATAAATTCATCAAAATAATTTGCTTCCCAAACTCTTATCATAAGAATATAGTCACAATAAAAATATAGTTATCATAAAACCCAATTATAAATCCTTTACTACATCGGCTAACTTTTCTTTCAAAGATTCCAATTTTTTGCTCATAAATTCCAATTCGCTCTTAGCTCGGGAATCATCTTCATACGACAAGAATGAATGCAATACATCAAGAACATCTTGATTGTCTACAGAAATAATTTCTTTCCAATCTTGTAAGACGGTTTTACGCCCAATGCTTTTGACTTGCTTACGATATTCTGTGGGGGTCATATTAAAGTGTTTTTTAAAAGCCACATTAAAGGCTTTCACATCTGCAAATCCACAATCGCTTGCAATTCTTGCGACAGCCTCATCCGTACTAGCTAAGCGAACAGTAGCGTCACGGATTCTTAACCTCAAGACATACTCAACAAATGAAATCCCCATTTGCCGTTTAAAAAACTGCGATGTATAGGCAATATTATAGCCTCCAATTTTAGCAATATCTTCTAACTCTATTTTCTGCTCATAATGCTCATCAATATAGGCAATCATTTTATCAAAAGATGCCGGTTTTATATCGCCAGGTCTAGCATTTCCATAAACCTTTTTTATAGGATTAAATTCTCTAAATACATCACCGGCCAAAGCTAAGTAATGGTGTTCTATCCACATTCGATGTACTGGGCTTTCACCTTTAGTCATCAACAACATCGTCATAGCAGCATGATGGCGTAAGGTTGTAAAGAATTCGTTATGACGCGTACTATCATCTGAACGCAAAACAAATTGGTACGATCCAAAATCCGGATCATACTGTTGATAGAACTCGTTACCTACATGAATAACAAAGGCTATAGCATCCTCTTCGAGGGCTAATGTTGCATGCCCCACTTGAGGAGAGATAATCACGACATCAAGAGGTTTCAACGTAAAAACCTCACCATTGCAACTCATCTCAACACTACCTTTTAACAAGATAAAAATCTCTGTTTCTGCATGCCAGTTGTAATGATATGTACTAACCCTATATATGTTACTGCTAAACTCTATATATTTATGTTTATATGAATAGTCAAAATAGTCCATTACACTTTTGCTCCCTAAGGTAATTTCGCTCTTAACGCCAGTTCTTGTGCTTTACCTACATTTAACAAATCAGTTTCATCCTGTGTCCAAGTACCAAATAACACGTTCTCTACAATAGTGCCAACTGGTTCGGTACATTGTTTGGAATTATACACTTGTACTAAATTCCGTTTATAAACTTGAACACTTTCAAACAAGCCACTCTGTTCAAGTTCATTAATATTAGATACCAAAGATTTAACAATCCCATCATGATGATCTTTAGGTGTGGCTCTAGCTTGTAAAGGATCCACTACTAGCATTTCTAAATATCGTAATTGTGTTGTCAAGTAAGATAGCTCTGGCTTGGTAGCAATCAAACAAAAGTCGACAGTATAACCTTTAGACTTTAATAATATAGCTGTTTTTATTGGCACTGCAGCTGAACGCAATGTACCTTCAATAATTAAATTGTATTGTAAAGAGCTTAATCTATCAATTATGGCCTCTACCATCTTACCAGCAAATACTTTTGTGTAATCTACACTATCAACACCATATTTCTCCTGTAGTGCTCTAAAGTGTGGATGCTGAGCACGATAAGTATCTCCATCAATGATAATATAGTCCCCTTTGGACTCTATCATTTTCGCACGATGAATGGTAGTTTTCCCAGCCCCACTTTGACCACCTAAAATGACCGCATGAGGCATACTAGATATGTTTTTGTTAAAAGTTAATAACTCAATAGAACGCTCTAGGACCTTATTAAAATCCTCAGAACTATATAAATCAATATCTTGTAAGTCACTCTTCTCATTAAATTTTTTAGAATCACTAATACTATGAAAAGCTCGAATTAATGATTCTTTAATTTTATTTTCAAGCTCTGTCATACCTGTTTTTAAGGATTCTAATTCATCAATAGATGTAACCATATATAGCTCTGTATTTACAATATGAGAAAATGCTTTTAATAACTCTACACAGTTACTAGCACTACTTTCCTCTACTAATTTACATAAGCGCGATAGTCTTTCTGAGCTTTGCTCTTTTATAACTTCAATTTTCAATGTTAAATTATATTGTTCAACTATATTCATAAATAGCCTCTCTCAATACATATAAAATGCACCCCTTATTGATCTAAGGGATGCATTTATTATGATATATTTATTTAACTACGGTCAACAGCATCTTGAAGCTTTCTCTTGCATCGAGGCTATGAGGCACTTCCGATGGCATAATCAAGGTTTCACCAGTCTTCACATTATGCTCCGTATCACCAACAACGATATGCGCTTCTCCATCGAGGATTTGCACAATCGCATCGCCTACTGTTACATGCGTAGAGATTTCTTCCCCCTTAGGCAGCGCAAATAGTGTAATGCTGAGTCGCTCATTTTGAGCAATTGTAATACTAATCACTTGCCCCTCTTTATACTCTAGGTGCTCACCTAAATGCAAAATTTCGTTTACCGGGATATTTTTTGTGAAAGTCTTACTCATAGAAATCACTCCTTATATAGCTATATAATAGTAAAAGTAAATAAAAAGTAGATTAAAACAATTTTATCAAAACCAATTGATATAACTAAAAAATATCCTTCCCTTAATTTTATTATAATTTAATTGAGATTTAATTTCAGTATCTTTGGTAACAAAATTAAAATTATTTTTTGATAAACGAAATGTTTTGAATAAACGCAAAGACGAGGCCTCCTAAGAAACCTCGTCTTTTTTACATTATGGTTAGCCATAAATATTATAGTTTTTTAACTAGTATATTTGTATCTAAAACTCTAAAACGCTATAACTCTAAAAAATCTAATGCCTTAGAGTAAGAGTCTAAAAATCAAAAGGGTCTAAACTGCAGGCAGCAAGCCTAATAGATACACATTAAATGTATCACCAGGATGTACTTCATGAGTTCCTCGTGGAATACATGCCAACGCATTCACAGTATATAGCCCTAACATGCTACTACTATTAAAATGACGGTTAGCCACAAACCGTGGCACACCACCGCCGAACACCACTTTTCCTTGTACATAGCGATCAAAAACATTACGTTTGAAGATTTCTGTATCCATTACGCAAGCCACCACTGGAGTCGTCCAATTAGCCAACCCTTTATAACGCTTCAAGGTAGGCGCTACGATTAAATGCCATCCATTGAAAGCAGCCCCTGGATTACCGGACAAGCCAAAGATAATCTGACCTTTCGGGGTAACCGCACCATAGGCTGCTGCACCCGGTCGCATTTGAATACGGGCATAGATAGATTCTGCCCCCAATTTTTCATAAATAAGAGGCATCGTATCAAAAAGACCTACCGATACACCACCAGAACTAATTATAACATCTGCTTCTTCACTAAGTTTTAAAACATGATTGATTTCAGAGTCTAACGCCTCTGGAGCATCACTTACATGATAATGTGTTATCTTGTGAAAACCTAAGTCCTCTAAGAGTCCACAAATCATAGCTCGATTGGAGTTGTAAATTTTACCAGGCGTTAAGCTTTCACCAGGTTCAATAACCTCATGACCAGAGGTAAGAACTAATACACGAGGCATGGCATTAACAGAGATCTCAATAATGCCAAGTCCCGTCAAAATGGTTTGTACTGTAGATGTTACCTCTGTACCGTGCGGAATCACAATAGTACCGGCATTACACTCCTCCCCTTGTGGAATAATATGATCACCACAACGATATTTACCTTGAATTGTAATCGATGTGTGCGGTTCACCTGTGCCGACTACTTGCTCCTGCATGATAACGGTATCACATGTATCTGGTACCGGTGCACCAGTCATAATCCGTACTGCATGGCCAGGTTTTACAGGCTGTTTCCATACAACACCGGCTCCAATGATGCCGTCAACGATATATTCATTACGACCTTCTTCATAGGCGATGGCATACCCATCCATTGCAGATTTTGAAAAAGCAGGTACATCCGTTGGCGCAATAATATCCTCTGCTAGTACGTATCCCTTCGCAGCCTTAACTGCAATCGTTTCAACTTTATGAACTTGCGTTTGTAAGGCCTCATCCCATAATTGGAGAGCCTTCTCAACAGTAACGACGGCCATTTAAACTCCTCATCATTTCCTGTATGTGGCGTACCAATTCAGGTACGTCTTGATCCAATTTGCCAATTTCTATCGTCGCCACTCGGTCCATTGGGTCCGAGATCAGCTCTTCCGTATATCCCTCTTGAGTAACCTCTATAATTGGGGCAATCCCTTGGGATCTCGTTTCTAGTATAACTATATCTACAGGCATAAACTGTGATATTTCATACAAGTTGGATTGTTCTTTCGTACGTATACGAATCGCTGTTTCAGTAGGCCCTGCAATTGCAACCGCATCAGCTCCAGCTTTATAGGCAAGGTCTGTATCTGTTCCTTCATGATCCATCTGAAAGCCATGCTTATCGCTTTTTACTACACCAACCGATAAACCGATATTTTGTAACTCACACACAAGGCGCGTTACAACAGTAGTCTTACCTGTTTTACGTTTCGATGCGACCACACTAATTAAAGGTACACGGCGGAATTCATTTTCTGCTAAAGCTCGCGCCCATTGATAGTCTTCAAATCGATTAATATTGCTTAGCTCCCAACTAAAATCAGTAGCATCAATAGATTCTACATGACCAATAATATCGAGGGCATGATGCAACGATACATTTTCGCCAACAAGAATAGATTGAATTAAGGACGCAATATATGGCCTATAAATACCCGCCATCGGCTCAGACTTACCACTTTCACTATATGGGACAATGGCATTCCAATCATTATGATCTACTTGATAGAGCCAATCATAATACAAATCCATTTCCATGAATGGCATATCTACTGCCATTACCGCATAAGCAGAACTAGTACCAACAGCTAGAGTACTATACAGCCCCCCTAAAGGTCCGCATCGCCCAACAGAATCCCGAACAATAGAAACCTTATTTTTCTCATCGTTCGATAACGTATCTATAATATGAGTCTGGATAGCAAGTCCTAATTGCTCGTCATCACCGATAGAGATAAGAATATCTTGAACATCTGCATCTAATCCCTTACGAAGTGCATGAGATATAAGACTTTCACCATTAATCCAAGGCAACAAAGCTTTAGGTTGCCCCATTCTAGTACTGAGTCCTCCAGCCAAAATAATTAAACCTAATTTATCCACGACGTTGTAAACCTCGTTTGACACCTTGGTAGATGAATAGTAAAACTGCAATATTTAAAAGGCCATCTGGCACCATATAGGATGCATTATAAATCATGGAATAAACCCAAGGATTCTGCCCTTGCGGAGCATAGCTAGCAAAAACTACGGCACCGCTCGTAACAGATGCTCCCCAACGCAATACAATACCTACGATGGATCCAGTGATAAGACCAGAAAGAGAATCTTTAAAGTAACCACAAACGCCAATAGCACCGTAGGCAACCAGGTAGTCTAATATAATACTTAAATAATGAACAGATGATTTAAAGCCTAAAATAAAGTGTAATATACCATATACAACACCTGCGAAGATACCTCGTGTTCCGCCCCAACGATACGCATAAATCATGAGTGGTACCAATGCTGCCGCCTTAATAGAGCCCCCCTGTGGCATATGGAAAATCGTAATAAATGACAACACTTGAGCAATGGCAATTGCTACGCCAGCTTCAGCAAGCATACGGATTTTAGACTGTTCCACATTAATCAACCTCCTTTTACCATATATATAAATGAAAATATTATTTATACAATCTACTTGTATTGTACTACAGTTTCTCCCTTACACCAAACAAAATATTCGGAACGTATTGAAAATTTTATGAGTCTCTTGTATAATGGTACAGGTTCAATATGTAATACTCGAAGGAGATATAGAAACTATGATTAATACAACTAACATCTTTGATTATGAAGACGTGCAATTGATTCCTAATAAATGTATTGTCTCCAGTCGTAGCGAATGTGATACACATGTAAAATTAGGTAAACGCACATTCCGCTTGCCAGTAGTACCTGCTAATATGCAAACTATCATCGACGAAGAGTTGGCTGAAAAATTAGCTCGTGAAGGGTATTTCTATATCATGCATCGTTTCCAACCAGAACGTCGTATGGATTTTGTAAAACGCATGCACGACCTTAACTTATATTCATCTATTTCTATCGGCGTAAAAGCTGAAGAATTTGCCTTAGTTGATGAATTCAAGAAAGCAAACTTAACCCCAGAATATATCACTATTGATATTGCACATGGTCATTCCAATGCAGTCATCGAAATGATCCAATACATAAAAAAGAACTTACCTGAAACCTTTGTTATCGCTGGTAATGTAGGCACTCCAGAGGCAGTTCGTGAACTAGAAAATGCTGGTGCTGATGCTACGAAAGTAGGGATCGGTCCTGGTAAAGTTTGTATCACTAAATTAAAAACTGGCTTCGGCACTGGTGGCTGGCAATTAGCAGCTGTTCGCTGGTGTGCAAAAGCAGCTACTAAACCTATCATCGCAGACGGTGGTATTCGAGACCATGGCGACATCGCAAAATCCATTCGCTTTGGCGCTACTATGGTTATGATTGGCTCCCTATTTGCTGGTCATGAAGAATCCCCAGGGGAAGAAAAAATCGTTGACGGTAAAGCTGTAAAAGAATATTTTGGTTCTGCATCTGAGTTCCAAAAAGGTGAGCGCAAAAATGTAGAAGGTAAAAAAATCTTCATCGACTCCAAAGGTTCTATCTTCGATACATTAACTGAAATGGAACAAGATTTACAATCCGCTATCTCTTACGCTGGTGGTACGACTCTACAAGCCATTCGCAAAGTAGACTATGTACTTGTTAAAAACTCTATCTTCAATGGCGATCGATAATCTAATCAATATATGATGATAGTTCTAAAAGCCACAGGTTCTAGACCTGTGGCTTTTTAATGTGTGAAATACATAAAATATAAAAATATGAAAAAGGAGCTACGATACGAGAATCGTAGCTCCTTAATTATAAGCTATTAAATTTGTTCTTCGCTAAGACCACAGTCTTTACTCATTAAATGGTATGCGTATTTACCAATACCTGCACTTACAACGAGCAATGTAGTCAATACGATAAATGCTACTGTAAGACTTGTACCGTGCGCAATGAAACCAATCAAGGCAGGCCCCATCAAAATACCCATATAACCGAGCATTGTGGATGTTGCAACGGCTTGTGTCATAGGAATGACATTTTGTTCCCCCATCGCAGAGAATAAGTTTGGTACTATCATAGCTAATGAAATACCCAATAATAAGTAAGTATACATGGAGGCATGTCCTGGTAAGAATACGATAAGCCCCATCGCAATAGAGCCAAGTAAGTAGCCACCAACAACAACTTGCTTAGATGTTAAGTGTTTACCTAATCTATTACCAAGCAAACGGCCTATGCACATAGTACCATTAAAAAGCATTACACCCATAACAGCCTCTTCAATAACAATCCCTTTATCTTCAAATAAATATAATGCGCTCCAGTCCCCTACAGCACCTTCTACCAAGTATGACACGAAGGACAATAAACCAAAAATAAGAGCGATTGGATGGAAGGACAATGGGCTTTTAGATTTTTTAGTAATCTTTGCGTTTGGATCACTACCAAAGGTCAACATAAATTGGCTAACTATGACCATCGCAATAAATAATACGATGAGTAGCCCCCAAATACTTTCATTAACAGAAAAAGATAAGATTTTTAAAAGCACAAGTAAAACACCGGCACCAGCAAAACCACCTAAGCTCCAGCCACCGTGATAGGCACCCATCAAATGTTTTTTACTCACCTTTTCCGTTAGGATAGCTTGTAAATTAGCAGAAGCACCACTAAGGCCTACACCAATACCAAAAAAGAACAGGGCTACTGTTGTTGTAGCAATAGTAGGACACATAGTAACGATGGCAAGAGATACCATACCAATAAAGCTAGCTAACAAAACGACTCTCTTACACCCAAAGCTTTCTACAAGCTTACCTGCTATAGCCATGGATAAACAAGAACCTACACCGAGCAACAAAATCATGGAACCTAATACATCTTCACCAATACTAAGCTTTGCTTTTAAATATGGCACAAAACCAGCCCATAAAGCTGTGTACATACCAGGGATAAAAAATGCCCCAAAAGCACCACGAATATTTGCTGTTGAAATAGAAACTTGATCGTTCATTACATCCTTTCTGGCTTCTAGAACCGTCCGGCGAAGAAAGGTCCTTTTTATCCGCAAAGCGCTAAAATATGCGCCATTCCAGGAAACCATTTTAATTACATATGTATTAATCTTGAAATATAATAACCCTCTTTACAAAACATGTAAAGAGGGTTTTGTAAATTTAAAATTAAATTAAAAAGCTTAATTGTAGATTTGGATAATGTTCAATCTCACGTTATAATTTAAGATTTATAAAAAAATAATGTTGGAGCGACATTATTATAATAGCACTCCAACATTTATTATAGATACGTTTCCAGTATTTTGAATATAATTATTTACTTCATATATTATTATTTTTTTGGGCTACTAGTATATTTCTTAGTGCATCATAACCATATATAAATCCACGCTTATCACACATACTAGATACTTCTTCACATATATTATCACCGATTTTATCTACAACAATACAAATATTCATAGCTCCTGCTAATTCTAAAATATGCTGAGCCTCCTCAATTTGGTGCCATAGATTATCTGATACAGAGTTTGGAATGATTAAAACCCCTATTACATCACGATTAAATGCACCGGCTGTAGCCGGTGGATATGGATTATAAGGTTCGCCTAATAGATATACAAATACAACAACTTCTACATCGTATGATGAAACTAATAGAGCAGAAAAATACCATGGATTTTCAATATACTCGCCTGGAGTTAAAAGACAATTCTCTTTACGATAAATTGCCATGGGGCGTGGCAGAGAATACGGTAAATCCAATATGTTTTTTACCACTTTTTCAATGTGGCAATAGGTACTTCCAACCCAAAGTGTGCTTCTTAGGTTTTGCACTGTTAACTCCTTGTAAGTGATACTACACTAAATTGTAAGAGTTCAGAAAAGCCTTGTAATACATTTGTTAAAGATACCTCTACACTTGAAACATCACCTGAGATTAATACTGCTCCTGAAAATCTATCAATAAATTCAATATGAACATTAGCAGCTTTAGAGGCCATATCCGCTGCAATAATAGCGGCTTCTCCTGGCGTAATAGTTAAAATACCTATTGCACTGCGCCCCTCACTATCCAAGCCTAATTTGCTATATAAATCCCTTTTAGGATTAGCTAATACATGAGCCAATGTAACCTGCTTTCCTGGTACTGACTCTTGTATGATTCGTTGCTTGTCTATCACGGTATATAGCCTCCCTTCAAATCACAGATTTGCAAATACTCTAATCCATAAAAATGCACCTACAGCTAAGAACCCACCAATGATAGGTCCTACTATTGGAACCCACGCATAGCCTAAATTTGCAGATCCTTTATTTGGAACTGGTAAAATGGCGTAAGCCATCCTTGATGGAAAATCACGTGCAGGATTCAATGCAAATCCAGTAGTTCCTCCGAAAGAGAAACCAATACTTGCTACTAAGAACCCTATAATTAATGGTGCTAAGCCATTTGCCATAGGTCCTAACAAAAGCACACAGAAGATAAATAAGAACGTTGCAATAATCTCTGATAGTAAATTCCATCCACGATGATCAATAGCTGGGCCAGTGGCAAAAATACACACACTATTTCCCTCTTCTGGACTTGTTATTTTAAAATGTGGATAATACTGTAACATAGTAATAACCGCACCTAAAAATCCACCCAAAAGTTGTGCTATAACTGTCCCCACTACTAATTCAGGAGGAAATAATCCGCCCGCTGCAAACGCTATGGTAATAGCTGGATTCAAATGACCAACACCACCTAAACCAACAGCAGTATATACAGCAAACGTGACTGCAAAACCCCAACCAAACATCAATCCAATCCAATTTGACTTAAGTGCACTGGTAAGCGTATTTTTCAATAATAGCCCTGCATTACAACTACTACCAAATGCCATTAAGACAGCCGTTCCAATAAATTCACTAACATACACTTGTGTAGCATCCATATGTGTTACCTCATATAATACATGTCAATATACGTGTTAAATCTTCTTTTGTTGCTTCGTATGGATTACCTGCATAAGTACGATCAGACATTGCTTGTTGAACTAATACAGGAAATGCGTTTTTATAGTCTATTTCATTGATGCCAAATTCTTTCATAGTCATGACACACCCCACTTGACGCGCTAATGATTGTGCACATTTCACTAATGCCGATAATTGCGAACTTTCATCATCATTTACATCTGTTAAAGATAATTTCTGAGCGATTAAAATATATTTTGATTTAGCAATTTTTGAATTTACTGCATTATACATAATTACATAAGGTAATAGCATCGCATTAGCTAACCCATGTGGCACATGAAATTGTCCTCCTAGTTGATGAGACAATGCATGTGTAATACCTAATCCTGCTTGATTAAATGCAATGCCAGCCATACAAGAAGCTTCATGCATCGCAGCTCGTGCTCTCTCATTTTTTCCATCAGTCACACAAATTGGCAAATTGTTGACTACTAATTCTATTGCTTTTTCAGCTAGCGCATCAGTGAAATTATTAGCATCCTTAGCTACCAAAGCCTCGAGTGCATGAACTAATACGTCCATTCCACTGTAGGCAGTCACCTTTTCGGGTGCAGATTTTACAAAAAATGTTGTTAATATTGCTTCATCTGGTAATAAACTATCATCTACTAAAGGATATTTAATACCAGTTTTAGTATCTGTTATAACAGCAAATGAGGTCACTTCAGATCCAGTACCACTAGTGGTTGGTATAGCAATAAATTTTCTAACCCCTACATGGTATAAGGTTTTACAAAAGTAATTAATACCCTTTGCCATATCTATAGCAGATCCACCGCCAATTACAATAAGTATTGTAGATTCCGCTTTTTTTAATACCGAGACCCCTTTTATAATAGAGTCAATAGGCGGATCAGGAACTACATCAGAATATACAATATAAGTATTATCAGTACTTATTATATCAATCACGGTTTGTAATGCTGGAGTTCCTACTAAAAAAGGATCACAAACGATAAAAATTCGCTCTCCATTTAATTGACGAAGCCTTTCTAATGCATCTAATTTTGAATCTGTTGTAGAATGATTAACACTTTCTGTAAAAATTTGCGTTTTAAAGGTCCATGATTCCATTATTACGCTCCTTTTATACATTCTTGAAAAGCTCGTAGTCCTGCTTTCACTATGAGCATATCTTCATCCACGGTACCACCACTAATGCCTAAACCACCTATTAAGTAATCACCGCACATTAATGGTTCACCGCCACCAAATAAAACTATTGGTCTTTGCACCATAGTTTCTATACCATAAAGAGAACTCCCTAGCTGTATTCTCTCACCAAGTTTCGCCGTACTACATCTAAATGCAATGGCCGTATAAGCCTTATTGGGTGCCAAGTCTATACTAACGCCAAGAGATTGTTCCATTCGTCTTTGATAAACTAAACAGCCACTAGCATCTACAATAGCCACTACTACAGGTACACCAATACGATTTGCTTCAGTTTCACACGCTTTTACAATTTGATCCACAACGGATTCAATAGTAATAGGTTTATGATTTTGTGATATTTCTGGATTTCCAAAGAGTCGATTTTCCCTTTTTATAGTTAAAGAAGTTCTCTCCATAGTCTCTATAATTTTTTGGACAGAATCATAAATATCCATGTCTAGCCTCCTTGTTACGGGCTAGTTTATTTTGCTAATAATGATTCTATATCATTGTGTGGACGTGGAATTACATGTGTTGAAATAACTAATCCTACATTACCAGCTGCTACAGCACCAGCTTCAACAGCTGCCTTAACGGCTCCAACGTCACCACGAACCATAACAGTCACCAATCCAGATCCAATTTTTTCATATCCAGTTAATTCTACATTCGATGCTTTTACCATTGCATCTGCAGCTTCTATTGCGGCTACCAATCCTTTTGTTTCTACCATTCCTAATGCATTATTCATAATAAACCTCCTTATTTTTTAGAATTACTTTTCTTTTTAGATTTTCCTGATTTAGTTGATTTTCTAGGTTGTTGTACTTCTGTTACATTTTCAGTAATTTCAACTAATGACGCATCATCTTTTGATTCATTAATCTCAATATCTTCATTTTGTAAAGTATTTCCTAAATCAAGTGATTCGCTTGATTTATCAATGATTGATTCTACTAAAATTGAAGCAGCTTCATCCACGTCAATAACCTCAGTACTTACTGTACCATCATTTTGATGCGGTTCTATAGTTTCTTTAACCTGATTATCTTTCAGGAATACATCAACTACACTTTGTGATACCCGTGGTATTACTTTACAGCCAATAAAACAATTCATTTCTTTAGCTATTGAACTGCCAGCTTGTATAGCTGATTGTACAGCACCTACATCTCCTATTATTTTGATGGTAAACCAACCAAAACCATTAGCTCTATCAATATTAACTACATGTACATTTGATGCTTTTACCATCACATCTGCCATTGTAATAGCTCCTAATAAGCCTTTTACTTCTAATAGTCCTAATGATTCATTCATATAAACCTCTCTTATCTTAAGCTAAACACTTCACTTAATACGCAGCGTCTAATTCGACAGAATGAGCGTGCACAGGTAATTCCTTCACCTGTTGGTCCTGCAATTGTGAATGTTGTATGTCCTTCACCGCCTACACCAATACCGGCATAAGATGGTGCATTCTTAACAAAAATTGTAGTTTCTAATAAACGCGCCATTTTTGATAATTTTTCAAGGTTTTGCGAGTGCATGATTGCTGTATGACGATTACCTAACTCTGCTCGATGTGCACATTCAATAGCAATATCTACATTTGGAACAGATACAATTGGTAAAATTGGCATCATCATTTCCTCTGTTACTAAGTGATGATGTTCTGATGTTCTCGCAATAATCAAATGAATACTGTCATCTACAGCAATCCCCACTAATGCAAGTAAATCTTTTGCAGGTTTACCTACGTAGTCTGGATTTGGTTTGCCATCATCTTTAGTCACTTTTTTTACTAAACTATCAAGCGTAGACATATCAGTTATTTCATAGGCACCATTTTTCTTCATATAGTACACTAGTTGATCTGCTACTTCTTCAACAACAAACACTTCTTTTTCTGCAATACATGGAACATTGTTATCAAAACTTGCACCATTTATAATATCCTTTGCCGCCTGTTCTATATGTGCGGTTTCATCTACAACAACAGGAGGGTTCCCAGCACCTGCGCCAATTGCTTTTTTACCAGATGAAAGTACTTGTTTTACAATACCTGGTCCACCAGTTGCCACAAGCAATCGAACTTTAGGATGTTCCATCATAATTTGTGTATTTTCGATGGATGGTTCTCTAACCATAGTCACTAAATTATTTGGTGCTCCTACAGCTTCTAAAGCCTTATTTATCATTTGCACCAAAATCGTAGATACTTTTTTAGCTCTTGGATGAGGACTAAATACTACTGTATTACCTCCTACAAGCATAGATATAGAGTTATTAATAATCGTTTCTGTAGGATTAGTAGTAGGTGTAATAGCACCTATAACACCAAATGGACAAAACTCTTCAAGCGTTAATCCATCATGACCCGTCATGGCTCTTGTTTCCAACACTTCCTTACCAGGTGTTTTCACTGCAGCCACTCGATTCTTAATCAATTTATCACTATATCTACCAATACCAGTCTCTTCTACAGCCATTAGTGAAATCATTTCTAAATGATCTTTTTGTAATACTGTATCGCGAATCGCATCTACAAAAGCATTACGTTCTTGTAAAGAATATGATAATAATTTCCTTTGTGCTATTTCACTAGCATTGATAGCCGCCTCCATAGTATCAAAAACACCATACTCATAAGCAGATGCATCTAAGGTAATGCCTTCTTGTTGTAAATCCTTTACAACTTGTTTTACTATATTTTCAATCATGTCTACTTTCATGTGTATCTCCTCTATGTTTTCGATACAAGTCCTACATCATTGTTCTTAATATACCCTGCATTCGCTTCATCTACATCTATATGCATTTCCAGAGCAAACTTAGGGGATACACGAACAATTACATTAGAAAATATCAATTCTCGTTCTCCATAAATAGTTACTGATACTCGTTCTTTATCAAATACACCCATTCGACTCGCATCACTTGGGTGCATATGAATATGTCTATGAGCAACAATGACGCCTTGAGAAATTGTGAACACACCTTTTGGACCCATCAAAGTAATGCCTGGCGTACCGTTTAAATCTCCTGATTCACGAATAACTCCGGACACCCCCAACACAAATGAATCCGTAAGAGAAATCTCCACTTGTGTTTCTTCTCTAAATGGTCCCAAAATCCGTACTTTTTCAATACTTCCTTTCGGTCCTATCAATGTTACTGTTTCATTAGCAGCATATTGACCAGGTTGTTTCAAATCTACTTTTTTAGTCAGATTATCCTGTCCAAATAATACTTGATATGCTTCTTTAGACACATGAACATGACGATTTGAGACGCCAATCGGAACACTACAGCGATTGATTTCTGTTAATCTCGTCATCACTCGTTCTGTCACTCGATGTATATATTCAGACTGTTTCATAAGTATTCATCTATCCATTAACTAACTGCTCTCTATATTGAGAGATCGTTCTATGTTCATATTTTTTAAAAATTTTACAAAAATAACTGATATCACTATATCCTAGAATATTAGCTATATTAGTTCCACTTTTTTCTGTACCTAATAGATATTCTTTAGCCAAATTTATTTTCTTTTTATGTATATATTGCATAATAGTCATATTCAATTTATTTTTAAATATACGACTAACATACCCTTGACTAACATTACAAGCAATCACTATATCTTTTAATGATATATCCTCTTGAATATGATTATGTATATAGCAAAGAATTGTATATAAAATATCTTGTTTTCCTTTATACATTTCCATAAATAGAAAATCGACAGTTTTAAATATCCATACATTTAGACCTTCTGGATAGCTAGTTGTGAGATATGCATGGGGTAGTTGAAGATTAAATACGGTTTTAACAGAGCTTGAATAATCCACTAAATTCGTTTGAATTTCATCAACAATTGAATACAGCATATTAATAAATGCATGTTTATCACAGCCTTTATATATATGTTCACATAGCTGATGCATCTTTTCTAAGGTTAGAAGAAAATCACTTTTAAGAAATGCATTATACACTTCGTCCAAATATACGGAACTATCTTCACATATATTATGCTTTATCATACCTTTATCCTTTGGAATCCATTTAATAAAATCCTCCCAAGAAAAAGGTTTATAAAGGTATCCAATCCCCTCATATTTCATCGTCATGGCAACAATTGATTCAATCTTTTTATTAATCATTATCACTACACGACATTCTGGGTATGTATAATATAAATATCGAATGATATCACTTGCTTTTTGGTTATATATATCTATTGCAACATAAGCGACCGTAAACTCAGTATGTTTGCCTAACTCCAATATTTCTTTATATGTACTTATACAAACCACATCTGCATCCATATGCATAGCAATTCTTTTTCGTAGGGCTTTCATATGCAATTGATCAGTATCCACCAAAAGAATCTTGATCATAACTTAGCTCCTTATTCACTCTAACGGATATGAAAGTATTACTTGCATGCCACCACAAGATTTATAATGACAATCTATGTTTGCAGATATGCCATATTTTGTTATAAACATCCTCTGTAACTCAATAATAGACTTAACTACGGAAGCTATGTTTTGTTCTAACATAGCTTCATAAGATATAGAATCCTTTTCCTGAATCAAATCTTGTAGTAACTTTAAATCACTCGATTCAAGTTCAAGCTTATCATCGTCTAAAATAATAGAGGCTCGATTTTCTTGAACCATGGTGTGTAACATAATAGAAATTTCACTATGCCCATCTTGTTGAACCACCTCTATAATATGTTGCACATATTGCCATATACTATAGGCTGGTACCATACAATGCCACATCGATTCATCTACATTAATCTTCCAGGACACATGACAATCTTCACGATAATTGAGCAAATTTATCATAGTTTCTATTCGCGAACACTCTTCTTTGATAGTAGCTTCAGCCCAACTATCATTCTGAAGAGCTAATGTATGTGTATAATCCAAAATAGCAGCTTCAGTTGTGGTAGCATCTTCTAAAATCGATAAACTATCTATTATGTCCAATAATTTGCAGTTACGTACAATATCAATATACCGTTTACATTGCATTAACTCAGTTTGTAAACTATATAGCTTATCCTCTGTCTCTTGTAATTTTAACTCCAATATATCAATACGTTTTAAATTTTTTTGCTTATTACGATTTGATACGATTTCATGATTTGTTAGTTGATTAATAATAAATTCTACTAGCTTTGCAATGGAAAGAACCTCACTGTAACTATATCGTTTGATATCTTCCAACTCTTCAGAGGTAGATTTCAATACATCATGTTCAATTAAATCTTGTCCTCCAGGGACCATATTTTTACTTAACCGAACAATTGTATCTGGCGCATCATCACATAAAATTTGACCTCCAATAAAGCCGCCTAAATACTGACCATCTACAATAATAGGAATGGCAATTTCTAGAAGACCACAAGGACAAATATAAATGCTTACCTCCTTATTAGTAGCAGCAATAATAGCTCCAGATGCATCTGACAATTTACACAATAACAATGATGTTGGATTATTCCGTACTTTCTTACAATACTTACAAAAATGTGTAGTCTTAGTTAATACATCACCTTTATAATCTACTGTAACAAAAGCAATTCCAGTTACATCTGCAACCGATTGCTGTATCTCTTCAAGTAGATCATATCCAATTACTGTCATGATATCTAAACAGGACTGCTCTTGTTGACGTTCTTCGAATTGATTTCGTGGCATTGGTTTTTACTACCTTTCTCATACGATATGCAAAATATCTCTACATATAGTATTCGACGATAATCATAAAAATCATGCAAATATTATTTATCATAACCAACTTTCATAAGCTTATGCATATGAGCTTAATGTTTCAACACACACGCATCTTCGTTTACGAACCAAATCTTTTGCCGTCACAGCGCCTTCACCTGTAATATTTGCAATTGTAAATGACGTCGACCCTACACCACAAATACCGATGCCATCTAGAGAACAACCATTCTTCACAAAAATGGCCGTTTCAAACTCCTTAGCTGCACGTCTTAAACGTTCAGAATTACTAGAATGTATACCTGCTGTATGATGGCAACCTTGCTCAGCCTCAATAGCAATTTGTAATGCACATTCAAAATCTCTAGCTTTTACAATGGCAATCAATGGAGCAAGTAGTTCCTTTGTAACAAATGGATGAATGCGTACCGTTTCAACAGCAATTAAATCATAAGAACAATCAGTTAAAATTCCTGCGTCCTTTAAAATAGTATCTGCAGATTTCCCACCATATAACCGATTTACTTCCAAATCTTCATTTAACAAAATCTTTGATAGCTTTAACATTTCACCAATAGAATCCACATAGTACACATTAAGACGTTCTAAAGCCTCTTTAAATTTAGGTAATATATCTTGAACAACAACTACATTTTTTTCTGATATACAAGTTATATTATAATCAAAAGATGCACCTTTATGTATACAATATGCGGCTTTTTCAATATCAGCAGTTTCATCTACAATAAATGTTGGGTTTGCTGGGCCTGCAGAAATTATTTTTTTCCCACATGATAATGCACTTCTTGCTGCATCAGAGCCACCTGTTGAAAGTATTAATTCAACATCAGGATGGTTCATAATTTCTTTAATATAGGCTAATGAGCAAGAATCCACTGTTGTAACAAGATTACATATACCAAATTTATCCATTATAATTTGATTGATAATTTTAGTTATATATTTTGATACACCCATCGCTCTAGGATGGGGACAGTGTATTGCCACATTACCCGCTGATAAAATACTTATCGTGTTATTAATAAGCGTTTCGCATGGATTTGTACTAGGATGAATGGCACATACAACACCATATGGAAACGGCTCTGTAAAAACCATACCACCTTCACCTTGTGTCGTATTAGTTTGTAAATCTTCAGGCCCTGGGGTTTCCTCTAGTGCAAGTTTAATTTTAATAATCTTATCTTCTGCTTTTCCCATACCTGTTTCTGTACATGCAAGAGTAGCAAACTCACGGGTATAATCACGTAAGCCTTCTCGAATAGCTTGAATCAGCTGTTTTCTTTCTCGTAAACTCACTTTTCTATACATATGAAATGCTTCTTTAGCGGCACTTACAACTTGTGTAACCGAGGAAAATACCCCCCATTGGGTTTCCATATTTACCTCCTTGTTAAATATCAACAGAATCTACAATACCTATAATTGCCAAGTCAATAGTTGCACCTTTTCGATTTTCTTCTACCCGTACTGAAGACCCTGTACCGACTAGTACATATTCGCCTACACCAGCTCCTACAAAATCGGCTGCCACTTGTTCTCTATGAGCTGGTGAAAGCGATGCATCTACCGGTTGTATAATCATTAATTTATATCCTAGAAGGGTATCACTCTTTTTAGTAGCGACTACATTACCAATAACTTTTGCTAAATACATGCTGACTCCTATCTCATAAAACTCAATTTATATAACGAATATGGTCTATGTATTGTATCCCTAACTCAAATATACGTTTATAGTAGGAACGTACCATCTCTTGATAGGAAATTGGCTCTTTTCCTGATAAAGGCTCTATCGACGTAGGCAGAACATATACGCTTGCACCTTGTGCAAAAGCCCTTTTAACAACTTCTGACAAATATGATTGACTATACCCCAATGCAATATGAATGACGTCATTTCGTGGGATATACGGTAATACCACGCAATCATTCTCTGTAAAATTCGGCTCTGCATCATAAGAATGTAGCATAAGGAAAGGATATACTTCCTTAACTCTACGCTCCATTTCAGAATCACAAGGCTTAGCAACAAGTGCATAAACAGGTCGTTCTTTATATGATATTAATTGGCTAGCTAACGAATAGTTTTCATGATGCCATATATCATCAAAAGCAACATATAGTTTACGCAACTTTTTTGTTGCATTTTGTTCTGCTAAAATACGTGCCACCATGTCTTCTAAGATCCTAGTTAGGTCTTTATCTTCCATAGTGCCTCCTCTAAAGTAGTGGCATATAAGGATATAGCCTCATATGCCACACTATATTTATGCCTTAAGAGTTGGAAGAATACGTTCTGTATCAGTATGAGGACGTGGAATAACATGTAAGGAAACAACTTCTCCTACTGCACGTGCTGCTACTGCACCAGCATCTACTGCAGCTTTAACTGCACCAACGTCACCACGAACCATAACAGTTACCAATCCAGAACCAATTTTTTCATAACCAACTAAATTTACATTTGCTGCTTTTACCATAGCATCCGCTGCTTCAATGGCACCAACTAAACCTTTTGTTTCTACCATTCCTAATGCATCTGAAATCATAATATCCTCCTATGTTCTACTAACTGTTTATTAAATATATGGAGTAGTACTTGATTTAGGTTCATCACCTAATGTACCAAGTAATTTTATTCCCACCTCACGAGCTGCTCTAACAGCTTGTCTTACAGCTCCAGAATCCCCTGAGAAGGTTAGAATAACTTCATTTGAGTAACTTGTTCCTGCTTTAGGAGATGAATATGATACTACTTCTACATTTGCAGATTTAACTGCTGTATCGGCGAGAACCGTACCAATAGCAGCAGGCCCTGCACATACCATACCAAAAGACTTTCCTAATGGTGTATTAAATACAGATTCTAAACAATAACTAGCACGTGCTGTATATTGGAACTCGAGGTGACCTGCATCATTGCTATATACATCACCGAAATACTTTGGTAATGATTCTAAAGCAATTTCCACTGCACGACGTGCATCAGATACATCATGCGCACCAATATAGATAAGAGAACCGTGACCAGCCCCACCTTTAGTATCTCTAGGTAACTCTACTGTAATAATTTCTGTATTTGTTGCTTTAATTGCATCATCTACAGCCATAATCTGAGGACCGGCACCAATACGTCCACCGATAATTCCGATAGACTTAAATTCACCCAGTCCCATTGTTTCTGTTAATAATGGATCTACACTTGCTATTACAAGACCGATTGTATCTCCTATTGCAGTACCGACAAATTCAGTTACTCCTATAGACGTTTTTGTTGTTTCTTTAGGATTTTTAATACCAAGTTCTTCCGATACCTGCCCCATCACTTTTTCTAATAATGCTGTATCCATAGTACCTCCTAGCCACCAATAATACAGGTTAAACCTTTTGATTCTACAATTTTTTTGTACCTTTCCATTTCTTCTTCTGGAATTTTGGGTGTTTTTTCTAATTCATATTCTCGTCCTAAGAGTTCATACTTTCCTTGACCATAATTATGATATGGCAACAAATGTACTTCATGCACGTTTGGCATACTCTCTTTTACAAACTCCGCAATACCTCGTATATCATCTTCACTTGCATTAAACCCAGGTATAGTAGGAACACGCACTGTTGTATTCGCTATCGATTGTATAACCTTTGCCGATTCTCTTATTTTTGCATTATCAACACCAGTAAACTTTTTATGTTGTTCTGGATTGACGCTTTTTATATCCAATAGAACTAAATCAATATACGGCATAATTTCTTCTACAATCTTTGTATCATAGTATCCTTCTGTTTCTATTGCCGTATGCCAACCTTGTGCTTTACAAGCTTTAAAGATTTCTTTAGCAAATAAAGGTTGTGTTAAAGCCTCTCCACCAGATAAGGTGATACCACCATTAGAACGAAAATATTGTGTCGCATCTTTACGAAGCTCTTTCACTACTTCCTCTACAGTCATCAACTTACCTTTCATAGAAAGTGCACTTGTAGGACAGACTATCGTACACTCTGCACAATTATCACAGAGCGTACGATCGACCCAATAAGGATTGCTATCAGCAATAGCCTGTTTTGGACATACCGCTTGACATGCCTTACATCCAATACAAAGTTGTTTTCGATACAATACCTCAGGATAATATTGTTGCGATTCTGGGTTAGAACACCATTTACACCGCAATGGACAGCCTTTTAGAAAAACGATTGTCCTAATTCCCGGCCCATCATGAATGGAAAAGCGTTGAATATCAAATACAGTGCCTTGTACACTATAATCTACTGATTCCATACAAACTTATCCTTTAATATATGCACCTACATATTATGTTCTGTACGATTAATGATGTCATCTTGTACTTCTTTTGCCAATGTAACGAAGTGAGCACTATAACCTGCTACACGAACAATCAAATCTTGGTTATCTTCAGGATGTTCCTGTGCATTAATTAATGTTTGTTTATCAACTACGTTAAATTGAACATGACTACCTTTTTTATCAAAGAAACTCTTAATAATGGATACGAAGTTTTTCAAGCCTTGTTCGCCACTAACGGCTGCAGGAGTGAATTTTTGATTATATAATGTACCATTCGATGCTTGTGCATGGTCTAATTTTGCAACAGAGTTAGATGCCGCTGTTGGGCCATTAACATCATTACCTTGTCGAGGTGATACACCATCTGCCAATGGTTCTGTTGCTAAGCGACCATCTGGTAAGGCTGCTACGTCTTTACCAAATAAAACGTTTGCAGATACTGGGTAAATACCAGCTTGGAATTGACCGCCACGAGGGTTCATATACTTATCAACTTCATTACAGTAGATTTTGCCGCAACGATATGCAAGTTCATCAACTTCTTCAATATCATTACCAAAGGAATCTGTGTTCTTTAAGATATTGTGAATTGTCGCATATTTACTTGGATCAGATTGAGATTTACAGCCACAGCTTGTGCCTGCCCCTTGTTTTAAATGAGATTCTAATGTAGCAATATCAATGGATCCTGTAGAAGATAAGATTTTCTTGACAGCTTCATAAATTTGAGCTTCATCTAAAGTAGCTTCAGAAATAGATGGAGTACAAATAGGTGCTGCTGCATCACTATACCCAAAGTTAGCTTCCAAAGCACCACGTAAATCTTTTAATGTAATACGTTTATCTTCAAATACATTCTTTTGAATAGCATATAAAGAGTCACCAGCATCAGCAATACCAAATGCTTGAGGTCCTGTAAAGTTATAGATTGCACCGCCTTCTTGGCAAGATTTACCGCGTTTGATACAATCATCAATCATAGCTGACATAAATGGTAAAGGAGCACGTTCCATATGTGCATAGTCAACTGCATTATCAGCTTTAGCTAAATGGCGAACAAAGTATTCCATTTGTTTTTGATAAGCTGCAAGAATTTTTTCCATGCTATCTAACTCTTCTAGCTCACCAGTTTTTGGTCCCAATTGTTTTCCTTTACAACGACCATTATTAAGTGTAATTTCAAGAACTTTAGCAATATTGAAGAATGCAGCATCATGCCAACCTTCTGTACGATGGCCCGCTTGCGGTTCTACGCAGCCGATAATGCAGTAATCTCGCGCATCCTTTAAGGCTACACCACGAGATACTAATGCTAGAATAATAACTTCGTCATTATAGAATGCTGGTACACCATATCCTAAACGGGAAACTTCACATGCTCGATATAAAAATTCCATTGGAGAATTTTGATGTACACGAACTGAAAACGATGGTGCAGGCAAACGTACATGTGCTACGGCTTCCATACACATGTAGGATACTTCATTTGTAGCATCCTTACCTTCTTCATCTTGACCACCTACGCAAAGGTTTTGGAATACTGCGTAGCCAGCAAATGCTTGTGCGGAAACTTCATCACGTGTTTTATTAATATCATTTAACTTAACCCAAATACAATCTACCAGTTCTTGTGCTTTAACACGGTCAATTGAATCGTCTTTCAAGTATGGATACATATATTGGTCAAAACGGCCTGGTGAAATTGAATGACCATTTGATTCAATTTGTACCATAATTTGAATAAACCAAAAAGATTGACATGCTTCCCAGAAATTACGAGCACCAAATTCGGGAACGCGATCACAATTGGCTGCGATTTGTTCTAATTCTGCTTTACGAGTTGGGCAAGAAGTTTTTAAAGCTAATTCACGAGCTTTTTCTGCATAACGGTGTGCAAACCGGATAGCTGCATTATAAGAAATAATAACGGCATTATAGAATTGTTTTTTCTTAATACTACTTGGATCATCTTCATCCAACGCATTTAAAGCTGTTATTGTTTCTTCCAATATACCACGGAAACCTTTTTTCAAGATTTTACCATAATCTACATTTACGTGACCTACGCCTCCGTAGAAATAGTTGCCAACTGTAAATACTCCATTAGAAATACAAGCTTT
This sequence comes from Veillonella parvula, assembly GCF_018366295.1. Taxonomy (GTDB): domain Bacteria; phylum Bacillota; class Negativicutes; order Veillonellales; family Veillonellaceae; genus Veillonella; species Veillonella parvula_P. The sequence continues at coordinate 45,590 of NZ_JAGZIJ010000007.1, forward strand.
TGTATCTGGTTCCATATAGGAATCAGCTAAAGCACTCGTTGTCTTTCCATCCCAGTATAAAAATGCATCATGTAATTCATGTTGCACCTTTTCAGAAATTTCAAATGGGTCAGCCATACGGTTATGCATAGTATGGAATTCTTTTTCTACCCAATCATAAGAGAATTCTGGGCATATCTCAGTAGATCTTGGATTAACTGTAATGGACCCAACTACTAATTCATTATCTCGAATTGTAATTGGTAACTCATTAAAGATTTTCTCAACTGCCTTTGCACGACGAATAATAGTAGGTTGACCTTCCGTTTCCTTATAGGATTGTGTAATTAAAACGGCACGTTCTGATTCTACCTGTGGTACTGCATCAATAATTACTTGTCTTAATTTCTCAATTCGTTCTGTGGGTTTACTAAATCCTCGTTCTAGCATTTTCTAACCTCCTAACAACGTAAAATACTCCATCATGCTATTCATCTGTTTTCTGTGTCACCTCATGCAAATTCAGAATACCTAGCATACTTCTTAAGAAAATCCTATCATAATATTCGTGCATACTCATAAGATTTTCTTGTCATCTTTGTTGTAAATTTCAAACCTCTTTTTTCCTAGAATACTATTTTCCATGTAACACATATAATGTATATAAATAAATATTACAGAGTGGTAATATACAAACCTATTTTAGGTAATAATCGAACCTTCAAGCTTTTCTCTATTGTTCTATTTATTTTTTCTATTTATACTGAAAATGATTATAGGTAGGAGGTGATTACCATGGCATCGCAAACAGATCTTTGTCTTTGGGAAACAAATCGTATTGCTATAGGATATTCACTGTTAGATCAGTTATTAAAAGATTATCCTATTTCTTTGGTCAAACAGTATCGTATTTGCCCTGGTAAAGCATTTTTCTTACTCGGTGCAGATACGGATATAGTAAAACAAATCGAATGTACATTAAAACACAAGGATTGTATTCAATATCGGGTTGTCACCGGCATTCATCCTGATGTACTTTCAGTATTTCAACACAAAAAAATAATTCCCAAGGTAACTCACTTGGGAATTTATGAATGTACTACATCTGTATCCGCTTTTCATTTAGCAAATTATTTAGCTTGGCATCATCAAGTAGATTTATTACATATACAAATCGGTATCGGACTATGTGGTAAAAGTATTATTTCCATTGCAGCATCCTATACTGATTTAAAAACAATTGAAAGCCAATTGCCTCAATTATATCCAAAAGATATTGTGAGTCACGCAACAATTTCAGATCCATCCCCAGAATTGCTTTCACTCTTATAGGAGGTTCTATGGAGTCTATACAATTCTTATTACAACAAGCTCATGCTTTATGGCGACAAGGTAATGAACAAGGTATGATTGAATATCTAGAAAAAGCAATTCACTTGTGTCGTCAAGAAAAGAATGACAAAAAACTTATTGAAATTTTAAATGAATATGGTGGCTCTTTACGTAATGTTGGCCGATATGACGAAGCGATTACTGCTATTGAGGAATCACTTAAGATTCTCCAAAAAAATAAGTCCTATTCCCAGCAAACATATGCCACAATTTTAATAAATCTTGGTAATACATATAGAGAAAAAAAATTATATTACGAAGCAGAATCATATCTATTAAAAGCAAAAGAAATATTTCAATCTCTAGAGGATACATCTTACGCATATATTGGATTACTAAACAACTTAGCACTTCTATACCAAAACACTAATAATTATGACATTGCTCATAAACTACAATTAGAAGCGGTAGAACTGCTAGAAACTACAGAATACCAAGTACCTCTTGCTATTAGTTATAATAATTTATATGAAATTAGCAAACATATCAAAGACTATAACGGACTATCTCCAGAGATATATTTAGATAAAGCAGCTTATATACTACAGCGAGAAGTAGGTACGAGTCATCCTATGTATGCAGCAGTATTGAATAATCGTGCAGACTATGAAATAAATCAACACCACTACGACAAAGCACTTCAGTTATATCGTGAAGCTTTACCGATTGTAAAACACAACTATGGTATAGATAGTCAAGCCTATCAATCGGTACAACAAAATTTAGACTATGTAAAGGATTTAATTGAAACATTACAGCAGAAATCCAAACCAACTCGTAAAACTGGGCTCCAATTAGGTCGCGAATTAGCCCATTATGTGGCACAAGATTTAGAGTTAAACATGCCAGATATCTGTCCATTTCTCTGCTTAGCATTAGTGGGAACAGGATCGGAATGTCTTGGCTACGATGATATGCTTTCAGAAGATCATGATTTTACAAAACGGTGCCAACTCTTTTTACCAGATGATATATATAAATCAAGCAAAGACAATCTATTATCTTATTTTACAAACTACGCCCACGGACAAATACAAATAGAAAGTATTTCACACTTTTATAAGCGCTACACACTATATCCAGAAGGCCCACAAAGTCCAAGTGAATATCGTCGTGTACCACAAGACCTATTGTGTACAGCAACTAATGGAGAAGTATTTGTAGATAATTTAGGTACGTTTACAACTATACGTCAACGATTGCTCTCTTATTATCCTGAGGATATTAGGATTAGAAAAATCGCTTATGAACTCAATCAACTTGCTCAATCAGGACAATACAATTTACTACGTATGATAGAACGTAATGATACGGTAGCAGCTCATCTTGCTCGAACTAAATTCACCCAACACTATATGTTGATAGTTCATCTATTAAATAAGTCATATGCTCCATTTTATAAATGGCTCTATCGACATACCTGTGCTCTACCTATACTTGGAAATACTGTAAAATATGGAATACCAGACCTTTTAGATTCTCCTCTAACCGATACAAAACGACATATTGATCTTTTATGTAATGCACTTATTCAAGAACTTCAACGTCAATCATTAAGTACTAGTCCTATCGACTTTTTAACGTATCAAGCTAAAGAAGTTATGCAACAAATTCAAGATGATGACCTTAAATTAGAGGACTCGTGGGTCAAATAGGAGATATATTATGAAAGATGATTTAATCATATCTATAATCCAAAAAGAATGGCCACTATTTACGAAGACACAAAATGTAGGACAACGTTCTGCATGCCAAGATCAAATGGCTAACTTCATCATATCTCGCCATGCTTATTGGTCTATGTACTCCTCTCCAGTCTTGCAATCCTACTTGCATGACTTAGAAGTAGCTCATATGAAAGGTCAAAATCTCATCACCTTTAAGTATGGATATATGATGGCCTATACACATCCTGATGAATTCTTGAATATACAAGATAAACTACCTCCCATTTCAACAGTAAAACATTCATTAGTTACTGCGATTATGACATTGTATATGAAATGGGAATTAGATATACAACGGGAAATTCCAGGATTCGATACAAAGCATAGGCCAATAGAAGCAATCAATAATAGCCAAACCCACACCTCTGTAGAAACTTATATGACAGGAGAGCTCCAGTCCTATTCAGAGGTCACATTGGAAAACATTTTAGCACACTTTTTACAATGTTCTAAAAATGGAATCAACCCCGTAAAAGAATATCTCAATGCCTTGCACTCGTAAATGACATTACATAGCTTCCATTCCATTTTCCTCTCATAAATATGAAGAAAACAGGCTAGGTCTTAGAAATACTAAGATTGAGCCTGTTTTCTTTTTTAATTCAAGTAGATTAAATTTTTAATTCAACAAGTTATTCCTACAAAATAACATTCCTTATTATATTATTCATTGATATTAATAGAATATCCATATTCCTAAACAGCTCGTAATAAGTGCTACGATTACAGGAACCGAGGTTCGTCTAAGTAAATCTACCGATTTAATATGAGCCACGCCTGCTACACCGACCATTACAGGACTAATAGGACTTAAGAATAAACCTAAGCTTGCACCATTTTGCATTCCCAACATAGTTGTAATTGGATCTAGGCTAAGATTAGATACAATATTAGGTACTAGTGGAACTAACGTAAATAATGGTGCTACGTTACTACCTGTAACCATACTAAGTCCCAGCATCCCCCCTCCAAGAACAGAGGTAAGTCCAATAGAGTTTAAGGATAGTGTTTGAAGTGCACTAACTAACGAATCAATAAGGCCTAGGCTAACCAAACCTTGCGCAAAGATTTGCCCCCCTATAATAAGAGTCACTGCATAAGAGAACTGATTCCCCATACCTTCAAAGAAAACTGTGGTGCTCTTAAGTACAGTTCTCAAATTTCGATGACGAATTAATTCTGCCATTAGAGCAATGCCAAAGGCAAGCATCATGGCAAGAGTAACATTCATCTTTACACCAGAAAAACCATACTGGCTAAAGCCTAAGATAAAACACAAGGGTAATAATGGGAATATCATATATAGCTTGGGACCAATAGGCGCTTTAGGAATGCTTTCAAGATCATTTACATCCATAGGGCCATCAATTCGATCTCGATATCTCTGCCACCAGAAGTGCGCTATAGCAGTCACAATAGCAACTAAGAAATAAATTCTCAACTGATAGCCTACAAAATAGTTTGGCACAGGAATATTTAATACCTTTGCAATCAATAAAGTAGACACCGCCCCAGGTCCTACATCCATAAGATGTCCCGTAGCAATAACTGCAGCCGCCCCTACAGGACTTACACCTAATCGAACTAAAACAGGATACATTGTGACCATCATGAGGAGAGCAAGACTCAAAGGATTGGGAACACAAATAGCTAATCCCATATTAAGTAAAAACATAAGGGCTAACACAATATATGGTCGATTAAGACGATATAAAGGGCGGATAAAAGTATCTGCCAGTCGCGTTCCTGCCCCAATATATTCCATATATTTTGCATAGCCTGCACAAGTCATAATCATAAGGCCCAGATTAACTATATTATTAGATGTCGTTATTCTTACGATATCCATGGCATCAAATATAAGAACCCCTGTAGATTGATCATCAACTAATATGGCATCAATCCATTTTCCTTCATAAGCGATGAACATCATGAGAATTCCCAAGCCAATCAAAATAGGTTGAGGTTGATAGCGCTTCATCAATAATATGCCTGTTATAGCAATAATAATGAGACATATAACTATATTCATAAGTACCTCTTACATAGAATTTTAGTTATGTTCTTTTAACCACTGAATTGCATATTCAGCATATACCGCAGATGCGGCAGATAATACAGTATCATCCATATTAAATCTATTATTATGATGATCGTATGTAGCTTCTACATCAGGGTTTTGAATACCAATAAAGGCAAAGCATCCCTGTTTATCTTGTAAATACCAGGCAAAATCTTCTCCAGGCATGACTTTACGCATCTTAGAAAGCTTGTCCTTACCTAATGTATCAATAACAACACGTTCTGCCAGTTCACTGGATTCAGGATCATTAATAGTAGGGGGCACTTTTTTTACATATTCTAATGTAGCAGTCGCTCCATAGGCCTCTGCAGTGTGTTCTACAATGCGGCGAATAGTATCGATAATATATTGTTCTTGGTTTGGATCAAAGAAACGAACTGTACCGCCTAGGGAAGCTTCCCCAGGGATGACATTCCATTCTGAGCCAGAATGAATATTGCCAATCGTAACAACGACGGAATCAAGGGCACTCACATTGCGAGAAACTACTGTTTGTAAGTTCATAACGATGGCACTAGCCACCACAATTGCATCAATCGCTTGATGAGGCTGTGCACCATGACCTTGTTTGCCTTTTACATTAATAGTAATCTGGCTACTGGCAGCCATACGAGGACCCTCTTCGACAGATATGAGTCCCGCTGGCAAATCGATCCACACATGTCCTCCAAAAATAGCATCTACCTTATCATACCAATCGCCAAATTTAATGAAATCCGGAGCCCCTGCTCCAGTTTCTTCCGCAGGTTGGAATGCTAAATACACATCGCCTTCAATACGGTCTTTCATAGACATTAGCATCTTAGCCGCACCTAATAAAATAGCCATATGTCCATCATGTCCGCAAGCGTGCATTTTGCCTTCTACTTCTGATTTATAGTCCACTGCATTATGTTCATGAACAGGCAGTGCATCGATGTCGGCGCGCAACGCGATAGCCTTTCCCGGCTTAGAACCATGGATAATGCCGATTAAACCGATACCACGTTCTGTATCTACATGAACCTCTACGCCCATTGATTCTAGTTCTTTAGCGAGTGTCTTTGTCGTTTCAAACTCTTCATTGCTGAGCTCAGGATGTTTATGAAAATATCTACGCCAATTTTGAACGTAGCCTTTATATTGCTCTATTAAATCGCGACTATGCATCGTATCGCCTCCTCTAATATCAATATATCAATTGCATCTCAATATGCATCGCTAATATATAACGATTAAACAGTCTCCGAATTTATAAATACACAACCTACATGCGCCAAGAAAAACCCCTTATTTAGGGGAATAACATGGTAAAAGTAAAAGAAAACGACAGGCAGCGCGCCATGTCGTTTTCTCAGTTTCTTATCGGTTGCGCAATACTGCTTGTACCGCTAAGGATACAACAGCTGTTGCAACTGTCACAGCAGCGGTGATTTTCGCCGTTGTGATAATTTCTTCTTTTGTAGGTTTTGCTTTAGCTGCAATGTCCAACGTTTTTGCTACCGCTGGAACCAATACTTCATTACGTAAGGATTCTGTATTCATATTTACTCCTCCAATATAGACTGTTTCTTTTAGGGTAACACGAATACGGAGTAAAGTCTATATAATCATCGGTTTATTTCCATAGTTCAATGTTACATAACTATAGTAAACAATATTTATGAAAGTTAAACAAAATCTTACTGTGCCGCTAATTCTTCAATCACGTCAGCTAAAATAGCAATAGCTTTTTCTAATTGTTCTTGCGGAATATTAAGAGCTGGTAAAAGACGCACTTTATTTTTAGCAGATAAGCATACTACGCCTTTTTCAAGACATTTAACTATAACGGCTTTAGCATCAACCGTAGTTTCAATGCCAAGCATGAGGCCCATACCGCTAACACCAAGAACGCCAGTTTTACCAGTTAAGTTATCCTTTACATATTCCCCTTTTGCTTTTACAGAGTCAAGGAGTTCAGGAGTTAACCGGCTAATAATGGTATTACCTGCAGCCGCGCAGATTGGATTACCTCCAAAAGTAGTAGCATGAGCACCAGCATTTAATACATATTGCATCTTTTCATTAAATAAGGTGGCACCCATGGGTAGCCCTCCAGCCAAACCTTTTGCAGTAGATACCACATCTGGTTCGATACCAAATTGTTGGTATGCATATAAGCTGCCAGTCCGACCATTACCAGTTTGTACCTCATCGATGAGTACCAGTTGATCGTGTTCATGAGCATATTTTGTTACGCTTTGGACAAACTCCTTATCTAATGGCATAACACCACCTTCACCTTGAATAGGTTCCATCATGATGGCACAAATAGCTGGATTAGCAAGGGCTTTCAAAGCCGCATCAATATCATTGGCTGGGGTATGAATAAAGCCTTCCGTAAATGGGAAGAAATGTTGATGGAATACATCTTGTCCTGTCGCAGACAAGGTGGTAATAGTACGACCGTGGAAACTATTGACTAAGGTAACAATTATATGACGCCCTTCGCCATATTTGTCATGGCTATATTTACGCGCTGCCTTAATCGCACATTCGTTAGACTCCGCACCAGAGTTAGAAAAAAATACCTTTTTCATCCCCGTTTTCGCACAGAGCTGTTTCGCTAGCTCAATTTGTGGCAAGGAATAGTATAAATTAGAAATATGATTCAATGCATGAGACTGCTTAGTAACAGCCTCAGTCCACTCATCATCATCAACGCCAAAAGCGGTTACGCCAATACCAGAACCAAGGTCGATGTACTCTTTACCATCTACGTCCCACAAGAGAGAACCTTTTCCTTTTTCAAAGCATACGTTGAACCGACCATACGTATTGGCTATATATTCTTTATCTTGTTGTTCAAAATCGATTGCATTACTCATTATATCCTCCAAATGTACGGTCATGCCGTCGTCTATCTATGTAAAAGATACCCAATAGATGATTACCAGTATTATGTTTACTATATTAAGCAACAAACATGGTGCCAAGGCCTTCATCGGTTAATAACTCGATAAGAATGGCATGTGGAATTTCACCATTGATGATAAATACCTTTTGTGCCCCAGCTTCTATGGCCTCTAAGCAGCAATCTACCTTTGGAATCATACCGCCTGCAATGACACCATCCACTTTTAACTGAGCGGCCTCGGCCATCGTAATTTTAGAAATTAAAGAATCTGGATCATGCACATCTCGCAATACACCATCAATATTGGTCATAGCCACCATAGTTTCCGCCTTGAGGGCACCTGCAATTTTCGCGGCTACCGTATCCGCATTAATATTGTAGGTCTTGCCATCGGCTCCCATGCCGATAGAAGAAATAACCGGAATATAGCCACGGCTAATTACGTCATGGATAATACTCGTATCAATGGTATCAATATAACCTACATACCCAAGTTCTTCGTTTTGTTTATGAACTTGAATCATGTTGCCATCTACGCCACAAAGTCCAACAGCTTTGCCACCAAGATCTGTTAAATCCGCCACGAGCCCTTTATTCACCTTGCCGGCTAGCACCATTTGTACAACATCCATCGTTGCTTCATCGGTAACGCGTAATCCATTAGCAAAATGTGATTCAATCTGCATCGCCTCTAAGGTGCTATTAATAGCTGGACCACCACCATGAACGAGGACTACTTTTACCCCCACTAATTGAAGTAATAGTAAATCCTTCATGACAGATTTCTTTAACTCTTTATCCACCATGGCATTACCACCGTATTTAACGACAACGTACTGATCTGTGTATTGTTTTATATATGGAACGGCCGCCGTTAAGATATGCGCCCGCATTGCATTTGTTACATTCTTCATAGATTCCTCTCTAACCTAATACTAAACCAGTATCCTCTGGTAACCCCAATGCAATATTCATACATTGAACGGCGGCACCCGATGCACCTTTACCTAAATTATCGAAAATGGCGTGAACCATGATGCGTTCATCGTTACCAGTGACATAGATTTTCATACTGTCCGTATTGCTCAATTGATTAGCGTTTAACATACCGCTATTGCTATTTTCAGTAAATGGTGCAACCGTAACGATTGTACTATCTTTGTAAAAGTATTCTAACGTTTGTTGTACCTTATCAATACAAACAGGTTTATGACATAAACGACTATGAATACCTACAGTAACCTCCATTCCAGAGTAGTAATCATCAACAATTGGCATAAAAATTGGAGCTTCACTAAGGCCGCATACATGTTGTACTTCGGATAAATGTTTATGTTCTTGACCAAGCCCATATTGACGTGGAGCACAAAGGAAATAGTCCTTAGGACTACTTTCATATTGGCCAATCATCTTCTTACCACCACCGCTATAGCCTGTTAAGGATGTAATAGTGAAAGGATAATCCGCTGGCACGAGCCCTGCTTTTACAAGAGGCGCTATACAAGCTATCATACCACTCGCATGACAGCCAGGATTTGCAATATGTTTTTTAGTAGCAATAGCTGTCTTATAATTAATACCAAGTTCTGGAAAACCATAAGCCCAATCAGAATCAGTTCTAAAAGCGGTAGATGTATCAATTACCTTGCACGGCAAGTCACCGATAACCGCCATAATATCTTTAGATGCCGCATCAGGTAAGCAAAGAAATACGATGTCTGCCTTTTTTGCAACCACTTTAATGGCCTCTACATTTTTGCGATCCTCATCAGCAGTCGCTAAGAGTTCTATATCTTTTCGATCGGATAATCGTTCATGAATTCTAAGACCCGTTGTGCCTTCATGACCGACAATAAATACTCTATGGGGTGTCATAATAAACCTCAATTCTCACCTATTGGTGACTCACACCTATTTATATAGCCCTTTATCCAATATAAATAGAAAACAAACTATACCATACATCACCATTTAGGAAGATGAATTTATTTCAATGGATAATCTTCAAAGGTAGCAACCATAACTGCTTTAATCGTGTGAAGACGATTTTCTGCTTCTTGGAACGCCAATGAGTTTGGCCCTTCGAATACCTCTTCGGTTACCTCAATGCCATTCATGCCAAACCGTTCATAAATATCTTTACCTACTTGTGTTTCTGTGTTGTGGAACGCAGGTAAACAGTGACAAAACTTAGTATTGGGATTGCCTGTCAATGCCATCATTTCTGCATTTACTTGGAATGGTTTAAATGTATTGATATGTTCCTCCCACATATCGTAAGTATCGCCCATCGTTACCCACACACCAGTGTAAATGACATCTAAGCCTTTAACACCTTCAGCTACATCATCTGTACAAGTAATAGTAGCACCTGTTTCTTTAGCCACTTTTAAGCACTCTTCGTAGAATGGACCAGCTGGCCAGTATTGTTTAGGACCAATAAGTCTGAAATCCATCCCCATTTTAACGGCACCACTCATCAAGGCATTGCACATATTAGATTGACCATGACCTACATAGGCAAAAGAAATTTCATTCAACGGTTTGTCGATATTTTCTTGAAGTGTTAAGAAATTGGCTAATGTTTGTGTAGGATGATCCATATCGGTAAGCCCATTCCAAACCGGCACACCAGAGTATTCCTCCAATATATCTACGTCCTTTTGGTCAAAGCCTCTAAACTCGATGGCATCATACATGGAACCGAGAACACGAGCCGTGTCCTTTAAGGATTCTTTCTTATTCATTTGAGAACCTGTAGGACCAAGATATGTTGTAAAAGCACCTTGGTCAGCTGCCCCTACCTCAAAAGCACAGCGGGTCCGTGTTGAGTCTTTTTCAAAAATTAGAACAAAGTTTTTACCTTCTAATGTTTTAATTTCCTTACCAGCTTTTTTATCTGCTTTTAATTTAGCTGCTAAATCTAAAAAGTATTTAATTTCCTCTGGTGTATATTGAAGCATTGTTTTAAATGATGTATGTTGTAAACTTTTCATGATAACCTCTTATTTCAAACTATGTGTTTAACTACTTTTCTTGTAAATATTCGGCGGCAATAGCTGCCATCATTGTTATACCAGGTTCGAGGATGCTTTCATCGATGGTGAAAGCTGCATTATGCAAAGCCGGATTGCCTTCAAAGCCAGTGCCTAACCAAAGGAAAGCGCCTTTAATTTTACTTAGATAGGCGGAGAAGTCCTCTGCCGCCATTGATGGGAATTCAGGATGTACCACTGCATCTTTACCAAGATATTTCTCTACAATGGATGTGGCATAATCAATGGCCTCTGGATTATTGATAGTTGCACCATGTCCCCTTTTATAATCCAAAGTACTTTCCGTTTTAAACAACACATCGAGGGCCTGTAAACTTTCACCTAATCGTCGCTCAATATAATCACGTTTCTCTGGTTCATAGGTACGACAAGTACCTTCAAGATACACATCGCCACAGCCCACATTGTATCGGTCACCACCATTAATCACTCCAATTGTGCATACAAGATTTTCCATCGGGTTAGTTTCACGAGCGACCATGGACTCCACATTTACAATCCAGTTCGCTGCGGCCACAATAGCATCAACCCCATTGTGAGGCTCCGCACCATGGGTTGATTTGCCCTTAATATGTACAAGGAAGTGGTCTGATGCAGCCATCAAATTACCTTTTTTTAGACCTACAGTGCCAACGGGTAATTGTGGCCATACATGAAGTCCATATATTTCATCTACGTCATCAAGGATACCGCTATCTACAATACCTTGTGCTCCTGGGAATAACGCTTCCTCTTCGGAAGGCTGGAATACAAGCTTTACAGTGCCGTGCAATTGATCTTTAATAGACTGTAAAATCGCTGCTGCACCAAGCAAGATTGCCATGTGGCTATCATGACCACAAGCATGCATAACACCATCGTTTTGTGATGCAAATGGCAAGCCTGTAGTTTCATGAATTGGCAACGCATCTATATCGGCACGCAACGCAATAACTGATCCAGGTTGAACCCCTTCGATTTTACCGATAACAGCATAATCAGAAACATCGTTTACAAAAGGGATTCCTAGTTCACCAAGCACCTTTTGAATAAATAAAGATGTATTTTTTTCTTCACCCGACAATTCTGGATGACTATGAATATGTCGACGCCATTCCACAACCTGTTCTTTATATTGGGAGGCATAAGTTTTTATTAAGTCTTGTAATGCATTCATTACTCTATCTCCTTTATACACTATATGCATATTTTATACATATTTAGCGTATTTTTATAACCTATGTACGTATTATAATACTACATTTTATAATAAGCAAGTTTTTATACGTATTTTTCGTATTTTTATTTGTTATATTGTAAATCAATTTTACTCATAGATTCTTGCAACCTTTCATTAAACAAAAAAAGACACCTTCCAAAAAAGGCGTCTTTTTCTTATTTTTCAATGACTGATTCGTCAAGCTGAGTACCATCAGGTAAAAATGATTTTACAATCAGCTTATTCGGTGTCACTGTCATAGACATATAATTATTCGTTTCAGGCTGAGGCGCTACATATACATCTAAGGGATGTTGCTTCCACTTAGGACGTCGTGCATCACCAGCTATCCCTGTAAGGATATATAACGGACCAGATGGGTCTCGATTAAAGTTTCGTACATGACCACGGTTGCGGTATGTATGTAAATGAGCAGATAATATTAAGTCCACGTTAAACTCATCGAAGATAGGCATAAATAGTACGCCCTCATCATCGAAACCTACATCTCGACTTGCGCCTGGTCTGTCAAAAGCATATTGGAATGGATCACGATGCATGAGGACTACAGTCCACTTTTTAGTATTAGCTGCTAAATCTTGACGTAGCCACTGAACCTCTACATCGTACAAATCAGGATGATGAGTATCATGATTATCCTCATGATTACTTTCATACAACATCGTATCTAATACAACGTAATGCACATCGCCAAAATCATAGGAATAATAACGGCGATTAAATATTTCATTCCCATTAGGCGGTACTGCGAAGTAATTCAAATACGCATAAGGCTCGCGCATTTTCCAATCTAATGTATACATCTCATGATTGCCTAAGGTCGTTGCTAACGGCACATTAGCACTCAATGGTCTGATGGAATTCAACCAAGTGCGCCATTGATAGTCTTGTTCCCCATTATCTACAAGGTCCCCCATGCTAATATACAGGGCTGTCCTTGGATTGCGATGTGCGGAATCCTTAACAATCTGCTCCCACGCAGAATAATCACCAGATTGAGAATCTGGATAGATAAGAACATCATACACACTGGAGCCAGCAGTTTCCAACGAATACCAATCACTGCGACGATTATTGCCATAACCAACGCGATATTCGTATTTAGTATTAGGCGTCAAACCAGTTACTGTACCCTCATGGATATAGGTGGTACTGCCATCATCGGTAAAAGCTTTGTCTGTAGCTCTTATCGTTTGAGTCGTATCGGATCCAACAAGACGATACTCTATGACCGCATCAGCTTCGCTACTATCTGATTGCCACATAATAGTACGACTCGTGCTGTTGTCTTGAGCTACAATTTGCCGAATATAACGACTTTCAGAATCGAGGAGTGGCTTAATTTCTTGTCCACTTACAACAGCGGCAGTTCTAGCTATACGACTCTGTATGGCATCCTTATAGACATAGCCACCTATGACTAAGACAACCAAAGCTGCAATAGCTATAATTATTTTTAACAGTTTACTTTTATTCATATAGTTCCTTTATGTAAATATCTATTAAGTACTAATATGAACACATTATAAAACTTAAACTTAACTTTAAGTCAAATAAGATTTTTCTATACTTATTCAACATCTACGTTTCTATATCTAGCAGAAATAAATCCCAACATATTTAATTGCGGTATATTCCATTCATTAGGTAAATAGATATCACAGGTAAGCTCATCCCCTAAAGAGTTATTGGCTATAAATTGATAGCGACCTAGTTCCTCATTGCTACCTACTCTTTCAATTTGATTTAAAGTAGTGTCACCCCAAAACCGACTAAATTCCTCCCATATAGTTTCCGCATCAACTTGAGATAACTCAACCTGTAATCTATATTTTACGCCAACCTTACAGCGTTTTTTTAAGCCCGTTTCGTCAGCACTACAAACCTTAGTGGAACCTTTATCAAAAGCCCATTCTAGACTATCTAATGATTGAACTTGAGTGGAAATGAGATTTTTAAAATTTGAAAGATCCGTAAGAAAATGTTTACATGCTACCTCAAATGTATCTAATCTATCTATATTGCTCAATTCACAATACCTCTATTAAAGAATTTACCTATTATTTTTCGTAATATTGTTTCATTTGTGTATAGCCATTAACAATGACTTCGATTTCACCCGTTCTAGGATGAAAGATAAGACCATGAATTGGCACGTCTTTAGGAATTAAAGGGTTCATACGCAATTCGTCCACTGTTTCTTCCACATTCTCTGCAGGATGTGTAAAGCCATCAGCCCAGCGTTCCATTTCTTTACGGACCATATGAATCGCTTCTGGTGCAATACCACGAGCCAACATTTTTTCTGTTAGATCTTTTGCTGTAGTTTTTGCCATACCACATTCGTGATGACCAATGATAAAGATTTCGTTAACGCCTAGCTCATAAATACAAACAAGTAAACTACGTACAACGCCATCAAAGGGACCTGTAATACAGTTACCTGCAGTCTTTACGATTTTCGCTTCACCGCGCCCAATATCCATGGAATCTTCTAAGAAGTTAACAAGACGTGTATCCATACATGTAACAATGGCCATCTCGCGACTTGGCATTTTACTACACTTTGTATCTGTATCTACATAACCTGTATTTTGATCTTCTACATATTCTCTATTGTGGGCTAAAATATCATCTAATAAACTCATGATACCTCCTATAGTTAAAGGTCTCGGCATACAACCAAGCTCTCTATATCAATAATGGTCGATATACATATTATATCATATTAAGTTGTACACGCTTTAAGCCACAAAAAATAGGCCTATTCAAATACATATATTATATATTTGAATAGACCTAAAACACTTTTAAAGTACACTTAAAATACACACCTTATCTATCAGGTGTGGATAAGGCTTCAATGGCAACGCTACCACCGCGCACGACTTCAATACGGTTCACGAACATATCTTTAAATAAGGCAATCATATCATTATTTTTAGATACAGTTTTTACACATTGAACAAGTACAGATTTACGATTATAATCCACAACTAACAAATCAAAGGTTTGGGCAATGCGGAAAATTTCTTGTTTGTCCGCTTCTTTACAGCTATTGACCTTGATAAATAGTAATTCTTTTTTCGTAATTCGCATGTCAGTAAAGTCGATAACTTTAATAATCTCCACACTGCGATTTAGTTGCTTAATAATTTGTTCGTACGTCAAATCATCACAAGTAAGATCAATAGTCATGCGAGACATGGTAGGGTCTTCAGTTTCCCCTACCGTCAATGTATCAAGATTATAATTTTTGCCTGCAAAGAGGCCTGAAATCTTAGCTAGTACACCGATTTGGTTTTCTACATACGCTGAAATACAGCGTTTTTTCATTTGTACTTCCATAGCCCCTCCTATTTTTTATCCTTCAACAACATATCACTTAAAGACTTACCTGCTGGTACCATTGGCAACACATTGAGCTCCGTTGGAATGATGAACTCGAGTAGGGTTGGACCATTTTTGAAAGTATCTGCCAATTGGAACCCTTTTTCGATGTCCTCTACCTTAGTAATACGCATTGCCTTTGCGCCATAAGCTTCCGCCAATTTCACAAAATCCGGTACATACTCAAACTCATCATTGTCGATTATGTCTCGCGTAACAATGGCACTTTCATCCATCATCAAGTTCGTACAAGCGTAACGTTTATCGTAAAATAATTGCTGCCATTGGCGTACATTTCCGAGGAAGCCATTATTTAAAATAATTAACGTCACAGGCAAACGGTAGTGCATAGCAGTGGCAAACTCTTGGATATTCATTTGCACGCCACCATCACCACAGATGGCAAAAACACGCTTATCTGGATTTCCCATTTGCGCACCTAATGCAGCAGGAAAACCATAGCCCATAGTCCCTAAGCCACCAGACGTCAACATTTGATATTGACCTTTCACATCAAGGAACTGGGTAGTCCACAATTGATTTTGACCCACATCGGTTGTAACAATAGGATGTTCATAGTGATGATTGATGTACTCGATAACAGTTTGAGGTGTTAACCCCTCTTCGTCAGCTTGAGTGACAGGACGCTCTGCCTTAAGTTGCTGTAATTGTTTTGGCCATTCGCCAAGGTCGTGAGGTTCAATATATTCTAAGATTTTTTCGATAGCCAATTTAGCATCTGCTACGATTGGAATATCAACCTTAATATTTTTAGAAATAGATGCCGCATCTACATCAATATGGATAATCTTACAATTTTGTGCAAAGGTACTTAGTTTACCGGTAATACGATCATTAAAGCGCGTACCAATAGAAATCATCACGTCACAGTCAGTTATAGCCACATTAGGGGCATAGCCACCGTGAATCCCTACATTACCAAGATACAATGGATGACGGCTATCAATAGCACCTTTTCCCATCAAGGTTGTTACAACAGGAATCCCTGTTTTTTCAACCAACTCCATCATAAGGTCATTGGCCCCACTAATACTTACCCCACCGCCTAATAGGAATAGAGGCCTTTTAGCTTTACTAATAATAGAACAGGCCTTTTTAACTTGACCTACGTGAACAGTGGTATTTGGTTTGTAACCGCGAATATTAATCTCTGTTGGATATTCATCTGACCCCATAGCCTTCTGAATATTCTTAGGAATATCTACTACAACAGGGCCTGGACGACCTGTGCGAGCAATGTAAAAGGCCTCTTTCAAAATACGACCTAAATCTTTACGGTCACGAACAGTAACGGCATATTTACAAATATTGCGGACGATGCCAACAGTATCTACCTCTTGAAAAGCATCATTGCCCATGAGGCCTAAATCAACTTGTCCAGTAATACAAACGAGGGGCACACTATCTGCATACGCTGTGGCAATACCAGTCACAAGATTTGTAGCACCAGGACCAGAGGTTACCATACACACCCCTACTTTACCAGTACTACGAGCATAGCCATCTGCAGCATGGGCCAATGCTTGCTCATGACGTGGCAAGATAACCTTTACCTTATCTTGCTTATATAATTCATCCATGATATCAATAGTAGCCGCCCCAGGATAGTTAAATAAAAACTCTACCTGCTCCTCTTGAAGGGCTTTTACCAAATACTGTGCGCCTGAAATCATAGGTATCTCCTTATTTATATAATGCATGCATATCGAATTCTCAATATTCACATCAGATATATCTAAAAAATTGAATATCTTATATAGATATGTTATACTCAGTAGTGTACCATATGTTGTGGTACATGAATATGTATAAAATCTCAAATTATAGAAATATATGTAGATTCTATTTTGAAAGGACTGACTATCATGAAAGAAATCTTAGGTTTCCATTTAAACGGTTGCCCTTATTGCGCCAATGCATTCCGTGCTATCGATGAACTCGTTGCAGAAAATCCTGCATACGCAGATATTCACATCAACTGGGTTGAAGATCAAGATGCTCATGAGCTCTTCAAAACTCACCCATATGAATACTATCCAAACTTGTGGTTCGACCTCGACAAACAATACGAGGCGCAACCTGGTGAAAGCTATGACCAAACAAAATCTTTAATCAAAGCTGTATTGGACAAAGCACTCGCGTAAAACGCTATATTTACAAATAATAATGCACCCCTAACATATAATCTAATGTTAGGGGTGCATTTTAGTATACTGTAAGATTATGGCTTTTTTTGTACCATAAACTTACTGACTGCTTTATACACAATTAAAATCAATGCAATTTCTAAAGGGAAACAAATGATATTTTTAATAAGACGTCCAATAAATATAGCAGATACTGCTTTGTTATAAAATATTGTGAGCCATATTGTATTTAATATCAGATGTATACATACAGTAACAATCGTCTCCGGTAAAAGTAATTGTTTAAATGTAACATTACGTCCGTGTAAAAAATACCCATACACATAGCCTACAAGAAATTCAGATATGATAAAGCCGGGAAAGAATACCCCTTGTCCAAATAAAGACATACCTATAAAACAGGCAATAGCAGCCATTATACCTGCTGCCATAGGCCCATAAAGAATACCAAATATAGCGGTTGATAAAAATCCAAAGGTAATATGTATAAATGTAGTATGAATAGCAAATATATAAGATAGTAAAACCGTCAATGCTACAAACATTCCTGTCTTTACAATCATATCAGTTTTCATAAGAAGTACGACTCCTTTTTCTATCCTTCCACTCTAAATACATATGGCGAATAACTTGAATTGGTGATATAAATAACATTCTAGGTCCACCATAGCGCATGATTTCACGTATTTTTTCACGATACGTAGGCGCATAGCAATGCGTTTTACATACGCTGCAGAAGGTCTTGCTTTCCATATGAGGACATACATCTATACGATGTTCAGCATATTGCCAAACTTTTTGACACTCCTCACAGAGTTGTCCTTTAGGAGTGTGGTGCTTATTATGACAATAGATGCCAATAATCTGGTACATAGTTTTTAGTTCTAACTTACGTTTCTCATCAACTGTCATGTTTCTCTCCTATTTCACAGACCATGAAACCCAAGCCACCTTATCAACAGTCTTATTATGGATTTCTCCATCAATAGCTAGTGGCTCAATGAGATTTCTAATCTCTTCTTTCATGTCTTCCATGTCTCCCCATCCATTATTATGAAGTCGCATGGTAAAATAATTAACTGCCTTTTCAAGAGACATAACCTCTGTTTCAGGAACCGTTTTATAAATTACTTTTACATTATGCCCCATCTCATGAATTGCATCTAAACATTCTTTCATCTTGCCATCCCATGGGAAAGAATCACGTCCAAAGAAATGTTCAGATAACATATCTACCATTTCGTCGCTCCGTTCACTGAAAGCAATCCACAAGCATTTATCATTACTTGCATCATGCATGGCGCGAATATTTTCTACATCAAACATAATCGGGCAGAAGATACTGTATGCCAAGTCAAAGCTTTTATCCCAACCTAGTTCTCGACGAGTTTCATCAGACCAAGGTCCGATATATAAGCTAAGATCTAAACCTTCTGACTCTGCTAATTGTTTAGCACCACGAATCATACCATCAGATAAATCGATACCAGTCGCCTTATAGCCTTCCCGAGCTATCCCAAGTGCGTAGTCACAAACACCACAGCCTACATCAAGTGTACGACCATTCGATGAAGGTAATAAATTTTCATCCTTTAAGAAGGCTAAAAAATCAGTGACCTGTGCCTTGCGATCCTCGCGATTGTGCATTTCTACAAAGTACTCGGAACGATGGTTCCATGCGTCTTGCTCATCGCGCCAAGTTTCGTTGACCGTGAGCTCCTGTATTTTATTTGTCATATTATCCCCTCTAAATAGCTACATCCTCAAACGGATGAGTTATAGATACATATATAAGTAATTTTCACTTAGTTAAATTCACTATGTAATTTAACGCTCCCCTATATGTCCTAGTGTTCCGGCTAGGATGTTCAGATTTTCATATAGCTATCCTTATTGTACATCATTCTCAAAACAAAATGTGTTACCCAAATCACATTTATTATGTTATTTCGATATTATTAAATATAAAACTCTATATCGAAATCTTATCAGCAACTCAACTCATGTAGTTATATATCTCTATGTAGTTCATACATGTATCGCCATTTATTTCTTTCCCATTAATGCATACAAATAACACTTTAAAGTTGACTATATACATTATTTCATATATTACTTATATTTATTATAATAAAGAAAAGGAGGACTTAAAAGTATGGGAAAATATATGATAATCCTAATGTTTGTATTAGTCGCTATCGCAGTGACATTTGCTACGTATAACCTATCTATAATTAGATCCATGCCTCCGGAAGAACGTTATAAACTTCTTTATTTTACAGATGATCAAGTCTCAATAGGCATTGGATTAATGAAAAGAACCTATAAATTAAAAGATATTCGAGAAGTACGCTTCTCTAAGGGCAAAAAATTCCGCAGTATGGGAAGCTGGGCAGGCAGAATAAAGATTTGCAAACTAAATGGTAAGACAAGTCGTTGGATAGAATTTGATGGTACGGTCTATTACAAAAAGATGGTATATATAACAAATGAAGAAATCATTGATAAATCAATAAATATACTCATGAATGAATTTAGATCTAGAGGAATTCAGTGTAATAAATATAGATAGTAAAGTTAGAACAATAAAGTACGCTAAATTATGATATACAAATATATAATTCTCTGTCCTATAGACTAATTATAGACATACAAAAAGGCTTCTCGAAATCGAGAAGCCTTTTATTTGGTGCGCCTAGCAGGATTCGAACCTACGCACCCGGTTCCGGAGACCGGAGCTCTATCCCCTGAGCTATAGGCGCATGAATACCTAAAAATTATACCATATTACGCTATGGTTCGATAGTATAAAGTATATGAGGCAGATAGGCTTATAGAAAAGCCCTCGATGTAGATTAAAATTTCAGCTACCATTGAGGACCCATCAGTCTATATATTTCGCTCAAAGTTTCTCTTTAAGCACTGCTAATAGAGCATCACAGCTACGACTGACATCATCATAGGTTTCGTCAAAGTTTCCCGTATACCAAGGATCCTTTACATCACGGCTTTCACCAACGAAAGACATTGCCTTGTAAACCTTAGCATCTACGTCATCCCCAATAATATGCTTTAAATTACGCGCATTATTTTCATCCATAATGATGAGATAATCAAAGTTATGATAATCCTCCATTGTCACTTGGCGTGCCTTGCGACGAGTATAGGGAATACCCATTTCATCTAATTTCTCCTTAGTCCCATAATGAGTATCGTTTCCTATTTCTTCACGAGATGTGGCAGAGGATTCGATATAAATAGAATCGCTTAAGCCTGCATTATTAACAATATGTTTCATATAAAACTCGGCCATTGTAGAACGACAAATATTACCATGACAGATGAATAAAATATTAACCATTATAACTCCTAATGAATAAAATCTTAATCATAAAAAACTCCTTATATACTAATGGTCCTTACAGCATACGCTATAAGGACCATTAATGCAATATTCAATTAAAAATTATGTCGTATCCCAGCATCAATGCGCCATGTATTTTCTACAGTAGCACCAAAGTTTTTAGTGAATGTACCATATAGATATGTACTAGGACGGACACTCCAAGACCCACCAATTTCAGCATCAAGCCATGTATCCTTCAAATCTACTGTTGTTTGTACTGTTGGATTACCCGGCGCGGAATATGTTGTATTTGCCTTACCAGAGAATTCATGCGCTAATGCTAATTTAGCGAAGATATTGGATTTTTCTGTTTCTTTCCCAATGCCAATACCAAGTCTGCCTACAGCAGAGTTCACAGCATCAGCTTTCACATGCATAGAACCACCACCGACAACAGAAGCATCATAGGATACACCATTCAAACGGCCTACAATAAATATTCTACACTAGGATCGATGTAGAAGCCATTTTCCTTCTTAATACGTTTACCATATTCAGCGCTTAAGGATGTGCCATATGTATGGTAATCACCGTTCACACGTTGTCCACCTACGGAGTAGAGCTTATAATCATTGGATAATCTATTACCACGTGCAATAATATCTAAATAACGACCATCATCATGTTGTTTTGTGCCATATACGGCGATGCCGCCAAGTTTGCCATCACCACTACCGTTGGCATATGAATTACTAGATGTACTGTAATCAATAGCGCCACCGAAAATCCACCCATTAGAAGCCTTATGATCGTAGCCGACTTGTACACCATTATACGTCATATGTGCATCAGCACCGTCTGTGATTTTAGATTTACCGCCTATATATTTTGCCCATACACCTTGGTTTGTATTAGCTAAACGAAGATCTCCTAAACGGCGTTGTAAATCATTGGTATTACTCTTCCATGCCATAGCGGTCGATGTAAGAGCAGATTTTGTGCTACTTACCAATGATGATTCACTAGCACGATTAATCTTTGTTGTATCATTTACAACAAGGCGCCCCTGTGAATCAAAATGATTTGCACCAAGCTCTGCAACAGCACCTGAACGAGTAATACCTTCATTAATTTGAACTGTTGTACTCAGTTTTTTATCATTGCCCGTATATTGTAATTTATTGGCTAAGGCTTGTATTTCTTTACGGTAGCTATCATCATTAGTCAAGTTAGCTCCATCGCCTTGCAACGTAATATGGCTATTATCTGCAGCATGTTCAACAACGATATTCCCCTTTCCATTTTCACTAGCTGGAACACCGGCCTTATAAACAGCATTCACATAGCCGCTATAATTTTGAATTGTAATAGGTCGTGCATCAATAGGATGAAGTATACCGGCTGCCGATGGACTTGATCCACCTACGAGATTGCGAACCTTACTGCCCTTGTATAGATATGCTGCATTATCCCCAGATGGACGTTCTCTTTTAGGGGTAGGACGCTCCATACCAATCCATTCATTATTCCAAGTTCCTCCATTTTGTAAGTAAATGTCAGCACCAGAATTATGAGGATTCTTATTGCTTTCAGCATATTCATTTAGTACGGCACCCGTAAGTTTAGAATTAGGTGTTGTAAAAGCTAATGCTATATTCGTTGGCGTTTCGTTATGATTTGGATCACGTCCATAATCCTTATTAATTAACCCTACATTACCAACAGCGACCAATTCCTTAGAACCCGGATGTTTTCCGTCAGAACCAGTATTAACGTATACATCACCCTCTTCTGCCACCACAGAGTAAGTATCAGAAGTTTCTAAAGGATGCGTGATGATACGTCCACCACCATCAACAATAATATGACCACGTTGATTAGCTTGTAAACCGACACCGATAGCATCGATATCTACATTGCCTTTGACATGAATATTAGTATCTCCATAATCTCTATCAGGATTGTCCTTGCTGAGTCTTGGCACTTTACCGCCGTAACCAGCATACACAGCGCTCATATAGTAATGACCGAGTTCCCTTTTTGACGCTGGTGCATCATTCTTAAGACGTACAATCAAATCTTTATCCACCGTCAATTGTGATCCAAATCCATTATAAATACCTGATACATTTTTAGTTTTACCTGTATCTGTTAAGCTTTTACCATGCACATTAACCGTCAAGGTATCCTCTATATGCTTGACTTCCGGTTGTGTTTGTACCGGTGACCCCATTGTTAAGCCAAGCAATTCCTCCGCTTTATCACTTGTGGCATTAATTTCTGTAGCAAATGCAGAGCAGGTCATTCCAGTTAATACCAACGCAGCCATCACAGCCGATACATTTCGTTGTAATTTCATAAAAATCTCTCTTTCTTACCTCGCTTAATACGAGGCTCTCACAGAACGCATTTATACGTACACCCTAAAAATATAACAAGACCCCCTAAGTCCAACTTAGGAGGTCTTGTTTATTTCACACACTTAGTAAATAGTTATATCCTATATTATTCAGGATTGATGATGAAGGACAATGCACTGAAGTATTTATTTTGCTCACCTTTAGTTTGAGTTGGGAAGCCCACTTCAACGCCTACTACGTTAAGGCCGTTAGCACTTACAGTAACAGTTGCTTTACCATTAGCATCTGCTTGACTTTCATTAGTAAGATCATTAATTACGTCTTTAATAAGAGGTGCATTTGCATATGGTTTACCGTCTTTCAAGACTTGGATTTCATATGTATCACCTTTTCTAAGAGTTAATGGATTAACAGATGGAATGATTTGAATGAAAGCATCTTTATTATTGAAAGGTTTTGCTTCTGCATTCCAGTAGTGAACGTCATATTTAATGGCATGTGTACTTTTTTGAGCACCTGGTACTTCAGAGATTGGTTTATGAACAGTTTTGCCATCTTTGTCTTTTGTCCAATAACCATAGTCAAAGTCAGTTACTGTAATACCCAATTTATCATTTGGTACAACTACTACATTTTTTTCATGTTTAATAACTTGTACAGGAATTACCATGCCATTGTTATCTAAGCCAATGATGCTTTTTACCATTTCTGGGCTATACGCATCATCAACAGGGCCTTCGCCAAGTACTAGCGCTTTTTCATCTAAGCGGTTAGCAAAGAATACGCCATGCGCATCAACGGAAGAGCACACACAACCTGCAGCTAAACCTACTGCAAATAAAGAAGCTAAGATTTTCTTATTCATAAGAACCTCCATAATCAATAACTTTTTCAATAAACTTGTTATTATTATACAGCGTTACAAATATTTCGTATATACCAATACCCCTATCAGCAAGTTATTATGCGTATTTAGTATATTAACTTATTTTTATACCCAATAATCATAAATGATAAAATTATCACCTATTTTCATGAATATATGACTTGTAAGAATATGTTAGATAAATACTTATAGATTAGATAAAAAAGGCGCTCCTTAAGGAGCGCCATTATATCCGCATGAGATATTATTTTTTATTCTTCGCTGCTTTCGCACGTGCGTTACGATCAAGAATTGTTTTACGCATACGAATGCTTTCAGGTGTTACTTCAACAAGTTCATCATCGTTGATCCACTCAAGAGCTTGTTCCAAAGAGAAGATACGAGGTGGAGTCAAGCGTACCGCTTCATCAGAGGAACTGGAACGCATGTTGGTAACATGTTTTTTCTTACATGGGTTAACATCCATATCAAGTTCACGTGTATTTTCACCGATAACTTGGCCTGCATACACGTCTTGGTTAGGGCCAACGAACAATGTACCACGGTCTTGAACAGAGTTCAAACCATATGGAGTAGTTTCGCCATTTTCGAATGCTACCAAAGCACCACGTGTACGGGAAGGAATTTCACCTTTATATGGTGCATAACCATGGAATACATGGTTCATAATACCATTACCTTTTGTAGCTGTTAAGAATTGGGCACGGAAACCAATCAAACCACGAGCAGGAACTACGAATTCCATGCGAAGGTAACCAGCTAATTCAACCATATTAGTCAACTCAGCTTTACGTTGACCAAGGTTTTCCATTACGGTTCCCATGAATTCTTGAGGCACGTCGATAGTCAGTGCTTCAAGTGGTTCACACAATTGGTCGTTAATAGTTTTGAAGATTACGCGAGGTTTACCTACTTGTAATTCGTAGCCTTCACGACGCATAGTTTCAATCAATACTGCCAAATGCAATTCGCCACGACCAGATACTTTGAACGCATCTGCAGAATCAGTTTCTTCTACTTTCATGGATACGTTAGTTTCTACTTCGCGGAACAAACGATCACGCAAGTGACGGGATGTAACAAATTCACCTTCGCGGCCTGCGAATGGAGAGTTATTTACGGAGAATACCATGGACAATGTTGGTTCGTCGATGGAGATGGATGGTAATGCTTCAGGATTTTCAGCATCTGCTACTGTTTCGCCGATGTTGATATCGTCAATACCAGCAAATGCAATGATATCACCCATTTCAGCTTCATCAGTTTCAACACGGTTTAAGCCATTGTATGTGTACACACGACCGATTTTCGCTTTACGAGTACTTTCACCATTCATGATAGCCACTTGTTGGTTGGTTTTCATTTTACCGCGAACGATACGACCTACGGCGATTTTACCGATGAAGTTATCGTAATCAAGTGTAGTTACCATAAATTGAAGAGGACCTTCCATATCACCTTGTGGTGCAGGAATTTCATCGATCAATGTTTTGAATAACGGCTCCATGTTTACAGCTTCATCATCCCAATTAGTTTTGGACACACCTGAACGAGCAGATGCGTATACTACAGGGAAATCGAGTTGATCATCATCAGCTTCAAGCTCCATGAACAATTCAAGAACTTCGTCCTCAACCTCTTTAACACGTTGATCAGGACGGTCGATTTTATTAATTACTACGATTGGTTTCAATTTTTGTTCTAAGGCTTTACGCAAAACGTATTTAGTTTGAGGCATTGGACCTTCGTAAGCATCTACGAGAAGCAATACGCCGTCAACCATGTTAAGTACGCGTTCTACTTCGCCGCCGAAATCAGCATGGCCTGGAGTATCAACGATGTTGATTTTAATACCATCATGCATTACAGCAGTGTTTTTAGACAAAATAGTAATACCGCGTTCACGTTCCAAGTCGTTGGAGTCCATTACGCGTTCTGCTACTTTTTCATTTTCACGGAACACATGGCTTTGTTTTAATAACGCGTCCACCAAAGTAGTTTTACCATGGTCAACGTGGGCGATAATCGCTACATTACGAAGATTTTCGCGAATCATAAGATCCTCCCTTTAATTCTTTCAGTATATTCTATATCACATAGCCTCGATAAAACAGACTATGCAGGTATATTCCCCAAAATTGGCAACAGTTAATTATAACGCAGTCTATAGAAAAAAGTCAAAACAGTTATAGAAGATTCTTATACACGTAATTCACACTGATACTCAACTGAGCTAATATAGTATTTTACAACATTAACACATTCACATTTACAGGTATCTAAAGAGGTTTCGAACAAGACAATATTTCTTTCAGTTTGACTATGCGTACTAGCAAACTCAATACCATCATAGATTTTTTGATTATCATCATCTGTTATACTTTTTATATAATCTGAAATATACTGTGTCCCTATGTAGTCTAATGGGTCGTCACTACTTGCCTGTGGCGTTCTTATATTATCATTGAGCTCCTCTAAAAACTTTCTATTAATATCAATCTCCGCAATATCAAAGGCAGCATTATTACCATATGGAACTTTAAAAGGACTAATCTTATTAATCTTGGATAAATTAACTAATTTAATTGGACTATTTACTTGAAATTTACCTATACAGACTATATCAAATACACCAGCACGAATCTCTTTAATGCATGTTGGCTCATCAGTTGCTAAATATAAGCATGCGACACCTTTAGCATTTATTCTTCCCTCACCACTTTTTCCTGGCTTAGGTGCTCCCATATTCCTTTTTTCTATTGTTTCACCCTCACGACTTTTTCTTGCTCTATATAAAGGCAAACTGTTAGGTTGATAGTCACTTTCAATATATGAAAACAGAGATTTTAATACATCTATATTTATATTACTAGGATGATAACGATTTTCTTCCTTTAGTTGTTTTCTAAAATCAGTCCAACTAATATTTTTTAAAATACTATGCTGTTTAACATATTCAGAGTCTAGTTTTTTTATTAATACTATTTTTTTAGTTAATAAATCCCGATGATTATTGAAATAATCTCTACAAATAGATTTCATCAATGACATTATTGTATTTTCATCTAACTGAGAATTAAATACTTTCCATACAGATTGTAATTCATCAATTAACAATGCTCCTGCATCATGTACCTTATAGCTATCCAAAAAAGCTTCAAAAAGTTCTTTTATAAACTTTATAGTTGTAGTATCTTCGGTATCATATAATACGGAATGATTACCACAGTTAGGACAACAATCAAGAACTTCATTATTATTAGATTTTCTTAAGACAGCTTTCAATTCCTCATCATTAAAACAATTTTCACAAATTTTCATATTTATCACCCTTGTTGTGATTGAAAATATTGATATACGACCTCTAAATGTTGTTGAATTGATAATTTTTTTATAGTTCCTAATCCAGGATATCTACCTTCCGACTTTAATTGTCTAAATTGACGTAATGCAGGTGAATCCATTCCCTCAGAATTGATCCAATTGATTAACTTGTCTAATGCTTCACTAAATTTTCCTGCGGGATTTGTTATATCAGAATTAGAGTCTGAAACAAAGTGCCTAATATACAAATCTTGAGAACTGGAATTTATATATACAATGTGAATTGCTACCGCTCTAGGAGCAAATCCCCCCACCATAAGATCATTACCTACTATTGAGTAGTCTGAATACCCAGCAAAATGATCTTGACCATAATATAGATGATCAGAAGAGAAGAACTCATTATCATTGTATGCATAATCAGAGTTTCTTTGAAGCTTATTAAATCTATCATTGCACAAAACTAACGGACCAGCATCTTCCTTTAGCATACGAGTAAAATCACGGCTCTCACCAACTAATGTATATAAAAAAGAATCTGTATTATTATGAAATTCCAAAGCTTGAGATATCTGAGACTGTTCTAAGCAAAGAGAAATACATCTATTTACAGAATATCCAACATTAACTATAGTTGACAAAACATCATTACAATTATTATCAATATATATAACAGGTAGTACATAATCACTACTTCCCTCTATTGTACTTAAAAAGGCCGCTATATCTTCATGTGTAACTTCTGTTAGTTCTCTTTTAGGGTTAAAAATTATTCCTATATAACTATTCCTTTCAATAAATGTATTTATAGTTCTATTTAAACGAGTAGTTAAATTAATTGGTTCCACAATCGGTATAATTTGTTTTTCTGTCTCTAACGAATCAGAAAACAAATTGTTTTGAACTTCTTCTTCCAACGCAAGTAATTCATATTGTCGCCCTCGAAAAATAGGTAAATACATATGAACCTCCTTCAATAATTAAGAAAAGAAATTAACTTAGAATAATCAGACTTACTAAATTTAGAAAAATAAATTAAAGATCGCAAAGACTTTGGTAATATTTCAATTTGTTCATTAGAATATTTTTTAAAATTTCTATTTTTCAAACATAGTGAAAAATTTTTGTATAACAAATCCCTATCTATTTTAAAAAACAATTCTTTGCATGCATTATAATATTCAAAATCATTCGTTTTAGGCAAAAAGCCATAATATGACATTAAAATTTCTTCAAATTCATATTTACGCAACATAGAAAACCATACATTTTTATCCAAAGTCTTGGTATAACGTATTGCCTCTTTTTTTGTAGATAATGTCATCTGTGATGTCAACACAATAATTCCAACCGGACTAGATTTAAGAATGTCCATTACAGACTTTAAATGTTGCTCTGATATCACAACATTCACTAAATCAAATGCTTTATAATAGTTATTTAATTGAGTTTTTAAACGTTCTAATGAGTCTAATTCGGTCTTAATTTCATATACAGTAGCTTTACCATTCAAAAGCACAAAATCTGCAATTGATTTGTCTATAGGTAACTCCACAAGTGCCGATGTTGTATTTAAATTATGCTTACCTAACAATAATTTATTAAATAATGTATTCTTATATACGTATTCACTACGATAGTTTCTAACTAACTCTTTATATAGACATTCAAAAACATCATAATGACTCAATTCTAATGATTCAGCATAAGATTTTAATTTAGAATCATCATTCATGGCTTTAAGTATATTTTTTTTTGTAAAAACTTTATTTAATGCTATCATTTCAGCCATGTTTTGCAATCCTTTTATTGAAAAATATTATTTATCTCCCATACTACTTTATAATTATTTTAATATGAATACTTTATTAAAGCTATAAAAAAGTTCAATTTTCTACAGAAAATTGAACTTTTATATATCTATTTAGTTAATCTTCACCAATCATACGTACTTCGGGCTCAAGGTGTACGCCATGTCTATCGTACACACGACGCTGTACTTCTGCAATCAAATCAAGTACGTCCTTTGCACTAGCACTACCTGTATTGATGACAAAGCCTGCATGTTTGTGGGACACTTGCGCATCACCTACACACAACCCCTTTAGGCCTGTTTGTTCAATCAATGTACCTGCAAAGTACCCTGGTGGGCGTTTAAAGGTTGAACCTGCACTAGCATACTCTAAAGGCTGTTTAGATTCGCGCTTTTCGGTCAACTCATCCATGCGAGCCTTAATGGTATCCTTATCACCTGGTTTGAGTGTCATAATAACTTCCCCAATAACTTCATGATTATCGTGGAATACACTATGACGATAAGCAAAGTCCAAGTGAGATGCATCATATTCTTTGATATTACCTTGGAAATCTACGGCTCTCACTGCAGTAACTACGTGGCTCATTTCACCGTCATAAGCACCTGCATTCATAAATACGGCACCACCAAGTGTGCCTGGAATACCAATGGCAAATTCAAGTCCAGATAAACTATTCTCCCAAGCAAATTCAGAAGCATCTTTTAACATATACCCAGAACCAATGCACAATGTGTTTTCGTTACAATCCATGATTTGGGTCATATGTCGAACTGATACGACAGCACCACGAATACCCCCGTCTTTCACCAAAATATTAGAGCCACAACCAATAATAGTTACAGGCACATCTAATTCGTGAATGATACGAAGTGTAAAACTAAGTTCTGCCATCGTAGTAGGCTCAATAAATAAGTCCGCAGGTCCTCCAATTTTGAATGTCGTATGATGACAAAGAAGCTCCTGCTCTCGTACACGTGTACTTGGTAATTTTTCTAGTAAAGCTGTTTGTAATACCTTAATGTTGTGGTTGTTGTTCGCCATGATCTAACACTTTCATCCCCTCAGTGATTGGTTCGCTAATGATTTTGTAAATATCATTAGAAATCTGGCTCCAACGCATTTGCGCTTGCAAATAAGCAGCCGCTGCAGCATTTTCCTGAATTTGAGGCATCAATTCCTCTTGTTTCTTTTGCAACTCGTCCGCTTCTGGAGCCCCAGACAACTTAGCATATTCCCATTGCATTTGTTGTGCCATAAATGTGCGAACCAAACCCGTTGCTACTGCATCTGCCTTCACTGCTTCCTGAGCAGCCATTAATTCTTTGTACTCTTCGGATTCACGCATTGCGTGAGCTAAATCATGAGCTTTATCGTAGTTCATAATATCCTCCTCCAAACAACACCGTTAAAATCGCTACCGGTCATATAGATTTGGTAGGTCTCCTAACACATAAGTATAATATATTCCTCAATTGTAAAAGTCTATTTATTTTGATTGAATCCAATTGCCTTCAGCCTTAAGGTCTGGATAATCAAGTTGACGCATACCTTCATAAGCTATGATTGCCACCGCATTAGAAAGGTTCAGAGAGCGTGCTTCATCTACCATGGGTATACGAATGCATGTATCCTCTTTACCATCTAATAAACTTTCAGGCAATCCTCTTGTTTCAGGGCCAAAAACGAGCATATCACCAATTTCATATTTCACCTCGGAATGAGTATGCTTTGCTTTGGTAGTGGCATAGAAATATCTACGATTAGGATATTTCTCATATAATTCTTGAATATTTTCATGTACCTGTACATCTACCAAGTGCCAGTAATCAAGGCCAGCACGTTTTACATGCTTGTCATCAATAGAAAAGCCAAGGGGTTTGATCAGATGTAAGGTCATATGATTGGCGGCGCATAAACGCGCTATATTTCCTGTATTACCTGGAATTTCAGGCTCATAAAGTACTATTTCCATTTTCAATCCCCTATTCTTTATATCTATATTATTCTACAAAGGAACGGACAAAATGTCCACTTTTCCCGCCTTCTTTTTCTACAAGATATGTAGGACCTATAATCATCCCCTTATCAATAGCTTTACACATATCGTAGACTGTTAAAAGTCCTACTTGAACCGCTGTAAGTGCTTCCATTTCAACACCTGTCTTTCCTGTCGTTTTTACGGTAGCCTGAACCTTAACAACACGATTATGGGTAGCATCCGTACAGGCAGGACTTTCACCATCAACAAGAGTACAATGCACCTCAACCTTAGTTAATGCCAATGGATGACAAAGGGGAATGAGATTACTCGTCTGTTTCGCACCCATAATAGCTGCTAATTGAGCCACACTAAGAACATCCCCTTTTTTTATAGTTCCCGACGCAATACGCTCGTAAATAGCATCATTAATAGCAATAAAGCCTTCTGCCATGGCAGTACGAGTTGTAATATCCTTATCTGATACATCTACCATCCAAGCATTTCCATCTTGATCAAAATGTGTTAAATCCATAATACATCCTTACTAATTATGTATAAATTATCACCAATAGTTTTATTTTCATTTATTATATTATACAATAGAATTAAGAATTGTATGTACAAGGAAGGAAGTGTTCCTATGAAAACAAAACTAACTTATTTTGGTCACGCTTGCTTTATGCTCACACGTGGCGATGTATCCATGATTTTCGACCCATTCTTGACCGGTAATACATGGGATATCGCTAAAAAAGAAGACATCAAATGCCAATATATCTTTGTCAGTCATGGTCATGATGATCACTATGGAGACACAGATTTTATTGCCAAAGCAAATGATGCACTCGTTATCTCCACTGCTGAGGTGGCGGGTAAAGCGGCAGCTGCCGGTTGTCGTACACACGCCATGCATTTAGGTGGCAAGTTCGACTTTGAATTCGGTTCTGTTCGAATGGTTCCTGCCTTTCACGGCTCTGGTATCCCTGGCGGTCACGCTGCAGGTTGTATCGTAGATTTCTACGGAGATATCCTATACTTCGCTGGTGATACAGCACTCTTTAGCGATATGAAATTATTAAATCGTTTTGGTGAAATTGATTACGCCCTTCTTCCTATCGGTGATAATTACACAATGGGGGTTGAAGATGCAGCTCTTGCTGCTTCTTATGTAAAAGCACGTATTTCCATTCCAATTCACTACAAAACATGGCCCGTTATCGACCGCGAACCAGGTGTATTTACAAGCCTAGTAGAGGGCAAGTATAACCAAACAGCACTCATTATCGATCCAGGTTCCTCTATTGAGCTTAATAGCTAATACAAAATCTACAGACCTAAAAATGACGCAATCCAAAGGATTGCGTCATTTTTGTATATCGTCTTGGTTCAAAATCAAACCCATAAAAAATTGCATTCTAATAGACTAAATCTCTT
Organism: Veillonella parvula; assembly: GCF_018366295.1. Lineage (GTDB taxonomy): Bacteria > Bacillota > Negativicutes > Veillonellales > Veillonellaceae > Veillonella > Veillonella parvula_P. Next base: position 78,630 of record NZ_JAGZIJ010000007.1, read on the forward strand.
GATTTGCCATAGAAAATCCCCCACGGTTAGCCATACGTACAAACTCATCAATATCTTGAGTTTCATCAACACCTACATAGCCGAGTTCACGAACCATGCCGTATGGGTTATGCAAAGATAATTGTGGATTCTCACCGGTCAACACCCACAGCACCTTATATCCCCTTGGCGCCTCTCGGAGTCGCTCTTCCCCTTTGCCATCTGTAAAGTATACAAGTAAATCTACACGGTTTTGATTAGCCAGAGAGAATACAGGGGTAAAGGCTGTAGCACCACGCACATCAAGGCGCGGCTTCACATCTTTTACAGATTCCATCGTATAGGTGCGGCGCACCTCATTATCACATTCTACAACGGTAATGCGATGGTTATAGGCATGCACGATTTGTAACACTTGCTCTAAGGCATTCGTAAACTCCACATCAGTTATACTACCACTCATATCGAGAGCAACCCATACATTTGCCTTATGTTGGCGCAATGTACCTGACAACTCCAAGCGCTCAGGTTGACGACGATTACGACGCATCGTCGTTTTTTTGTATCCACTCGCTACCTTGCCCATTAGCTTTTTGAGATAAAAATACCACGGCAAAGCGCGTCGCGTTTTTTGGAATGTATCGATAAGACTTTTCACATAGCCTTCCATATCACCCTTTGAGGCTTCATTGATATAGCGCTCTGTGATTTGGTCCATCGTGTCTGTATCAATAGAATCAGATTCATCCCAAATATCATGGCTAGTTTGAGGGTCAAACTTCATAGCAATCGCCGTATCTGCGTTATCGATAGGCACAAAGAGGTCTGGTTTTTCTTTCATAACATTATCAATAGCCTTCGCATAGTATTCAATGGTACGGAAACGCTTTAATAACAAACCAAAGCGCGCATTTACATTGGCTACCGTTACTGCATCACGGTCTACATGTTCAAGGTAATCGTTTACGACCATGTCCATAGCCATATGGACTGCTGTTTTGTGAAAGCCTTGGCTCAGTGCTTTTACCCGCATCAAATGAGCAGAAATGATATGAAGAACTTCACGCTTAATACCATCCGTCATCACATCAGGCGATTGGCGTAACAAGATAAAGGGATTTACATATAACACATAGCCGCCCTGTTTAAGATTAATACCAAAAGCACTGGCCATATCAAAGCGAATGCGATGAGTCATTTGTAAGTAAAAGTAACCAAAGAATTGGTCCTCTTCAAGAAGCAAGCTGTTTACATCATGCAATATATTCCACAACCGTTGCTCATAGGCCGGTGTCATTACGGCTTGCTGCATAACAGAGAGGTCTGTCCCCTCCACTTGTACGTCTTCAAGAGCACGACCGATAGTACCTATATGGCTATCCGACATATTATGGTTCATAAGATCAGCCGCTATACGTTCAGGCGCCATACTATGATGTTGTTCTTCATAGCTATCTACATAGGCCTCATAAGATGCGTATATTTGCGTATACAAAGCCTCTGCTTCGCGATGTATGCGCTCTCGTTTCGCATGCCATCGATCAAGAGCCTCGATAGCCTTCGCATCATAAGAACCCGTTTTTTCCCAGCCATCGATATGAGTCAGTAAATCCGATGCATCACGTATATCGTCCTTATCTAAGTTTCGTTGCATATTTACACCTCCTTTTCTTTAGAAAACAAATTTAATATATGTCATATGCCATATATCAATTAGCATAATAATTAATAATTTACTAAAGTCGATTATCTATATATAGCTTTGATTTGGTTAACTATACACATAGAATTATTTTTGCGCTTCAAAGAAAGTATCTACAAAAAGGTCATCTTCAATAGCATAAGCGTAAACGCGCTCATACGTGTTACGAAGATCTTTCATAACCGCTACGCGCAAATCCCCTGGATACAAGGTTAAAAACTCCACAAAGTGATGTACTTCCTGCGCATTGCTATTGCGATTTAAACGATGCAACATATTTTTTGCTGCTACATAAAGGCGAGTTGGGCTTTCACCTTTAACCTGCTCAGCCATAGACATAATAGCACCTGGTTTTTGAACCGCTGTTAATACATCATCAAAGGTAATAAGAGGTTCTTGATCGGACTCGATAAAGTTTACAAAAGCCTCCGCAATGAGTTTACCTACGTTACCGCGGATAACATTCATAAATACGTCGCGACTATAACTTGTGCCCTCTTGATTCTTATAAATTCTATATAGACCGGACACGCGTTCAAAGGAACGAGGTGTGGCATCGATATCGTCTTCGTGACGTTGATTTAAATATTCTGGATAGGAAGAAATAAATTCAATAACCTTTTCTTCAATACCAGCACCAATAGCCCAGTCAATCCATTGCATATAATCAGCATTCATATAAAGCCATACAAAACGGTTTTGTTGTGCCGGATCCATATCGATGGTTTGGTAATCAAAGGAATCCTCAGGGTTCATAGCAGCGATGATGCGCACTTGATCACTTAAAGAAAAGCCATTAATTTCACGGTTTAGAATAAGGTTCATCAATTCTTGTTGAACTGCATGTTCTGCGCGGTTAATTTCGTCGATAAACAGTAATACTTGGCGCCCTTTATCTACGGCTTGTGCCACATGTTCCAATGTATGATGCACAGCGTATACTGTAGTTTTCACATCCCGTGTATTGCCATGACCATCCGTATGAGTCACCGTTTCTACTGTAGGCAAGCCACCAATTTCACCTTCTTTTAAAAGGTTTCCGTCAATAGTTACTAATTCCCAATTATGTACCTCTGCAACGCGCGCTGCGAGAGAGGTTTTACCTATACCCGTCTCACCGACGAGCAAGGGTACTTGATTAGCAGCAAGCACTAACTCAACGCTTGCCATTGTATCTATAAAGTTCATTGTATCTCCGTTCTAATATCTCAAATATTCGCCTACTGCAATTTTCTTAACAGTTCTAGTACCATACCTATCAATAAGTGACAATATATCAATAGGCCATTTGGATTGACGTCCACCGATAGCTTTATTGTTGATTAACTCGCGTACATAGTCTTCATCAACGGTATCGCTAGAAATGGCATCTAGAATTATATCTTTGATTTCGTCTACCGTAACGCCCAATGTATTAGGTATATAACCGACGATAGCCGCACTTACCTTAAATAAATGCAAGGCCAAGTTCTTAGTGAGGTTTGTAATCTGACGCATTGCCTGTGGATCTTGCTTTACTGCTGCTTCTAGTACAGCTACGCTAGGCTCATCAATGTAGCGCAAGGCTAAGTAACTCTCTTGCACGGCTTGTAACTGCACAGCTTCGCTTGGAGCATTGATATATTGTAAGGCATCATAATTCGCCTTCACCGCCTCTAATTGCAATTCTTCAGATGGGTTCGCAATATAGCGAATAGCCCAACCTGATTGAGCTAACGCACTTTTTATTAATGTATCAGACGGATTGTCGATATATTCTAAAACCGCCCAATCTTTTTCCACTAAGGCTTTTAACAATTCTTCTGTAGGATTTTCAACGAATTGTATAGCTCGTGGTGCTTGTGAAAGCGCCGTTTCAATAACCTTTTGAGTAGGTTCTTTAATATATTGTAACAGCATGCCGTTTTGTCCCACACATGTAAGTTGCATAGCTTCTGTAGGATTTGGAATATTTCGAATCCCATGTGGGTTATTGGTCAGCGCTGTTATATATTGTTCCTCTGTCATAATAACCTTCATTTCTATATTAAAAGGCCATACGAATACGTATGGCCTATACTGAATTCTATCTTATTATATCATATTTTTTCGATATATTTATATCTCTTTCGTATACTTACTACACTGTTAATGCATCTAAATCAGAATTATTTCCTATGATTAATAGTTTTTCCTCTGCTGAAAGAATCGTAAACGGATTAGGAGGGACTTCTAAATCCTCCCCACGCCTGATTCCTACAGCATTAAGATTATATTTCTCACGCAGATTAGAATCTTTCAAGCAAGTGCCTACCAAAAATTTTGGCATATCTACTTCAATAAGGCTAATACTTTTAGATAGCTGTAGGTAATCCATTACATGTTCTCGTGTCAACGATTGAGCTAATCGTTGTGCTACATCGTATTCTGGATAGATAACCATATCTACCCCCATCTTCTTGAGCATCTTACCTTGGAGTGCATTTTCAGCTTTCGAAACCACATGAGGCATTTTCATTTCTTTCAATAACATCGAAGTCATGAGATTTGCCTGGATATTATCCCCAATAGCAACAATAACTATATCAAATTGGCTCAAAGCTAAGGCTTTAATAGCCTCTTCATCAGTAGTATCTGCTACGATAGCATGTGTTACATAAGGGGAAACCTTTTGTACAATTTCTGGATTAATATCTACACCTAAAACCTCATGATTCATAGAGGCTAACATCTTGGCGATGGTCGTACCAAATTGTCCAAGACCAATGACGGCTATTGTTTTATATTTCATGCTATATCTCCTGATAGGCTAACTATTCTACTCAATTATAACAATACATTCTCTTCTGCATACCCAATTGGCTTCGTTGGTGATGTCCTAAGAGCCCATGTACCAATAACGGTCATAACACCGACACGACCGGTAAACATAACAAGCATCAGCACCCATTTACTGCTTTCAGATAAATCGGGCGTAATTCCCGTTGTAAGGCCTACAGTCCCAAAGGCGGACGTAACCTCAAATAGCAATTGAATAAAATCATAAGGCTCGTCCCAAGCCAGATAACATGTGGCTATTAAGATGAGAAGAAGCGATAAAAATATAATCCCATTGGCTTTAAGTACTGTTACTAATGAAATACGACGTTCAAAAACCTCTGTATCTGGACGATTATTAAACAAAGTGCGCGATGCAAGTAAAGTTACAGCTACGGTACTAATTTTAACGCCTCCACCGGTAGAGTTCGGGCCGGCACCAATAAACATGAGAATAATGGTAACAAACAAAGTAATTGGATGTAATGCATTATAATCAACCGTTGCAATCCCCGCTGTACGCGGCGTAATCGCTTGAAATAAAGAGGCCATTATTTTATTCCAAATCGGTAATGACCCAAAGGTTTTTGGATTTGACCATTCCACACCTAAAAAAATGATAGTTCCTAATAGGATAAGAGTCGCTGTGCCTACTAACATAATCTTAGTGTGAAGTTTTAAGTCAACAAATCGTCTCACCTTACGGTGTGACCATATGTCAAAGGCCGCTAAATAGCCAAAACCACCGATCACAATTAGCACGGCCGTATTGATATTAAATAATATGTCCCCTACCATGGCATACGGTAGATCATTATCAAAAAATACAAATCCAGCGTTACAAAAGGTGGAAATAGCTTGCATGATACCTGTATACAATGCAGCCTGTCCAATATAAGGATATAGCTGAATCGTATAGATTATGCCTCCTACAATTTCAATAGCAAAGGTATAAAGCGTTAACTTTTTCGTAATATGTAATAAACCAGTCATACCTTCCTGTCCGACGTCCTCAGACAAAAGCACACGATTTTTAAGGCCTACTCGTTTACCTAGAAGCAAAGCAATTATGGTTGTGAAAGATACAATTCCTAACCCACCTAACTGAATAAGGATAACCATTACAATCTTACCAAATAAAGACCAATGATAATAAGTATCTACAGTGGCCAGCCCTGTTACCGAAACACAAGATACAGCTGTAAAAGCGGCATCTACAAGAGCCGTCGTTTGCCCCTGAGCACTCGCCATCGGTAACATAAGCAATAGGGTACCTATAATCATGACGCCTAGAAAGCTAAACGCTAATAATCGATAGGGATTTTGTTGCATGTACCGTTGTACATGAGAATGGGAAATATCGTGCCACATACTGATTTACTCCAATCCCATTAATTTATGTACAACTTGTAAACTTGGTAAAGGGCTACGGCCACCAATCCCTTGCGTATTTAAAGCTGCTACAGCGGACGCAAAAATAGCAGCCTTTTCTAGATCAGAATGTCCACAATATTGTAATAAATCTATACCATATGTAGAGGTCTTTAACCCTTCCACTGGAGCTAACTCATTCAATAATGTAACAAGCTTTGAAAGAAATGCACCATGAAAACTATCTCCAGCCCCCGTTGTATCAACTACATATTCTTGAGGAAATGCTTGGCAGCGATAGAAAGTTCCATCAGGCCATACGAAATAACTACCATTAGCGCCATCCGTAACCCCTGCAATAAGTGCGCCACGTTCATGAATAATACGGCAAGCCTCTTCTAAATCAGTAGTGCCCGTATACTTTTCAGCATAATCACGAGCAACAATAACAATATGACTTGCCTCTGTAATAGATTTCATCTCTTCATCGTAGCGCTGTGCACCTCCATCGAGGGAGATAATAGTACCAACCGCTTGTGCTAACGCCATGGCAGAACACATGAATTGTCGATGCCGTCCATTGACATGTAAAATGAAAGCTTCTTTAATTAATTGCTTATGCGTATCTAAAAATACTGGCTCTGGCGCAGTAGAGCGTTCAAAAAATACGGCACGCTCGCCAGTACTATGCTTTACGAGGATTGTAGCGACACCACTTTTTGCCTGTCCCTCAATATGAATAGAATCGGTATTAACATTATATTTTTTGAAATCATCTAAAATATGCTGCCCTACCATATCGTCACCGATACTATCAATCATGGCCGTACGTGCACCATATTTACCTGCAACGGCCAAGGCAGTTGCTACAGGTCCACCACCATCGTTGGTCGAGGATAAAACTTGCTGCACCTCACGACCTGTTGGATAATGATCAACCACGATAAAACGGTCTAATGTACTAGCTCCAATACCTAATATATCTATCTTTTTTTGAGGAAATGTACTCATACTAACCCCCTAAGCCTACAATTAGCTATATAAGCAATATTACTTTACATCTTATAGATTCAATATCTTTCTTATCAATTTATGATTTTAACAGTAATCAGTTTTTATAGCCTTATAGGTTTGTATATCTATTCTTATACTGTTTAAAGCCCTTTAAGTCTTATATCTACAGAATACCTTTCGCGCTATAAAAAGTAAACCCCAGACCAAAGGCTGGGGTTACTTTGTACTACAAAGAGCACCTATATGTTACGTATTATGTCTTGTTTATTATAAATTAGTTATTCCCAGAGGTTGTTAGAATTGAGGTGTAACATAATAGTTTAGGACATCATACGTTCCATCATATATTCAATTTCGTCAGCGCTCAAATTGTACATAGCTTGCACCATTCGTTCTGCAGACTCTCCAGAAGCACCGCTCTTGGAAATTTCAGCTTTCGCCTTAGTAATAAGAGCCTCTTTACGTTGTGTCTCAGAATCCTCATCCGTTGGCACAGAGATATTCGCTTTTCCTTGACCAATGCCACGTACTTGTTGATTAGGATTCTCTTTAGAAGTTGTTTTTGTATCCTGAGCCGCTACTGCTTCTACAGCGAAGGAGTTCTTACCAGTCAAGATATATTCAACAGCTTCTAACGTACTTTGTGTAAGATTTACAGTCCAGAACTCACCGGCTGCAGTCAATTTGTAAAGTAAACCATTATAAACAACAAGGCCTCGTTCTTCCCATAATTTATAGAGCCAGTTCAATTCATCTAATCTTGAATCCATCTTTACTAAGCTCATAATATTGAGGAAACCTTGTTCTAGTTGGCTTACTACTTGATTAACGATAGGTTGTAATTCACTTTGTTTCATTAGTGCCATAAACGGTTTTTCACCACGGCTTACCATATCTTCATATGGTTTTAATGCGCGATGTAACATCATGCCATAGCCATCGACGTTACCACCTGCACCACTACCAAATGGGAACATTGGGACACCCGATTTAGCTAGAGTGTTATATAGGCTACGCTCACGATTATTAGCACTCCAATGTGCGGCACTCAATCGGCGATAAGATCGCGCATCTAGGTATTGTCGACCGAATTCGAACATATCCCCTTGCATCGCTGTTGTTGCTGCAGCAGGAACCTTCCCATTTTCAATGTCTTTATTGAGATCACTACCATCAAATACATTTAATTGATATAGGTCTGCACCATCAACGCCAGAACTTACCAAATCAGCTAAATCTTGTTCCCACACCTCCATAGTTTGACCAGGCAAGCCATAGATTAAGTCAATAACGACAGAGCATTGACCATAAGCTTTTAAAGCAGCTAGCCGTTCTAATACAGTTTCTTTTGTATCTAAACGACCTACCATTTGACGCACTTCTGTGTTGAAAGATTGTACGCCGATGGACATACGGTTAACGCCGTTTGCCATCCAAACTTCAAGATTTTCAGGAATCAAATCGTGAATACGACCCTCTAAGGTAAGCTCATAATCGTTTGCCAATGGCAAGTACTCTTTAATGGCTTTGAGCAATCTTTCAGAGTTTGTCGGTGATAAAGATGTTGGTGTGCCACCGCCGATAAACACGGCATGGATCAAACCATCTTTTAATCTCGGACGTTCACTTGCGAGCTTTAATTCGCTAATTAGACCATCAATATATTGGTCTTCAACACTTTGACTCGTACCGTTTTGGAAGAAGCCACAATATGTGCATTTTGTCTTACAAAACGGAATATGAATGTAAGCGCATTGCATTTCACCCTTTTTAGGAACACCATTCATCAATGTATCCCAAACAGATTGTGTTTCTTTCGGAGAAACGAGCGTACCATTAAGGCCTGCATGAACAACCCGTTTATGAGGAAATGCACCACTCATCGGATTATCGCATTTGAAACCTAATTGTAGATTTCGTTGTTTCTCCGGAATGGATTCAAAAAAACTTGCTAAACTCATACTCCAATCCCCTTTCAGAAATTAGGCTTGTAACTTTGCAAGTACAGATTTAGTAAATTCTTTTGCATTTGCAAAGTCTTGTTCATCTGGATGAGTTTCCGCCGCTTTATGTAGTGCATCGCGTTCTGGGCTTTGACCATGTGCAGATCCAGGTGGGAACATTTTATACATCATTTCGATTACTTTAGGATCGATTTTACCTTGGCATACGAAGCCATCTACAAGAGCTTCTTTGTTAGGCAACAATTCAGATGCTTTCTCGATACTTTCACGAGCATGATCAGAATCAGCATACATTCCTAGTGTGGCAAAGAATACCACATTAGGATTTTTTAAAGTTTCAATCAATTTTGCTGCCTCTTTATTCGCTGTACCGCGATCCACCCAGAAACCTACGAATACTGTATCATAATCAGCTAAATTTTCAGGTGCATCTTTTACAGAAACGCAAGGTGTTCCCTCAGGCATAACGGAAGCCATTACTTCCGCTACACTTTTAGTATTTCCCGTAAGGGAAGAATATAAAATAATAGATTTCATATTTATCTCCTTTATTACTTAGATATATTTATTCTTCTTCATCTTCGCCATCGGCCTGTACTACAAAGTGTACAGGAACTTCTACTGGTTGTATATCCCCTGTTTCATTTGGATACGGAGTCGCTCGTCGCACTGCATCAAGAGCCGCTTCTACAAATATCTCATCCCCACCACTAGTTGGATATACGTCTATTAAATTACCATTAGTATCTAATTTAGCCATTACATTAATTGTAACATCTACGTTCATTTTACGCTTAATAGCCGCATAAGGAATTTGTTTTTGGCTATCTACAGCTGCATAAAAGCCCTCTACATTGAACGCTGCTTTACCTGTACCATGACCATCACCTTCACCGGTACCATCACCTGTACCAGTACCATGGCCTCTACCATCACCAACGCCAGTGCCTTCGCCGGTACCATGACCACCACCAGATCCGCCACCAGATCCAGGGCCTGTGCCACCAACAGCGGAATTATCACCGGATGTATTGCCTTTATTTTCGCTTGCTTTAGCTGCCACATCTACTGCATCAGGAATATCTGTTGCGGTAGATGGTTCAACATTTGCTACAACAGCCTTTGTTCTTGCCGCTACTTCATCTGCTGACAATGGTTTAGGGAACAGATCGGCTCTGTTGCCTCCGCCACCACCAGCATGTCCACTGCCACCATCATCGAGCACACTTTGTGTGAGGTCGATTTCATAGGTATCCATTTCTTGAATGGCTGGAACCACTACAAAAAAGATTACAGCAATAAAGAGAGCAATAAGATGAACTACGGCGGATATAATGGCTGCTTTTTTCCATGATATGCCTAGTCCCATAGTTATCCTTTCTGTTCAGCTGCAATAGCTAAGCGTTTAACGCCAGATTGTTTTAACATGTCCATGATTGCTACTACTTGACCATGAGCCGCTCGTTTATCAGCTTGTAAGATAACACTAGCATTAGGGTTTTCTTGGATACGTTGTTTTACCATTGCCTCAGCATCGTCAATGCTCATTGGCTTGTTATCAATCGTAATATGACCCTCTGCATCTAATGTTAGAACCACTGGTAATTGAGCCGGTGCAGAAGCACTAGTAGCCTGTGGTAATTGTACAGACAAGGCTTTTTGAGCCACTGTTTGCAAGCTGTTCATCATGAAGAATACCAACAAGAAGAAAATGATATCAATCATTGGAATAATCATGAATTCCGGCTTAGTTTTCATACGAAAGCTTTGCAAGTTCATAACTATTTCCACCCTTCTCGTTTAGCTGTAACAATATTTACACACATATTTTCAATTTGGTTAATAATGGAATCCAAACGATGACTAAAGATTGTGTATACGATAAACGCCATTATAGCTACACATAAACCAGATGCTGTAGCGATAAGAGCCTCACCTACACCACCAGTAATGGCAGATGCACCGGCACCGGAGTCAAGGATACTGAAAGAACCTATCATACCTGTTACCGTACCAAGCAATCCCAATAATGGAGAGATTGTAACTGTTGCACTTAAGTAGTCCATATATTTTCGGAAGCCAACTGCATCAACCCCCATTTGATCAGCAAAGGCTGTCTTCATTGCTTCTTCGCTAGAATCATTTTTTAAACCTGCTTCCGCAATACGACTTGCAATAGAAGGGTTCTCTTTAATGACTTTATCGATTTCATCCCAACGTTGTAGTTTTGCAAATTCATTTACTGCATGAGTTACAACAAATGTTTTGCCTGCATACTTACGATAGAAGAAAGCACGTTCTGCAGCTATAGCGATAACCATGAAAGACAAGAGTAACAATGGATACATTACATACCCACCACTATGAAATAAGTGAATGACATAATTTAAATTTTCCATATTTGTAACCTTTCTGCCTGTTTACAGACTGAGCATTAGAACCTATAGGTCCCTTGAATTCGTGTATAATCGCCTAACTTAAAGCTTTCACTACCATATAAAGTGTCTCGTTTATTAGTGCCTTTCGCATCAAATGTATAGAATGCTTCAAGAAGCAAGTCCTTGCGCGGTACATAACCGGCACCAAATGTAAAGCTGCGAATACCATCTAAATAACGATCAGGTACTGCACCCGTGCCATTGCCACCGAAGAAGGAACCATGTTCAAAGTATTTGTAATCGATGAACGCATTCCAAGATTTCGGAACATCTAGATCAGCACGCCCAATATCTAGACGAGCCATCCAGAAGTGTGGTGTGCCGCCCATTTGGTGACCTTTTAGAGTAAAGTCTGCTGTACCACGTTCATGTTGATATACGGTATTCCCATTGAGGTAACGTCCTAAGTTAGAACGATTTTGACCATAATCAACCGTAACAGCTGCATTAGCACCAAGTTGATACTTAGCACCGATACCAAATACATGAGCTACATTGGAGAAGCTGTATTCATCATTACTATTTCCATTAGCATTTAAATATGTATGTGTTTTACCGCCAAAGGAACGTAAGTACCAAGCTTGTAAACCAAGACGAGCACCAATTTGTTTCTTGTATTGAATAAATGCGGCCTTATCGATGGCTGGTACAGTATCTTTTTCAAGAACTACACCTTCTGTTCTGATCAAGTTGCCAATGACCTTACCGATTGCTTCGCGTGGTAATTTATTTTCAGACTCTGCATCATGTACAACATTTTCAAGATTATACATATAGTTATACATAGCATTTGGCATGCCCCAACCATAATAAGAACCACCTTCACCATAATCGTTATAGGACATTGTAAAGTTCTTCTTATATAAGGCCTCTTTAGCATCATAATCGCTAAATACGTATTTACCACTATCATATTTATAAGTCTTAGCCCCTAAGAAACCAGTAAATTCGTAATCACTAGATGGTTGACCATAGTAATCATAAGATCTCTTAAATGTACCATCAGCTTGTTTTACCCAAACCTCATCAAGTGAACCATTATTATAATTCTTCCAATTATCTGTGGCATTATATTTAGCAATTTCTGAAATGGATTGATTAATCTCATTACCATGTTTATCAACATAACCCTTAGGGTTTACCAAAGCTTCTTTATTATCAGTAGGTACGATTAGACCTTTTGCCTTATCTTTTAGATATTCAGGGTATAACGGAGAGTTCACATTATACATAAGCTCACCAGTCTTATAGAGTTTTTCCCCTGTTTTCTTATTAGTAATTTCGTACATTGTATATCCACCAGATGGAATATCGAGGGAGAATTTTTTCTCAGCCATCTCTTTAGGATATGCTTTTGTAAGAATATCTTGTAAACGACTCATAACTTGAGCTTGTTTTTGTTGTGTTTCTGCTAACTTAGCATTAGCCTTTTCAATTTCTTGATCGCGGTTTGGATTACTCCAATTTAGATTTAATGTAGCCTTATAAGCTTCATATTCATCTTGCAAATCTTTAAGCTGTTGATAGAAATAAAGGCTATTAGTCTTGCCTTTATAAGTCGAATCATAAATGCCATTAGGACTATCTGGTGCTGCCGGAGCATCAGAATCTTTTCTTTCACCGTCTGAACCAGATTTTGTAGCACTGTTGATATCATATGGATAATCATCGCGATTGATACCAATCAATTCAGCTGCTGTTGGTGGTCTAAAGATAACTTTATGGACTGCATGTGTATATGCAGAATCATTGATACCTGTACTATGTTTGAAAGTACCAACACCAATACGAACTTGAGAATCATGGCCATTCCAAACAGCACGAACGCCATCATAAGATTGACCAAACCAGTAGCCACTAACGCCCATAGGCTCAGTTAAACGCCCTACGGATACGTCCCATTTCTTAACGCGTCTTGTAAGATCAACTGTATCGAGTCGTTGATGGTTGAGACCTTTGGAATCAGATTTTGTCCAGCTTGTATCTACTCCACTCATGCCACTCATGCTACCGATAACTTTGAGGTTAGTGAACTCATTGAGTCGAGCATCAAATCCAAGACGTAAGCGTTGTTCAAAGCTATGACGATTAGCATCGTACATATTGGCTTTTGCAGAACCGATGGCAGAGTTTGCTCTAAATGGAGATTGCGGTCTATTAGAACCATCATGTGCCATCCAACGCGCTCTATAGTCGCCAACCATTGTAATACCACGTTCTTTAGTAGTATCAAAATCAGAACGAATAAAATCAGTTAAACGAATTACATCAGATACATTTTGTACACCAGATTCTGCATTTACTGCTTCACCATTAGCTACATTAGCACCTGTAGCATTAACATTCGTACCATCCTTAGTTTTGCCGATGGCTGTAGTTTTACTACTATCGCCACCACCAAATTTAAGGTTAACACCCATACGGTAGACGCGTTCTTGTGTAGCACGGTCATCATCGCGATGATTAAAGATATTGTTGATGCCAAAATACATCATGGCATTTTTATTGAAACGTTTTTGAACCATTATGTTCCAAATGCCAAATGTTTTCTTTTCATATGTTTGCTTCTTGTAAACGCCTGCATCACCAGACAAGATATCTGGCCAGTAGTTACCACCGTTATTGAGAGTATTACTATCAAGCATGTTGATATAGTAATCACCCCAGATGGAACCATTCCAACCAGATTTAGGGTTGTCATAGGTAATACCGATGTCAACTTTGTGCATTGGTTTATCCAGCAATTGACGAGGCATTGTTGGATCGCTCTTGTTGATAGCGTGTAAGTATGTATAACCTAACTTACCAGACCAATATTTACCGAATTTTTGTTGTACTTCTGCTTGAAGACCAGTAATTTCAGCTTTACCAATATTTTTAAAGCTATAAATCATATCTGGAGCACGTTGGTATTTCGCATCACCTTTGAGATATGGTGCGAAGTCCATGAAATCACCAGTGAAGTATACGGACATATAGTTCTTAATTCGGTTGTGGAATACACCTACACGAGCATAGGTATTTTTATTTTCACCTTCCAAGCTCATGTCGAAATTGAGTGATTTTTCAGGTTTCAAATTAGGATTGCCAGCCCAATACCAACCGAGTTTTGCTACCCCAATCCCTACAGGGTTAGAAGCGTACATTTCCCAGTTATACCACAATTCGCCCATACCAGGCTCTGTATAACCAGTACCTACATTGGCTTTAAATCTGCGATGTGTATTACCTTTAACGTTATATGTCATGCCCAAAGATGCAGATAGGTTAGAACCAAACAAGCTACTATTGTCGAAGCGCACAATTGGAGACAATGTTAAATTCTTATTAACTTGCCATGTATCAGAAATGTAAGCGTTTATTTTACGAATCGTACCACTACCAGTAGTCAAGCGTTGATCGCGATTACGGTACTCTTCTAAGAAAGCCTTACCATTTAGCTTAGGTGCTTTCTTACGCAGTTCTGGATCGTTAGACTCACCATATTTAAAATAGTCACCTACGATGTTTGCACGATGTGCCGCCATTTCAGGATTTTCCGATTTCAACCGATTTTCCAAAGCATAATATCGCTTCTTAAATTCATCTGTTACAGGCTGATTATTCGGCGATGTGCTTGACCATTCACTGAGTCTGCTTTCCGATAAACCATAATTCACATAATCATCATACGTAATCCCCGGTTTTTGCGCATCATTCGCTGCACCATAATATTCATAATCCATATCCCATTGCGGCATGCCGCCACCGGAATTAATAAATTTATAATCATGGATGTGAGAGTAAACTTTAACACTATTATCGCCTTTACGTCGCACGAGACGATCAAGGCGGTCTACTAACAAGCTTTTATCATAATCCCATGGATCGATGTACATCGTACTTGTATTAGGAGAACTCTTTAAGCGACTACCAGAGCCTTCTTCACGAGCATAGCTAACACCATAGCTTAGCAAATGATTTTTATTAACTTGCGTATTTGCATTTACGCGAATATCTAATTGACGATGATCGATGTTATCGATATAACGCAACTCATTAGAGCCTTCATAAGCAGAACGACCTGTATAGTTAATGAGCGCTACGTCATTTTCTTTAATGCGAGAATAGTTTGTTTCAACAGTCCAGTCACTCTTTCCAGCTCTAGAGGACCATTGCAGATTAGCTGTATTACGATCTGCGGTACGTTTGAAGTGTTGCTGTGGCTCTAAGTCGGAGTCGGAGTGCTTAACATCGCGCACAAGATCTTCCGTGTAACGATTAAGTCGCAATTCCACCTTATTTTTATCATTTGCCTCGTAGGTCGCTACAAGACCGATATCTGCCGCATCACCATAGTAACGAAGTACATTTGGCTTGAAGTTATGTTTTGCATAATCAAAGGCCATCCCAGAGGCACGACGTTTAACAGATGCTAGAACAGGCATAAGATCTCGTTTACTACCTGATAAACCAACCTTTAACTTGCCCATTTGACCAGAATCGGCACGAATGAAGAAGTTTTGGAACGGAAATACATCGCCATCGCTCTTGCGACGCAAGCCTTCAGCATTAAATTGTACGGATGGTTTCTTTTGTGCTTTTTTAGTGATGATATTAACTACACCACCTACTGCATCAGATCCGTATTTAGCACTAGCCGCACCTTGAATAACTTCAATTCTCTCTACGTTCTCTGTACCCAAACGTTGTACTTCATCGGCCGCACCAGAGTACTTATCAAAATCACCTAGCACTGGTTGACCATCTACGAGGATAAGAGTGTGACGCGCTTCTGCACCGCGAATGGACACGCCCACACGCCCCATAGCATCAACTGTTCTAGATACGCCTGTTTGCGTAAAAATAATGTCTTCAACGGACTTCGCCTGTTTCTTTTCAATCTCTTTCTTGGTAATGATTTGCACTTGCTGTGAGTTCAATTTTGCTTCTTCTTCTGCCCATGTGCCTTTCACATTAACAACATCTGTAGTGACAGTCGCATTATCTGCCCAAACCACTAGAGGTGCGCTAAGCCACAAGGCAACTGCACTAGACAGGATTATGGTACGCTTTGTATGTCCCCACCGGTTCATTATGCCCTCCTAAACTTATAACTAAACATATATCTTGTATCTTACACACAAATATAAAAAGATACACTTCACTAACATATAATGACATTGAATATCATTCACATTTTAATGTTAGCAAAGTGTATCTTGCATATCTACTCCGAATAGACCAAAAATATACGTTTCGGACAAATCGGACATAATTTTTAGAATTTATACGTCATTTGGAAACGAGTATAATTCCCAAGTTTGAAGTTTTCAGATCCATATAAGGTATCTCGTTTATTAATCCCTTTAGCATCAAATGTATAGAATGCTTGTAAAAGAAGATCTTTAGTTGGCACATAGCCACCACCAAAGGTAAAGCTCTTAATACCATCCAAGTAACGGTCAGGTACAGCCTCTGTGCCATTGCCGCCGAAGAAGGAGCCATGAGCAAAGTATTTATAGTCCACATAGGCATTCCAAGAGCCAGGTTTATTCATATCAACGCGGCCAACATCAAAGCGCAATGCCCAGAAATGAGGTACACCACCTATATCACGACCCTTGATATCGAATTGAGCAGATCCAGCCTTATGTTCATAATGAGTATTGCCATTCATGAAGCGACCAAAGTCACTACGGTTTTGTCCATAGTCGAAGGAAATACTTACATTATGATTTAATTGATACTTAGCTCCAACACCGAAAATATTAGCCATATTGTTGAATTCATGCGCTTCTGTAGCATTACCATTCGCCGTATAGAAGCGATAGTCACTACCGCCAAAGGAGCGCAAGTACCATGCAGCTAAGCCAAGTCGAGGTGTTACCATATGTTTAACTTGAACATAGGCAGCCTTTTCAATTGGTGGAATTGTATCCCGCTCCAATACGACACCTATTGAAGGAATAACAGCACCTGTATATTTTCCTAACGCCTCTCTCGGCAAACGACTGTTGCCGTCCGCTTTTTCAAGCATTCGAGCCAAGCTATTAAAGTACGAAGCTATCATAGAAGGATAATAGGCACTTCCTTTTACGTTAATAAGACCGGATGTGCCGGAGTCGTTAATATCAACGACATTTGCCTTATAAATAGACTCGTCCAGCCCGTCAAAGGCATTATCTTCAAATTTCATCGTATATGGATTATTACCGAAACTATAGGTTGCTATATCTTTCGCCTTGGCACGATACGCCTCTACGATAGCCGCCTTATTCTGATTATACCAATTTGAAATAAACGGTTTTCCGCCATTAGCAAGAACAAAGGTATCACTCAACTTCATTTCAAACAATGGGTTTTTCTTATCAAGCCCAATCGTTCCCGGTGCTATTTTCTGAGTGAAAGTACGTTCATCTTCATACCATTGTTCATCATCTTCATCATAGTATCGCGATTTATAAGAATACGTTACCGACACATCTGGCATCTTAATCGATACAGTCTGTTTAGCCGCATCCGCACCATAAGCTTTCACCGCGATTTCCTGCATCCGGCGCAACACATCAAACTGCGCAGCTCGCAAAGGTTCCCTTTCTTTCGCCACACGAGCTTCCACATCCGGCAATGATGCTTCCAACTTTGCCAGCTCCGCTTTTAATGGAGCCAATTGATCCGCGGACATGCCGTCAATAAATTCTTTAGACCAGATATCGGAAGTCATATCATCGATTTTTTTCTTTAATGTACCTACCTCCGCATCTAAAGCGCCTTCCTTATCGCGCAAGGCTTTTAATTGCTGGTAGAAATTAATAGTATTCCCTGCATTTGGTACGATGAGTTCCTTATTAGCACCGTCCGAATCCATAGTAACACCTAAGAATTCCTCTACCGTTGGAACCCGTTTAAAATGCGTATAAATAGCATGAGTATAAGCACTATCGCTAATTCCCGTACTATGTTTAAAGGTCCCCACACCGATACGGACTTGAGTATTCTTATTCGTCCAAACACTACGAAGACCGTCATATTCCTTATTAAACCAATAACCTGTAACCCCCATGGATTCCGTGATACGTCCAATACTATAATCCCACTTGGATTCATGATGAGTTACATCCAATTCATCGAGTCTCTGATGATTAAACCCTTTAGACCCCTCTGTTTCATGACCACTGTCCACACCGCTCTGTCCGGAAGCACTGCCTACAACACGTATATTCGTATTATCGTTAATGCGAGCATCGACACCGACACGTATACGTTGATTCAAGCCGTGTTCCTTCCGATCCGCCAGATTCTTTGCCGCCTCGTCGGATACGTAACTAGTAGTCGTCACCCGCGTAGCAGGACGATCGGATCCAAGATGACTGTCATTACGTACACGATAGTCACCTACCAATTCCGTACCTCGTTTTCTGTCTGTATCGAAAGGACGCGTAATAAAATCATGCAGCATAACCGGAGGTAACGATTCAAACTGCTCCTTCGTAAGTTTCGTTTTACTTTCACCTGAACCGAAACCGAATTTCATATTTAATCCAATACGATATACTCGAGCCGATAGAGCCCGATCATCATCACGATGGTTAAAGAGATTATCAATACCGAAATAGATTCGTGAATCCTTATCAATCTTCTTTTGAATCATCAAATTCCATATGCCGTAAGTTTTATGTTCATACATATCGGCGGTTCTTCTATTATTCAAATTATATCTGATAACGGAACGATCGGAATTATTAGGATCAATATAAGATACCATATAATTACCGCCGCCAGACAAGGAGTTACTATCCAGCATATGAATATAATAATCGCCCCACAGGCTACCGCTCCATCCACTGGCCTTATCCTCAAAATCCACACCGATATCCACTTTATGACGCGGTTTATCCAGTAATTCACGAGGCATATCTTTATCGCTCTTATTAAGCGCTCGTAAATACGTATATCCCAAACGGGCTTTCCAGTGCTTATTCAAAGTCTGTTTCACTTCAAATTGAAGACCTGTGATTTGGGCCTTGCCAATATTACGGAAACTGTAAATCATATCCGGCGCATGCGCAAATTTCGCCGCTCCATATGTGGTAGATTCATCATATTGAGGATAAAAATCCATCAAATATCCCGTATTGTAAATCGACATATAATTCCGAATATTATTGTGGAATACGGTTACTTTACCATAGGTATTTTTATTTTCCCCTTCCAAAGAAAGGTCGAAATTCATGGATTTCTCTGGTTTAAGGTTCGGATTTCCGACCCAATACCAACCTAATCGGGCTTCACCTCCACCGATTGTGGCATTTGTAATATTCGGGCCATACATTTCCCAGTTATAATACAGCTCGCCCATACCGGGTTCCGTATAGCTGGTACCCACATTAGCCTTTAATCTGCGGTGTACATTTCCATGTACATTGTGCGTCATGCCGAAATTAAACGACCAATTGGAGCCAAATAAATCACTATGATCCAGTCTTATAATTGGTGATAAAGTAGTATTTTTATTAACCTGCCACGTATCCTGAATAAAGAAATTCTGTTTCTTGATCTCCGCACGTCCTGCGGTCTGTTGATTAACGCGTTTTAAATACTCTTCTTTAAAATAAGCTCCGTTTAATTTCAACTTCGTAGAATCAAAATCCGGTACGGCGCCATAGTAAAAGCTCGGTAAATAGGCATCATAAAGTGCAGGATAATACTTACCGTTCTCATCTTTTCGGCCTTCCTTATTAAAATGATAGTCTTCAATAAATTCTTTATTCTCCGCTAACAAACGTTTAGCAAACTGCTGATATCGCGCATAAGCTTCAGGATTCCGTTTTTTCAGCGTACGCTCCGTCACAGGGCCATCCACAAGCCCCATTACGGCCGCCGAATCAATTCCCGCCTGGGGATCCAAATATTGAAGATATTCTTCGTAAGTAAATTCCGGCAATGTATTTGGCTTACTTTTATCCCCGTTATACCATTCTTTCTCCTTATTCCACTGCTCTACACCAGCGTCGTTTTTTCTGAAAGAATGGTCATAAATTGTGGATGAAGGAACACCGTTTTTTACAGCTAGACTTTTATCGTAATCCCAGGGATCGATATGCCGTTTATAGGTATGAGGCGCATTTTTAAGTCTGCTACCTTCGCCTGTCTCCCGTATAAACCCAATACCATAAGACAAGAGATGTTTCTTATTGACTTGTGTGTCTGCCCCGAGTGTTACGCTCCATTGACGATGATCTACATTATCCACATAGTTTAATGTATTTTTCCCTTCATAGGTACTGTTCCCATAGTCACTGGTTAATGTTACATCATCTTCTTTGGTCCGCGTATAATTCAGTTCCGCTTTCCAAGAACTCTTATTGTCCTGACCAGTATATGTCAAATTAAGATTATTCCTGTCTAAATCCCGTTTGTAATGAACCTGAGGTTCCAAATAAGAAGTACTGCGCTTTACATACCGTTCTAAGTCCTCATTATACCGATCGATGCGAATTCCCAAAGACTGCTTATCATTAATATCATACGTAGCGGCCAAACCTATATTAGAATTTGTACCGTAATACCGTAGGGAATTCTTTAAAAAACCGTGGTCTTCATCATTGGTCATAGCGCTGATACGACGCTGCTCGCTGGCATAAATAGGCATAATGTCACGTTTACTACCGTGAATATTAACTTTTAACTTACCTAATGAGCCAGAATCAGCGCGCATAAAGAAATTGGAAAACGGTACGATATCACCGTCGCCTTTAGTTCTACGACCTTCCGCATTAAACTGAAGGCCAGCGGTCTTACGCGGTTTATTGGTAATAACATTAATAACACCACCGATGGCATCGGATCCGTATTTAGCACTAGCCGCACCTTGGATAATTTCTATGCGTTCCACATTTTCTGTACCGAGACGTTGTAATTCATCACCAGCACCTTGATATTTGGCAAGGTCGCCCATCACAGGCTGTCCATCCACAAGAATCAAGGTATGACGAGGATCCGCTCCACGGATAGATACGCCGACGCGCCCCATCGAATCGACGGTTCTAGATACGCCAGTTTCGGAAAACACAATATCTTCTACGGATTTTGCCTGCTTTTTGACAATATCCTTCTTCGTGATAATCGTCGTCTGCTGAGACTCTTGTTTTGCCTGCTCTTCAGCCCATGTACCGCGAACATGAACCACATCGGTTGTTACAGTCGCATTGTCCGCCATAACCACCGGCATTTGCAACCAGCACGCTACTGCACAGGATAGTATGACATATCTCCTTGCCCGCACCCAACTCCTATTCATTAAATTTCCTCCACACATATATTTAACTATGCATATAAAAATACACTTTACCACTACAACCAAATGACATTGAAAATCATTTACAGGTTTAATAGTAGCAAAGTGTATTATACATATCTACTCCGAATAGACCAAAAATATACGTTTAGGACAATATTTAATTTTCATAGACTATCAAACCTAGCCTAAAGCACAAAAATTTTTAGCTAGGATAATATAAGGTCCAAATTATTTAGACCTTACGATAGGCACTTGGCGTTACACCAGTAGCCTCTTTGAATGCACTAGTAAACTTACTACCATTCTCATACCCTACCGCATTAGCGATTTCTAAAATAGACTGATCTGAGTCTTGAAGCAATCGCTTTGCCGCATTAATACGACATTCTTTTAAATACTGATGTATAGTTGTACCAAATACACCTTTAAAGCAACGTTTCAGGGTAGATGTAGGAATATCAAACTGTTCAGACAAGGAGTCAATAGTAATACGCTTCATAAACTGTGTCGATACATATTCACTTACAGCTTTTACAATATCTACCTGTTGCTTTCTATAGGTACTTCTCTTTTCAGGATTGGCTGTAGAGATAACAGATAATAATAAAAAGATTTCAATCACTTTTAATTTAAAATAGTGCTCTTTTATTTGATCTGGCACATTATATAAACTGGAAAAAATATGACGAACAGTTTCCGTTTCTTCCATCATCATACCAAAATCAGAATGCTCACAAAACCGATTGGCCAGCTCAGTCAAATCAATTCGAGAATCACTAACAAGTGCATCTAATACGGGTTGAGCTTTCTCAACATCCACTAATAATACAATTCCTTTAAATAATTTTGTAGGAAAGTAATTTTCGTGTTGATAATCAGATCGTATATGCCAACCTAACGACATATCCCCTGGCCCCATATATAAATACTCACCAGATGAAAACTTGCACTCTATGCGCCCCTCTTCACAGTGATTTATAGCAAACGTCTTGGTATGTGATTTAGCATAAAATTGAATCGTCTCTTGCTTCACATCTAGAAACATTAGATCGATACCGTCAAACACCGTATACCTTGACATAGATGTTCCAGCATGTGAAACCGCATGATTATGTGGATTCATACTATCACCATATACACAAATTCTATAAACATAAATTAATAATATTATATTATAGTATACTTATTGATAGTCATTGTCAACTTCAAAATAGTAATAATTCATTTTATATTTAAAAATATAAGCTAGTTAGCTTTAGTAATATAGAATAATTAATATCATCATTAAGATATAGTTAGTGTGCTATAAAATAAGCCTCATAAATTAAACTACAAGAACTTAATTCATGAGGCTATATTCAAAACTAAGGATATAAGTTTCTATTTTTTTGTTTTAATAATAAAAGCTAATGCTATGACATGAGCTACCCATATAATGCCCATAACCATTAGAGCAATAGGCATATCTTGACTAAAATAGGCACCAATTGTCATTATGGCACTAACGGATACGAGAATGGACAACTTTGCCCGCAATGTCAACGCTTTATCGCGTTCATAAGCAGCAACAGTCTTTTGATATAAACTAGACGCCAAAAACATTTTATGGAGTCGTTCAGATCCACGAGCCAAACAAAATAACGTTAGCATATAAAAAGGAACTGTTGGCAATAGTGGTAGTACGATACCTGCTGTACCAAGGGCAAAACTTATGGCCCCAATAGTCAGGAATACATATCGAACAACTACATTACGATGTTGCTCAGTTATTTTCATTAATCCTCTTCTACGTAGTTAATAACTTTACCCTTTGTTTTAATAAAGTTAGGAACAATGAGTACTAAAGCGGCAATAGCTACAATGCCATAAATACCTGCCATACCTACCCATTCATAAGCATTACCTAATACTAGACCCATTACGGCAAAGTCCGCATCACCAAAGGTTGTATTTTGGAAGCCTAATTGACCAAGAACAGGAAGCGCCAAAGCTGGCAAGAATGTAATAGCCAAACCATTTAGGAAAGCGCCTACTGCTGCACCACGACGGCCACCAGTAGCATTGCCATAAATACCTGCAGTGGCACCACAGAAGAAGTGTGGCACAAGACCAGGAATGATTAATACGCC
Source organism: Veillonella parvula (assembly GCF_018366295.1). Classification (GTDB taxonomy): domain Bacteria; phylum Bacillota; class Negativicutes; order Veillonellales; family Veillonellaceae; genus Veillonella; species Veillonella parvula_P. Next base: position 102,305 of record NZ_JAGZIJ010000007.1, read on the forward strand.
ACCTACAGCACCAAGGATAAGCATACCGATAATACCACCTATAAAGGAGCTAAGGAAACCTAATACCACCGCAGTTGGAGCATAGGTGAAGAATACGGCACAATCTACAGCTGGAATTGCATTAGGGATAATTTTTGTAGCAATGCCTTGGAATGCAGGAATTAAATCACCTAAGATCATACGCACACCAGAGTATACGATTGTTACACCAACAGCAAAGTTCATAGCACTTATAACAGCATATAAATATGGGCTCATATCTCCGGATAAAGTGGCTACAAACTCGGAACCAGCCGCAAAAGCCGCAATTAAGTAGAATACAATCATAGTCAATGCGGTAGATAATGTTGAGTCCCGTAAAAAGCCCCATTTTTCTGGTATTTCAATATCTTCTGTACTATCTTCAGCTTTACCAACATATTTAGCAACCCAAGCCGATAAATAGTAGCCTAAACTACCAAAATGACCAATGGCAATTTCATCACCATCTGTCACTTTGGATGTATAACTTTGACCAATAGCTGGAGAAATGGCAGACCAAGCCCCCATTAAGAAACCACCTACAAGTATGAGTTCCATACCGGATAAACCGGCTGTACCAAGTACGGCAGACATAAGGCATGCCATAAATAAGCTGTGATGACCTGTTAAGAACACATATTTAAACTTGGTGAAACGTGCAATACATAAGTTCATCAATAAGCCTACAACAAGAATAGACATTGTTTCAACGCCAAGTACCTTTTGTGCAACAGCTACGATAGCTTCATTATTTGGCACTACACCAGTAATATGGAATCCATGTTCAATCATTTTTCCCAATGGGTCAAGATTGCTAACGATAACACCCGCACCTGCAGCTAACATTAAATACCCGAGAATAGGTTTTAATGTACCCGTCATTATTTTATGAAACGGACGTTTCAAGGCGATCAAGCCTATACATGACATAATACCAATCAAAAGTGCCGGTTGAGACAGCACATCACGCAAGAACTCTAATACCATTTCCATGGCACTACCTCCTATATAATTGTTACATATTATTGAGCAGCTTGTTTTAATGCTTCAAGAACATCTTCTGTAATCTTCTTTTTATTAATATAGCTACGAACAATAGCAACATTTTTATCGTCAAATTGTTCAGCCAACTCTTTCACAGTTACAATGAGGTCTGCCTTACGACCTTGAGCCGCGTTAAAATCGATAGATTCAACTTGTGCATCGATACCATTTTCAGCACAAATTTCTTCAATTTTCATTTTTAACATCAAGCTAGAACCAATACCATTACCACATACAGTTAATACAGAAATCATACTTGCCTCCTTCTAAACGTATTATTGCTCGTCTAAATGCTCTGCCAGGAATGCTTGAACATCATCGATACTTTCAAAGTCAACAGCCGCATCTAAGAATTCTTCATCCTCAAATAAAGTGGCAATATCTGTTAACAATTGAATATGCTCATCTTTGTTGGGAGCACATAAAAATAATGCGACAGATACAGGGTCATTATCAGGACTGCCAAAATTCAATGGTTTTTCCAATGTCACTAAAGCTGTCCCTACACGCTTTGCACCATGTTCTGGGCGAGCATGTGGCATAGCAAGACCTGGAGCCAATACGATATATGGACCCATTTCACGAACTACTTCAACCATAGCCTCTGTATAAGATGGCTCCGTAAAGCCCGCATCAACCATCAGTTGACCACCATGACGAATAACATCCTCCCACGTCTCAGCGGGATAATGAAAGGATACATTATCCTCAGATAATAAATCTTGTATCAAACTAACACCTCCTAAACGTACTTCTGTACATACAATTCTATTATAGCTATTCTAATAAATTTTTCATATATCAAAATAACAATGAACTTATAAAAATGAATAAAGCTAACATAAGATTTAGCTATTTATAATTTAATGAATCCTCATACTTATAATACTTATAATACCTATACAGGTATTAATATTGTATATATATTGAAATTTTTCTATACTTAGATAAGACTTAGACTACCTAAATAAAAATAGAATAAGGAGATTTTATGCAGACTTCGGTAAAAATATTTGTACTATGTGTAATCCTCTGTATTTCATTAGTAACAGCTTTACAGTTTGGCGCTAAATTCATTTCTCTAGACCAAATTATTTCAGCTCTTATATCTATAATTGATGCAAATACTACAGCATCTATGACTGATACGATTATTACAGATATCCGCTTACCACGACTTATTTACTCTGTTCTAACAGGTATAGGTCTATCACTTGTAGGTCTATTAATGCAAACTGTCACGCGCAATGCCCTCGCAGATCCCTATGTATTAGGTGTTTCTTCTGGCGCAAGCACAGGTGCCGTTTTCGCTATTATCATGGGTGGGCTTCCATTCTTAGGCCAGTACAATACGCCTATTTTTGCGGCCCTAGGCGCAGCACTTTCAATTATATTAGTACTCTTATGTGTTGGTAAAAGCAACAGCCCCGTAAAACTTATCCTCATAGGTATGGGTATGACTGGTGTATTCTCAGCCTTAACGATGATGATTATTTACGGAGCCAAACACGAAGCTCAAGTGCGAAGTGCTATGTTCTGGCTACTTGGCAGCTTTGCAGGCATACAATGGAGTGATTTACCATTAACAGCAATCATCATAACCTTATTTATGCTATATATCTATATGTTCAATCAAGACCTTGATGTGTTACTACTCGGTAATCATGAAGCAGCACAAATGGGGCTTTCCGTTAAGCAGTTACAATTAAGCATCGTTATCATATCCTCTATTGTAATCGCCACTCTAGTATCAAAGGTTGGTGTAGTTGGCTTTATCGGCCTTATCATCCCTCACCTTGCTCGGATTATAGGCGGACCTAAACATAAACATACATTACTATTTAGTGCACTCATAGGTAGCATCGTTATGATCTGGTCAGACGTATTATCGAGAGCACTCTACAGTCCAGAAGAAATCCCTATTGGTGTGCTTACATCTTTATTGGGGGCTCCACTCTTCATTTGGATTATCATGAATCGTTATAAACACAATGGTTAGTGTATATCATATCTATAGGAGATACTATGTATCAAATTAATCAGCTGTCTTTTTCTTATGAAACCAAAGAAGTGTTAAAGAATATTTCTGTAACATTTCCTACCAATAAAATAACAGCCATAATTGGACCAAATGGATGTGGTAAGTCTACGCTACTTAGCCATCTATATCGACTTCATCCATCAAAAAACAAAATCACATTAAACGAAAAACCTTTAGAGTCTTATAAAGGTCGCGAATTTGCTCAATTGGTAGCAGTCTTAACACAATCTAGAGACGCTATGATCGATGATTTTCTCGTAAAAGATATCGTTCTCATGGGACGGTATCCATACAAACAACACTTTGGCACCTATAGTTCTGAGGATGTTAAAATTGCAGAGCATTATATGAATGAAGTAGGCATCACCCATTTATCAAATGAAGAAATTCATCATTTATCAGGTGGTGAGAAGCAACGCGTATTCATTGCTAAAGCCTTAACCCAGAAACCTCAAATACTTCTTTTAGATGAACCTACTAATCATTTAGATATGAAGTATAAAGTGGCACTAATGAAACAATTACGGGCTTTTAAAGGCACTACGATTGTAGTCCTTCACGACTTGAATCTAGCGGCTCAATATTGCGATCATATAGTCATCATGAATAACGGAACTATCCTAAAAGAAGGTTCCCCTACCGAGGTGCTCACACCTGAAATTCTTGAACCAATTTTTGAAGTTCCTTTCAAAACCTCTTGGGATGAAGGGCGCTATCATTTATATTATTAATTAGTAAAGAAAGGACTTACTATGTTTCAGAATTTAAGAAAGTCAAAAAAATTATTATTAATCGCAATGACATGTGCTACATTCGCTATTGCTGGTTGTGGTTCTGATACTACAAAAACTACAGCTGATAACGGGACCTCTGTAACATGGAGTGAAACATTTGATGGTACAAAAACAGACTTTGCCGTAAAATCCGCCCCAACTCATGCAGTGTCCATGTCCCAAGCAACAACGGAAATGATGTTACAATTAGGCCTTGAAGACAAAATGGCTGGGACCGCTTTCAAAGAAGAAGAAATCTACCCACCTTTACAAGCGGCTTACGACAAAGTAAAAGTATTATCTGATAAATGGCCTTCCTATGAAGTATTCATGTCCGTAAAGCCTGACTTCGCTACGGGATGGCCTGATTCTTTCAGCAAACGAGCTATACCTGCAGATAAAATGATTTCCCAAAAGGTTAATATTTGGATCCCTGAATCCATGTTATCTACTAAAGCTGACCTCGAAACGAACTTCAGCGACATGATTAAATTGGGTGAGATTTTCGGCGTAAAACCTAAAGCTGAAGAATGGGTTGCAGGTCAACGTAAAACATTGGCAGCTATCCAGGATAAACTAAAAGACTTACCTCGTAAACGCGTTTTCATTTATGACTCTGAAGACGGTCAACCATTCACAGCATTCGAGGGTTATACTACTAACATCTTAAAACTTATAGGTGCTGATAATGTAATGAGCGGCTTAGGCGTTGATAAAACATGGGCTAAAGGTTCTTGGGAAACAGTAATTGCACAAAACCCTGACTACATTATTATCGCCGACTATGGTAATTCTATTCGCAACGATGATGATTTCCAACAAAAAATTGAAAAGATCAAGGCTAATCCTCAACTTCAAGACATCACAGCCGTAAAAGAAGGTCACTTCATTCGTGTAAAACTTTCCGAAATCACACCTGGGGTACGTACAGTTGATGCTTTAAAACGTTTAGCTGAAGAAATTCACGGCATCAAAGTAGACTAATCTAATATAACAAGATATAGAGTAATATATGTAATATGTTTTGTATATTATATATAACGAAGAAGGTCCCAATTCAAATGAATTGGGACCTTTTCGTACTACTTGTATTGCACACAGCATATTGTTTAGAGAGTAAAGATGTGTTGTAGTTGAAAGATTTAGAAATAATGAATTATTGTAAAATAGATTTAAAATGTATTAAATTGTATATGCTGTGACAATGCCTGATTATTTATACTTCTCGACTATATTGTTGCCTATATCGTTTATCATTATTTGCCTTAATAGCCATGATCAATGGCTTTAGCGAAAGAAACTCTTCATCACTAAGTCGAAAGGTTCTACCAATACGTTTAATAGGATTACGTGGGCGCCCGGCACCGCGTCTAGATCCACCCCATGCCATATACATACCTCACTTTTCACTTGAAAAACTCCTTCTACCGATAGTATAACCTCGTATACATAAGTATGCAATAGCCATTCACTTTAAACAACCTCTTAACAGCCTATAAATTAGTAATAAACTTCATTTATTAGTAAAATGCATAATCAACAAAACACATATTTATAAGTATTTTTCCCTATTCAACTTGAATTGTAACATTAATGTTGCCAAATATAGATAAATCTCTTTTATAGAATATAGTATTTAAAAACCAGTTTATTTCTATATTTTTAGACTATTTAGATACTATCACGTACACATATAGTAAATAGAATTTTAAAATAGAAAAGCAAATTATTTATAAATATGACAATATAGCAAGAATATTTTGATAAACAAAAAAGACTGCGTTTGCAGTCTTTTTTACTATAATAAAAAGTATATGAATTAGCCAAATAGTAAGTGACCTACTTCATAAGCAATAGCGGCAACGATGCCAGATAATGGAATCGTTACAAACCAAGCCATAACCATAGATCTTGCTACCCCCCAGTTAACGGCTTTAATACGTTTAGAAGAGCCTACACCTAGTAAAGAACCACTTACTACATGTGTAGTACTTACAGGCAAATGTAAGAATGTAGCTGTAAAAATAGTAATCGCCGAGTTTAAATCAGCAGCGAACCCATTAATAGTTTCTAGTTTGAAAATCTTGGTACCCATTGTAGAGATAATTTTCCAACCGCCTACAGCAGTACCCATAGCCATTGCAGTAGCACAACAAAGTTTTACCCAAATCGGTACATCTAATGTATCGATGAAACCACCGCTAAGTAAGGTTAATGTGATTATCCCCATCGCTTTTTGTGCATCATTAGAGCCATGAGAAAATGCCATCATAATTGCTGATACAATTTGCATGGATCTAAATCGATCATTTAAAGCAATTGGAGAAAATCTACCGAAAATAAGCAACAATACTTTCATCACAATATAGCCACCAATCATGGCTACAATCGGAGATAAAATAAGAGACAAAAAGATTTTTAAAATCCCCGCCTCATTCAATGCGTCAAATCCTACAGACCAACCCACAGCACCGATGATACCACCAATCAAAGCATGGGATGAGGAACTTGGGATCCCCCAATACCAAGTTAAAAGATTCCATGTAATGGCACCGATAAGAGCTGCAGAAATAATACCACTATCGATAAGAGATGGCGACATTACTATATCACCACCGATAGTCTTTGCAACACCGGTACTAACCATTGCACCCAAAAAATTGAGAGCAGCGGTCATCATAATTGCCTTTTTAGGCTCAATAGCTCGTGTAGAAACGGATGTGGCAATGGCATTCGCCGTATCATGAAAGCCATTGATATAGTCAAAGGCTAATGCTAAAAATACAACTAGCCATACTAAATAATGAGCATCAAGCATACTTCAATACTACCCGGCGGAATGTACCAACCAAATCTTCGCAGCCATCGATTACATCTTCCATAGCGCTAAGGATTTCCTTCCATTTGATAATTTCAATTGGATCTGTACACTCTGTAAAGAGCTTAGCCATTTCTTCATGATAAATATTATCCGCTTCAGACTCAAGTTTCAATACTTGGTGAACACGCCCCTCTACCTTCACATGATCCTTTTTAAGACTACCCATATAACCAATGGATTTGTTGATATGCTTAACGCATTTAACAACAATTTCACTCATGCGAATAGCACCATCACTTGGTTTGCCAACGTGATACATAACCATTTTATCCATGATTTCTTTGATATTATCCAATGTAGTATCCAGTTGGTCAATCAAAAGCTGAATATCCTCACGATCCATTGGAGTGATAAATGTTTTGCGCAAACGCTCTACAGTTTCATTTACTAATTCATCGGCAGCTTTTTCCTTTGTATCAATTTCAAGAAATGCCTCTTCCTTAGAGATATCCCCCTTAAACACGCGTTCCATCATTTCCGCACTTTCATAAGTTAGTGCAGCATGCTTTTCCAAAATACTGAAAAATTTTTCTTCTTTTCCTTTTAATTTAAAAGCCATGAAGATCCTCCCGAACCAGTATTGATTGCTTCTATAATAACAATTTAATTATAGCATACTACAGATAATTCCTAAACCAATTTACCAATCTCTATATTTTAACCCCTATGCGTATATGGCATATATAGAATCTACATCTGTGAAAACTTTTATTGACCATATTTCCACTATATAAAATAGATAAAAAAGCAGATAGCTGACTAACATATCAACTATCTGCTATATATTTCTTAGCTATCTTTGTGCTTTTTATTAACTAATAACCATCAACTCTTAGCTATTAGCTTCCGCCGCCGCTTTAGCCGCCTCTGCCGCCTTTTTCAAATTAGGTACGGATGTAGGGCATGTAGCAGGCGTACAAGCGCCGTTAGGGCCTAAATCTTCAGAACGATTTACAAAGGTAGTATGTAACATATGATGTGCTTTGTGGCTCATTGGTTTGCCATCAAAGAACTCAGCATACAATTTTTGGATATCTGGATTATCACAAGCAGCTTTTACAGTTACTTCTGCATCGCGAGTATACAAGGATGCAATGCGAGCTTCACGAGCTTTGTCAGCCATCGGTAATTTAACGCGTGGTTGACCACCACCACCGATACAGCCACCACGACAAGCCATTACTTCAATGAAGTCATAATGGATATTTTCTGCACGCATGCGTTCGATGAACTTACGCAAATTACCTGTACCATGAACTGCCGCTACGTGTAATGTTTTATCGCCAATCACTACGTCTGCTTCGCGAGCACCGTCCATGCCGCGAATAGCTTCGAATGGAATCAATGTTTGAGGTGCATCTTCACCTGTCGCCATTTTGTAAGCCGCACGCATAGCCGCTTCCATAACGCCACCAGTGTTACCGAAAATGATACCACCACCAGAAGCTTCACCCATCAATGGATCGAATGCAGAATCTTCAAGATCATCAAAGTTGATTTCTTCTGCGCGCAACCATTTTGCAAGTTCCCGTGTAGTAATACAGTAGTCTGTATCGCGCATTTCTGGTGTATCCCAGTATTCCGCAGAGGAATTCATTTCATCACGACGAATTTCAAATTTCTTAGCTGTACATGGTGTTACTGCAACGGCAACGATTTGTTTTGCATCAAGGCCCATTTTTTCAGCAAAATATGTTTTTTGTGTAGGCGCTTGCATAGCAATCGGGCTCTTAGCCGTAGATAAGTTTGGCAAGAATTCTGGATAGAATGTTTCCGCAAACTTAACCCAAGCAGGACAACAAGATGTGAATTGAGGCAATACTGCATCGCTATTAATAACGCGTTCTAATAACTCAGATGCTTCTTCCATGATAGTCATGTCCGCACCAAAGTTTGTATCAAGAATATAATCGCCACCCAATTTACGAAGAGCAGCCACCATTTTGCCTTCTACAAATGTACCAGCATCAAGACCAAATTCCTCGCCTAAGCCAACACGTACGGCAGGCGCAGTTTGGAAGATGACGATTTTATTAGGGTCAGCAATAGCTGCTTTTACTTCATCAATTTCAGAGCGTTCATTAATAGAATCGAATGGGCAAATAGATGCACATTGACCACAATGAATACAAATTGGATGATCCCCATTTGTTGTTAAATCATAATAATCAAATACACCCATGTCTACAGCACAAGCTTTACGACATAAGGAGCAATTTTTACATTTGGTTAAATCTTGTACTAATGCAATATTTCCGTCTTCAATTGGCACGCGACGGTCTAAAAATTGGTACTTACTCATGAGTTCCTCCTACTTAGGTAACGTTGTTATCGTTAATCGTAGAAATTATACTATACATTGTGAGTTTTATCAATAAACTTACACGTAATTCCTTTGCATAACAGATATTAAAAAATAGCATGATAAAAGGAGTTATAGGCGTTCCTCTAATTCCATCCACCGTTCAGTGAGCGCATCTATTTGAGTCTGTGTTTCTTCTCGTTCCTCCATCAGTGACTGCATTTTTTCATAATCAGTAGCCACTTGGCTTATCATAACATCGAGGCCCTTCACTAAATGTTCTAGCTTAGGCAATTCATCCATAATTTTGGCATACTCCGCTTCTTCTGCTTTATTGAGACCCTTCTTTGGTATTTCTTTGAAAGTATCTGTTTCATCACTAGCTACAACATTATCATTTCCAAGGGTATCTACCCTATTAGATTGATTATCAACAGAGTCATCGCTATCAGCCTCTCCACCTTTTACAGCTCGTACCGCTTTGGAATTAGCCGGTATATTATCATTTGGCATATAGAATGGGCGCTTGCTGCCACTACTTTCATCAAGAGCATCTTTGTAGTCAGAATACGAGCCATGAACGATTTCAATATGCCCATCGCCTGTAAAGACAAACAGTTTATCCACTACGCGGTCTAGGAAGTACCGATCATGGCAAACGGTGATGATGACGCCACTAAAGGAGTCAAGGAAATCCTCTAATACCTCCAATGTTGGAATATCAAGATCATTCGTCGGTTCGTCCAGCAATAATACGTTAGGGGCGCTCATCAACAATTTTAAGAGGTATAAACGACGACGTTCCCCGCCAGAGAGTTTTCGAATCGGTACACCATGTAATTCTGGGGTAAAAAGGAATCGCTCAAGGATTTGTCCTGCGCTCAATGTAGACCCATCACCGAGTACCATATAAGAGTGGTCCTCACGAATATAATCGAGAACGCGCATATCTTCATCAAATTCAGGTAGCTCTTGTTTAAAATGAGCAATGCGAACGGTCTCACCTTTACCGATAGTGCCTCTCGTCGCTTCGTAGGTGCCATCAAGGATATTCATAAAGGTAGATTTACCAACACCATTGGGTCCTACTATACCGATACGATCATGGCGTACCACGTGATAGGTAAAGTCCTTAATCATAGGACGTTCATCAAAATAAAACTCTAAATGCTCAATATCAAAGATGGTTTTTCCTAAACGTGTCTTCAGCGCAATAGGATCCATTTGATCCGGCCGGCGGGTTTTCTCCATATTCTTTAATTTTTCGTAACGGTCAAGACGAGCCTTTTGTTTTGTAGTTCTAGCCAGAGCACCACGACGTACCCATTCGATTTCTCGTTTTAAAAATTGACGTCGTTTTTCTTCCGTAGCAGCTTCACGAGCCTCTCGATCAGCTTTCAAGGCAATAAATTCTTCATAATTGCCATCGTATTGATACATATGACGATTTGATAGCTCTAAAATACCATTACATACGGAATCGAGGAAATATCTATCATGGGTACTGATTAATAATCCTCCTTGACGTACACTCAAATACGACTCTAGCCAATCAATACTATCTTCATCCAAATGGTTAGTCGGCTCATCTAGTAATAAAAGATCACATGGATATAGCAATGCTTGCCCCAATGCAAGACGACGCTTTTGCCCTCCTGATAACATAGCTACCTTTTGCTCCACATCAGGAAAGCCCAATTTAGATAAAATAATGCGCGCCTCTTGCTCTACCTGCCACCCGTCTTGTTGATCCATTTGCTCCAATGCATTCATATAGTTGCGAGATATTTTAGCATCGTCTTTACCAGACTCTTGCATTTGGCGATACTCACGACTAATACGTTCAAAAGCTTTTACCATTTGCAACCGAGGATGATTTCCATCAAGAACGGCCTCAAGCAAAGTAGCTTCCGCATCAAAATCAGGTGTCTGCGCTAAGTAATAAATGCTAGCCTTACCATTACGCTCAATGGTGCCTTTATCAGCTTCCATTTGTCCTGCTAATATTTTTAGAAATGTAGACTTACCCGTTCCATTGATGCCCACAAGACCTAATCGTTTTTCCGTGGTAAAAGTCATACTCACCTCTTTAAACAACAGCCTTGTGCCATATGATTTCTCTATGTTCTGTAAACTAATAACGTTCATATTCCGCTCCTATTTTGTAATTCTGTTATTTATTATACTACACATTACCATTGACAGTAACAGGCGCCCTCAGTAGAATAAACGTAACATATATATTCATGAGGAGGTCCACATGGCGACGGATATGGTTTTAGACTTTTATGAAAGTATCAACTTTGAACTTATCGACATTGATGGGTATGACACATTATTTACTGAGCTCTTAGAGGATGGCACGTATGCAACTGTGTCCGATGATGACGGCTATATGCCAGAGGACTTAGAGACACCAGTCGTATTCAATGTGTACGACGATAACGACTCCTTCCAATGGAGTGTTACCCTTGATGACTCTTACCAATTAAAAGATTTATTGGATGGTGCAGAAAGTACGGATGCTTTCTTAGTCACATTACAAAAACTTCGAAAAGAACATATTGAACAGTATCAATAGAAAAAAGCGATGGCCCTTTAGGTCATCGCTTTTTCTATATTGGTTAGCTAATTGCCTCTTGAGCTTTCACAAGCTCATCTTGTGCACTAGCATCTAAAATTTCAATGAGACTATTTACGATATCAGCAGCCCCATCCACATGCCATTCGCGAGCACGCTCAGACATTTGTTGAAGTCGCGGAGAATTAATTAACAGTGCAGTTACCACATCTTCTAAGTTGTGAATATCGCGAGCCCAACGAGCACACCCCCGTTGCTCTAACAGTTCCGCATTTGCCTCTTCCTGCCCTGGGATAGCATTAAAGAATACCATTGGCAATCCGATTGTAACAGCCTCCATACAGGTCAATGCACCAGGTTTTGTAACGAGCAAAGACGATGATTTCATGAGCTCAGAAATATTGGTAGTATAACCATATACGGTGGTCTTCGTCTTCATAGATTCACTAAGGACAACTAACGATTCGTAAAGAGACGTATTTTGTCCGGCTACAACGGTAATTTCACCAATACCATTTACTTCATCTAGATGTTTTAAAGCCGTCTCAAGAGAGCCTAGACCCAGGCCACCACCCATAACAAGAACTTTCACAGGTTCCTCTAAGCTATACTCTTCAATAGCATCACGAAAAAAAGATCGCCGCACTGGAATGCCAGATACATGAATACGAGATTCATCGATACCTGAAGCTACCATTTCAGGTACCATAGATTCTGTTGCAACATAGTAAACATCAATCTGTGGATAGAGCCAAAACTGATGACTACTAAAATCTGTCATAATAGCCACTAGTGGCACATCTATATGACCTTGGCGCTTTAAAATCGATGCCGCCCCACAAGGAAATGGATGTGTAAAAACCATTACGTCTGGCTCTTCTTGTTGTACTAGTTTAAGCATGCGGCTTTTAAGTAGGTACGACAATGCGGTTTGCAAAATGGTACCTCGTTTTTCCCCTTTCGATACGCGATAAATCATATCATAGAGCATGGGGAATACGTCAATCATCTTTATATAGGTACCCTTAATTAAATGCTCTACAGACATAGTTTCTGTATCAAGAAAATCAACATGAGTAATTGATGCTTGTGGCTCTTTTTCTTTCCAATATTCTTCTATGGCTCTTGCGGCTTGCATATGTCCAGTGCCGATTGAGGCGGACACGATGAGAACCTTCCTTGATGTTTCGTTATTCATAATGCACCCTTTCTCTGTGCATTATACCATAAATAGATAAAAAAAAGAGACCTCGAAAGGTCTCTTTCACATCCAATATGGATTATTTTTTGCGTTTTTTAGCTTTTGCAGCGTTAACTTGTTCTTTCAAACCTTTACCAGCTTTGAATGCAGGAGATTTGGAAGCTGCAATTGTGATAGTTTTACCGTTTTGTGGGTTACGGCCTTCACGAGCTGCGCGTTCACGAACTTCGAAAGTACCGAAGCCGATAACTTGTACTTTGCCACCAGCTGCTAATTCTTGAGCTACTGTGTCAAATACAGCTTTTACTGCTTTTTCAGCATCTTTTTTAGTTAATTCAGTTTTTTGTGCAACACTTGCGATTAATTCTGTTTTGTTCATGACAGAACCTCCTTAAAATTACAATACCTTAGAAGTGTATAAACCTCTAGGTTACTTTTCCTGCACTTTAGCCTCCTCCCAAAAAGCATCCAGCTCAGCTAATGAAAAGTCTTCCCATGAGCGATCGCTTTGGTTAACACAAGCTTCTACATGTAAAAAACGCTGTCGGAACTTTGTGTTTGTGCGATTTAGTGCATTTTCACCGCTTATTTTATACCATCTGAATAGATTAATCAAGGAAAAAAGCACATCTCCTGCTTCTTTTTCCATATTTTCTCTATTATTTTGGTCAATAGCCTCCTTAAATTCCCCCATTTCTTCGGAAACTTTAGCCCAAACAGGATCAAGCTCATCCCAGTCAAATCCTAGCTTTGCAGCCTTTTCTTGGAGCTTATAAGCCGCCATTAAAGCAGGTAAACTTTTCGATACACCATCCAATACAGAATTTTGAATATTTTTCTTTTCTTGTGCCTTTAATTCATCCCAAGTGTATGATTTTTCATCATTTCCTGGGCTAAAAACACGAGGATGACGACGAATCATTTTTTCAGCGACATCATTAATTACGTCTTGAAGTGTAAAATGACCAGCCTCCTCTGCCAATTGACTGTGAAAGACAACTTGCAATAATACATCACCTAACTCTTCACGAAGATTTGGCATATCTTTATTATCAATGGCATCTACCACCTCGTAAGTCTCTTCTATAAAATAGCGGCGTAAAGATTCATGCGTTTGCTTTTGATCCCAAGGACAGCCATTTGGTGCACGCAAAGTTTTCACTACATCGACTAAAGGTTGAATATCAATATTGTTCTTCATATAGCTTTGCTTCCTCCCTATTGCGTCGAGCTTGTAAGCGCTTGCCTATGATTGGGAAATGGTAAATATCATCTTTTACGACAGCTTTAGTAAGCCATAACGATAAACCATATACAAAAATAGCCACTACAATTGCTGCAGCCACAGCGCCACCATTGCCTAATAAATCAACAGTGCTCACATAGATGACTTGTGTAGCACCGCCCATGGCCATGGCAGATACTATTATTTTTAATAACTCTAATGTGTTCAGTACCGAACCTACATATCTTTTTACAAAAATATAGTTAATAAGCGCTGCAATAGCAAAGTTTAAATTCGTCGCCCAAGCTGCACCATTAATGCCCAACTCAACACTGCCTGTCAACTCATAATCTAAGAATGTCTTCACTAATAAGCCGATAAAAATCGACACCATAGGAATTACTGTCCTTCCTAACCCTTGTAAAACACCTGCAGTAACCTGCTGCCAACCGAGGAACACAATACTCAAGCTAATAACAGCAATAACAGGCCCTGCGTGGGGTGTTGCATATATTAATTGCGATATTGGCGTAGCTAGTACACAGAGACCAATACAGGCTGGAATCGTAAACATATTAGCAATTTTAATCGCCGTTTCCGCCCGTTTCACGATGCGATGTACATCACCTTGAGTATGTGCCTCAGATACGGCTGGTACAAGACTAGCGGCTAAGGATGTAGTTAGAATGATCGGCAACCCAATCAGAGATGTTGCCATACCCGTCAGATAACCAAATTGTGTGGTTGCTTCATTGAGATAGTATCCAATATCCATCAATCGTTTCGGAACTATAAATGTATCAATGAGTGATACCATGGGAAGCATGATATTCGCCATAGAAACCGGTATGGCAAGACTAAACAATCGTTTAACTACGGTGCCGTTACTTTCACAAATGGCATTAGAATTCTGTTGTAAAAGCATCTTCTCTCGAATATTGCGTTGTCGGTAGTAAAAATAAATTAATACAAGTAACCCCGCCAATACGCCTGGGAATGTAGCAAAGGTCGCACCACCTGCCGCTAAATGGAGTCCACGATCAATGAAGTAGTATGCCAAACCTACCATAGATGACACACGAAAAATCTGTTCAAATACTTGACTCGTACCAGTAGGCACCATATATTGGAAACCTTGGAAATACCCTCTAAAACAGCTCAGGATGGTCACTACAAAAATGGCTGGAGATAATAGCTGAATAGCAATTAAAGCACGTGGATCGCTGATGATTTGATTATCTACGAGCCATTGCGCACTTCCATATAAGGCCAAACTGAATACCAGCCCTAATATAGCGAGTACCCTCAAAGATACGGAAAATACTTGTTGTACGCCTCGCATATCATCATTAGCAAGTTTCTCTGCAATCATAATAGATATGGCTACAGGAATACCTGCCGCAGAAATACTAACGATAATTTGATAGATTGGATAGGCCATCATATATAGGCCAATTCCTTCACCACCTAAGATTCGTGCGATAAGAACCTTACTAAACGCACCGATGACCTTCACGATAATACCGGCTAAGGTCAAAATCATGGCACCCTTTAAAAATCGATTCATAGGCCCTCCTTAGTCGGTGACTTGTGGCTAAGAGCCTTTATCACCGCTTCCGTAATGGTCAAAATAGAACCTTTCATACCATTAAGGCTCACATATAATGTGGCTGGTTTGGTATCCATAAACTTCATTTTTTTCCATAAATCTTCTGGTACAGCCCCCATATCCCAATCGGCCATTTTAGAATCGTCATGCCAATGGATAGTGAGTTGCTTATCTCTACGGACGATACTCTTAATGCCCAGTAGACGTGCTTGCTCCTTAATTTGAGCAATGCGCAACAAACGGTCTACTGGATCGGTTGGTGTACCGAAGCGATCAATGAGCTCATCCGTCATATCGTCGAGTTGCTCTTTAGATTTAATATGTAACAATCGTTGGTATACAGAAATCTTACGAGCACTATCTTTGATATACGCATCGTCAATAAACGCATCTACCTCTAAGTCGATAGCTGGATCAATGGATACATCTCGCTCAACTTCTTTATTTTGAGCCTTTGCAATCGCCTCTTCTAACATACTCACGTACATGCCAAAGCCGACAGATGCGATATTACCATGTTGCTGTGAACCTAATAGATTACCGGCACCGCGAATCTCTAAATCTCGCATGGCTAACTTAAATCCTGCGCCGAGCTCAGTGAACTCCTCTATGGCTTTCAAACGCTTTTCAGCTGCCTCTGAAAGTATTTTATCTGGCCGATACATAAAGTATGCATAAGCACGTCTACGAGAACGGCCTACACGCCCTCGCATTTGGTATAGCTGAGATAAACCTAAACGATCCGCATCATAAATGATGATAGTATTGGCGTTAGGAATATCTAAGCCGGTTTCAATGATACTCGTGGACAAGAGCACATCATAATGACCTTCATAGAAATCGGTCATAATCTCCTCAATTTGACGGCCTGTCATCTGTCCATGAGCAACAGCATAACGCAAGCCAGGCAATGCGGATTCTAATAGTTCTCCCATGTGATTAATGGATGCGACACGGTTATATACGAAATAGACCTGTCCACCTCTTGCAAGTTCTCGTTTGATAGCATCTGCTATGAGATTCATATCGTATTCCACCACATAGGTTTGAACAGGCAATCGCTCCTCTGGCGGAGTATTGATAACAGACATTTCTCGAACGCCAACGAGGGACATATGTAAAGTCCGCGGAATCGGTGTAGCACTCAAAGTCAGTACATCGATATTGCTAGCCCACTCTTTCCACTTTTCTTTTTGTGCTACCCCAAAACGTTGCTCCTCGTCTACAACAAGCATTCCTAAGTCTTTGAATACCACCTTTTTGTTAAGTAATGAATGGGTTCCAATGAGAATATCAATAGATCCATCCTCTACGCCTTTAAGAATTTGTTTTTTCTCTGATGTAGTTCGGAATCGATTAAGCACATCTACTTTAACCCCGAATGGAGCAAATCGATTTAAAAAGGTTTGGAAATGTTGCTGTGCTAATACCGTGGTCGGTACAAGTACCGCTACTTGTTTACCGCTCATAACGGCCTTAAAAATGGCACGCATAGCCACTTCCGTTTTACCAAAGCCTACATCACCAGCGAGCAGGCGATCCATAGGAACAGGTCGTTCCATAGATTCTTTAATTTCCGCCGTAGCCTGTAACTGGTCTTCCGTCTCCTCATATGGGAACGCATCTTCAAACTCTTGCTGCCATGGTTGATCCGGCAAGAATGCAAAGCCTTCTGTGATTTCTCGTTGTGCATATATCTCAACGAGCTTATCTGCCAAATCATCAATGGATTTTTTTGCCTTTGTAACAACTTTAGCCCAGTCACGGCCACCCATCTTATGAATACGAGGCACATCACCTTCATTGCCGATGTATTTTTGTAACTGATCTAAATTATTTGCAGGTAAGAACAATTTATCCATTCCAGCATAAGCGATTTCAATATAGTCCCGATGGATGCCTTCCGTTTCTATCGTTTTAAGACCAATATACTTACCGATACCGTGCATACTATGTACAACATAGTCACCAGGGGTTAAATCCGTGAAATAATTGATCTCTTGGCCCTTTTTAGGTTTGGTGCGAAGCTTGCGCTTTTGTTGTCCGTAAATATTGCCTTCTACGACTACTACTAAATGACTATTTGGCAATTCAAAACCATCTGTTAATAATCCTTTTAAAATAACGACAGTGTTCGGCTTTGCTATCCATGTATCACTATGAGTAAATGCAATATTTTCCCCTTCAAGGGCACGCTCAATACCTTCTCGTCGTTGCTGATTATTTAATACTAGTACTACTTGGTGATTTAAACGATGCCATTGCTTTATTTCATCTGTTAATAGGGGAATTTGACGCTCAAAGCTCGTCATCGTCTTCCCTTGAATACCAATAGGGTTAAATCCAGTGAGACCAATAGAACGTTGTTGCATAAATGTGAAAGCCACTTGATTCACAGAATCTACAGTGCGTTGTAGTTCATTCCAATCACAATGATTTTTCCGATGTGTAGGATCTTCCTTAAGGAATTTCTTTAATGCTTCTTGAATACGACCTGGCTCGTCATAAATTAGAGTGCCCTCTTTCACATAAGATAATAAAGTACTTTCTGCATCACTTTTACCAAGAAAGAAAGGCGTCACCGTGTAGGATTCAATTTGCTCAATGGAACGTTGATTCTCAACGGAGAAGAAACGCAATGTATCGATCTCATCGCCAAAGAATTCAATACGAATCGGATGATCACTATTTACAGGATAAATATCCAAAATATCTCCACGCACGGCAAAATGACCACGTTGTTCCACCTGGTCTACGCGTTCATATCCAATTGTTACGAGCTGTTCAAGGACTACATCACGTTCAATCGCATCATTTAAAGCAAAATGCAACGATTGTCCCTTTAAGTAATGAGGAGATACAACATACTGTGTAACCTCTTCAGCATTGGCAATGACTACTGCCGGCTCTTGCCACGCCAACAGTGCTAATGCTCGCATCTGCGCACCTTGGTCTTCAAGACTGCGAGCCACAGTCGTAAAGTCTACATGATCTGTTGTAGGAAATGATAAGACTGGCACATTAGGCATGAAAAAAGCTAAGTCCCGTTCCCACATCTCTTTATGGTCCTTATCATGGACTACGATGACTACAGGTTTTGTAAGACCTGCAGAAAAAGATTGACTTAAGAGGAAACTCTTTTGAGATCCGCTAAGACCATATATGACTGACTTCCCCTTTCGCTGAAATGCGTTTAGCCCATCCACAAAGGATGGGTTCTGTGAAAGCAGTTTTGTTAATGTATTATCCATACTGCACCATATAGTATTACTATGATTGTATTAATTAAATAGTTCTAACTCATTTATTATAACATATAACGTAGTAGTTAAATCTGTACCTATCTTCCTATCAAAATGTATGTGTTTATCGATATAAATATCCACGTTAATACTTAATTTAGGCAAAAAAAATACACCTCTAAAGGTGCAATAGGTGCAATAAAGTTGGTGCGGGAGAAGGGACTTGAACCCCCACGCCGTAAGGCGCCAGATCCTAAGTCTGGTGCGTCTGCCAATTCCGCCACTCCCGCGTCTCAACTGAAATAATAATATCATGTATGGAATTCATCGTCAATCATTTTTTTATAAATGACTTAAAATTCATACATCGAAAAATATATTCCAAGGATAATAACTATCTAAACCTTACAATTTACGTAAACCTAAAACAAATTCTAAATCTAAAAACTCTTAACTCTACAATTGTATATATATTAACGCTTAACGCCTCATCTAAACCTTAACGCTACAGGTCTCAATCTAAAAGTTCTTACTGATAATTAATATTTGCAAAATAAAAAGAGACTGACCCAGAATCCGAACTACTAGAACCCTGGGTCAGCCTCTTTTTTAGGATGATGATGAATAAATGCATGCCCTACATTTACCATAAAATATATTAACAGTCATAACATACGTCATGCTGGTAATACCAAGAAGGTAAATCCACCATGACCATAGCACGACATTTAGGTCGTATAGAACTAAAATCTAAATTAAATATAATACAATTTAAATCCTATAGAACTAAAAAATCCTTTTTACGGATACGTAAAAAGGAGCTATTAACTTCTCCTCCCTATCTCTCGTAGGTCAAATGGTGAATGTTGAATAGGCAGTTCTCCTGACTCGGCTTCATCGCTCATCTAGCCTTCCCAGTTTCCCAGTGACTTAATTTAGACTCGCTCGACCATACAGTGGCGGGACCGTGCTGGCATTTAACCAGCTTCTCTATTATGCTTTTCAGCACCTATTCCCAAATATGATGTTTTCTATGCTTTTATTCTAACAGTCTAAATTCATTTCGTCAATACGGCAAAAGCATATTTATTAATAAAAAAAAGCTATATAGTTCTGCCGTATTGTTATAACAGAAATTAATAATTCAACTAGCTAGAAAACAAACTTATCCCACACGATTTCTAAACAACCACCCCGCCATTGACATAGTAACAATAGTTAATATAATCATAGGAATAAAGTTAAACCAAATATCCGTCAATCCTGCACCTTCTAGATAAATTCTGCGCATTGCCTCAACAGAAAACCGCATAGGATTTCCATATGTAAGATATTGCAATATTTTCGGCATATTATGTACAGGTGTGATTAATCCGGACAATAAGGCTAGTGGAAAAAGAAAGACAAAAACATATACGAGAACTTGCTGCATATTTTTTGCAATAGCCGAAATAGATAACCCCAATCCAATGCTACTACTTATAAACGTAAACAACACGGCATACACAAGAAATATATTGCCCCGAAATGGAACTTTAAACCAAAACATGGCTATTAATAACAATACAGTACTTTGAAACAGTCCTATTAACATGGGTGGTATAGACTTTGCAACCAAAATTTGCATAGATGATACGGGCGTTACCAATAATTGATCAAAGGTCCCCTGCTCTCGTTCTCGTGCCACAGATAGCCCCCCCAACATGATAACTTGTGTCATACTGATCAATATAACGAGACCTGTCAAGAAAGTCCAAGAAGACTGCTGATTTTCATTGTACCAGGTACGAGATTCAATTGTGATTCCCTTATGCTCAACACCTAACCAAGTCTGATTGAATTGAGAAATGATTTGCCCCATATAGGCTGTGGCAAGACCTGAAGTCATTGTATTCGTTCCATTTACAATAACAGTAATAGATGTAGGTTGTTTATGCTTTAAGTTTTCTTCAAAATCCTGAGGTATGATAACCGCCATAATAACCTTGTTGGAGTCTATTAATGGTGCGATTATATCCGGAGAGTTCGCAGATTGATACAGTTCAAAAACACCGGATGAATTAATAGTCGATTCTAATGCAGCTGCGGTCTGCGTATGACTTTCATCAATCAATACATAGGGAACCTTGTTGAGATTATAGGTTGCGGCATAACCGAAGAGGAACCCTTGAATAATGACCGGTAACAGTAAGATTATACGAGTTTTCGGATCTTTAAAGGTGGCTAATAGCTCTTTCCATATGATGGAGACAATTTGATTCCAATACAGGCGCCAATTCATTATTCCACCTTCTTCCGCGTAATATAAATTGTCAATATTGTAAAGCAAATAGCAAACCCCGATAATACGGCACTATTTTTAATAATCAAATACCAGTTATTTCCACCTAGGAACAATGATTTCAGTAATTCTAAAAAATATGTAGGAGGTAAAAGCCGTGAAATATATTGAATCACCACAGGTTGTGAATGTGGATCAAATAAAAAACCCGTCAATATTAAAGCTGGTAAAAAACTGGTGAGTAATGCCATTTGACAAGCTAAGAACTGTTTCTTCGTAAACGCAGATATAAGTAGTCCCATATTTAAAGAAACAATCAAATACAATGTGGACACAATGCAGATGATCCATAAGGAACCACGCATAGGTACTTCATAAAAGAAATACGAAACACCGAGGCAAAACAACAGCCCCAACATGGCCAATACATAATAAGGCACTACCTTAGCCAAAATAATTTCAATAGGCTTAACTGGTGTAACGAATAAAGCCTCAAAAGTACCACGTTCCCATTCTCTAGCCATAACGACAGCCGTAAGAAAAACGGATACAATCGTCATGATAATCATAATAAGCCCGGGAATCAAAAACCAGGTACTTGTATTTGCCTCATTAAACCACATGCGAGGGTTCATTGTTATATATCCACCACGTAGCATAAACGGAATATTCTTAACGGCCCATAAGTTAATAGCTGAGTTTACATAACTTTCTATACTCATCGCTACCGAAGTATCGACACCATAGTAAATCCCCTGCACTTTCCCTTGTCCACGCATAATTTGATCAGAAAAGTCCTGTGGAATCACCAATATGGCATCTACCTTTCGTTTTTCCATCAATAGTTCCGCCGTTTTTCTATCGCGAACCGCTATAGGTTGAAAGTACTCAGAGCCGTATAAGGAGTCATACACACTTTGGGTCATCGAATCTTGACGTTCCATAACCACTGCTATCGGCACGTGTTTAACATCCAAAGTAACCCCTGAGCCGATGAGGATAATAAGTAGTATAGGTAGCACAACACCCAACAAAATAGTGCTAGGGTCGCGCAATACTTGTAAGGTCTCCTTGTATACCAATGAGGAAAACCGTCTTATAAATCCGTTCATACGTCATCCTCCTGTTCCCGTTTTTTTAGTATGACGGAGATAAACGCTTCATCCATAGTACAATTCTCATCGCCGGCAATCCGTCTAACTTCATCAGGTGTTCCCAGTACAACGAGTTTTCCTGCATCCTGAATCATAATACGGTCACAATATTCCGATTCATCCATAAAATGAGTCGTAATAATAATCGTTGTTCCTCGCTTTGATAAAGAAGTAATCTGTCGCCAGAAATTACGCCTTGTAAGAGGATCAATACCACTTGTGGGCTCATCCAAAAAAAGAATTTTAGGCTCATGCATTAAGGCAGCCGCCATGGACAAGCGCTGTTTATAACCACCAGGCAAATCACCGGCTATCATATCTCGCACATCATTTAGACGAAACTCCTTGATAACAGCTTCTATTCGATCATCCTTTTTTTGACTGTACAAACCGTACACACCAGCAAAAAATTCTAGATTTTCCATAACGGACAAATTGCCGTACAAAGAAAACTTTTGCGCTACATATCCGAAATTGCTTCTTGCTGCCGTACGAGATTTAACGACATCAACACCGGCTACACGTAAATCCCCGCTCGTTACAGGTAATAATCCACACAACATACGAAATGTCGTCGTCTTGCCGGCTCCGTTTGGTCCAAGCAATCCGAATACTTCTCCGCGCTGCACCGTAAATGATGTATTAGCTACCGCCGTAAAATCACCGAATGTCCTCACCAAATGAGATACGGAAATTTCTACTGGACGCTCAACCATTTCATTTGGGGACAACAAACGTTTTCGTTCTTTCTCTATCACACTTTCATTCAAATCCATATCGATACTATCTAAAGGCTCAGCCCCTTGTTTTGAGGCAATTTTATCCTCTTTTAACAGCATCATAAAGGTATCTTCCAAACGGCTCTGAACTGGTTGTTCCTCCATACCGTACTCGCTAAGCCAAGGAATCGAAAGCATTTCTTTTGTTTTTATGTACCTCACGGCACCGGCCTCCGGAACGGCATCCGCCACGCATTTCCTGTCATCCATCAATGCGGCCTGTACATTTCTCATGCTCAACGACTTCGGAATCTTTACCTGAAAGCATCGTTCCTCAGACATTTGAGTCAACTCATGCGGTGTCCCAGTTGCTAAAAAGTGCCCCTTATTGAGGACGAAAACATCTTTACAACGCTCCGCCTCATCTAAGTATGCAGTGCTAACAAGTACGCTGATTCCATCTGTACGTACTAACGACTCTAAGATTTCCCATAACTCCCGCCTTGAAAATGGATCTACCCCTACGGTAGGCTCATCGAGCAATAAAAGCTCCGGAGAACGCACCAATGTACAGGCTAGGCTAAGCTTTTGCTTCATACCACCTGACAATTTACCGGCTTGACGCTTAGTAAATTTGGCTAGCCCTGTCATATGCAGTAATTTTTCAAACCGCTTCGTTCTCACATGCAAAGGAATACCGTGTAAATCTGCATAGAGATTCATGTTTTCACTGACGGATAATTCCTCATAAAGCCCAAATTTCTGAGGCATATAACTGAGTCTATCTTGAACTGCCTGTGAATGTGCTTTCACATCCATTCCGAGGACCTCTAAAGAACCAGCCGTGGCATCCAATAAACCAGCTATCAAACGAATCAAAGTCGTTTTTCCCGCCCCATCTGGACCAACCAACGCAGTTAAACAGCCTTTCCGGATTTTAAAATCCAAATGGTCCAATGCTATTATAGGATCAGCTCCGACAAGGGGGAATTCTTTATATAATTGTGACCCTTCGATTGCATATACATCATTCACTGCACACCTCTATATATCAATGGAAACAGTGGCAGGCATTCCTAAACGGAGACGATTATCAGGATCATCTACATATACCCGCACTTCATATACAAGTGTAGTACGCACATCCTCCGTTTCTACCGATTTAGGTGTAAATTCCGCTACGGAAGAAATATATCCGATTGTTCCGTGAATCGGTTCGTTCTTATATGTATCCGTTGTTACATTTGCATCCATACCGTTATAAATTTTTCCTAAATCCCGTTCGTTCACATATACACGAACCCATTTCTTAGTATTCTCAGCCAATTTAAATACAGGTGTATTCGGTGAAGCCATATCACCGACCTGTAATAATCGGGCCGTTATAACACCGTCTATCGGGGACGTTAATACAGATTGGTTCAGCAAGAACTCCTGACGGGCCAGTTCGCTTTTCATCGCATCCAATTGGGCTTGGGCCTGTGCTATATCTTCCTGTCTTGGCCCTGCGACAGCTAAATTGTATGCTTGCTGAGCCTCGTTTAATTTGGCTTCCGATACTTTCACCTTCGCCTGTATATCATCTACAGACTGTCGACTAACGGCCTTACCATTTGAAGCATTATAGGATTTTCGTAACTTCTCTGCTTCCTGTTTCGATTGCGCTAACGCAGCTTCTGCAGATGTAACTCGTGCCGATGCTTGAGCGATTTCTTCTGGTCTACTGCCGGCCTGCAACTTGGCCACTATAGCTTCCTGTGCTACAATGGTAGCCTTAGCCTGCTGTACAGTAAGATTCAATTCATCAGAATGTAAATACCCCAAAATCTGCCCTTGGCTCACCACCGCACCTTCATCCACCAAAAGGCTGGCAATCCGGTCACTTCCCCGAAATGCAACATTAACTTCACGCAGATTCACATTGCCTTGCAACACAATATGATGAGAGGCAATGTACGCTTCGTATTGATTATAAGCATAATAACTTACTCCACCCAAAATTATTAGAAAGGCAATCATTATACCTGCGCACTTTTTTCTATTATTCGCCATCCACCCTTTAATGACATCAAGTTTCTCTTTCATAATCATTCCCCGTTTCTCACACTATTTCTTAGCATGCGAGTCCGCCTCTGCCTCCTGATCCATGTCCATGGCTTCCCAACCACCGCCTAAGGATTTGAATAAACGAACGGTATCAGCAAACTCTTGCCCCCGACTCATGATATATTGCCGCCTTGCAGACAATACATTTCTTCGTGCATCAAGAACACTTAAGTAATCGCTAAGACCGGAGTCAAAATTGGTTTGCGCCAAAGATTCCGCTTGCTGTGCAGATTCTACAGCAGATTTCAATTCCTCGGACTTAATATGATCCTGAGATGCATCCGTTACCGCATTTCGAACCTCCCCTACAGCTTTCAAAACAGTCTCTTCGTAAAGTGCCAAATATTCCTGTTCCTTTTCTGTTTGTATCTTTATATTCTTACGAATAGCACCGGCATTGAAAATAGGCATAGTGATAGATGGTCCTATTCCTATCATTTTACCGATAGCCGAAATAAGACCTCCCGATGAAAACGACTCCAAGCCTATACTGCCATTTAGTGAAAACCTAGGCTTAAGGTCAGCCTTTGCAGCCTTGGTTTTCTGTTGTTGCGCCGCAATACGTCGTTCCGCCGCCTGAATATCAGGCCGTTGTCGTAAAGCTTCCGCCGGTATGCCGATAAACATGTGTGGATCCACCGTAGGTAATGAAGTATTTTCCATCAATAACCCGTCAATCTCGCCTGGAACTGTTCCCGTCAATATAGAAAGAGCAGCCATTGTGGAAGCTATATTTTTCTTTAATGAAGGAATCTCCGCTTGAGTCTGAGATAATGCATATGTAGCCTGTTGCACAGGTAATTCATTAATAATACCAGACTGATTATTTATCTTAATCAGTTCCAACGCTTCCTGTTGACGCTTCACATCATCTTCTGTTATGCGCAATTGCTCCTGTAAAGTTCTTAACGACATATACTGTAATGCGGTTTCCGCGCTCAAAGATACCCAGGTGGAATATAAATCCGCCTGTGATGCTTGTAACGAATTCGATGCAGCACGTGATTTTGCTTTTTGTCTTCCGAATATATCAATTTCCCATCGCGCATCAATTCCCAATTTACCGGTTTCTACATTTCTCGTCATCTTATCAGATATAGGTAAATTCTTTATCGCTTCTCGGTCTGAATCCCATTCACCCTGACCTCTATTAGCCGACCATGAACCGGAAGCATCTAGCCAAGGTAATCGCTGTGCTTCAGCAATACCCAACTGTAACCGTCCTTGTCTAACTCGAGAACGAGCTACCTCTAACTGCCGATTATTTTTGAGGGTCAAATCAATTAATTGATCCAATACGGGATCATTAAAAACCTTCCACCAGTGGGCTAACTCTTCTTCACTGACCGCGTTCCCTTCCACAACCGCATACGGTAAGGGATGTTTTCCCGCTTCTTCTACCCAAGAATGTTCATTCAATTCTTTAGTTGCTTTTTGTTTCTCTGAAAGCTTAGTCTCATCAGCAGCAGTACTCTTTTTCTTCTTTTTTTTGCCATCTTTGTAATACGATGCAATAACAGGACTGCCTTGGTCAGAATCGTCAACAGTTTTTTCAGACTTATGCTGTATTATCGTATTATCTCGACGCGTTTGATTCGTATCTCTATTTGATTGACTAAAGCTGATGCCAGCGCTAGCACTCCAAGCCCCTAATGCTAAACATATATAAACAATTAAAAGTTGTTTTCTATTCGTCTTCATAGCAAACCTCTTTTCATTTCCATATATATCAGTATCATTATATGTTCATCTTATAATATAAAACCATTATGTATCAATAATATGAAGTATCATTTCAATCTAACTTGAGTTTTATCGAACTTTCACATAAAATAAAAATGTATTAATATAATTCAAGTGGAGGCGATTATGTATATCGGTGAAATCATTAAAAGCTATCGCGAACAACATAATATGACAGTTGAAGAATTCGCAAATAAATCGAATCTAAGTCAAGCAGAAATCACCCAATTGGAAGAATTATTTCAAAGTGATAGAACAACACCTTATCCTGTTGCAATGCGACAAATTAAAAGTATAGCTGAAGCCATCGAACAGCCAATCCCCATCATTATGAATCTTATTTCTGCAGATCAAGAAATTGTCGTTAACGTAGTAGCTGAATCAGATCAGCCACATGCGAAATAATAAAACTTAGTTAATTAAATAAAGATCATTAGCTCATAAAAGGACCCTACATAAATATGTAGGGTCCTTTATATACATATAAAAAGCAAAATAAAAAAGCACCACATTACTGTGATGCTTTAATTTGGTGACCCAGAAGGGATTCGAACCCCTGGCCTTTTGATTCGTAGTCAAACGCTCTATCCAGCTGAGCTACTGAGTCATGTACAAGGTACTCACTTATATTAACATAATGATTGCGGCTACGCAAGCATTTTTTAATATTTTTTGAGTAATTTTATGGACATGCGGCCCGAAGACCGCCATCCAAATTTTGGCAGGGGCAGTAGGACTTGAACCCACAACCAACGGTTTTGGAGACCGCTACTCTACCAATTGAGCTATACCCCTATATTCATCAAGCTTTGCTTGATACTTGATTAGTTTAACAAATATTACATACTATGTCAAGAAATATAGGCTTATTAATCAATAAATAATAAGAAATATTAAAGGAAAAGAGCCCTCTTTCAAGGGCTCTTATGTCTACCTAACTTTTACCTTTATATATACGGGAGATGGTATATATAATTAGAGAGTTTTGTATATGTATTGTTTTGTTTATACACAGGGAGAGTATTGTTGTGTATTTAAGTGTTGTTTTATGTGTTGTATTGTTTTGTGTTGTTTGTATTATTTGTAAAAGGGACAGGTAAAAGTTATTAGTAGTAGACCTCCATTTCCTTAGTTGATCTCAATCAACTATAGCTAGTATATAGATAGTTCGTGAAAACATAGTGAAAGTGATATGAAATATAATCAAAACGAGTAATTTTTGGTACATTTTGGTATATTATTAAATATCAGAAAGATAGCTATAAAGCACGTATTTACTAGGCTAGATAGGGACCTATATAAAAAAGTGATAATTCTATGCATGAATAGAATATGTAATAAATAGTAATTATTAAAATTTATAATTAGACCTTCATTAATTATTTATTATCAATTAACTGATAATATAATTAAAAAATAATGAACTAAGTGATGCAGTGAATCTGTCGTCGTTTCACTCCTCCATCTTCTACTGCCCTGCTTACCAGGTCCCCTGGGAGGATAGGAAGCCATATACAAAAAAGACACACCCTCAGGTGTGCCTTTAAGCAATCAGCGGCTTCCTATCCTCCCAGGCCGTCTCCAGCCAAGTACTTTCGGCGTTTATGAGCTTAAC
>NZ_JAGZIJ010000013.1:0-29845 GCF_018366295.1 Veillonella parvula
TTTGACATACGCTGAAATTTTGTAAATCCCTTGTAACCAAAGGATTTTCTAATGTTTTTTTGACTGTTTCCTGTCGATTTGTACCCCCCTGTTAGATACGGGGGGTTAAGTGCTGGCGTGGCTATTGCCACACCAGCCAGCAAGATCAGTCCACACCTGCGACTTCCGCTTCGCACGTCGCCTGCGTGGACTGTCTGCTGTTGGATAACTTTTTAATTTCCTCCAAGAAATCATATCCTTTTGGTACAAGGGGAGTATAAAACTCTGATATGACACTTGTTCCTACATCAACATAGCCACGACCTTTGATTCGCTTTAAGAAGAAATCCTTTTGTACGTCACTGCCAAACATCATGCCATAGCCCATTTCAGACATACGACCTAAAGCCACTCTGAAATTAAACTGATCACGGATTCCGTCGCCTAAATATTTTGCGTCTGGACGTTGACAAGCCAGTATTAGAAAGAAGCCAGCTTGACGACCTAACATGACAATCTGTTTCAGCTTATTCATAACTGCGGTGTTTTCTTTTGTTCCCAGCATTTCCATGAAAGCGACGTATTCATCAAAGATTAAGAAGTGTGCCGGGAGACCTAAGTAAGCATAATTTTTGCCAGTCTTATAGTTCTTCATCTGCTTCATTTCCTCACTACGTTTCATCATTTCTTCATAGAATGTTTCAATGCAAGAAAGCAAGTCTTCTTTTCTATAGTAGACATTTGCCATCACAGAACCTAAGTCCGCAAGGTCAGCATTTTTCGGGTCAAGAATATACAGTTTTGAATCTGTATGAAGCAAGGCTTCAATCAGTGTCAGTATAAAGTAAGTTTTACCGCCACCTGTACCACCAGCAATCAACATATGAGGGAGCTTATCATATTCCCACCATACGTTTTTCATTAAGCGAAGTTTACCATCTTTAGCTTCTACTTCATCAATAGAAATACGACTGGCTATGGTGTCATAGAGCAAAGTATATTCCACATAGGAATCCTTTAACTCTTTATCCGTCAGCTCACAGTACAAGCCACTCTCTAATTTCTTTTCCAAGTGTAAGAGTTGGTCTTGATATTTTCCCAGCGTGATTTCCACCCGTATCTGTATCAAGCCATTTTTAAGTCGATAATACATTTTAGGGAAGTAGGTTATCTTTTCCTTTGTACGACCAGCACTATCTTTAAAGAAACCCTCTGTTTTGACCTGTTCAGATTCATACCACTTGTTTTCAAGTATCATCTTTGCCAGTTTTTGACGGTGGTAAAGTTGTTTAACCGTATCATAGCGAACCCGTTTGAATACAAACGCTACCAGCAAGCAGATAAGAATTGCGACACTGAAACTGATAATTAAATAGGGAATGTCAATCTTATCTGCTTGTGATAGGTTAAAATCCTGCCAGTTGATCTGCTGGATTGTCTTCACATGAAACAGTCCGACAACCAGCAGGAAAACAGGCAGGAGTGACGCTATCGTAAAATGAAAGACTAAATCTTTACCAGATGGGCGAATCCTTTTACCACGCTGTTTCATGCGAAAAAGTCTCCTTTCTACCTAGCGACTATTTGTCTTGTGTCGGTTCTTTCTTTGCTTGTGGTTGAGCTTTGAATGAACTAGAATCCTTTGTCAGCACAATATCGTCTGCCTTGATATACCAGTCAACATCTGCTCCTTGATAGGTGGCAGTAGCAACGGTGTCCGCAATGGGATTGATAAGTTCCACCCGTGCGTTATAATCAAACTCTTTCAAAGGCACGCTGGCAGGAATACTTACTTGAATCATGCGTCCTTGTCCTTTGGATTTTAAGTCATAGGTACGTTCCTTGATTTCATCTGAAACCGACCCGTCTTCATTTTGGATTCTCACTTCACGACGTAGAGCAGAGAATTTCAATTCTCCAAAAGTCGTGTCTTTATCTAATACAATGCCATTTGCTAATCTCATCATTTTTCCTCTCTTTCTTTATTCTTTTATCATGTCGTCAGCATGTAAAAGGTAATTTGTAAAACCACGAGTGCCGATTTTGTAGCCCTCTGCGGTAATACGTGGATTGACTAACTTCACACGTTCCTCAAAGCCGAAATGTTTTTCGCCAGCTTCAGCAGGAAGCACCACCACAATATCATCTGCTCTTTGAACATCAGAATAGAGATTATAGCTTCTTGATAAGACAGTTAGCCGTCCGTTGATTCTTCGCTGAACGACTTTATCCTCGCCAGCAAATTCTAAATTGCCGAATGTTTTTTCCATGTTGGGAATCACAAATTTAAGTTCCATATTTTTACCTATCCTTTCTTTTTTATTGGCTGAATGAATGTTTGATGGTCTTAAAGAGTGGGGAACGACCTTTTGATTCTTGATTTTTTGTTTTCATAAGTTCACTTCCTTTCAAAATCGGGTAAAAAAATAGACACCTCATTTTTTGAAGTGTCTACCTATTAAATATTCAAATTTTATTGGAAGTATCTTTATATCTTCACTTTTCAAGGATAAATCGTCGTATCAAAGCTCATTCATAAGTAGTAAATTAGTAGTAAATTGAGTGGTTTTGACCTTGATAAAGTGTGATAAGTCCAGTTTTTATGCGGATAACTAGATTTTTATGCTATTTTTATATTAACAATAACTAACTATATATTTTGAAAGTACAACCATAGCAACTATATATTTTTTACATAAAACTATATAAGCATTACAACAAAAGGAGTACAACTATAACAGTTGTACTCCTATATTTATCTACATGACTATATGTATTTTTTATACCCATATATACTTTTTACATACTAAAAAACGGTCATCCGAAGATAACCGTTTGCTTTGGTGGACGATGACAGGATCGAACTGCCGACATCCTGCTTGTAAGGCAGGCGCTCTCCCAGCTGAGCTAATCGTCCATGTGGTGACCCGTCCGGGAATCGAACCCGGGATACCGCCGTGAAAGGGCGGTGTCTTAACCGCTTGACCAACGGGCCAATAAAAATGGCTCCTCGAGTAGGACTCGAACCTACGACCGATCGGTTAACAGCCGATTGCTCTACCGACTGAGCTATCGAGGAATGTGTATGGAGCGGGAAACGAGATTCGAACTCGCGACCCCCGCCTTGGCAAGGCGGTGCTCTACCGCTGAGCTATTCCCGCAAATGGTGGACGATGACAGGATCGAACTGCCGACATCCTGCTTGTAAGGCAGGCGCTCTCCCAGCTGAGCTAATCGTCCATATGTGGTGACCCGTCCGGGAATCGAACCCGGGATACCGCCGTGAAAGGGCGGTGTCTTAACCGCTTGACCAACGGGCCAGAAATGGTGACTCACCCGCGACTCGAACGCGGGACACCCTGATTAAAAGTCAGGTGCTCTGCCAACTGAGCTAGTGAGTCAAGTGGCTCCTCGAGTAGGACTCGAACCTACGACCGATCGGTTAACAGCCGATTGCTCTACCGACTGAGCTATCGAGGAATGTATGGAGCGGGAAACGAGATTCGAACTCGCGACCCCCGCCTTGGCAAGGCGGTGCTCTACCGCTGAGCTATTCCCGCATACAGAACCGATAATTACTATAACATAATTATCAATCTGTCGTCAAGGATGAATTAAGTCCATCCTGACTGCCATATAATAATATCAATTTACACATATAGTGTCAATGGTTTTTCCGTAAAGTTCCTTGAAAATATAGCATACAAGAACATCTTTTACCCAAGAAAGGGGGATATACAATCCCCCTTTAAAATAGATTATTCTTTATCCTTTTGTCTACCCTTACCAGCCCCATCTTCAGCCACGCTAACTTCGGCTTCGATGAATGTTTTCATATCATTTAGCATATGCATCGACGCATCGATAATGGATAGTCCCATAGTCGAACCTAAGGCTTCATCGATCAGCAGACTGTAGTGCAAATAAGGCTTCACCCCTAAGAAGCGACATTGTTCCTTATGTATAGGTTCATCATGTATAGGCTCATCATAGACAGCTGATGGGAACACATAGTCCTTAACTAGGGGATCAATGGTAACCGCCGCCAAAATAGCTGCACCAGTTACTACATTATCAAAGACTACAGCCATGCGATGGCTAGCAGCCCCCAAGATGAAGGCCGTTAAAAATGCAATATCTAAACCACCCGCTACATGAAGCAAGTTCAATACCGCATCACGGCGCTCGCTTTCACTCAAAGCAGACCAATCATCCACAGAAATATTAAATCGATCTACAAAAGAATGAATATGAGCAGCGCGTTGCTCTATCGTAGGGCCATATTCATTATGAACGAGAATATTCTCATAGGCACAACCTGTGATTGACGCCGTCGTTACAAGAGAGTCCAGAAAGGCCCTCTCCCCTATATTGCCAATAGCCACCACTTGTAATCCATCTCTATGTAACTTATCTGCATAAGTAAACCCAAGCTCAATAGCACGGTCTAATTCATCGCGAGAAATAGCAGGTTCTATGCCAAAGAAATGGGACCCATTCCGAATCACCTGTTGCTCAATATTTGTTAAATCAGAAGTGTCTTGTTCTAGACCTACATTCACCACATGTACAACAGCATTTAATTTAGTTGCAGCCCCTTGTGTAGCTGTTTTTCCCTCATTAAAGCGTTTTATAGCAGCATAACTTTCACTACCATGTTGATCATTTTGCGGTCCATCTACCAAGTGATCAGCTGCCACAACGAGCACACCATAGCGTAAATGATTTGGTTTAGGGTTTCTAAGAATCCCTGCAAAACGCTCTGCTATAGATTCTAACGTAGCAAGGCTATAGATGGGTTTTGTCAAATTATCGATACGTAAGCGGCATGCTTCCATGGATGGTACATGCAATGGTTCTATTTTGAAAGTTCTCATGCCTTACCTCCTGTAAGCGCCAAATACATATGAACCGCAAGATCTAGCATCCCCATTTGTATGGATCCACCAGAAGCCTCACCTAAACAAAGGCCTAAATCTACATAGGCTTCAAGGCCTAAATTTTCTAAGGAAGATTTGGCCGCTTTTTCAGCAGATAAATGTGAAGCCATCACATAATCCATCGCTTTTGGAGCCAATGTTTTAGCCACCAATGCACAAGCCGATGTATTAAATCCATCGATAATAACTAACCCATGATTTGCTGCAGCGCCTAAGATAACACCAACAATACAAGCAAATTCAAAACCGCCTACAGACGATAAAATACCAAGAGCATCATCCTTACTAATATCCTTATATTTTTCTAGCACATCATGAACGATCCGCTGTTTTAGTTTGAGTCGTTCATCGGAAATATTCGTTCCTCGTCCCGTCGCCTCTTCCGCTGTAAGTCCTGCAAACTTAGCGGTCATAAGGGCACTAGCTGTCGTATTTGATATGCCCATTTCACCTACCAAAAATACGTTAAAGCCTTCATCGATTTTTTCTTTTACTAGACGAATCCCTGTTTCGATGCCCTCCACGGCTTGTTCGCGCGTCATGGCGGGCTCTTCTACAAAGTTTTTTGTACCCATCCCCAGTTTATGACTTCGAAGGCCTGGAACCCAACTCATATCCGCATCGATCCCCATGTCGATAACTTCCATTTGGGCCCCACAATAATTAGCTAGGGAGTTAGCACCCGCCCCTTTAGGGATTAGATAATTTTGTGTCATTCCAACAGTTGTTTCCTTGGGATACGCACTGACATCCATATCAGCTACGCCATGATCCGCAGAAGCAATAATCATACATGGTTTTGGCACGGTTACCTGCTCTTGGTTCGTAGCCGCCCCATATTGAGCCACAACATCTACAAGACGACCATATAGTTCCACCGGCGATTCTGCATTCCAGCTATTAAATATATGTTGTTCAATCTTTAAGCTGCGACCTGTAATAGCGCCACAAGTTTCTTGTAACAAACTCATAAAAGCTCCCTTAACATAATATATTTACATACTCATATCGATATATAGTATACACGATTCTAGATATATGTCATGTTTTTTCAGTTACATTTACTCTCTTATAGGATACAAAACTACGCCATTTTAATTATCCTTGATTTGACCAGTTAAATACGGTAACTTTCCTCGAATCTCGCGACTTCGTTCAAGATAGATTTCTAATTCTTGACCGTCATCCTCTTGTAAAAGTATCTTTTTTACACGTTGAATTTCTGCTTCAACCTGTGTGAGCCCTTCAATGACATTACGACGATTCCCATAAATAATTTCACGCCACATCGATGGTAATCCACCTGCAACACGGGTGCAATCACGGAAACCGCCAGCAGATAACTTCATGCGTAATTCGCCCAATTCATCGCCTCCCGAAACTTGTGTTAAAATAGAGGCCAATAAGTGAGGCATATGACTAACCATAGCCAGATATGCATCGTGAGCATAAATATCGACAAACTCGATACGAGACCCTAAGGCACGACCCATGTCAGCTAATTCTTGAGCTACTTCTTCACTATATACATCAGATGCCTTATCTTCTAACACAATCCAGCCCATACCTTTAAATAGGTTTTTATGAGATACTTCATACCCACCCTTTTCGGATCCTGCCATAGGATGGACAGATACGAAAACGGTCCCCTTAGGAATCGATTCATAAACGGCTCGTACAAAATTTTCCTTCGCACTAGATACATCGGTTACGACTTGTCCCGGTCTAAATAGATGAGCCGTTTCAGTAAAAAGTCGTGCATTTGTATCAGGTGGCAAGGAGAACACAACGATATCTGAGTTCTTAATCAATGGCTCAACTTCAGTCCACGCAGCTTTTACCACACCATCTTGAATGGCCGCATCACAGACCTCTTGACGACGTGCATAGCCTACTACCTCATAATCTGTATATTCCTTTAAGGCCTTTGCCAAGGATCCACCTAATAGGCCTAAACCAATAATGCCCACTGTCTTACTCATATAAACCTACTTTCAAGTAAAACTAGCAATGTCTATTCTCCAATATAATGCTAGTTATATTACATTATTATTTAGCTAATTGTAAATCAAAATTAGGGAGAATGAAATTAAGCTTCGATAAGATTCTTGTTTCTCCATTTACCGCTATACCAACGATATATAAACAATAAACCTCGCAAGATTTCATCAGCGGCCATGGCAATCCATATACCAACAAGGCCCCAACCCCAGTAAATACCAAATAGATACGATAATGGCACGGCGCATAACCACATGCCAAAGATTCCCACTAGCATAGGCGTACGAATATCACCGGCAGCCTGCAAACAACCAACCATAACGATATTTACTGCACGTCCTAACTCAAGAAAGATCTCAACCAGTAATACATTATGTGCTAACTCTAGGATTTCCGGAGCCGAAGTAAACACAGATACAACAAAATCACTAGTCACATAGAAGAATGTAGCAAGACCTACGTTAATAGCAATCGCTAAATACATGGACTTCCATACACGACTAGTAACCTCCTCTTGGCGTTTAGCGCCCATTAGGAAACCTACGATAACTTGTGAAGCATTGGATAGCGCTATGGTGTATACATAACAAAGCATGGCGATAACAGATACATAAACTTTAGTATTAATAACTGCTAAGCCTAACATGTTGACCATTTTCATGATCGTAGTTTGAGATAATTGATAGCTCAATGTTTCTCCACCAGAAGGAACACTAATATGCAATAAAGATTTAACCGTATGCCACGGAAATGGTTTTAAGAATTTAAAGTTTACCTCTAAGGTTAATAATTTCTTAAAAGTATATCCAATAATCACGAGCCCTACGACTTTAGATAGCCATGTTGAAATAGAAACACCTAATACACCAAGGCTTGGTATTGGACCATGTCCAAAGATTAATACATAGTTTGTTAGAATATGAATGATATTCATCACAAGGGCAATGTACATGGTAACGCGTGTTAATGAGTGACCTCTAAATACGGCTACTAACGCATAATACATCGCTTGTATCGGTAGCCCTGCAGCAACGATAGTAGTATATATCGACGTATCACTCATCGTTTCTGGTGGTATACCTAGCCATGTAAAGATCCATTCATGGCAAGTAATAAAGAATACTGCCGCTATAGATGAAAAGAGAAAATTCATCATTAAGCTGACCGTACATACCTCTGATAGCTTGGACTGGTTTCTCGCTCCTAAATATTGGGCAATCAAAATCGTCGTAGCTGTACTCATGACGATGATGAGCATAATAAAGATATTTAAAATTTGATTGGCATTAGCTACCGCTGCTACCGCTTGAGGCGAGTAGTGACTCATCATCAATTGGTCTATATTACCTACTAGCATCTGTAGGAACACTTCAATAAATATAGGCCAGCTCAAAGTCCAGATAGATAGACTAATCCCCTTTTCGTATGCTTTCATAAAAACCTCTGCAATGAATACGATACAATTGCAATGAATATCATACAATGTCCTTATTATATCACGTTATATAACCACATGGGACAAATCGCAGAAAGCAATATACTAAATAGTTTTTCATAAAATAGTACATACAAAAAACGTGCCACCCGAAAGTGACACGTTTCTTTAATCAGCATCCTACCTAATGGGTACGATACTAATATTATTTAAATTGATTGCAAAGACTATCAAATAATGCTTGGTCAGGTTTTACAACATCTTCAGTCAATGGACGAGGATGTGGTCCGCCATTTGCTGCAGCCATTGCTTTTTCAAAGGAAGGTTTAGATGTATTTTGATAGATAAGGCCTGTAACCAAACCATCAGTATCACCCAAAGTTTTAAGCGCTGTTGCACGATCTGTTGGGTCATAACCTTCAGGCAATGCTACTAAATGTTCTTTGAACCAATCATAGCTATTGCGTTTGTTGTATGTAACACATGGGCTAAATACATTGATGAAGGAGAAGCCCTCATGATCCATAGCTTGTTGAATCAAATCAACGAGCTCTTTACGATTCACCATATAGCTTTGCGCTACAAATGTAGCACCTGCTGCAATCGCAGTTTCACAAACGGACAATGGAGACTCAAACGCACCATGAGGAGTTGTTTTTGTAACAAAACCGATGTCAGAACGAGGGGATGCTTGACCTTTAGTCAAACCATATACATGGTTATCCATTACTACATATGTCATGTTTACATTACGTTTAAAAGCATGAATGGTGTGACCCATACCGATAGCAAAGGCATCACCGTCACCGGAAAATGCAATAACTTCTAAGTCTTGGTTAGCAAGCTTAACGCCTTGCGCATAAGGAAGCGCACGGCCATGAGTTGTATGCGCACCATAAGCATAGAAATAGCCACCGATACGGCTAGAACAACCAATACCGGAAATTACGGCTAATTTTTCTGGTGGAATATTTTTCGCTACTACAGCATCAGTAATCGCCGCTTGAACCCCATAATGGCCACAGCCTGGACACCAGTTAGGACGAATATCATTTCTGTAATCTTTAGCTGTTGTCATATTATAGGACCTCCTTAATCGCATTTTTCACATAACTTTTTGTGAATGGATTACCATCGTATTTCAAGCAGCTAGAAATCTTATGTTTCTTATGCATGTTGATTTTAAATAAGTTAGCCAATTGACCAGTTTTATTGTGTTCTACAATAACTACTTTTTTCGCCGCATCAAAGAACGGTTGTAATTGCTTTGCTGGGAATGGTTTAATTAAGCGCAATTGTAAGTGATTAACTTTAACGCCTTCTTGATCAAATTCAGCAACAGCTTCTTCAATAGCACCACGGCTAGAAGCCATACCTACAACGAGTACATCTGCTTCGTCGTATTTAGCATTATTCAAGAATGGTTCATAGTTATCAGCTACAGTTTCCAATTTGCGGAAACGTTTATCAGTTTGCGCTACGTGCATTGTAGGCGCTTCTGCTGGTTTACCTTCTTCATTATGCTCTAAACCTGTGGAAAGGAATAGACCATTTTTCATGCCTGGAATTGTACGCGGAGAAATGCCATCTTCAGTCAATTCAAAGCGTTTGAAGTAGTTAGGTTGTACCAATTCAGGAAGCTCAGCTTCTTTCATCATTTTACCGCGATTAATAGGTACGCGGTTCAAATCGAAAGAAGGAACGGATTGTTTATTCAAACCTTGTTGTAAGTCAGGCATAAAGATAACTGGACATTGGTACATTTCTGCCAAGTTGAAAGCTTTTTGAATTTCATAGAAACATTCTTCAATAGATGTTGGAGAAATTACGATACCAGAGTAGTCGCCATGTGCATTGTAGCAAGCTGCATCAATATCGGATTGTTCAACTTTTGTAGCCATACCAGTGGATGGGCCAGAACGTTGAACGTCGATAACAACCATTGGCAATTCAGCCATGGAAGCCATAGACAAGGATTCTGCCATCAAGGAAAGGCCTGGACCAGAAGTACATGTAAAGCCACGAACACCTGCGTATACACCACCCATAGCTGTCATACATGCTGCGATTTCGTCTTCTGTTTGAACAACAGTTGAGCCCAACTTATCCATAGTTTTAATCATGTATTCCATAACTTCGGATGCTGGCGTAATAGGATATGATGCCATGAAACGGGAGCCTGCTGCAATAGCACCAAGAGCACATGCTTCGTTACCTAATAAGAACATTTGATCTTTCTTACCAGGCGCTGGCAATGTATCGATCTCAACATCGCCTAACTTTTCCATTACAAGGCTATGACCATCATCGAAAGCAGCCAAGTTTTTATCTATAATCTCTTGGGATTTCTTTGCAAATTTCTCAGTAATAGCATCTTTAAACATCTTAGTATCAAAGCCAAGAAGCGCTACGGACATTCCAAGTGCTACGATATTACGCATCAACAAGGATCCTTGTTTCATTGCTGTTTCAGAGATAGGCAAAGATAAGCAATTAATCTTTGTACCTTCAAATTTAGAAAAGTCTGGATTAACTTTACTATCACAGATGATATATCCACCATCACGTACTTCGGAACCGTGCATATCAACGGTTTCTTGATCAAGGGAAAGCAAGAAGTCTACCCCTTCACCAATGGACATAATTTGTTCCAATGCTACGCGCAATGCGAATGTAGTATGACCACCTTTGATGCGAGATGCAAATAAACGTTGGCTATACAAAGAGTAGCCTTCTTTAGCAAGGATTGTGGCCATAATTTCGCCGCAACTCTCGATACCTTCACCTTGTTGGCCGCCCATTTTCCAGATAAAATCTTTACGTTTTTGCAAGAGATTCACCCTCCTTAGGATAAAAATTACACTGCTGACAAGAGTCTACCTTACTATGTTAATGTTTTATAGTACGAACCTGTCTTATATCGTCATTGTATCATGTATATTTTAGGTTTACAATGTATCATTTCACATAATAATAGGTATAAATTAAGGTATTATAACTAAAAATTATAAGAGAAAAAGGATACCACTTTTTAAGTAGTATCCTTTTAGTATTTATGCTTATCGTTTTATATTCAGACGGCAAAAAAGAGTCTATATAAAATTATATAGAATATTTATTCTCGAATCATCTAAAATATTTATTTCGTAACACCTCTTGTTGTCGCTCCTCAGTGAAGAATATTTCTTCTAAACATAAACCCTGAGCAGGTGCAGTTTTCCCTATAACACGGCGGTCCTTAGCTACTAAGTACCCTTTAATGTCCTCCACCTTACGGCGACCAAGTCCGACATCTACGAGTAATCCCGCAATATTACGCACCATATGGTATAAGAACCCATCACCGACCACAGAAATCGTTACGTGAGCCCCCTTTGCCTCAACATGGATTCCCAGGATTGTTTTTACAGGATCCGCAGGGGTTGAATTCGTTCCCTTTAGGGTTGTAAAGTCATGCGTACCTACTAGTTCATTACCTGCAGCCTGCATCCGATCAATATCTAAGGGCTTTTTCACATTCCAATGATACCGCTGCGTCAAAGGATCTGCAATGAGCTGATTATGAATCG
This sequence comes from Veillonella parvula, assembly GCF_018366295.1. GTDB lineage: Bacteria > Bacillota > Negativicutes > Veillonellales > Veillonellaceae > Veillonella > Veillonella parvula_P. The sequence continues at coordinate 11,925 of NZ_JAGZIJ010000013.1, forward strand.
TATATACATACTCTTTACCGTATATATTCCACCGTGGCTTCCAATCTAGCGGAATTTCTTCCGCTTCTAGAACGACTATATCCTTAGGAATATGAGCTATCATAGCACGAGGAATATTTTCTACTGGTATAGTGCCCGACGTTTGAAATGTACAAACTTGAAATTTAGCATGCACCCCCGCATCAGTACGAGAGGCACCATAAATTTGAATGGGTTCATTACAAATACGTGATAAACCATATTCCAAACAACCTTGTACCGTTAACCCCTTATCATTAGGTTGCTTTTGATAACCTGCTAAATCTGTACCATCATAAGCCACTATGATCCGTATATTTCTCATAAATCTAACCACCACAATGCGACAAGTACAATAGTTACCAAAACAACAGCGCCAACACCAATATAATCGACATAAGTAACTTGTAATTCCTTCATACGCGTACGGTTGACACCACCTCTATAGCAACGCGCTTCCATAGCGATAGCTAATTCATCGGCCCGTCGAAACGCACTGATAAATAATGGCACTAAAAGTGGCACCATGTTTTTCGCTCGTTGAATAATAGAGCCTGTCACAAAGTCTGCACCACGAGCAGATTGTGCTTTCATAATACGATCTGTCTCATCCAATAAGGTAGGAATGAAACGCAACGCAATAGTCATCATCATGGCTAGTTCATGAGCAGGAACACCTATGCGACGGAACGGATTGAGCAAGTGCTCGATGCCATCAGTTAAGCGAATCGGTGATGTGGTATAGGTCAACAATGAAGAGAACAAGATTAAGAAGATTAATCGTGCCGCCATTTGAAGGCCCATTGCCACGCCATGATCTGTAATATTAATAATTCCCCATTGGAAAATTGGATTACCTGGCGTCGTAAAAATATGAATACCCATGGTAAATACGATGATAATCCAAAGCGGTTTAATGGCAGACCACATCAGGCGTAATGGCAAACGCGATAATAGCATTGCAAAGATGGTGAAACCACCTACTATGCCATAGGCTAGTGGAGAATTTGCCAAGAAGATAGCCACTACGAAGATGGTAGTAGCAATAATCTTTGCTCGCGGATCCATGCGATGCAAGAAGGAATTCCCTGGGAAGTATTGACCAATAGTAATGTTATTTAACATGGCTACCTCCCTCTAGAATTGCTTGTACCGCATCATCTACAGACAGTACGCGATTAGACACATCAAGGCCTTGTTCACGCAAATATTCCATGGTAACAGACACTGGTGGAACATCTACACCGACAGCCTGTAACTCATCACGATGATTATTAAAGATGTCCATCGGTTCACCATCGAGGACGACACGACCTTTATCGAGTACTACAAGACGGGAAGCCATGCGAGAAATATCTTCCATATTGTGAGATACAAGAATTACAGTTATACCCTTTTCCTTATGAAGGCGAATGATTTCTTCAAAGATTTCTTCCCGACCAAATGGATCAAGTCCGGCAGACGGTTCATCAAGCACCAGGAAGTCTGGGTTCATAGCCACTACACCAGCAATAGCAACGCGGCGCATTTGACCACCAGATAAATGAAAGGGAGATCGTTCTGCATATATATCGTAATCGAGCCCTACGAACTTCATCGCATCTCGCACACGCTCGTCTACGTCATCAGCACTAAGCCCTAAATTTTTAGGACCAAAGGCGATATCCTGAGCAATGGTTTCTTCAAACAATTGGTGCTCTGGGTATTGGAATACCATACCAACCTTATGGCGCATTTTTTTAGCTTCCTCTGTGGAGGCGCTAATATCTACACCATTGACCGTAACGGTACCAGTTGTAGGATGTAATAGACCATTTAGATGCTGTACAAAGGTAGATTTACCGGAGCCAGTATGACCGATAACACCTAAAAACTCCCCATTTTCAATGGTAAGAGATACACCACGAAGTGCAGTCTTTTCAAAAGGAGTACCCATGCCGTAAGTATATGTAATATTATCTAATACGATCGCCATTAGTGGGTTCCCTCCCCTCTTGGAGCATCTGTTGAGTGTATAGCGGATAATTGCTTGCCTAACTTTGAGCCTTTAAGGCCCTTTGCTAACTCTTCATTATTAATGATACTCTTACCCACTTCATAACCTTTAGCATTCAATTTGAAAGCAATCTCAGAGGCTACCGGTACATCGAGGCCCAGCCCTTTTAAAGTATCTACATGGCTAAAAATTTCACGAGGCGTACCATCATGTAATTTCACACCATTTTTCATCACCACAACTCGGTCTGCCGTAACAGCTTCCTCCATGAAGTGCGTGATATATACAATCGTAATGCCCTCTTCCTTATTGAGCTTGTGAACCGTTTCAAGCACTTCGCGGCGACCTTTTGGATCGAGCATCGCTGTTGGTTCATCAAGAACGATACAATCAGGCTTCATCGCTAATACACCTGCGATAGCAATACGTTGTTTTTGTCCGCCCGATAATAAATGGGGACCATGTTCTCTATATTCGGTCATATTAACAGCGGCTAACGCTGCATCGACACGTTGTCTAATTTCTGCACTAGGAATACCTAAGTTTTCTGGACCAAAGGCAACGTCCTCCTCTACAACGGCCGCTACGATTTGGTTATCAGGATTTTGGAATACCATTCCTACATGTTGGCGAATATTCCAAATATGCGCTTCATCCCGCGTATCAAAGCCACATACATTGATATGACCTTCACTAGGTTGTAATAACACATTAAAATGCTTGGCAAGCGTACTTTTACCACTGCCATTAGTGCCAATGATACAAACAAATTCACCACGCTTAATGGATAGATTCACATCATCCAAGGCACGTACATCATTGCCGTTTTCATCAGTATAAATATGACTCATATGATTGACCTCAATCATAATGTCTTGTTCATTCATGGATAACCTCATATCTTTCTAGTCAATTTCGTTTCTATGAAAGTAGAACCATTTGCATCATCTATCATACTCATGTTGTGCATAATCCCCATATTTCAATTTATCCTATTTAATAGAACTTGAATTTAATAATGTCTTAGATATTATGCAAAAGGTTGACAATACATATTCATCCTTTACGATAACTGCTAACATATTACGATATTATACTAGTCGATTGTACCATAAAATTGACAATAAAAAAACGGTGCTGCAACATAAGTTACAACACCGTATGAGTTTGATTAAACTAACTCGATAATAGCCAAAGGTGCAGCGTCACCTTTGCGAAGACCAGTTTTGATTACACGAGTGTAACCACCTTGACGGTCTGCATATTTTGGAGCAATTGTATCAAACAATTTTTTTACTACACTTTCATCCATGAGGTATGCAAGAACTTGGCGACGTGCATGAAGATCACCACGTTTAGCCAAAGTTACCATTTGATCAGCTAAAGAACGAAGTTCTTTCGCTTTAGCTTCAGTCGTTTCAATACGCTCATATTGGAAGAAAGATGTTAACATGCTACGGAACAACGCTTTACGAGCGGAGCTGTCGCGGCCTAATTTTCTGTACATTCGTCTTCCTCCTTATTCGCCTTTTTGTTTAAGTTGAAAACCACCTGGATGATTATTGAGTTTTTCCTCAATTTCATCGATAGATTTTTTACCTAAGTTGCGAACTTTTCCTAAGTCATCAATGGTTTTGTCTAGCAAGTCTGCAATTGTATTAATGCCAGCACGTTTCAAGCAGTTATACGCACGAACAGAGAGTTCCAACTCATCGATGGAAATCTTTGCTGGGCCGTCATCTACAGCTGGTTCTTCATTATCGGAACCTACTGGATCTATAACGATACCGCCTTCACCAGTGTTTACATCTACAACATCTGCAGAATGCGCTAATTTAGTGAAGTTCCCTAAATAACCAATCATAATGGCAGCAGATTTTGCCACTGCATCAGCAGCAGTAATGGAGCCATCAGTCCAAACTTCTAATGTAAGTTTGTCGAAGTCCATTTCATTGCCTACACGAACATCACTCACTTCGTATTTAGCACGAAGAATTGGAGAGAAGATGGAATCGATTGGAATACAACCAATAACATCAGTATCTTTTTTATTCTTCGTTGAAGGAACATAGCCTTTACCTCGTTCGATTACTACGTCCATTACGAGATGAGCTGTCTCATCCATTGTCGCAATCACGAGTTCAGGATTCAATACTTCTACCTCTGGTGGGAATTGTTCAGCCAAATCAGCAGCTGTCAATATTCCATCCTTTTGGAAGTCAAAATGAACTTCCAAAGGTAATTGTGCTTCTTCTTCAACTTTGATGCACAATTGCTTTAAGTTAAGGATGATATCCGTAACGTCTTCGCGAATACCAGGAATAGTAGAGAATTCATGAAGAACTCCATCAATTTTGATAGAGGTGATAGCTGCCCCATCCAAGGATGAAAGCAAAATTCTGCGTAAGCTATTACCGAGAGTGATACCATAACCACGATCTAATGGTTCACATACGAACTTACCATAACGACCGCCATCGGCGATGTCCACTTTCTCGATTTTAAGTTTCTTTTCTTCGCTCATCAGGAACATCCTCCTATATAACACACGTTCATAGTTAATTATAGCACCGTATCATATCGGTCGCTATAAATTATACACGACGGCGTTTTGGAGGGCGACAACCATTGTGAGGAATTGGAGTTACGTCTTTAATGGAAGTAACTTCAAGACCTGCAGCTTGTAAAGCACGGATTGCAGCTTCACGGCCGGATCCAGGACCTTTTACGAATACTTCAACAGTGCGAAGGCCATGTTCCATTGCAGCTTTAGCAGCTTGTTCAGCAGCCATTTGAGCAGCAAATGGAGTGGATTTACGAGAACCACGGAAGCCCAAGCCACCAGCGGAAGCCCAAGACAACGCATTACCGTTTGTATCTGTCAAAGTTACGATAGTGTTATTGAATGTAGAACGAATATGAGCCGCACCGGATTCAATATGTTTCTTTTCTTTTCTTTTAGTTCTAACAACTTTTTTAGCCACGCTTTATCCCTCCTTTATCTTATTTCTTTTTACCAGCAATTGCTTTTCTAGGACCTTTGCGAGTACGTGCATTCGTTTTAGTACGTTGACCACGAAGTGGTAAACCCATACGATGACGTTTGCCTCGATAGGAGTTGATTTCAATTAAGCGTTTAATGTTAAGAGCTTCTTCACGACGAAGGTCACCTTCTACTTTGTAATCAGCATCTAACAATTCACGGATTTTCGCTACTTCATCTTCAGAAAGATCGCGAACGCGTGTGTCAGGATTGATGCCAGTTTTAGCAATAATTTCAGATGCTAAAGTCGGACCAATACCATAAATATAAGTTAAACCAATTTCCACTCGTTTATCACGAGGTAAATCTACACCGGCGATACGTGCCATCTAATCATCCACCTCCTATCAGATTATCCTTGTTTTTGTTTATGTTTTGGATTTTCGCAAATAACCATTACACGGCCTTTGCGTTTAATGATTTTACATTTTTCGCATATCTTTTTAACTGATGGTTGAACCTTCATTAGTACCTCCTTTGTGGACCCTATGCTTATTTAAAGCGATAGGTGATGCGACCACGATTTAAGTCATACGGTGTCAGTTCCATAGTAACTTTATCACCAGGAAGAATACGGATAAAATTCATACGCATTTTACCTGACACATGAGCCAATACGATATGACCATTTTCCAATTCAACTTGGAACATGGCATTCGGTAATGCCTCAACGACCGTACCTTCCACCTCAATAACGTCTTCTTTTGACATATCTTTTCCTCCGGTTACCTGTTTATTTAATTAACCGCGGTTCTTCCCGCATAGTTAATATTTCAGGGCCGTTTTCTGTAACAACCACTGTATGTTCGAAATGAGCAGCAGGTTTACCATCTACTGTAACTGCTGTCCAGTCATCCCCTAATACACGAACACGGTGAGTACCTAATGTAATCATCGGTTCAATACACAATACCATACCTGGTTTCATAAGAGGTCCTTGATCAGGACTACCATAGTTTGGTATTTGCGGATCTTCATGCATTTCGCGGCCTAAACCATGACCTACGAAGTCGCGTACGACACCGTAACCATGTTTCTCACAATACGTTTGAACAGCGTGACCGATAGCACCAATACGGTTACCGACTTTCACTTGTTCAATTCCCTTGAACAGACTTTCCTCTGTAACTTTTAACAATTTCATCACATCGGGTTTGACGTGACCGATAGGAATCGTCACAGCCGAATCGCCGTGATATCCATCAATAGATGATACGAGATCAATACTGAGGACATCGCCGTTTTTAAGCTTACGCTTAGCGCTCGGAATACCATGAACGACTTCTTCGTTAATAGAAGCACAGATTGTAGCGGGGAATCCATAGTACCCTTTACAACTTGGTATACCACCGTGGCTGCGAATATATTCTTCGGCAATTGTATCTAACTCAAGCGTCGTGATGCCAGGTTTAGCCTTTTTTACTAACAAGGACAACGTGTCTGCTGTAAGCTTACTTGCCTTGCGGATACATTCAATCTCATGGGGCGATTTTAAAATAATCATAGATTATTTCTCCAACGCCTTAATGATGTCAGCAAATACTGCGTCTACATCTTGTAAACCATTAATTTCTTGATATAATCCGCTATTGCGATAGTAATCAATTAACGGTTTAGTAGATTCTTCGTACACAGCTAGACGTTTCTGTACTGTTTCAGGGTTATCATCAGCACGATTTTCTAGAACAGCTCGTTCGCTAATACGTTTAACCAATTCCTCGGAAGGAACGTTTAAGTTAAGTACAGCGTCCAAAGAAATTCCTAATTCTTTAAGGATTGCATCCAAGGATACAGCTTGCGCTGTAGTTCTTGGAAATCCATCAAGAATAAATCCAGATTTGCAGTCATCTTTCACCAAGCGATCACGTACGATACCAACAGTTACACTGTCTGGTACCAATTGACCAGCATCGATGTATTTCTTAGCCTCAACTCCAAGAGGTGTTTCGTTCTTAATCGCAGCGCGGAACATATCACCTGTTGAAATTTGGGGAATACCGTATTTTTCAATAAGTCGAGCTGCCTGAGTGCCTTTACCTGCACCAGGAGGTCCCATTAATAAAATATACATATCGTTTCCCTCCTATTTCACAAAGCCTTTATAGTGGCGTGTTACCATGAGCGACTCAATTTGTTGCATTGTATCAAGTGCTACACCTACAACGATAAGAAGAGCCGTACCACCAAAGTATACGCCTTGGACGCCGGTTATACTACCGAGGAAATTCGGTATAATAGCAACGACAGCTAAGAATACAGCGCCAGCCAAAGTGATCTTGGTCATCACGTTATCCACATAATCAGCAGTTGGTTTACCCGCACGAATACCTGGGATAAAACCACCGTATTTTTTCATATTATCTGCCATATCTGTAATGTTGATAGAGATTGCAGTATAGAAATACGTAAAGATAAAGATCAATATCGCATACAATGCCGTTTGTAACGGCGTCCCCCATGTAAATAAATCAGCAGCTTTATGAACAAATTCATTGTCAATAAATTGTGCAATTGTTACAGGGAACATCAACACAGATGACGCAAAGATAATTGGGATTACACCTGCCTGATTGACTTTCAACGGCAAGAATGTAGAGTGACCACCGTACATTTTACGCCCTACTACGCGTTTTGCGTATTGGATAGGAATGCGACGTTGGCCTTGTGTAACTGCCACTACGACAGCGATCATCGCAAGTGCAATTACAGCAAATAAGAATGCTTGGAACATGTTAATGGTTCCGTTTTGGATATATTGATAAATAGTTTCGAGACCATCTGGCAATCGAGCTACGATACCAGCAAAGATGATCAAGGAAATACCATTACCTATACCATATGCTGTGATTTGCTCACCAATCCACATCAACAAACATGTGCCTGCTGTGAGGATGATGGCCACAACGAATACGCTAAGGAAATCATTATTTACCAAAGCGTTGTTTGCTCTAAGAGCAAATGCCATACCAGCGGCTTGTACAAAGCCAAGGACTACGGTGCCATAACGAGTTACCTTCGCTATTTTCTTACGCCCGTCTTCACCATCTTTACTCCATGCTTCAAACTGAGGAACTACAGACTGAAGCAGTTGCATGATGATGGAAGCATTAATGTAAGGGGTAATACTCATCGCAAAGATAGAGAACTTACTTAGCGCACCACCAGCAAACAAGTCTAATAGACCAAATAGGTTACCGGATGTAAACAAGGATTCGATAACAGATGCATCTACACCTGGTACTGGGATGTGAATGCCGGCTCTAAACACAGCAAACATCATCAATGTGTACAAGATCTTGTTACGTAACTCAGTAATCTTAAAGATGTTCGAGAGGCTATCTAGCACCCTAGATCACCTCAACTTTTCCGCCTGCTGCTGTGATTTTTTCTTCAGCAGCTTTAGTGAAGCCATTAGCGATAACAGTCAAGTTTTTAGTTTCCAATGTACCGTTACCTAAAATACGAATACCATCGCGTACATTTTTCAAAATGCCAGCTTCAATAAGAGCTACTGGATCAACTGTTGCACCATCTTCAAAGCGATTTAATTGTGCTACGTTAACTTCAGCATATTGTTTAGCAAAAACGCTGTTGTTGAAACCGCGTTTTGGTAAACGACGATAAAGAGGCATTTGGCCGCCTTCAAAACCGGAGCGAACGCCACCGCCAGAACGGGAGTTTTGACCTTTTTGACCACGACCAGATGTTTTACCCAAGCCAGAACCTAAACCACGGCCTACACGAGTACGAGTTTTTTTAGAACCAGCTGCTGGTTGTAATTCATGAAGTTTCATTCAGTGCACCTCCTTATCAGTATTAAACTTCTTCAACTTTTACTAAATGTCTAACTTTATGAAGCATACCTTCGATTTGAGGTGTTACTTCTTTTACGACTTGAGAATTAGTTTTTTTCAAGCCCAAAGCTTTAACTGTCGCGCGTTGATCTTCAGGACGACCGATTAAGCTTCTTGTTAATGTTACTTTAACTTGTGCCATTTCTTGTCTCCTTATTACGCGTTATAGATTTCTTCAACGGTTTTACCACGAAGCTCTGCAACTTCGCTAGCGCGTTTCAAATCTTTCAAACCTTCGATTGTAGCGCGAACCATATTATTAGGGTTAGAAGAGCCCAAAGATTTAGTCAAGATGTTACGAACACCTACTAATTCCAATACGGCACGAACAGGGCCACCAGCGATAACGCCAGTACCTTCAGCAGCTGGTTTCAAGAATACGCGGCCTGCACCGAATACGCCTGTTACGCTGTGAGGGATTGTACCATTTTTAATAGCTACGTTTACAATATTTTTCTTAGCATCATCGATACCTTTGCGAATTGCTTCTGGTACTTCCGCTGCTTTACCTAAGCCAACGCCTACATAACCGTTGCCATCACCAACAACTACAAGAGCGCTGAAGGAAAAACGACGACCGCCTTTAACTACTTTGGCTACGCGGTTGATGAATACTACTCTTTCTTTAAGATCAAGACTGGTGTAGTCAATTCTCGCCATGTCTATAGTTCCTCCTTCTTAGAATTTTAAGCCTGCTTCACGAGCACCTTCTGCAAGGGCTGCTACGCGGCCGTGGTAAATGTAACCACCACGGTCAAACACTACAGTGTCAATGCCTTTAGCGATAGCTTTTTTAGCAACTGCTTCACCAACAGCTTTAGCAGCAGCTACGTTACCACCATAGGATAAGTTCAAATCTTTATCTAAAGAGCTAGCAGCAACCAAAGTTGTACCTGCTACGTCATCGATTACTTGTGCGTAAATGTTGCTCAAAGAACGGTAAACGTTCAAACGTGGGCAAGTTGCCGTACCAGAGATGTGACGGCGAATACGAAGATGACGTTTTGCTCGAGCGATATTTCTACTAGATTTACGAGGCAAGATATTCACTCCTTTCATTCATATAGATGATATTACTATTTACCTTTTGCACCAGCTTTACCAGCTTTGCGACGAACAACTTCGCCTTCATAGCGGATACCTTTACCTTTGTAAGGTTCAGGTTTTCTCCATTTACGGATATCAGCTGCTACTGCACCTACAACTTCTTTGTCTGCACCAGACACAACGATTTTGTTAGGAGCTGGAACGTCGATTGTAATACCAGCTGGAGCTTCCATTTCTACTGGATGAGAGAAGCCAAGTGTAAGAGCTAATTTATTGCCTTGTTTAGCCGCTCTGTAACCAACACCGTTGATTTCAAGAGTTTTTGTAAATCCTTCAGATACGCCTGTTACCATATTAGCAACAAGAGCGCGAGTCAAACCGTGAAGGGAACGATGATTTTTATCGTCGGAAGGACGAGTTACTGTGATTGTGTTACCTTCTACAGTGATATTCATATCTGGATGCAAATCGCGAGATAATTCACCTTTAGGGCCTTTTACGTTCATATGATGGTTATCATATGTAACAGTAACGCCTGCAGGGATCTCGATAGGCATTCTACCGATACGTGACATTATTTCTACCTCCTATTGCTACTATTACCAAACGTATGCGATTACTTCGCCACCAAGACCTTCTTTACGAGCTTGTTTGTCGCTCATAACGCCTTTGGACGTAGAAATAACTGCGATACCCAAACCACCAAGTACACGAGGAAGTTCTTCCTTTTTCGCGTAAACACGTAAACCTGGTTTGGAAATACGTTTAATTCCTGTAATAACTTTCTCGTTATTGGAACCATATTTCAAAGTTACTTTTAAAGTGTTTTCTTCTTTTTCAACGTTCTTTACAAAGCCTTCTTGTAAAAGGATGTCAAGAACGGCTGCTTTCATTCTAGATGCAGGAATGTTTACCGTTTCATGAAGTGCAGCGTTTGCATTACGGATGCGCGTAAGCATATCCGCGATAGGATCGGTCATTACCATAATCTAAAAACCTCCTCTCGTCTAATATTACCAGCTGGCTTTTTTAACACCAGGAATTTGTCCTTTGTACGCCAATTCACGGAACGCAATACGGCTGATACCGAATTTACGCATATAGCCGTGAGGACGACCAGTTAAGTTGCAACGGTTGTGCAAGCGTGTTGGGGATGCATTTGCTGGTAATTTGGATAAGCCTTCATAATCACCTGCTGCTTTTAACGCTTCACGTTTAGCTGCATATTTTTCAACGATTTTAGCGCGTTTCTTTTCGCGTTCAATCATAGATTTTTTAGCCATCTATATGTTCCTCCTATTATTTTTCAAAAGGCATACCGAATTGAGTCAACAATTCACGAGCTTCTTCATCTGTCTTAGCACTTGTTACGATAATGATGTCCATACCAGTAACACGTTCTACCTGATCATATTCGATTTCAGGGAAGATGAGCTGTTCTTTAAGACCCAAAGCGTAGTTACCACGGCCATCGAATGCAGTAGCGCTGATACCGCGGAAGTCACGTACACGAGGTAATGCCGCATTGATCAATCTATCAAGGAATTCATACATGCGTTCGCCACGAAGAGTAACTTTTGTACCCAACGCCATGCCTTCACGAACTTTGAAGTTCGCAATGGATTTTTTAGCTTTTGTGATGACAGGTTTTTGACCAGCAATGATAGTCAAATCATTAACTGCTGCTTCCAATGCTTTTGCATTGCCCACTGCATCACCTACGCCGATGTTGATAACGATTTTTTCCAATTTAGGAATTTCCATTACATTGCCGTATTGGAATTTTTCTTGCATACTCTTTTTGATTTCAGAGTTGTATTGTTCAAACAAACGAGACATTTATGTAGCTCCTCCTTTCCTGATTATTTAAGTACTGTACCGGATTTAACAGTAGCGCGAACGAATTTACCGTCCTTGCCTTCTACCTTTTTGATACGAGTAGCTGTTTTAGTTTCTGGGTCAACAACCATTACGTTAGAAACATGAATGCCAGCTTCTTTAGTAACGATGCCGCCTTGTGGGTTAGCTTGGGAAGGTTTTGTGTGACGTTTTACAGTGTTAACGCCTTCAACAAATACGCGTTCTTTTTTAGGTTCAGTTGCGATAACTGTACCTTGCTTACCTTTATCTTTACCGGAGATAACAACAACTGTATCGCCTTTTTTGATTTGTAGCTTAGCCATATGCTGCGTTCCTCCTTCTTATAATACTTCTGGAGCCAAAGAAACGATTTTCATGAAATCTTTTTCACGAAGTTCTCTAGCTACAGGTCCAAAGATACGAGTACCACGAGGGGTCTTGTCATCTTTAATAACTACTGCTGCGTTTTCATCGAAACGAATATAGGAACCGTCTTGACGGCGGATACCTTTTTTAGAACGAACAATAACAGCTTTAACTACGTCGCCTTTCTTGACAACGCCACCGGGTGATGCATCTTTTACAGAAGCAACGATTACGTCACCGATATTGCCGAATTTGCGATAAGAACCGCCCATGACTTGGATGCACATAATACGTTTAGCACCAGTGTTGTCGGCAACATTCAAAATTGTTTGTTGCTGGATCATCGTCTATTCCTCCTTACATCACTCTTATTTTTGTCTTTCAAGAATTTCAACAACTCTCCAACATTTATCTTTAGAAAGTGGACGAGTTTCTACAATTTTAACTGTATCGCCAATTTGACACTCATTATTTTCATCATGAGCTTTGAAGCGTTTTGTGCTAACCATTGGCTTGTTATATAATGCGTGAGGTACTTTACGTTCAACAGCAACAACAACAGTTTTGTCCATTTTGTCGCTAACAACTTTACCTACGCGGACTTTACGTACGTTTCTTTCTTCTGCCACGATTTTAAGCCTCCTTTTCAAACTTTAACAAATCTGTTATTATGCGTTTTCAGATTTAAGTTCAACTTCACGTTGTACAGTTTTAATACGAGCGATTGTCTTCTTAACTTCACGAATGCGCATAGGATTTTCTAATTGACCTGTTGCAAGCTGAAAACGGAGGTTAAATAACTCTTCCTTAAGACCGGAAACTTTTTGTTCCATTTCGGCAGCGCTCATATTGCGAATGTCATTAACCTTCATTTACGTCACCACCCAATTCTTTACCCTTAACAACAAATTTGCATTTGATTGGAAGTTTATGGCTTGCAAGACGCATAGCTTCACGAGCTGTAGCTTCTGGCACACCGTCCATTTCAAACATTACACGACCTGGTTTAACCACTGCTACCCAGTATTCAGGAGAACCTTTACCGGAACCCATACGAGTACCAGCTGGTTTAGCTGTGATTGGTTTGTCAGGGAAAATTTTAATCCATACTTTACCACCACGTTTGATATAACGAGTCATAGCAATACGGGCAGCTTCGATTTGACGGTTAGTGATCCAAGATGGTTCGCATGCTACCAAGCCGAACTCACCATGAGACACTGTATTACCGCGCATAGCACGACCTTTCATACGGCCGCGGAATTGCTTACGATGTTTTACGCGCTTTGGAATAAGCATTACTTGCCACCTTCTTCCTTCTTAGCAGGTGCTTGTTTTGCTTCTGGCAAAACTTCACCTTTGTAAATCCATACTTTAATGCCGATACAACCATATGTTGTATGAGCTTCAGCAGTACCGTAGTCGATGTCTGCACGAAGTGTATGCAAAGGAATAGAACCTTCACGATAGGATTCGCTACGAGCGATTTCAGCACCGCCAAGACGACCGCTTACCATGATTTTAATACCTTTTGCACCTAAGCGCATTGTACGACCTACAGCTTGTTTCATTGCACGGCGGAAGCCGATACGACGTTCCAATTGGCCCGCAATGTTTTCAGCAACTAATGTTGCATCCATGTCTGCTTGTTTAATTTCTGCAATGTTAACGTCCACTTGTTTATCAGTGAAACGAGTCATTGCTTTTTTGATATCTTCGATACCAGCACCACCACGACCGATAACCATACCTGGTTTCGCAGTGTGGATAGTCAATTTAATACGTTTATTTGTACGCTCGATTTCAATGCGGGAAATACCAGCAATGAAAAGGGTTTCTTTCAAGAAGTTACGAATTTTTACGTCTTCATGAAGATTAGCAGCGAAATCTTTATCTGCATACCATTTTGCGTCCCAATCTTTTACGATACCGACACGCAAACCGTGTGGATTAACTTTTTGACCCACTCTGTTTCCCTCCTTCTTAAGCTCTTTCTTTAACTACTACTGTTACGTGGCTAGTACGTTTCAAAATTTTGAAAGCTTGACCACGGGAACGAGGATGAATGCGTTTTAATGTAGGGCCTTGATCAACGAAGATCTCGGATACGTAAAGATTGTCAACATTCATATCGAAATTATGTTCAGCGTTTGCGATTGCAGAACGCATAACTTTTTCTACTACATCAGCGCCAACTTTCGGAGTGAACTTCAAGATGGCAAATGCTTCGCCGATGTTTTTACCGCGCACTAAATCTGCAACGATACGGATTTTACGAGGCGCGATTCGGATATGTCTAGCGATTGCTTTTGCTTCCATGTATTATTTCCTCCTATTTTTTGCCTGTAGATTTTTCGTCCTTACCATGACCTCTATAAGTACGTGTAGGAGCGAACTCACCTAATTTATGACCTACCATATCTTCTGTAATGAATACAGGTACATGTTTGCGACCATCATGCACAGCAATTGTGTGGCCTACAAAACTTGGGATAATAGTAGAGGCACGGGACCAGGTTTTTACAACTTTCTTTTCGTTAGTTTCGTTTAAAGCTTCAACTTTCTTAAGCAAATGATCTGCTACGAAAGGGCCTTTTTTAATAGATCTGGACACTATTTTATCTCCTTTCCTTTATCCTATTTTGTACGACGTTTAATGATTAAGCTGTTAGAAGCTTTTTTCTTGTCGCGAGTTTTAACACCATGTGCTGGTTTGCCCCAAGGTGTAACAGGATGTTTACGACCAACAGGAGATTTACCTTCACCACCACCATGTGGATGGTCACAAGGGTTCATTACAACACCACGGTTGCCAGGGCGAACACCCATCCAACGATGACGACCAGCTTTACCGATTACAAGGTTACTGTGGTCAGCGTTACCAACAACACCAATTGTTGCACGGCACTCTTGACGAACACGACGCATTTCACCAGATGGTAAACGAAGAATAGCGTAGCCATTATCTTTACCCATCAATTGAGCAGATGTACCAGCGGAACGAACGATTTGACCACCTTTACCGATTTTCAATTCGATATTGTGGATTTGTGTACCGTCTGGAATATTAGCCAATGGTAAACAGTTACCAGGTTTAATATCAGACTCAGGACCGGAGAATACAACGTCACCAACTTTTAGACCGTTAGGAGCTAAAATGTAGCGTTTTTCACCATCAGCGTAGTTAAGCAAAGCGATACGAGAAGAACGGTTAGGATCATACTCAATTGTTGCTACTTTAGCTGGAATATTATCTTTAGTACGTTTGAAGTCAATAATACGGTATTGACGTTTGTGACCGCCACCTTGGTGACGAACTGTCATTTTACCAGTATTGTTACGACCACCTTTTTGAGAAATCTTAGCGAGCAAGGATTTTTCTGGTTTGCTTGCTGTGATTTCGTCGAAGGCGGATACTGTCATAAACCGGCGACCAGCGGAGTACGGTTTAAATGATTTAATTGCCATTAGTGGGCCTCCTTACAACTAGACTCTTAGACACCTTCAAAGAATTCAATGGATTCGCCAGCTTTTAAGGTTACGATAGCTTTTTTATAATCGCTACGTTTACCTTGTGTACGACCCATGCGTTTAGTCTTACCTAAAACACGAATAGTAGCTACTTTTTCTACTTTTACATTGAAGATTTTTTCAACTGCTTGACGGATTTGCACTTTATTTGCAGTCAAAGGCACACGGAAAGTGTATTTGCCTTCTTCCATAAGCATAGTGGATTTTTCGGTAATAACCGGGCGGATTAGTACATCATGTAATTGCATTATCCGAGCACCTCCTCGATTTTTGCGACAGCGCCTTTAGTAATGAAGAGCTTATCGTAATGAAGAAGATCGAAAATGTTCATACCTTCGCAAGCCAAAGCTTTAACACCTTGGATATTACGAGCGGAACGTTCAACATTTACATCACCTTCAGTGATGAACAATACTTTTGCATCACCAACGTTGAAGCTGTTAATAATGTTCAACACTTCTTTTGTTTTAGGAGCTGCTAATGTGATTTCTTCCAAAACGTATAATTCGCTATTATTCACTTTATCGCTAAGAGCAGATTTAACTGCTAAACGTCTAGCCTTACGAGGCATAGCTTTGTAATAGCTGCGAGGTTGTGGACCAAATGTAGTACCACCACCGATCCAGATTGGGGAACGGCTGGAGCCTGCACGAGCACGGCCAGTACCTTTTTGTTTCCAAGGTTTGCGGCCACCGCCACGAACCATACCTCTAGTTTTTGTTGCATGTGTGCCGAGACGTTCGTTAGACAATTGACGAACTACGGCTTGATGCATTACGGCTTCGTTAACTTCAACGCCGAATACTGCATCGTTTAACTGTATTTCACCGACTTTAACGCCGGATTGATTATATGTTGCTACTGTAGGCATTACATAATCCTCCTTTCGACAAATGATTATTTAACAGGTTTAACCGTGTTGCGAACCATAACCAAGCTACCTTTAGCGCCTGGGATACCACCTTTAACCAATAAAAGGTTACGTTCAGCATCAACTTTCACAACGGATAAGCGTTGTACGGTAACTCTGTAACCACCCATTTGTCCAGGGAGTTTTTTACCTTTGTATACCTTACCGCCGCCACCGGAGATCATAGGACCGATGGAACCAGGTTCACGGTGAGATTTAGAACCATGAGTTTCAGGACCACGGGAGAAGTTATGGCGTTTAATTGTGCCAGCAAAACCCTTACCTTTACCTGTACCCACTACGTCCACCAATTCACCTTCTGCGAAGATATCAGCTGCCAGAGTTTGGCCTACTGTGTAGTCAGCTGCATTAGCTACGCGAACTTCGCGAAGATATTTCACTGGAGCTACGCCAGCTTTGTCGAACTGACCTTTTACAGGTTTTGTTAAATGTTTTTCTTTAATGGAACCGTAACCAATTTGTACTGCTTCGTAGCCGTCTGTTTCTACAGTCTTTACGCGCACTACAACGCTTGGGGTAGTTTCCACTACTGTTACAGGAACTAATTGGCCTTCAGCTGTGAAGACTTGTGTCATTCCTAATTTTTTACCCAAAATAGCTTTAGACATTATCGCACCTCCTTATAGTTTTATTTCAATAGATACACCAGCTGGTAAATCTAAACGAGTGATAGCATCTACTGTTTTCGAATTTGGTTCAAGAATATCGATTAAGCGTTTATGTGTACGCATTTCGAATTGTTCACGAGAATCTTTGTTTACGTGTACAGAACGAAGAATTGTGAAGATATTCTTTTCTGTTGGCAATGGAATCGGACCAGATACCATAGCGCCATTTCTTTTTGCAGTGTCTACGATCTTAGCAGCGCTTTGATCGAGAGCTTTGTGGTCGTATGCCTTAAGGCGAATACGGATTTTTTGCTGTTTAGCCATTATTAATAATTCCTCCTGTCGTCCATTTCGTGAATGGGCTGCTCCATAGAAATTCTCCTCCGCAGAGGCAACCTTCTACTTCATAGTTTAAAAACACAACACGAGAGCGGCATTATCTGCCGCTCTGAGTGCTGCATGTATTGTGCTCAACGCATTCTACGATGAGCATAAAAGGTTAAATTAACCTTCGATTTCTGTTACTACGCCAGCGCCTACTGTATGGCCACCTTCGCGGATCGCGAAGCGAAGACCTTCTTCGATAGCGATTGGAGTAATCAATTCGATTTCCATTGTTACGTTATCGCCAGGCATACACATTTCTACACCTTCAGGAAGGTTTACA
>NZ_JAGZIJ010000008.1:0-116001 GCF_018366295.1 Veillonella parvula
CCTTATCCATACAATGGCTTATCAATACTTGAGTAGCCCAATCTTCAAGAGCAGACTCTAATTCACTTTGTAAAGCCTCTCGTTCTTGCAACATTTGGTGTTGTTCCTGGTCAGAACCAAGTGTACGCATGGCTTCAACGATTTGGCCGCGGCGCTCGTACAAGGTAGCCAATTTATCTTCGATAGAGGCTATTTCACGCTCAGAATGAGCCAATTCATCCAACCAGTTATCCTTGTTCCCTTCTCGCAAACGACGGTAGAACAAGTCTTTGTTCTCCGCATCAGGAGCAAGTAAATCAAGCTGCACCTGACTTTGCTTATAGATGGTTTGCCACTGTTTATATTGGTCCTCATCGATAAGATGTTGACGATACTCGTTGGAACTTTCCATACCAGCTTTATGGAGCAGTTCTTGTTGACGAAGGAGTAGCTCTTTTTCCTTGCGATGCCAATTATCGTATTCATTGCGGAAGCTTTTACGTTGTGCTTCCTTTTGTTCCCATACAATCTTATTTTGTTGGAAGTTCTTATATTGGTTATAAATGCGTTTTAGCTCTGTTGGAGATACTGGCGCCTCTATCCCAAGGTTATACCACAAAGCCATCGCTTGGTCTTCAATAATACGTAGGCCTTCTTTATGCTCCGCTAAACGCTTTTCATAGCCTTCTATAGTACGTAGTTGCTCATGATATTGATCATATTCATGTTTGAGGCCAAAGAAATCATCTTCATCGAGACTCTTAGCCGCCCCTTGTGGTAACCAGTTTTGCCATGCTGCGAGAGCTTCATCGTAAATGCCTTGTAATGTATGACCTTCTTGAATCCAACGTTCAAGATGTGCCACCCCTTCTAAGGATGGTACAGGACTCGCTGTAGGCGTAGCAGCCTTGATCAAAGCCTCTAGCTGATGCTCTACATCGGATTTACGGGAGGATAAAATTTGTAACTCATAGTTTAATTTAGACACTTCAGAGTTACCATTATGAAGCCTCCAGGTAGCATACCAGAATAGCCCCATAGATAGAATCAAGAAAATAAAACCACCTATAGTATATAATGCAGATTCAAGAACCAACAGGCCTGCTAATACTACCAATACAGCAATAACAGCACCTATACCACTAATGCGTTGTAGCCATTTTGGCAGAATTGTAGGCTGTGCATCTGAACCAGAACTATTCCGTCTAGCCTCTACTCGATCTATATCCATTAAGATACGATCTAATTCACGTTCTAAATATTCTTTTTTAGCTAATTCTTCTTCACTAAAGTTAGGTAAGGATGCCCCTTCAAGGTTCGCCGTCGGCACCTCATCGGTAGCCTCTGCAGGTTTGCGGTCTTGCCAATGTAAAAGTTGTTCTTTTGCGGTGCGCAAACGACTGGCCAAACGTTCTCCATCAAACCAATTGATGTCTTCTGCCATTGGCTCATCATGACGCCACGCAGAATGTAGGGTGCGTGAAAACTCCAATTGTTCTCTAACCTTACGGATGTACGCATCGCCTTCTTCGCACTCACGGCGTAATTGCTCCCATTTAGCACCTTGTTGAATAAGATCTTCAATATCTTGGCCATAAGTTCCAAATGGGCTATCAGGACTAAAGTTAGCCGGCATCAATGCCGCTTCCTTTTCCTGCCATAATTGCATATTGTCACGAGCCCGTTTAATTTCTTCATCAAGGCGAAGAAACTCATCACGACTCAAGGCGAGCTCACTATTGTACTGCTGCATGTGCATACGTGCCTCTTCACTGCGACGATACGTATCCCACGCACGCAATACTACATCGATACCATCCCGATATTCCTTCCATTCTTTCAACTGATTTTGCAATTCCATTTCGGTTTGCTCCGTACTGTGAAAGACGGTTTGTAATTCTACATATTGCGCTTCATGCTCCGCTAACTGACTCAGCTTTTGGCGGTTTTCTTTAAGCTCATCCATCAATACATTGATGCGACGTTTACCATTCGAGGATGCTACAAGTAGGTCTGTAGCCCCTTTTTCAACATCCTTAACAGCGCCACCTAAGTGTTCTCCCCCTTCGGCACCAAAGAATCGGGAACGAACCTCTACCTCTTGTAATACATCAAGGCCTTGTAGGTCGTCTAATGTTAACGCAAATATGCGGTTATATGTTTTTTTATCGATACCATGCCACCAATGTTGAGCCGGCTCTTCATGGATGGCAGGATTACCAGGACTGTAAAAGTCTAACTGCTTACCCTTACGACCGATATAGTAGCTTTCACCATTACGGTCCACATCAAGGGCCCCCGTCATAGGACCATAAGCCTTATGAGTACCACCAAACAACAAGGTGCGCATCCCTTCGAGCAAGGATGTCTTACCACTTTCATTAGGGCCATACATGAGTTGAACCCCATTGTCACCCGTAGTGAAAGACCAGTCGCGATACGGGCCAAATTCATCAAATCGTATGCGTTTAATGTTCATCATTAGCCCCCATCAATACAGTAACACCTTCAATTTCACAACGTTTCAAAGCTCGTGCCAATAATTCATCACTTAATAAATCTGCATATGCACCTAAGCGCTTAAATTCAGGACGATCCGCCATGATTTGGCGCGCAGTCTGTATCGCATCCCCATCTACCATATCATCATAAGCACGCAAGTAATCACCTACTACATCTGTTAATAGACGTCGTTCGACTAGATTAATACTAGGTCTTGTATTAGAAATGATACGGTAAGGCATAACAAATATAGATTTACCTTTCTCTTCATTTTGAGACTCTTGCAACCATAGTTTTCGAATCCCCTCTTGCGTACATAGGCGATGTAGAGGTCCTGTACCGGACAAAACGATAGATAGCAAGATGTTTTTCTTATGCTGCTTTCGCAAGTTTTCTTTTTTACGGCGCAAAATCTCTAAGAAATCTGTTTCATTTTGCATGCCAGCAATATCGATTTTGATTTCCTCAAACCGGACAGCGCAGGTGTCGATAAATCGCAAATCACAATGACCATTATGAGATACAGATACAAGATAACATCCCTTAGGTCCATGTTCTTTACGATGCAATCCTTGCGAATTACCAGCATAAACTACGAGAGGCTCCTCGCTAAGAACTTGAGATTTATGAATATGGCCCAATGCCCAATAATCCATAGCAGCCTCTGTTAAATCAGTTAAGTTACAAGGTCCTATTACATTATGATTTTCAGAGCCTACGCTAGAACCTACAGTACCATGCATAACAGCAAGAGAAAACTCATCCCGTTCAAAAGCTCTGTATTGACGAGCATAGTTGTCGCTTTCATTACCATGACCACAACTAATACCATATACGCCACCAATTTCTATATTGTTAACGATGAGCGGGAAACGCTGTACCTGTTCGCTAGAAAATACATGTACATTATCTGGCATCTGTAATTGTGCTTTCCAGCTTTCAGCAGGATCATGGTTACCTTGTACCATATAGACATCAATACGATGCTCCGCCAAGCGATACATGGCGCGCACAAAACGGACTTGAGCCTCTAAATTATGGTCTTCGCTATTATAAATATCACCAGCTATTACAACAGCATGAACATGTTCTGTAATAGCAGTATCAATAATTTTATCTAAGGCTACATAAGTGGCTTCACTTACGGCGCGATCAACGGCATTGCTAATACCTGTAGCATATTGAAAGGGTGCCCCTAAATGCAGATCACCACAGTGTATAAATCGAAACGGCTGCATCTATATCCACTCCTCCATTAATATTCCTATTATAGTTATATATAGTAATTACAATAGTTTATTATACTACAAAACCTTAAAGATAAGTTAAAAATAACTATCATTTAGCATCAAAAAGATATAGTTAAACTAAACTTCTCTTAACTATTAATAAATATAAATTATAAGATAAGCACATATTCTTTCATCATAAGATATAAATCATAATATATTTTTTGTTAACCAATTCATGCATTAAGTTGACAATTTATGCGCGAACGTTTACAATCAAATTGTCAATATATTATGTTTTTATTAAGTTAACAATTTCCTGGAGGCTATTATGGCTTTGCCAATAGATCAACAACCATCCCAAGTGGGTACATACGAAAAAATACTTACCATTGCAAACCGCATCATGAACGGTGGCGAAATTACAAAAGAAGAAGCAATCGAGCTAATTCATACTTCAGATGATGATACTATGATTCTACTCGCTATGGCTGATAAAATTCGCCAACATTTCAATGATAATTCTGTGGATGTATGCGCCATTGTTAATGCTCGATCCGGCAAATGTCCTGAAAACTGTAAATTCTGTGCTCAATCCGCACACCACAACACAGGCGTTCAGGAGTATCCTTTCATGGATGAAGAAAGCATTCTCCAAGCAGCACGTAAAGCTAAAGAGGCTGGTGCCATTCGTTTTTCCATCGTAACAAGTGGTCGTAATACTAATAACCCTGATGAATTTGATCAAATCATCCACGTATTAGGCCGTATCAAAAACGAAATTGGCCTTGAAATCTGCTGTTCTCTTGGGTTGTTAACTTACGAACAAGCACTCAAATTAAAAGAAGTTGGTGTTACTCGATACCACTCCAATATCGAAACGGCACCTAGTCACTTCCCAGATATTTGTACTACACATTCCTACGAAGACAAAATGTTTACCATAGATAATGCACAAAAAGCAGGCATCCGTGTTTGCTCTGGCGGCATTCTTGGTCTTAACGAAACATTAGAACAACGCGTAGAAATGGCGTTCGAACTTAAACGTTTACATATTGACTCCGTACCATTAAACATTTTGAATCCTGTTAAAGGGACTCCATTTGAAAGCAACGAAGCTTTACGTCCATTGGATATCTTACGTACCTTCGCTGTATTCCGTTTCATCTTGCCAAACGCATTGATACGGACTGCAGGTGGCCGCGAAGTAAATCTACGAGACTTACAAGCTTATGCTCTAAAAGGTGGCCTAAACGGTATCATGGTTGGTGGCTACTTAACTACTGGCGGTCGTTCACCTCAAGACGATCTCCAAATGATTCAAGACTTGGAGTTGACTCGCAATACAGCTCAAGTCTAAAAACCTCATATATACCATTCTCTACATCTAGAGGATGTAGTATATAAAATATTCCCTAATGCTTTATAAATATTTTACACATAAAAAGAACCATCTAGTTTGCTGTACTAGATGGTTCTTTTATTTCCATAATAAAATATAAATGGCTTGACCATTTGTGTTCCCTGCAATGGGCTCAGGATTCTCATTAAATTCTACATTCTCATACGGCGTCCCGTCTGACATGTACGCATCTACCTTCAATGTTTCCATGGTTCGATTATATCTACTGATATAAACTTTATATCGCAATTCGTCGCCACCCAGTTCATTAACTCGCAGCCACAAAAGCGCATCGTAATCACTCTTCTGTACACTGTCATTGTCAATAAATAATTGGTTTCCTGATGCATCTGGTCCAACATAGTACCAGTCCGTTGCGTTAGTAGTCCCCCCTATACTGAGTAGCCACAAAAGTGTTAATATGGTGAATATTTTACTCATATGACTGCCCCTCTCATGCTATTGAGCTGTATATTTTATAAAAGCTTAATGTGGATAAACCTTTATAAAATATACAACTTCTCCTTTATATAATACCAAAATTGTCCCATATTTATCAACAATAATTAAAATTAATTACCATGTTTTTTACAAATATAAGAAACTTAAAGAAATTTATTAAATTTCTTCATTTTTAACTCATTTACCCTTCCTATAATGATAATGTCAAATGATAGATAGAGGTAACAATTCCCTGGTTACCGTACGTGTATTTATCTCCCGACAAGTAATACTAACCCCAAACCTACTACTTGTTTAAATACATGTTTCATTTGATATTAATACTAACACTCCCCTTACATGAAAAAGGACTCTATACAGAGTCCTTTTTTCGTTACTTCATAAACTTATACATATTGTTAAGTCTACATACATATTACCATAAGGGTTAATAGTAAAGGGTTTATAAGGACTCACGAATTAACAAGTAATACTATATTCTCTTAAAAAGAAAAACACTCAAAAGCTTAAGGAAATACAATAACCATTACGCTTTTGAGCGTTTTTTATTATAAACTACAATTTACTAATTTCTATCTTACTATTTTACTTCAGCCCAACCTAAAGCAGCGCGTTTTTCATCGATATCTGCCAAAATTTTCTCAGCTACTTTAGCAGGATCCGTATTTACATACATAACAGAGCCTAAGATATCTTTAGTGTCTTCTTTGAGCCATTTTGTAACGGCATCAGAGCCTTGTGTAGGTGGCTCAACACAGTGATAAGAGTTAATCCCCATCAAGCGGAAACCAAGGGATGCATCGATACCTTTTTCGTTAGACCATTCAGGGCTAGACATAGCAAATGGCAATTGAGGTAAGTTAAGGCCAAGTTCTGCAGCAATACCGCCGAAGATACCAGAGGAACGCGCATTATCTACACATTCACCCACATGCCATACTGGTGGTTGATCATCGCCCAAGAACTCTTGCAATGCAGGGCTACATTTCTTGTTAGCATCTGTATTACAATAGCCAAGTTTCATCAATGGGAAAGATGCACAACCGTTTGTAAGGATGATACAGCCATTTTTAATAAGTGTATCAACAATATCTACAGTAGCTTTTTCGTAGATAACGCGAGGGTTAGAACAACCTACTACATTAACGATACCGCGAACTTTACCAGATTTTAAAGCCTCTGCCAATGGTTTGAAGGAACCATAATGTTTAACAGTGGATTCTGGAGAGAAGCCAACTTCTGCTGTGATTTCGTATGGCGGAATGAATACAGGCATACCTTTACGCAATTCATGCGCTTCAAGAGCACGATCCAAAATTTTGCGAGCCAAATCTTTTGTTTCAGCCAAGTTAGTGTGATGATGATCGTAGCCGATGTGTTCAGCACCTGGTAAACGAGCTGCATCAGACGTAGTGATAACCTTTGTGTTGAAGCAACGTGCTACGTCCATGATAGCAGGATACACGTCTTGAACGTCAGCTACCCAGCAATCAAGAGCGCCTGTACCAAGTACAAGCTCAGCACCGATAGCATTACACAATGGAATAACATTTTCATAACGGTACATACTGGACAAACCAGAGCAGCAGATACCGTAGAATTGGATACCTTTAGCGCCGATAGCTTTTGCTTTTTCTAAATATTCTTCAGAGGCGCCAATTTTACAAATTTGGGATACCAATGTTGGTAAATGACCATGAACAGCGATGTTAACATACCCTTTTTTCAAGGCACCGATGTTAACTTTGGAAGTACGACGACCACCTTGTCCGAACAATGCATCTGTAGCAATGTCTGCCGCTACTACGCCTGTGAATGTGAAAGCAAGACCACAACGCAAGAATTGTTTCATATTGCTTTCCCAATCGCCATCTGTACCTACGGTTGTACGATGATATGCATCAAAGGCTTCATTGTATGCGGAAACAGGCAAGATATCCAAGTTTTTCCAAACTTCGCGACGCTCTGCAGGAGCCATAGCTGTAATTGTTTTATATTCACCTGGCAATGCACGGCTCAAATCTTCGAGCAATACATCTGCTAAATCATTAGCCACTTCTTTCAAGGAACGACCTTCTTCAGGGATGTTGAAAGCCTTACATACAGTACGGATTTTTTCTTCCCCTAAAATTGGAATGTCCAATTGGTCATTAGCAGCAGCTTTCAAAGAAATCAAGATTTCACGAGCATGTGCACCATGTTGAGTCAAACCACCTGCAGCAGCACGTGTCATATTACGAGCTACGATGAGGTCAGCATCCGCACCGCAGACACCACGAGGACTCTTAGGTGTAATTTTACAAGGGCCCATGAAACAGATACGACAACATATACCAGCAATACCAAATGTACATTGTGGTTGTTGTTTATCAAAGCGGTCAAATACCGTATCACAACCGATTTGCTCCATACGAAGAATCATTTCACGCACAGCAGGATCTGGTGTTTGTTCAATTACATCTTGTTTTGTAGGCCATGTTTTACGATACTCAGCAACAGCTTTCATGTAGTCATTTACACCATGTTCATGAGGTACCCCTGGTTCATGAGTGTGTGGCACCCATTTATCCGTCGGAAGAGCCTTTGCATGACTATGGTCGTGACCATGATCATCATGACCGCCACAGTGGCAATGATGTTCATGATTATGGTCGTGACCATGTTGTTCACCATGATTGTGTTCATGGGTATTTTTATTTTCCACATCTTTACTCATTTGAAACCTCCTAGGGGCCTACATAGGCCAACCAATAAAAACAAAAAACATATTCTACTTTTAATTCACTTTAAATCCACTACAATGATGGGTTTTAAGTCCTATCTCCTAAATATGTTTTAAATCACTTTAAGTATATTTTCTGAAAAGACATTTGTCAATTAAAATTTGAGAAATTTTTGACGCATCTATATCTAAGAATATGATAATTACTATATTTATTAAATTCGATTTTTTCAGTTTCTTTTCATAAATAAAAAGAGACTAATTCCTAAACTTTACAGGAATTAGTCTCTTTATTTTATTGATTAATTGATTGATTTACGTATTAATTTATGTATTAATTATTAATTTATTAATATGATCCTCCCCTCAGGATATGCCACCTAAATATCTTTATACCTATGCACTACAAAAATTGCTGCATGATATGTGCTACTTCAGATAAATGGAAACGTTTTGCCCGATCAGACCTTGCCACAAGAACTAATTGGCGGAAACAAAGTTTCGATGCAAGAGGATAGAATTTAACCTTATCGTCATCCCCCTTGCTATTGAGCGTGCTCGGCAAGAATGTAATACCATAATCATCTTCTACCAAGGACCGGCATGAATCTAGAGTTTCAGAGCCAATGACGGCTTTGGGCACAAAGCATTCCGCTTGGCATAAACGGTTTACCAACGTCCGTAATTTGAGTCCTTCTCTTAGCAAAATAAACGGAAATGCTCCAAAGGGTGCAATTTCTCGAATTCCATCACCAGTCATGAGAGAATCTGCAATGGCTATAGCCTTCTTATTTTCCACACTAATGGCCAATAAAATCTGCTCATCTAAAACGGGATAACTTTCAAGATCCTGAGAATAAATCGGCGTTGGGAATAACCCTACATCTACTAAACCATCACAAATTTGCTGTTCCAAGAAGTGAGATTCACCCTCTACAACATGGAACTCCCAAGACGGTTCAATCTGTTGAAAGCTTTTCAATGTTTTCCCGAGCATATGATGTCCATAAAATTGAGACAAGCCGATACGCACATGATAGGCTACATCTGTGCCTTGATTAATGATAGATTGCGTTAAAGCCTCCGCCTTTAAAACTAACGGCATGCCCTCTTTTGCAATTTGTAACGCCGCAGCCGTTGGCACGACTTTTGTACGATCACGAACAAACAACGTAACTCCTAGCTCTGCTTCAATGCGACGAATTCCCTGACTCAACGCCGGCTGAGAAATATATAACTTTTTAGATGCCTTAGAAAATGATGCCATCTCAACGATGGTACTAATATATTTAATGTCTTTTATGTCCATATACGAGTCCTTATAACTATGTACATATACAAGTCTTATAATAAAACATTATTTCTATTATAACTATATATTACTAAAATATACGTTACATATACATGGGGAAAATAAAAAAATACCAAGAAATTTAGTGCCTTACAAACCTAAATTTCTTGGTATGTCTTATAAGTTAAACGAACTACATATAGTATGCGGTAAAACCGCATTCTATTACAGCCCTTTTTAATTTTTAGATTACATTAAAGATTTAAGTACATCCAATACTTCTTGAGGTAATTCGTTTTTATGACCTTTAAGTTTTTCTACATAATCATAGCGGAACTCAAAAGCTTGGTGCAATTGGTGATGATACTCGCGTACTTCGAATGGAGGTTCAAAACCAGGAACCTCTACATAAGAAAGATTTTCGTATTCACAGAACGGTTTAAATTCTAATGTACCTTCTACTAAACGCTCTAACAAATCGAGAGTAACTTCTTTAGGAATTTTATTTTCCAAGAAGAAGCCTGTATTCATGATGTAGCATTCAACGCCACATTCGCAGAACAGTTTTTTATAGCTTTCATAGTCACGAACCAATGGATATGTACGGAATGGATTTGCGTAAGGTTCGATAACAAGTGCATTTGGATCGACGTGAGCATCAAGTTTTTCCGCTGTAGAACGGCGTGTAGCGAGTGTAGCACCCATAGTAGATGCCAATACTGGATCATCAATTTTAAGAATAGGTGGCAAAGTTTTATCTTTCATAAGCCATACTATGGCATTAACCGGTTCACCAACGTAGTTTACGCGATTGTCTGTCCAGAATTGAGATTTGATAGCACGACCATTGCTATTACGCACATCTTCTGCCAATACAACCTTGCGACCATCTTCATCCATTGTTACGCCTACGTTTTGTAGTGTTAACAAGAATTCATTAGCAGGATGTTCCACAGGATAATCTTGCATTTTATCGAAGTATGTAGGTTCAAGAGCAATAGAACTCAAATCGTTTGTATTGATAACATACGCGTCGTCATGCAAGATAGAAATATCATAACGACCATCATGTTTTTCATGAGTTAACGTAGATTTACCGGAGCCGGACAAACCGAACACACCGATAGTATATGTTTTACCACCTTCAAGGTTGTAACGTTTCATACCGCCGTGGCATGCAACATAGTCGAAGCGGTTCGCCAAGGACCACGCAAGTGTAAGCGTACCTTTTTTATGCTCGCCGAAGTAGCGCATACCAAGAATCATGGCACAGTTATGAGCAGGGTCAAAAATAGCAAGACCACCTGGATGACCTGGCACAACATAATCAGGATCAGAGTAAATATAGATATCGCCTTCCGGAATGTCCACACTATCGTTGTAGAACTCTTTTACAGCCGCATCAAAGAACTTAAAGTTCATAAGCCAAGAATACAAAATAGACGCGTGATCTTTTGGAATCATCAAATGAGCACGAGCTGTGAATTTTTTATCAAGACCAACGATAGATTCCGCAGAAATCCACTCTTTATTGCGGCTATCATATACTGCATCGCGTGCAATGTTAGCGAGTTCAACTTCATCTATGCCTTCATCGCCAATAATACGGCGAGCTTTAGCATAACGGCCAGTAGTTTTACCATCATTTGTAACAAGAACCTTTGCATCAGCTGGCAAGCCTTGCTCTAATGGTTTAAATACTGGCATATCGAGGATGATAACACCTGGCTCTTCAGAGGCTAATTGATACGCTTGTGCCACAGATGTTACAGGAGTTACATTGTTCCCATAGAATGCAGTTTCAATTGTACTGCGCATCATAGAAAATAATGGGTTTGTTTTGATTTCACTTTGCTTCCAAACGCGTCTTGTAGACATAGTATCTAGATCCTCACCTTTAAATATATTAGTAATTTCTCTTGTAGAAGTAATTTTGTATATGAAAACACTGCTTAGGCAAATACTTTCATTATTTTCTATTTTACCCTTTTCAATCAAATTTGTATACATAAAACAGATTATTTATAGAAAATTAATGTATGTTTATTTTGAATTAGTGCAACACATTTGTAATGTAATAAATTAATACCTAGCTGCATAAAACCATTAGTATTCAATAGAACACCTTAAAAAAATAAACATAGTTACAAAGTAACTAGTTTTATTTACAAATCAACTAGTCAAATAGCAAAACGAAAAAGAGGCAAGGTCCTAAGCACTTGCCTCTTTCACGTTTAAAAAATACAATTATTTCTTATCTTTATTGATAAATGCATCGATTTTACTAATTAGATCATCTACCTCAAAATCACCGCGCTCTGCAATCATCTTGATTGTTGCTACCTTAGCCATTACTTTTACCATAGGTGTTTTTAATTTCTCGAATTTAGGATTTAAAGAAATCAAATGATCTACAATATCTGGGCATTGTTTAATTAGATTAGATAATGTTGTTTTTGCATCGATATGGAATCGACCATTTGCATCAGTTGTTAATGGTTCTTCTTCTACCTCTTCTGCTGCCTCTTGAGCCAAGGATTTTTCTTTACCACCATCGCCTACAAAATCAGTTTTATCCCAAGTCAACAATGTACGGGAACCCTCAAGTTCACGGATATGAGTACAATCTTGCATCATTTCCAATACGCCACGGAATTTACCATTTTCATCGCGTACTGCGGTGTAGATAACGTAGATGAACAAGCCTGGTTTATTAATCCAGAATTCCGCTTGGCTTTGTTCGCCAGAACGGAACTTCTCTACGATTTCCTCTACTATATGAACAGATTTTGCGGGGTGACAATTCTTCACCTCACGACCGATAACGTTCGCACTGCGAGGGAAAATACGATGTGCCGTATCGCTATAAAACTTAACTAGTTCATTTTCATCTACATAGGATAAATCTACCGGTAAATGACGGAACAACAAATTAATTTGCTCTAATGTCAATTTACCTGTGGCTACATCGAGAACTGCATCCTTACCAACGGGTGCGCCACCAACAGGGCCTACATATTTAGATAGCAAGCCGGCTAAATCATTTAAGAATTCGTTAGATACAGCACCACCTTGAGCTGAATTATTACCATTCAATTGCGCCGCAGAATCATTAATACCTGGCACTACATATAAACCTGGCGCATTGATAATAGCATAACCAATTTCATGGTCATTTTTACTCATCCGAACAAACTCTTCGTCACTCAACAATTTATAAGACGTTGGCAATAAGACTTCTAGTTCTTTAGAATTCAAATCCCGTAATTTCGCCAAAGTTTCTGGCACAGACGCTAGGAATTCTTCATACTTATCTTCCCGAAGCAATGCATAGGATGCAGAGATAGCATCGCGCACAGCATCATCAAAGGTCCACATAATGCGCGTTGGGCGGTCAAAACCGTGGTCCTCAAGCATTGGATACAGTTGATTTTGCTTACGAGACAGATGCGTTCTCCACTCTGCTAAGGAATCAAAAACGCCAAGCCACGGATTTTTTATAAACTTCTCTTGTTTTAACAATTTGTCTGCTTCAAGGGCTACCTTTTCAACAGCGTTGATTTCTTCCAAGTATGCCCACAACGGATGGTTTTCAGGGTATTCATTTTCGGCACGTACTAAAACGCCGTCAAATAAATCTAAAAGATCATCCATTTTCTCTAGGATTTCTTCGTCCTTGTAAACACCTTTCAAGCTTTGCTCTGCATAAGCAAACTCATCAGGTGTACAAGTACCTAGTTTCTCTTTTAAAATGCGGTTGCCCTCTTCTAAGGACAATTTACCATCTAAATAATCTTCTTTAATGGACACAATAATTCTGTAACGTTCATTGTTAATATCTAGTTTTTGTTTTAATGGATTCATATGCTTATACCTCCACGGGCTAATCTATAATTATATTTTCATTATATCATTTTGAAAGTAATTTTCAGTTGCTACAGATACAATTTTGATTTATTTTTAAAATTTACGAATCAAATATTATGAAAATAAATAACTTTACTTTATTTTTAAGAATATTTTAGCATACAAAAACTGCACCTCAAAAGTTGTGTCCAAGTTTTAGGGTGCAGTTCTCTATAAGTGTCTTTAATTAGTTTTTAAAATCAATATATTCAGTTTTAGAAGATGCTACAGGTTTACCATTAGAATCTGTGGCAGGACTAAATCTCCATTTAGAAATAGTATCAACAATGGCTGCATCAAGAGCACTAGAGCCACTAGATGAGACAACTTCAACGTCCCCTACAGAACCATCTTCCTTGATGGTAAAACGTATATCTGCACCATGAGCAGCTTCACCATAGGCCGCGAGCAATGCTCGGTCAATAGGTGGTGTAGCTATAGCTACTGGTGGATCATATGGAGCTGCCAACACAGAAGCTACCATACTCATTACAAACAATGAGCTTAATATAATACAACGCAACACTTTATTCATCGTTTTCTCCTTATTTAGCTTTCACAGCTTGCTTAGGCAGAGTAATTGTCATCCCAATAATGGATTCGTGTGCCTTTTGATCTGTGCCAATAGCAGGGGTAAACTTCCACTGCAAAATTGCTTTTTTTACTGCTTCATCAACGGGAGCATATCCAGAAGAGCGCTCTACGAAAACATTTTTAACATTACCTTTTTTATCAATCAAGAAGCGTACGCGCATATCAGGCGCTACCATAGCGGTTTGAGGAATCTCAGGCAACTCAGGTTTTACAATAGTAACCTCTCTTGGAGATTCTAAAAACTTCGCTGCATCAGCTGTATAATCACTTAACATGCCAAAAGATGCAACGAGTACTGCTGCAGCAGCGTATCGGAATAATTTATTCATAAGAAGCCTCCTTATTAACCTTTTACCTATGCATAATATCATACTAAATAAAGATGAATATTAAAAGAATAAATTATTATTGATAAAATTTCTCATTTATGATATATTGAATTCAAGATAACTGTCCGGACTCACATATCTAGTTGATATGACAAAAAACTACACAAAGGAGGTTCATCATGAGACGTAGAAAGCGTATTCAAATGAAGGTCATGATGGTACTTGGTATCGTTGCCCTCGTTGGGCCTAGCCATCTACAAGCACTTATTCCCTAGATTATTTTGACCTTAGCAGAAGACTGTATAACTGCCACTAGCCGCTACGTTAGTAGCGGCTATTTTTCCGTTTAAATTCAGAGAGATATTCTCCTTCTTCAAATTATTTCATTATTAGAACAAAATATTTCTCTCAAACAAAGTCATTAATGTTTTTAAATTTAGTATCTATAAAAAAGGAGGCTTATTATGAAATTTAATCGAATTTTATTAGTCGTCGTATCATTAGCACTTATAGTATTTGCCCTTGCAGGCTGCGGAAAGGACACAGCCCAAGATAGTCAGAAAAAACTTAATGTCGTAGCTACAACGACGATGTTAACGGATTTAGTAAAAGAAATCGGCGGTGACCATGTAACCGTTCAAGGTCTCATGGGACCTGGTGTAGACCCTCACTTATATCAAGCTAGCGCAGGCGATGTAACAGCTATGTCTAAGGCGGATGTTGTAGTATACAACGGCATTCACTTGGAAGGTAAAATGGGCTCCATTTTTGATAATCTAACAAAGCAAAATAAAGCGACCATCCGCGTATCTGATGCCATTGATCCAGCTACATTGCTCGACTTTGACGAAGAAGATGGTGTAAAAACAAAAGACCCTCATATTTGGTTTGACGTTGCTAACTGGAAGCTGGCAGCAAAAGCAGTATACGAAGGTCTTGCTAAAGCCGATCCGGCTCATAAAGAAGATTACCAAAAACGCTATGACGCATACCTTACTAAATTAGATGAAACTGATGCGTACGTTAAAGCTCAAGCAGAATCTATTCCAAAAGAATCTCGCGTACTTGTAACAGCTCACGATGCATTCCAATACTTTGCTCGTGCGTACGGTTTTGAAGTAAAAGGTTTGCAAGGTGTAAGCACTGCCACAGAAGCAGGTACACAAGATATGAATAACCTCGTTCAATTCATCGTAGACCACAAGATTAAAGCCATCTTCGTAGAGTCTTCTGTACCACACAAAACAATTGAAGCCGTTCAAGAGGCATCCAAAGCTAAAGGTTGGAACGTATCCATCGGCGGCGAATTATACTCTGACTCTCTCGGCTCCGAAGGTACTGAGGGTGGCACATATATCGGTATGGTGAAAGCTAATATTGATACAATTACCAAAGCACTTAAATAATCATTTATTAGAATTTCTTAATTGAATACAACAAAGTAAATTTACTTATACTAAATTAGATTGACTTAAGTTTACTTTATTATTGTAAGTACAAGTGCTACTAGCAACTTTCTGCTAGTGGCACTCATTAATACAAGGAGGTTTCCATGGAATGGGCCGTTGAAGTTGAAGATATGACCGTAGCATATACAACAAAACCCGTATTATGGGACGTAGATATGAAGGTACCCATCGGTTCCTTAGCGGCCATTGTCGGCCCTAATGGTGCCGGTAAGTCCACATTATTAAAGGCCATGCTCGGCCTACTAACAGTTATCTCAGGAAGTGTAAAATTTTATATCGATCACCACTTAGCAATGGACAAAAATGATTACAAGAAAATCGCCTACGTTCCTCAAAGTGGTAGCGTAGACTGGGACTTTCCCACTACCGTACTAGATGTAGTACTCATGGGTCGTTATGGTCATCTAGGTTGGTTCAAGCGACCTAACAAAAAGGATAAGGAACTCGCCCTCTCTATGATTGAAAAAATGGGTATGAGCGACTATGTGAACAGACAAATTCGCCAGCTTTCAGGGGGACAACAACAACGCGTCTTCCTCGCAAGAGCCCTCGTCCAAGAGGCAGATATTTACCTCATGGACGAACCCTTCAAGGGCGTCGATAAAACCACAGAGCATGCTATTATTTCGCTTTTACAAGAAATGAAAGCTCGCGGCAAAACGGTTATCGTCGTCCACCACGATTTAAATACGGTGCCCCAATATTTCGATTGGGTAACGATGGTAAACAAACAAACTGTCGCCTATGGCCCTGTAGCAGATACGTTTACAGACGAAGCTATTGAGCGCACCTATGGCAAGGGGAGGATTGTATGACCATACTCCAATCCTATACGACGCAAATGGTACTGCTCGGCACGGCGTTATTAGGCCTCGCTAGCGGTATCGCTGGTACCTTTGCGGTACTTCGCAAGGAAAGCCTCATCGGTGACGGCCTATCTCATGCGGCACTACCCGGTGTGGTCATTGCCTTCTTGCTGACGGGCATCAAGGACATCGAAGTTCTCATCGCAGGTGCTGCCCTATCCTCTATCACTGCGGCTTGGCTCATTACCATCACCGTAGAAAACAGCAAAATCAAATTTGATGGCGCTTTAGCGACCATACTCTCCGCTTTCTTTGGGCTTGGTATGGTATTGCTCACCTATGTACAAAGCTTAAACAATGCTGGTCAAGCAGGGCTTTCAAAATTTATATTTGGACAGGCAGCCACCATATTAGCGCGCGATGTGTACATCACATCTGCAGCGGCGCTCATCATCATCGTATTAACCGCATTATTCTGGAAGGAGTTAAAGCTCATCTCCTTCGATGTGGAATACGCCAAAACACTACAAATTCCCGTCACTTTCACCCTTATTTTATATCGTTCATTATTGATCATGACCATCATCATCGGTATTCAATCGGTAGGGGCTATCTTGATTAGCTCTCTCCTCATTGCACCCGCCGTTGGGGCAAGACAGTGGACGAATAAACTGGGCACCATGTGTATATTAGCAGGATTTTTCGGCATGATATCCGCCATCGGCGGTACTATCTGGAGTACATCGATCCCAAAATTACCGACAGGTCCAGCTATCATCGTCATTTTATCGATTCTCGTATTATTGAGTCTCATCTTTGCTCCTAACAGAGGTATGCTCTGGCAGTTCCGTAAAAATAGACAGTCAAAGCACGCATTATTGTTAGAAACCACAAGGGCTCCCAAATCCAATGCACAGCAAAGTATTTACGTAGCAGAGGACGCACAACCTCACATAGGAGGTGCCCCATGACAGTTCATACAGAGATATTGCTCATTGCCATTGCGGTATCCATCGCATGTGCCATCCCTGGGGTCTTCCTCGTATTGCGCCGCATGTCCATGATGGCCGATGCCATTACGCATACCGTATTTCTCGGCATCGTGCTCGCTTTCTTTATGACGGAAGATTTAAACTCTCCATTTCTACTCGTCGGGGCTACCTTAGTTGGTGTAGGCACCGTATGGCTTACAGAAATGATACACAATACGGGACTTGTCAACGAAGATGCGTCTATCGGCATCATCTTCCCTCTTCTATTCTCTATCGCCATCATTCTAGTCAGCCTATACAGCGGTAACGCTCATCTCGATGTAGATACCGCATTGCTCGGCGAAATAGCCTTTGCACCCTTTGATCGATGGATTGTGAACGGCACCGACCTGGGGCCTGTATCACTATGGATTTCTCTAGGCGTGGCGCTCATCAATTTAATTTTAGTCATGCTATTCTACAAGGAATTGCAATTATCTACTTTTGATCCGCTACTAGCAGGGCTCTTCGGCTTTATGCCTGCCCTCATCCACTACGTGCTGATGACCATGGTATCCCTCACCGTTGTAGCCTCATTCCAAGCGGTAGGTGCCATTCTCGTCATCGGCCTCATGATTGGGCCTGCGGTCATCGCTTATTTATGGACGGACTCTGTGAAAGCCATGCTTACTAGCAGTATCATCATCGGTATTATCTGTGCTGTCGTCGGTACGGAAGTATCTTTCACCATGGACGTATCCATCGCGGGTTCTATTGCAACCACCATCGGTATCGCACTGATTATCGCTGTTATTGCAACACCAAAGACAGGCTATATCGCCACATACCGCCGTCAACGTCATTTGCGTCGTCACTATCGAGAAACGATGATGCTGTGCCACATTTATACGCATATGGATACACCTATTGCGCACATTGAAAACGGCATCGGTACCATTCACGAGCATTTGAACTGGAGACCTGACTATACGCATCAAGCTGCTTCACAGCTAAAGAAACAAGGTCTATTATATGTGACAAATGGACACTACGTGCTTACTGATAAGGGTATAGCACAGGTTAAAGAGATTATTTAAATACAATACCAATACTTTTCCCAACAAAAAGAAGCTGAAATCAATGCTGCTCTGCAAAGATTTCAGCCTCTTTTATTTTTAACTAATAGTCTTACATCCTATTAATAACTGGATTCACGTCAATGACTATCTATAACAGATAGTACCAACACTATAATAAGCTCAACGCAATCACAAAGAATCCTATTAATTAATAATAGCTTCTAATGGAATAACATGAGGTAGCCCATTGTCATCGATATAAATTTTTGTTTTAACACGATATACATCTTCCATCATGGCTTCTGTAAAGATGTCTTTCGGTGCGCCCTGAGCGTATACTCTACCCTCTTTGAGCACGATGATTTCATCTGCGAACATAGCCGCCAGATCAAGATGATGCAATGTTACGAGTGTTGTAAAATCATTTTCTTGAGTCAGATTTTTTAGCAATGTTAACAAATCAAATTGCTTGTGCAAATCTAAAGCACTTGTCGGTTCATCAAGAATTAAGATTTTAGGTTCTTTTACAAGGGCTTGTGCCATGAACACAAGTTGGCGTTGACCACCGCTGAGCTCCATGATGCTGCGCGATGCAAAGCGCTGTAAGTTCAACCGTTCCAATACCTCTTGTGTGGCTGCAATATCCTCATCACTTACGCGGAAGGACATGGATCCCATGCGCCCTAGCATAACGACTTCAAAAACAGATAGATTGACTTTACAGTCATTATCTTGAGACAAATAGCTCACTGTACTACTAAAATCCTTTGTAGAATATTGAGATACAGGTTTACCATTAACGGAAATCTCGCCCTTGCCTTTCAAGATACCCATAATTGTTTTTAAAAGTGTAGATTTACCAGCACCGTTAGTACCAATGAGCGCAGTCAATTTACCTGTTTTAGCAGCAAAA
This sequence comes from Veillonella parvula, assembly GCF_018366295.1. Classification (GTDB taxonomy): domain Bacteria; phylum Bacillota; class Negativicutes; order Veillonellales; family Veillonellaceae; genus Veillonella; species Veillonella parvula_P. The sequence goes on from NZ_JAGZIJ010000008.1 coordinate 19,655, forward strand.
TCAACGCCCTTTAAGATTTGTCCGTCTTCCGTAGCGGAATAACCAAAGGTTAGATTATGAACTTCAATCATTTGAAATAGCTCCTTTTCCTAGTCAATACCAACGAGAAGAAGAAAGGTACACCGATGATTGCCGTCACAATACCGATTGGGAACATCGCCCCAGGAACGAGCATCTTACTCGCAATAGATGCGAGAGACAAAATCGCCATACCACACACTGCAGAGAGAGGTAAGAAATACCGTTGATCCTCACCCACAAGCATACGTGCAATATGTGGTCCTACAATACCGATAAAACCAATGGTTCCAACGAAAGAAACAGCAACGGCTGTAATGATGGAGATGAAAACAAACACTTTTACTCGTAAGCTTTCAACATTAACACCAAGACCGGAAGCCTTTTCATCGCCTAATTTTAATGCTGTTAAACGCCAAGATTCACGCATCATAAGCGGAAGCATGATTGCTAGCACGATAAGAACAATAGAGATGTTCACCCAATTTGCCTTAGCTAAACTCCCCATCGTCCAGAATACGATGTTTTGAAGGGCCTCAGGAGATGCCATATATTGCATCAAGGATTGAAGCGCTTGGAACAAGAACATCATGCCGATACCAGCGAGAATCATCGTTTCAGAGGAGAAATTCTTAATCTTATTGATGGAATAGATAAAGAAGCTCGTCAAACTAGCAAATACGAAGGCGCCGAATGGAACCATAAAGACGCCTAAAAACTCTAATGCACTAGCGCCTACAACGACCATGAGAGATGCACCGAAACCAGCCCCTGCTGATATACCAAGTGTATACGGGCTAGATAACGGGTTATCAAGGATAGTCTGCATGCCAGCACCAGCAATGCCCAAAGAAGCACCTACGAGCAACGCCATAATGGCCGTCGGAATACGAATCGACCAAATGATAACATATGCGTTTTTGGAAACCTCTACTGGGTCTGTTAATGCGAGCCATACATCACTTAACGTAAGTGATGCAGGACCTACAATAATATCGGTAACAAAACTTACCGCACAAATGATCAATCCGATAATAATGAACAATAGTTTTTTATAACTCTGTTTCTTATAATCGTACTGGTTGTTAGTTTCTGTCACTATACAAAACCCCTTTTTAGTTCAAATGCATAAACCAAACGCCACCGTAAGAGAATGGAAGGAATTTATCATAGAATTCCTTAAGTGTGCCTTCAGGATCTACATCCTTGAATTCCTCAGGATAGAATGTTTTAGCTAAGTATTCGAATACTGCAACGTCATATACTTCACGAGGTAAACCATGGTGAGTAGAGAATACGTTTTTAGATTGAACGGCTTTCAATTCAGGCCAGCCTTGACGTTCTGTGGTGAAAGCTTTCAACAATTCTTGAGATTTAGCTTCAGTTGTATCAAAACCTAAACGCATAGAAGTCGGTTTCTTAGGCCAGTAGGAACCGATGATCATGATGATATCTGGGTTTCTTTCTAAAATAAATTCTGGGTTAACAGGGCCTGCTTTTTGAACTACATCTTTGGTAATAAGATCGCCACCAACTTGCGTTGCTAATGCGCCCCAGGCTACGTTTGCACTATATGCAAAACCTAAACCTTCTGGACCTTCGTTACCTGTTTCAATGTAAACAGTTGGTTTTGGTTTATTGATTTTGCTAATGCGATCCATAACTCTTGTTAAACGGTCAGTATAGAACTTGTTGATTTCTGCTGCACGCTCTTCTTTACCCAATGCTTTACCGATAGCTTCGATAGATTTTTGATGATTTTCAAGCTTTTCCGCATGGTAATCGATATAGATAGTAGGAATGCCAGCTGCATCGATTTTAGGTTTGTAATCAGCTTCATATTGATCTTTGAAATATAAAGGCATGAAAATAACATCTGGGTTTAAGGAAATTACTTTTTCCACATCAAATGTTTTGTCATTTACGTTACCAATGAGAGGAATTTTTTCCAACTCTGGCACTTCAGATTTGTAGCGATCCCACATATCTGTACGCAATTTACTCAAATAAGGGTCAATACCAACAATAGTCTTAGCCACATCTTTGCCTTGCAACGCAGCCATAGTCAAGAACGCACCACCAGAAGCACTCAATTGAACTACTACGCGTTCTGCTGGCTTTTTCAACGTAACCTTTTGACCTGTTACGTCTGTAATCTCAATAGATTTACCAGTCTGAGCTGCATCCTTTTTTGCATCCCCAGGGCCACCACATGCAGTCAGGAGCATGCTAACAATCAGTAGAAAAACTGTGGCTAAATAAGCCATAAATTTCTTTTTCTTAACCATAGAATACCTCGATTCCAAACTTAATAAGTTCTAATAAACACAATATATAACAGCATTTATTTGGGTTTTACATCATCAGCTCCTTCACACACAACACAACCCTAATTCATATGCATAAACCAGATGCCACTATAAGAGAATGGCAAGAATTTGTCATAGAACTCTTTAAGCGTAGCTTCAGGATCTACATCCGCAAACTCTTCAGGATAGAAGGTTTTTGCTAAATATTCGAATACGGCTGCATCAAAGACTTCACGTGGAAGACCGTGGTGCGCAGAGTAAACTTGTTTATTTTCAACAGCTTTTAATTCGCTCCAACCTTGACGTTCTATGGTGAAAGCTTTCAACAACTCTTGAGACGATGCTTCGGTTGCTTCAAAACCTAAACGCATAGAGGTTGGTTTCTTAGGCCAGTAAGAACCCATGATCATTATGATATCTGGATTTTTCTCAAGTATAAACTCTGGATTAATAGGAGACGTTTTCTTAATAACATCCTTGGTGATGACATCAGCACCAGCCATAGTAGCTAATGCCCCCCAAGAGTAATTACTACTAAAGGAATTACCAAATTCTTCCGGACCATTCATACCAACTTCAAGATAAACTGTTGGTTTTGGTTTGTTAATTTTACTAACACGATCGAGAACTCTTGTCACACGCTCTGTATAGAACTTGTTAATCTCTGCAGCACGTTCTTCTTTACCTAAAGCTTTACCAATAGCTTCAATGGATTTTTGATGACTTTCCAGTTTTTCTGCATGGTAATCTATGTAAATAGTCTGAATACCAGCAGCATCCATTTTTGCTTTTGCATCAGACTCGTACTGATCTTTCAAATCAACAGGGATAAAAATAACATCTGGATTTAATGCCACAACTTGCTCAGCATTAAATGTTTTATCACCGACTGTACCCACTACTGGAATCTTAGCTAGCTCAGGCATTTCCGTAGTGAAGTGTTTCCACATATCCGCCCTGTAATCCTGCAAAGATGTATCCATACCGGCGATAACCTTTGGCGTATCCTTGCCCATAAGTGCGGAAATCGTAAAGAATGGACCACCAGCACCACTCCACTGTAAGACAACTCTCTCTGCTGGCTTTTTAAGCGTTACCGTACGTCCTGTTACGTCTGTGATTTCGATTGGCTTGTTATTTTGCGCCGTATCTTTCTTTGTCTCACTAGGACCTCCACATGCAGCGATGAGCATACTAACAATTAGGAGGAAAACCGTGGCTATGTAAGCCATACATTTTCTTTTCTGTTTAACCATGAAATACCTCTCTTCTCTCAAACTAAAACTATCACTATAAGTGCACATAAAAAGCCCGTTTCCCCACGAAGAGGAAACGGGCTGTCATCTCAGTTAGACTAACTACCACGCCTAATAAGCTAGCATATAGTATGAGCTTTCAACTATGCATAGCTAGTATAAATCCATCTATATTAATCCCCATCCCTGTCTCTCGCAGGTCAATTGGCAATTGTTAATTAGGCAGTTCTCCTGGCTCCAGTTCAACGTTACTTTGCGCCTTCCCAAAAACTTCAGTGACCGAGAGCATTTCACCCTCTATGCAAAGTACCTCGCTGTTACAGTGGCGTGACCGCTTTGGCTTGTACCAAATTCTCTATTAAGTCAATAGACACCTAACCCAATCATATGTGATTTTCCTCATCGTAGCATGCGGGATATACAGTGTCAATAAACCCATAGGGGTAAGTCTATAATTAATATTCGCTATATCACTATTAATGAAAAAAAGAAAGCCTGCTATTATGCAAGGCTTTCAGCTTATTTTATCAAAATCCAATCAAGATTAAATGTTCTTGAATCTCTTTTTACCAATTAATTTCTTTAATATTACTAATAGTTATTACTCAGCACCATTATACTCAAGAACCGGATTTCTATTATAAGATGTTGCATCAGTCCCCAACAACTCATATAATTCTTGTACTGTCATCTTCTTATCTTTTACAGCAAGTAATTCTTCGTTAGTCACACCGATGAACTCTACAAATTCTAATTTGCCATTAGGAGTATCAAGAGTTTGCAATTTAGCATCAGGAATAGTAATAAAGCCAACAATATTGGAACTATTATTTGAGTCTATGCCCTCTGTTTGCCCACTATAAAGATATTCATAAGGTTTAAAAATTTCTCCAGCAGTAAAAGTAAGTTTTGCAATTTGTTGTAATACACCACAAACACTTCTGATCTCATCATCGTTGGCACTTGCTTTATCTAAACGATAAGTAAACTCCATGCCGTAACCACTGATTGTAGGATCTTCGCTATCCTTTTCATACAGCTCGGACAAACCATATGTTACAAAGTGCCAATTATCTCCATCATCATACACACTGATACCATCAAGAGGACTATCGCCACCAAGCCGCCAGCTAATCAATGTTCCAAAATGCATAGGATCTGTTTGACCAGGATATACACGTTCACATTCTGCAGTAATCGCATCCCACCCAATTGTACAAGGATCCAGTTCATCATCCGATAAATCAGAATTTAGCTCGACAGACTTTGTAGCATCTACGCTCGTATGAGAATCAAGAGATTCTTTATTAGAAGAAAAAAGATTTTTTAACCAAGAAAACATACTTATAATACCTCCCACTCTATACAATAAACACACGATGTATTAATTTACTCATTTAAGTATATACTGTTTAAACAACAAAGGCTACACATTGATTAGTAATGTCCCCATTTAATTTATAAACTATATCATTAAATCGGCACCTTGATCTTGTGTAGCCTTTGTCTCTATTTACTTTTTCGTATATTTAGGTACATTGCGATATTGCATCGGTAAGAAATTTTCTTTTACTTTAAAACCATGTTTCTCGTAAAAGGTCGCATTCTTGCTTTCACCAATCATAACATTGATGTACAAATACGATTTGTAAGCGTCTTTCACCATTTCAAGCAAGTGCCCTGCAATACCTTGGCCCCGATAATCAGGATGAACTAGCACATAGTTTATGAAGCACACCAGCTCGCTATCATCCATGATGCGAATAAGACCTATTAAACGATTTCCATCCCAAGCAGAAATCACGCGCGAGGAGTTCATCAAAGCCTTGTATAATCGGTCCGGATATTTTCCCACCACCCAACGAACAGATAAAAACAGTTCTGCTACCTGCTGAGGGGTAAAGCTTTTTTCTTCGGTATAGGTAATCGCCCTATCGCCCTTAACGATATTAATCATGCTACTGCCTTTTCTAATCCATTTATCAACTATATCTTAGGTGTGTGACACAACTTCCTTAGGATTCCACCAAATTATAGCAGACCGAGAGGAAATCAAGCATTTATTGTCCTTAGATTTGGCTATGATTTCTTTCTTGATTTGTTCCTCTGCTGCTAGCGTTAAATCTCCATAGTACTGTTCGTATATGATCTTTCGGCACTCGATTTCATCTTCTACAGTGCGTTCACATCTATAATCAATGATACTTACATTAGGTGAGCGCCCTTGTGAAAGTAACATATTATACAGAATTTGAAACTCCTGTACATCAGATTTGCTAGCTTCCCGAGGATTCTTCCAATCAGGAATGCCAGCTACGATTGCACAATAGCCTTTTGAGTATTGCTCCATTTGTAAAATTCGAGGCCACACATCAGGAAACATCCAAAGTACTAAAGAAATAGCCACTACATCAAATTGGGAGTCAAGAGATCCATCTTGAGGTAAGTCCTGTACCATTTCTTCAATGATGTTAATATTCTCAACGTTTAATTCTTTGGCATTTTCTTTAAGGACTGCCACCATGCCCTTTGACGGCTCAATAGCAGTAACAGACTGTATGTGCTGTGCAAATGGAATAGTAAAAGACCCAGGGCCTGCACCTATATCTAGAATGGTAGAATCAGGATTTAACACACTACTCAAAGCAGCGTACACCTTACGACCAAAGTCGTAGTCATTGCTTTTACGCATAAGAGAAAAATCATTGGATCGCTTGTCCCAATACTCTAATAATGGATTCGCCCGAATCCCTTTCTCACGATCATAATAACTTTGTTTCCACATTTCATTCCAGAATGAAAAATCTGTAACTTGCGGTGCCATACGAAACCTCCTGACTTAGTCTAAATTCCTCATTTTACGTTTAAACTCTTCTGCCTCTTGTAGATTCTTAGGGAATTCAAAATAAATACAATGCTCATGTCCACAATAAGGATTTCGGAAGTCATAGCCGCTCAACAACAAATACTCGATAATCTTCCATTCTTTGTCATTAGATTTTTTAGGGGCTTTGAACTTCTCGTTCACAAAATACATCTTACCTTTGCATGTGGGACAGGTTTTATTGGTATTAAACAACTCGTAGTTTGTACCCTCCGACAAAGAGATCCGGCAGTTTACACATACATTTTTATAGCCCATAGTTATTTACTCCCATATGGTTTATGTTGAAAGATTTCTTTTACAATCCCTTCACCAACAATATTTCCACCTTCCATGATGAGGAACTCTGCACCTGCTTGTATAGCAGAATAATCTACGGTTTCATATACTGGTAAAGCGTTAGCTTGAATTGGTTTATCAAAGATGACATCTTCACCATCAATAAAGTTGATACCAAGATATTCCTCAGTACCTTTTATAACAAAATGAGGATAGTACATTCCATTATTTAAATTTGGTGGAGTTCTTCTCTTTTTGCTGAAGAAAGTAACTGTACAGCCAATAGTAAAATCTAAAGTACTCATTTCGGGCCTCATTCAACTACATATACCATATCACCTTTAAAGTATATCCGAGGAAAAACTAAATTGCTCTATGTTAAGATTATCTAATCAATCTAGAACCTTTTTAAAAATTTCCTTATCTTCTAAAACTATATTATATATTTTAACAAAAAAGACTTTTATAAAGCCCTTTAATTTCTCGTGCGTATTTCACTGCATCAGGAAGATGCATTCGTTTATAGTAATCTCCTAATATTTCTGTATGATTTTTCAAAATATCAAATTCAATCATATACATAGCAATACTCGTTATAGAATATTTTCCTATCTCAAGTATAGTTGATTTATCTTCTATATCTAATTCCTCGCCTTTTGGAAATTCACCATCAGAATATTCTTCCCAAGTTTCATCACTGTATTGCCAAAAGGCTTTACTCCAAAGAATCAGTTCTTTACGATTGTATTCTATTAATTGCTCGAAAAACTGCACTAACTCTTTCTCAGAATATAACTTGCAATTAAACCCTTCTAATAAGAATTGCCTTTGATTCAATCGATTTCTTAGTTCTTGAATTTCTATACTTTGTAGTTCTTTATTAAAGTTATCAGGTCCGAATTCCTCTATAATATCTAAATATATAGGGCTATCTAAAAATTCTTTTAAAGTTTTCATATTCTTACGTCCTTACAGAATTAACACCTTCCATAATAAAGAACTCCGTACCTGCTTTTAGAACAAAATAATTTACAATTTCAAAAACTAACAACATATTACCTCATATTTGTTTATCAAAGATGACATCTTTACTACCATAAGATTTATACCAAGACTCAGTACCTTTTATAACAAAATGAGGATAGTACATTCCATTATTTAAATTAGGTGGAGTTCTTCTTTTCTTGCTGAAGAAAGTAACTGTACAGCAAATAGTAAAATTTAAATTACTCATTTCGGGCCTCATTCAACTACATATACCATATCACCTTTAAAGTATATGTTCATTATACAGTGTACGGGGTTCCCTTCGGTCCATAACCAACCCTGGAATACAGCGTGTCCCCAATTATAGGTCTCCGTAATAACCTCAAATTCACTTTCACTATAATCCTGCTGATACTGAGGTAACTCAATTCTTTTACCTGTGAAAGTATCTAGTATTGTATTATTAAACACGAGAATTTCAAAAAAATCTATATCGCACGTCTCAAATACGACTTGAGCCTTATGAGTTTGCTCAACACCATTCTCATAAGAGAAAATATACTCAAAAGTAAGGATCAAATTATCGTCTACGTATTCTATTTTCTGTACCCTTGCATCGTGGAGAGAATATTTGGAATGGTTGCCAAAAGACTTTGTTATTTTCATAGATCCTCGATTTTACAAACTAACATCAGATAGATAAAATCTTTTTAGCTTAAAATTGGTAGACATCTCTATGATCTCAAATTTAGTTAAGAGAAAAGAATCACCCTTCTTATAAATACCAATTTCCACTAGAAAAATTGAGATATCTTTTGTAGTCTTGTACTTTAATTCCTCTAATATACATTGATATTTAATCTTGCTTCTTTACCATTCTAAATTAAAATGGTAAAAAGCAATAAGGATATTTTTATTTATAGCCGTCATGCCAAGCGTATATTATTGCTCAGTATTCTAATACTTAATTCTTCAGATAACCATTTATAAAAATCATATTACTCATAATTTCAGAGCACTCTAATATCAACTCATTCTGATCTTTTAACTTCAGTTTATATCACGTACCTATCAAAACAATACATTTAAATGAAAATACAACACTAATGTAAGGTTTAAATCCCAACAAAAACTTCCACAATTTTTCTAATCTTTTCTAATACCGATTCTTTTTTCTTTTCCCTTGCTCCTAATCTACGTGAAGTCGGTGGAATAATACGGTCTAGCTCATCCCCTGCATATTCGACATATCCTTTACTTATAGCCTTTTCTATAAATCGTTTTGAGTCTTCTTTCAAGTTCTCTTCTTCAACTAAAGATATTATATTATTCTCCTTCTCCTTCTTTGCAAAACTATAGAATGACTCAAGAATATCATCAGTATTTTTCAGCTCAGACAATCTTGTACTGTTGATAAAGCCCATAATCAATTCTTCTTTTGCCCTTGTGCCAAGACTTGATCTTATTACCCTTCGAACTTCTACTTTTAAGCTTTCCACATCATCATTTTCTTTAGATTTTTCCAGTATCAAGGCCAAAATATAGTCCAAATTTATTTCATCTGTTTTAAGCAAATCAATTTGAAACTCAATATCAGAAAAATCAATTTGTTCTCCTTCAGAATTTTCATAGTTCTTTAAATTTATAATGTTTTCCCTGATATCAACATAGACACTTTTCATATCCTGCATCTGCCTGTCTGAAATAATTTTTTCAAACTCTTCAAACTCATCAAAGTTTTTCAGGATATTCTCGGCTTTCAATAGCTCCCCAAAAAGCTCTGCAAATTCTTTTTTATCCGCTTCTAATATAATTTCGGTCGGCTCTGGGAATTTAGATATTATTTCATTACATATATCGGTGTACCCCTTAACAACCTTGCCTGTCTCTTCATCTTTGAATCCATGAATATATTCTTCATAGCTCTTTTCCAAAATGATGTTTACACTGTTTTCGTCGCCAAATGTCTTTATTGCATCTTTTGTAGCTTTTTCCAAATCCCTAAAGCAAACAATATTACCAAATGTCTTTACTTTATTCAGAATTCGGTTTGTTCTTGAAAACGCCTGAATAAGCCCATGATATCTAAGATTTTTATCAACAAATAAAGTATTTAATGTAGGTGCATCAAAGCCTGTTAAAAACATTCCTACTACAATAAGCAAATCAACTTGTTTATCTTTCACTTTAAGTGACAAATCCTTGTAATAATTTTGAAATTCATTACCATTGGTAGAAAAATTGGTTTTAAAGTAACTATTATAGTCAGTGATTACCTTATCTAAAAATTCTTTTGCCGTTGATTCCATAGCAGAAACATCAAAGTCCTCTTCTGATATTTCTCCGATTGCTCTTTGCTCCTCATTGGCTGCAAAACTGTATATTGTGGCTATTTTCAGTCTTTTTTCTTCAGGTAAATTGCTTTGTTGTCTTTCAAATTCTTCATAATATAATTTGGCTGCTTCAACACTTTGTACAGCAAACATTGCATTAAACCCGTTAAGTCTTCTATGTTTCAAATCATAAAACTCATTACGATGTGTTTTCATATCAAAAACATTAAGAATGTGCTTTGTAATCTCAGTAATTCTTTCAGGATGAAGCAGCATTTTATTTTCCAGTTTGGCTAATTTCTTTTCATCTTCCTCTTTCTCTGCAGTTTTAAATTTCGGTGTAATATTATTATAATCCACTTTGAATTTTAAAACTTTGCCGTCACGAATAGCATCGGTAATAACGTAACTGTGAAGCTGTGCCCCAAATATACCTGATGTTGTATCTCCGCCAAGCGAATTTTCTGGAAAAATTGGCGTGCCCGTAAATCCGAACTGGTAATGTTTCTTAAATAATGTCCTTATATTTTTCTGTGCATCTCCAAATTGAGAACGATGACATTCATCAAATATAAGAACACAATTTTTTTCATAAATATCATGAGTAGGATTTCTTTTTACAAATTCATTTAATTTTTGAATCGTGGTAACTACAATACGATTATCATCTCTTTCAATGCATCTTTTCAGTTCTTTTGTATCTTTACTCCCATTTACACTATCCGGCTGAAATCTTTGATATTCTTTCAGTGTTTGGTAGTCTAAATCTTTTCTATCTACCACAAAAAATACCTTATCAATATAATCCAATGTTGTAGCAAGCCTTGCAGCTTTAAAAGAAGTGAGCGTCTTACCAGAACCTGTCGTATGCCAAATAAAGCCGCCCGCTTCGGGTCTCCCGGCTTTTTTCGCCTCATAACTTGATTTTATCTTCCACAAAATTCGTTCAGTAGCCGCAATTTGATATGGTCGCATAATAAGGAGTGTGTTATTAACGTCAAATACGCAATATTTTGTAAGCACTTCTAGAATAACACGCTTTTCAAAAAAGGTCTTAGTAAAATCCTCTAGATCACAAATTACCTTATTTTTAGCATCTGCCCATTCACAGGTAAACTCATAATTATTTTTATCCTGTGCTGTTGTATTGGCAAAATATCTAGTATAAGTTCCATTAGAGATAACAAATATCTGAACATACTTATATAATGAGTTTTCACTATTAAAACTTTCTTTACTGTATCTATGAATTTGGTTAAAGGCTTCATGTAAATTCACGCCTCTTTTTTTTAGTTCCACATGGACAAGCGGTAACCCATTTACTAAAATTGTTACATCATAGCGATTTCGATTTTTTCCTTCTCCAACAATCTGATTTGCGACTTGTAGAAAATTATTGTGGATATTTTTCTTATCAATAATCTTAATATTTTTCAAATGGCCATCATCAAAAATAAAATCATGGATGTAATTCTCTTGTATTGTTCGTGTTTTCTCAATCATCCCATCATTTGGAACATCTAAATATTCAAGTAAAAACCTGGCCCACTCTTCATTTGTAAAAGAAACTCCATTTAGCTTTTCAATTTGGATTTTTAAATTTATATATAATTCATCATTCGATTTTACTATAAGCCTCTCATACCCCTGCGAAACTAGATTTTCAATCATTTGTCTTTCGAGTTCAGCTTCACTTTGATATGCAGTTTCTCTAACTTGAAGGTCTTTTTCAAAATTAGCTAAAATAATTCCGCCTGTCATTTCGGCAATTGTAGATGTACTATACTTTACTTTTTCTTCTGACATCTAATTTACTCCTTCCATTTATATTCTCTCTTAAAAATTTCAAAGAGCAACTTTAATAGATTTTTCTCGTTAGGTTTTAATTCTTTTGCCTCCAAGTCTGAAACTTTATTATGCGATGCCGAGTTAATAAATCGAATATATCCTTTTCTATCCTCATCAGACATACCCTCTACTAAAAGTAGATCTCCCCAATTATTATAGCCAAGAAAAGATGCCGTTTTATCCAGCAAATTTCTAAATAACATGAAATGATATCTCTCAACAACATTATCATCTATTGCCTTCTGAATTATTCTTTTAATAAATAAATGATATCCAAATGGTGTATCATTTTGTTTATCCATTGAGTAACTATTTTCATTTCTTTGTAATAAACGATACTCTTTTTTATTATCGTTTATACGTCTCTCACTTTTAAATTCATTGAATAAAACATTATAGAATAACGCATGGTGAGTTGTAATTATGAATCTTAAATCAGCAGACTTTGAATTAGCTATTAGTTCCCTCAAAGAAATAGCCAACTGAATAAGGTGATTATCATCTAAAGAGGTAACTGGATCATCTATAAAAATATATTGTATAGCATTAAATTCATCTGTACTTCTATCACTGATTTCATCAATATTTAACTCTGCTATAATTGTTTCCATTAGAACAAAAAATACAGTCCAAATAAAGATACTTTCCTCACCTTTAGATATTTTAATATTTTCAACTGCTTCCTCGTCTCCGGTAGGTAAACTAAAGGTAATTTCTCCTATACTTGTATCGATGTTAGGTTCAATCTTTGAAGAAGTGAATTCTTTGAATCTCTCTGCGATCTCTTTTTCTTTTCCTTGTCGTTCTACCAAATCAATAAAACTGGAGTTTTTATTGATTTTAAGCTTCCTCTCATTGTCATTTTCTAAATCATTATCCCAAGAAAATAAATCTTCCGTAAAAGCATTATAATAAACTATATGCTTTATATCTTCATCATCCTCCAGATTATTAACTAAACTTTTAAATTCCATTGATAATCTTGTCTTTCCAGTTGCATTGAAAGCGTACAATAAAGTAACTTTCTTATTAGAATCTTTAATTTTTTGAGCTATTTCTGCTAAAGAACTATACTCTTCCATACTTTCCTCTCACCTCTTAATTACTGCTCTTAAAGTCTAACAACTTATCTCTATAGTATTCATACTGTTTTTGCCGTAATTCTATTTCTTTTGGTATACCTATAGAAACATCATTTATTAAATCATTAAACTTATCAAGAATTGAAACGATATATTCTTGAACTTGTAGAGAAGGTAGTGGTACTTTTATCTTTTCCATATCCATTATTGATATTTCAATAACTTTGACACCTTTTGCTAACTTATTCTTTTGACTTAATAAATAATTTGCTCCATTAAAAACATATGAAAGATATTTGGGATTTTCATTATGTCTAAATATTGCTGCATGACCACCAGTGACGACAGTTTCATTACCTAAGTATGCCACAGTTTTCATTACATCTTCTATATTTTCAGAAGTTTTTGCAATAACCAAATCACCATAATTAACTTTTTTAAGTTTTTTCATATCATTTTTATCAATACGTACGATTGGATTTTCTACAAACAGATTATATTTTGTATAAATATGTCCATAATGAATTGCTCCAACAGTTCCATTATCAGTGAATAAGCTTTTAGGCATTCCTGTTCCATTTTCAAATACTCCTAACCGCCCCAATGCCTTCCATTCAACGTCAAATAGCTTAATACCAACTATATCTGCCGCTTCTTTTAATAATACAAAATAACTATTAGAAATTATCTGTCTGTCTGTCTGTCTGTCTGTCTGTCTAGAAATTGTTCCGCCTACAATATCAAATGTCAAGAGGTTTTCACGATAATATTCATATTGTTTTTGTCTTTGTTCAATTTCCTGTGGCAACAAACCTTTTGTATCAGAAAGTAAGGATTGAAAACTATCAAGAATCTGGATCACTTTATTTTGTATTTCCAATGGTGGTAAATCTATTTTTACCTTATTTAAAATGGATTGTGTAAGACTTGGTCTTGTAGAGTCTGTACTTAATTTACTAATATCGTAATTTTCTATAAAGTAATAAAAATACTTAGGTATAATTTTTTTATCGTTTATTTCTGTATAGAAAATAGTATCTACATTCCAAAATGGTTCATCTACGTAAAACACATTTTCTATTGAGCCTTTTCTGGGTATCAAAACAGAAGGTTTATCATATGCATGTTGATCTACATAAACACCCATTTTACCACCACTACCGTATACAGGAATATTTCCTTCTCCTAAAGATTTCCAGTCTTTCCCATTCTTAATTTTTGCAACTTCCTCAATGAAAACGGTTTTAAATACATATTCTTTTTGGGATAAACACTCCAACTCTTCCGAAAGTTTATTAAGATACTCTTCACTTAAAAGCATATCTCTATAGTACTCATATTGTTTAGTTCTAGCCTGTAATTCAGCCTGTAATTCAGCCTGTAATTCAGAAACACAATTCGTAAATTTGTCAAGTATTTTTACAATTTTTTTCTGTGTTTCTATAGATGGAATCGGTATTAGGGTTTCTTTCAAAAAAGAAAAGTGTCTTTTATATTCCCCCATCTTTTCATAAAAATTTAAAATTGCATAATATAAATATCTAGAATATAAATAAGTTTCATCTGTTTTTAATACTTTAATCCCATCTGCCCCTTGGGCAAATTGAAAATCAACATATTTTAAAGTCTCTGTGTGATCTCCAAATATCACATACGAATACCTTTCAAAAATAGCATTAATATCATTGGTATATCCAACAATAAATTTTTGACCTTGATCTATTATTGGATAAAGACCTTCTTCTAAATACTCATTTTTTTTAATTTTCCTTTTTGGTGAGATTACTTTTACTTCTTTTATCTCCCCTATTTTTTTCCATTCAACCTTTTCATTTTTTAATAGCTCATCTATTTTACTCATTTTCAAGCTCCTTTACAATTTCGTCTATTGAGCTTCTTAGTTTATCTATTTTCTTAACGGTTTCTTCAATTTCTTTATTTAGTACTTTTATATCGATAACTTCTTTGGTATCTTCTTTTTCCACGTAGGTTGAAACAGAAAGATTATAATCACGCTCTTGAATATCCTCCTTATCAACATATCTAGAAAAGTATTCTTTCTCTGTTCTATTTTTGAACGCATCAATGATTACCTCAATATTTGTTTCATCTAAAATATTATTATTGGCTTCCTTTTTAAATTCTTTGCTCGCATCAATAAACAATATTTTATTTTCTATCTTGTTCTTTGCCATAATTAAAATGCAAGTAGCTATTGTTGTTCCAAAGAAAAGATTTTCTGGGAGTTGGATAATACAATCAATAAAATTATTATCTACAAGATATTGCCTAATAGTTTTTTCAGCACCTTTTCTATAAAAAATCCCTGGAAAACAAACAATTGCCGCCCTACCTTTACTCGAAAGATACGATAATGAATGCATGATAAAAGCATAGTCAGCATACGACTTTGGCGCTAGTTTCCCTGCTGGTGCAAACCTTTCATCATTTATTAAAGTTGGATCAGTATCTCCCACCCATTTAATTGAATAAGGAGGATTTGAAACAATAGCATCAAACGGTTTTTCTTCTTTATGTAAAGGATTGATTAGAGTATCGCCCCTTTTAATTGAAAAATTATTATAATTCACATTGTGAAGAAACATATTCATACGAGCTAAGTTAAAGTTAGTCATATTAATTTCCTGTCCAAAGAATCCTTCCTCAATAATATGTTCATCAAATTGCTTTTTCATCTGAAGCAATAAACTTCCACTGCCACATGTAGGGTCATATACCTTATTAATATTAGTTTTTCCATCCATAACAAGTCTTGACAAAAGTTTCGAAACTGTTTGTGGGGTAAAAAACTCTCCACCGGATTTTCCTGCATTACTCGCATACTTTGAAATCAAATACTCATACGCATCGCCAAAGGCATCTATCTCATTATCCTGAAAATTCCCAAAATTAATTCCAGCTATACCTGTTAGTATATCTGCCAATCTTTTATTTTTTTCTGCTACCGTTCCTCCTAAACGGTTACTAGTTGTATCCACATCTTCAAATAGACCTTTAATATCATCTTCCGATGCAAATCCTACTGCACTTTCTTCAATTGCTTTAAATATATTAGCTAAATCTGTATTTAAATTTTCATTATTCTTAGCTGTTTTAACAACATTTTTAAATAGTTGGCTTGGTAATATAAAAAAGCCTTTATCCTCAACTGTATTTGGTCTAAAATCCTGCTCTGCTTCTTCATCAGAAATTTCAGCGTAATCAAATTCTAAATCACCAGCTTCATGCTCGGCAGAATTAAAAAATTCAGTAATATTTTCAGAAATAAATCTATAAAACAAAATTCCTAAAATATATTGTTTAAAATCCCAACCATCTACTGCACCACGAACATCATCAGCAATAGCCCAAATTTTTCTATGCAACTCTGATCTTTGTATTATTTCATTATTACCCTTAGTTAAGTCTGACATCCCTTTCTACCTCACTTTATTTAATAGACGCATAAGTAAAGTTTTATCCTCTATCTTCTGGTATAAAACTTTCTATTTTTTCCTTATTCTAGTTATACTGTACAACAAGTTGATTTTTATTCACCTTGCATAAAGTTCAATCATTTTGAAGTGTAAATATATAATTCACAATTATTTTCGAAGCATCTTTACTTCACCTCAGGATTTATTTATTTGTCCTGCTTTAAAATCGAAACCATATCTCCAAAATCGACATCTAGTTTCGTTCCAATACGATATAAAACCTCCATACTAACAAACTCGCCTCTGCCCATTTTAGCTACTGTTGCAGGAGATAATTCACAAACTTCGGTTAGCTCTTTTTTATTCATATTCTTATCTATTAAAATTTTCCACAATCCATTGTAATTAGCTTTCACATTCTCACTCCTTTTTTATAAGTTTATGAAGTTATTTTATATATTATAATATATTATATTATTACTATTGTATATTCTTTAAAAATATTTAGCTATCTGTCCTATGAACTCAATATATGAGCAAATTAAATCGTCTATTAATTATTATAGGATATTGTTACTCCTACTCTATTTATAACCTACAAAATCTATCTGAGACTAAAATTGAAACCAAACGAGTATAAGCCCTCTTTGTTACTTTTATAATAGTTCAATTGCTTTCCTTTTATATTCATAACTATCTCTAATGAAAATACCCCCTTTAGTGGTTGTCCAGTAAAGGGGGTATGATGGGAGGCCATATTTTAGCAAATTTATAGCCTGAATTATTTGTTCTTATTATTCCCACTCAATTGTAGCAGGTGGTTTAGATGTAATATCGTACACGATACGGTTGATGTGTTGTACTTCGTTTACGATACGACGGGAGATTGTGTCCAATACGTCGTAAGGGATGCGGGCCCAGTCAGCAGTCATGAAGTCTGTTGTTGTTACGCCACGCAATGCCAATGTGTAATCGTATGTACGGAAGTCACCCATAACGCCTACAGTACGTGTAGATGTTAATACTGCAAAGTATTGGTTGATGCTACGATCAAGGCCAGCTTTTGCAATTTCGTCACGGAAGATGTAGTCCGCATCACGCAAGATGTCGAGTTTCTCTTTAGTGATTTCGCCCATTACGCGAATAGCAAGACCAGGACCTGGGAATGGTTGACGCCATACGAGGTAATCAGCCAAACCTAATTCGGAACCAAGTTCACGTACTTCGTCTTTGAAGAGGTTGCGCAATGGTTCGATAAGACCTTTGAAGTCTACTACTGCAGGCAAGCCGCCTACGTTGTGGTGAGATTTGATAACTTCTGCTTCACCGGTACCGGACTCGATAACGTCAGGGTAGATTGTACCTTGCGCTAAGTAGTCAACGGAACCGATTTTACGGCCTTCGTCTTCGAATACGCGGATGAATTCTTCACCGATAGCTTTACGTTTCGCTTCAGGATCTTCAAGACCAGCCAATTTATCTAAGAAACGTTTTTCCGCATCGACGCGGATGAAATGCATACCGGAATCATTGAAAGCTGCTTCAACTTCGTCACCTTCGTTTTTACGCATCAAACCGTGGTCAACGAAGATACAAGTCAATTGGTCACCTACAGCTTTAGAAATAAGAGCTGCTGCAACGGAGCTATCTACACCGCCAGACAATGCTAACAATACTTTGCCGTCACCAACGGTTTTACGGATGTCTTCAATAGCAGTTTTTGCATAGTTTGCCATTGTCCATGTACCTGTGAAACCACATACTTCGTACAAGAAGTTGTGAAGCATTTCTTTGCCATGTTCAGTGTGCAACACTTCTGCATGGTATTGCATAGCATATAGTTTACGTTCTTTATTTTGCATGGATGCAACAGGACAATCCTTCGTATGTGCTACGATTTCAAAACCTTCAGGAACCTTTGCTACATAGTCAACGTGAGACATCCAAACAACTTGGTCTTCTTCCAAGCCTTTGAACAATGGAGATGTAGTGTTCACTTTAGTAGGTGTTTTACCGAATTCACGGTTGTCCGCAGATTTAACTGCGCCACCCAATGTATGCGCCATAAATTGCATACCATAGCACATGCCAAGAATAGGAATACCAAGTTCAAAAATCTCTTTCTCAATTTTTGGAGAGTTTTCTTCATACACGCTGTTAGGACCGCCTGTGAAGATAATACCTTGCGGTTTTAATTCCTTAATTTTTTCCAGCGCTTTGTTGTATGGATATACTTCGCAGTATACGTGATTTTCACGAACACGGCGCGCGATCAATTGATTATATTGACCACCAAAGTCAACAACAATTACAAATTCCTTGTTTTCCATGCCTTCCTCCATATGCATCTATTTGTGAAAGTATATTCACTATTTTTTATGCCCATACATTTCTGTACTGGGGCGCGTTTTTCCGAGCTAAACGCTAATTTTTCATTACATTTTATTATACCATAGGAAGTATAACGACTCCATATATTCCGTATGTAAATTATAAATAACTTTATAATGTTCGGATTTCTATCTATCACGCTTTAGGAGCTTTCCGTATATAAGTCAATTTGCTAACAATACCGAAAGATATCTGGCTATCACTTTTTAGGAGCCTCTCGTTTATACATTTTTACGGCCCCCACAGGACAGATGGAATAGCAGTCGCCGCAACCGATACAGCCTTTCCCGATGATAAATCGAGTCTTACCTTCGGTGATGCATTGAACAGGACAATCCTCAGCACAAGCGCCACATTTAACGCAAGTATCGTCAATATTAAACTTTAGATTTCCCATTATACATCACCTCCTATGTACTGTTTATCTGTGCCAAACTTAATATTATCTATTTTTAAGTAGTAGGATTCATATTTTAAATATATAAGATCACAAACATCACGCTAGCTCAAAAATATATTCATAATATTTCAATACAACAACAGCTATTATAATTATTTTTTCTTATTTACTTCACTATTATACGCAATAGCCGAGTAAATAGCCTTTGCCACGCCTTGGTGGTTATTATCTGTCGTTTCGTATCGTGCCGCTTCTTTAATGTTCGGTTTACTATTGCCCATCGCTACGCCTGCACCCGCAAAGCGTAACATAGATAGATCATTTTCGCTATCCCCCAGTGTCATCACCTCATCGGGACTTAAGCCCCAATGTTTTGCCAAGGCTTCTACAGCAGTGCCCTTTGTAGTGTGGGGCAACACGAATTCTAGATTGCCTTCACTAGAGAGCAATACATCATAAAAACGTTCACGACCTGTGCCATCGTGGGACAGACCTTGGTATTCATCTCGTAAGTCTTGCAAGATACGCTGACGCATCGGCTCATCACCGTAGAAGATTTGAATTTTCTCTGGACCTTCATTTAAGGCTTCCATATGAGCTAACAAATCACATACCATTGTCCGCGTAGCCAAGATAAATGGACGAATATTAGGTCTAAAGAAGAAATTAGACTGCTCTATTTCACATTCAGACATGTTTATTTTTACTGCTTCGTTGCCTTCCGCTAATGCATAGTGAGCATAAGTTGCCCCTGGTAGACGAGTGTCTCCTATACCAGAAATCTGATTTTTAGTATTGGGCAGATGATTATCCATTATGCCATGCGAACCCTTTTTATCTCCTTCATTGCGCTCGCTAGCGCATACTCCTAAGCGTTCAGGTGTAATACATCTAGATGGCGGATACATGCCAAAGATTTGGTCTTTCACATAGGCCTCTACATATACGCCATAGGTTAATAGTTTGCGTAACAAGTGTAGAGCTTGTTCCTTATCAAAATTTACGTGGAATAGACTGCGGTTTTCATCCTTGTCCATCACATAGGCACCATTGGTGCACATGAAATAACGTAAGCATGGAAGTTTTTCGATGACATCATTCATCTCATTCCAAGCGCGGCCAGAAGCAATGGCTACGCGAATGCCGCTTTCACGAGCTGCACGAATCGCCTCAATGGCATCCTCAGGAATCGCCTTTGCATCGTTTACCAAGGTGCCATCTACATCAGATGCGATGAATCGAATCGGCTTATCCCCCGTGAGGCCTATATAATTTTTTATTTCTAATCTTTCAGTTAAGGACATATACACTCCTTTTAACTAATGAATCGTATGTTGATATTACAGTTACTCAGGTAGATACAAAAATGAGCTATTTAGTACTATTAAATTCAGCAACGATTTCTTCTAAGGTTGTTGGGTTTTCTACGAGTCGTAGTAAAGCGCCACCAATAATATTAGCACCGTCGATGATAGTTTGTTCAATGGTAGGCTCTAACATGGCACCGGCAAATTCTTTAGAATGGCACACCTTCGGATCGCCAGCGAGGCGCAATTTAGGATGGAGTGCTGCACATTGATAGCTTACATTGCCAATATCTGAACTACCTCCGAGAGCTGCCGGACCAGGTTCAAAATTGAGGCCCATGTCGGCCATTACCTCTTCGATAAGCTTTGTGCCACGGTGGTTTTGGTTCATATCATCATACGGATTGCCATAAAACGCTACATCCACAGTTGTACCTGTACAAAGGGCCGCCCCTTCAAAGATGTTTTTAATCTGCTCAGATAAGCCATTTAAGTAATCCCGCTCTGTGTGACGCACGGTAACTTCTAATTCACCGAAGGCAGGAATTACATTGGATGCGGTACCTCCAGCAATGATCCATGTGCCGATGCGCGTTTCAGGGCGTACTTGTTGACGCATCATATCCATAGCATGGATAGCGAGTTGTACGCCGTTTACCGCATTGACACCATTCCAAGGCTCGCCGGCTGCATGAGCTGGCTTACCGTGATACTTAGCGCGGAAGCAATCGAGTGCCAAAAATTGTGAATTAGGCCGTGTCTCCTCGCCGTCGAGATGAACCATGATGGCAAAATCGTATTCTTTAAACACCCCTGCATTACACATATCTACCTTACACCCCATCGCTTCTTCGTCTGGTGTGCCGATAATATCTATATCCATGTTGAAAGCTACGCCCTCTTCTTGCATTTTATGCAGTGTCAATGCAGCCAACACGCTTATAGAACCACTGGCGGAGTGACCGCACGCATGGCCTACCTCTGGCAGTGCATCATATTCACAAAGTATGGCTAATCGGCCCTTTGGATTGTCTACTTTCACGACAGATGCCTTGAAGGCAGTTGGCAAATTACAGAATTCATAGGTTACATCCATGCCGTGTTTTTCGAGAACAGCACCAATAGTTTTGACAGACTCGAATTCTTGACTGGAAATCTCAGGGTTTTTAGCTAATGTATAATTCACCGCAAAAGCATCTGGTGCGAAGCTTTTACAAAGATCGGAAAATGTATGCATAAGGTTCATAGCGCCTCCAATAGATATAATCAAAAATGTGTGCAAATCGATGGATTTAAACAATGTTAAATGAAATCCATTTTTAAATATGAAACTCATGTACTCTTAATTATACAATGTTATTGCCTATTGGTGTAAAATTCCGTACAATATAAACAGAAATGTATAAACCATGTATATGGATGTTTGAGGAGGATACTATGTTTAAGTTCAAAAAATTGACAGCCATCGCCCTCGTAGCGGTAGCAGCAATGGGTTTATTGGCTGGTTGTGGCAACGACAAACCTAAAATGACACAACAAGAAGGCGTATTGCGTGTAGGTTCTGAAACTACATTCCCACCGTTCGAATTCACTGAAGGCGACAAATACGTTGGCTTCGACGTTGATTTGTCTGAAGCAATTTCTAAAAAAATCGGCCTAAAAATGGAATTCAAATCCATGGGCTTCGACGCTTTGATTCCAGCTGTTCAATCTGGCGATATCGATATGATTGCTGCAGGCATCAACGCTACTCCAGAACGTGAAAAAGTATTGGACTTCTCCGATGTGTACTTTGATCAAGGCGGTTTCATCACAGTTGTGCGTAAAGACAACACTACCATCCACAACATGGACGAGTTAGCAGGTAAAACTGTAGGTGTTCAAATCGGCACAATCCCTGTTGAAATGGCTCAAAAAATCCCTGGCACAACAGTAAAACAAATCGATTCCAACGCTAATATCTTCATGGAATTGAAAGCCGGTACAATTGATGGCGCTATCATCGATAACGCTGTAGCTATGTACTACCTCAAACAAGGTGCTGATCAAGACCTTAAACTCGTAGGCGAACCTACACAATCTCCTGGCACAGTGCTTGGCGTGAAAAAAGGCAACAAAGCTTTACAAGAAGCTGTTAACAAAGCTCTTAAAGAACTTAAAGAAGACGGCACTTACCAAAAAATCTACAACAAATGGTTTGGCGATTACAACAAAAAATAATATGTATTCCTACGAACTAGGATACATATAACCCCTCTGAAAGATTTCACCATCACATAAAATTTGTGACAACAGATCTTCTTCAGAGGGGATTTTTTGCGCTTTAATACAACACATACTAAAGCTTCCGTATTAAATTGTATTACATACGGGCATATTAGAAATAAACTAGTATATTGTGAGAATAGTTAAACAATATCAATATAATATCAATAGATGATATACAGTTATACTAGCATTGCCTCTTTTACGGTACCTAGCGTTCGTTATATAATAAATATGTATTCTATCGTATAAAAGGAGGCCTAATGGCACAGTACTTTACGGAACGCCTGCAAAAGGTTTTCCACATGATTTTTACATCCTATAATCAAAAAATGGCTCAAGAAGGCTTGCGTCAGTTAGAACTCATCATCAATAATCAGCAAGGGACAGTACAAACTGATCATCGTGCCTTGCGAAACGATATGACCACCCTTCTTGAAAGTGATATAGATACTAAAGAAGATGCTCTCAAAATAGCCAACGATCCAGAGGCTAGAGAGCTAGGTGATGCCTATGCCCTCTTGGCACGTGTCTATGCAGGGCCTCGCTTTACCTGGGAAGAGTCTAACTTCCCAGAGGACAATATGCGTACTTATCAGTGCTTACACGATAGCATTCGCCGTTGTAGCCCTATCGGTACATTACAAGCCTTGCGTATCAAAGGCTCCATCACGCCTACCGTTGAAAAGGATATGCAAATCTCCTTCGACGATGCTTTCCGCATTGTCTATGACCATGCGAATCGAGGCGATGCCTATTGCCAATATGTTATAGGCAATATCTTTTTCTGGCGCGATGATAATCGCATCGACTCCGCTGAAGCTATGCTAACACCTCCGCCCATGAGCTGGACTAAACGCATTCAAAGAAGCCTTACAGCAAACTCTGTACAGGATCGTATCGCCGCCTTACAAGGCACCGTGCCAGACGAAAAATTGCAAAAAAATGCATCTAACCTGGCGAAAGAATGGTTTAATAAGGCTCTCGACAACGATCTTGCCATGTTCCAAGGAAACTTGCGCAATATCTATATCGACGAAGCTGACTTTTCCAATGCGCGCCGCGTCGCCAAGACTGCGGCCGAGCTTGGCAACCCGGCCATGATGCTATATACAGGCCTCGACTGCCATGAAAACGGTAAATTCGAGGATGCTTTCACGTGGTTCACTAAAGGTGCCGCCTTAGGTCAATCTGAAAGCATCGCAGAATTAGCGGATTATTACTATCATTTCTATGATGCCAAAAATTTACGTTGTACTATCCCTTACGATCCGGTAAAGGCTATTGGTCTCTACCGCCGCGCTGCAACGAAAGAGTTTAGTGATGCGGGGTACACCGCCTTGCAAGCGGCCTTTGGATATATCTTTCACATAGGCCACCTCCCTCTCGACTGGGGTCTCATTGCAGACTTAACGCATATGGCGGCCACAAAAGATCGCTTTATGTTCGCCTTGCCCTATATCGGTTACATGCGAATCCACGGTTTAGGGGTGACGAAAAACATTCGCTTCGGTGTACAATCGTTACTGCGTGTCTTAGATGAGGAGCAACGAGCCTTTGAAGAGGAGAATCGCGTTCTTTTCTACGATATTACGCGCGCTTTAACACGTGTTGCCTTGGGCTATGCCTACGAAAAAGGCTATGTAACAGGCAAACCAGATTTAGATCAAGCCGTATCCTATTACGAGCAATCCCATCAATATATCTTGTCTCACAAAGCCAATTTGGATCCAGAGATAAAAGATATTCCCATCGATGACGAAGCAGAAGAACGATTAGCGGCCTTTGAAGAGGTTGATGGTCACTGGCAATACAAAGAAGGCATTGCCGAATCCACTACTACGGTGCGCCCTGCACCTGCCGCCTGGCCTCAAGATGCGGCCCGTTTATCTGTGACCATGGACGACTTCCTGTGGGATACGACTTTGTACGACTGGCAAACCATTGAAACCGCCTTAGAGTCACAGGAAGAAATGAAGCTCAGCTTTTACAATCGTTTCCTATCCATTCCAGATGTATTGCGCAATATCTTTAAGCTCGATGTAACGCGGATGCTACGAAATCATTATCAAGTAAGACTGCACGGTTATGATCCAACAGAAGGACAGGAAATCGTCTATAAGGCCCTATTCAACAAAGAAAATACCTTAAGCCTATTAAAAGAGCTTTACCATAATCGTCACTTGCCTAGCCTCGAAGAGAACTGGTCCATCGAAAAGAATGAAGAAAAGCCGACCTGGCACTATGTGCTCGATGTTGATCAACAGCCATTCTTGTTAGAGGAATACGACGATGCGAACGCTATGATTCAGACTGCCTTGCAAGGGTTGAAAGAGAAAAAATACGAACAAATTAATATTCGCACCCATGACTTTGTGGGCCCATCCTATTTTATTTTTAAAGGCAATCAGTCGACCCCATTTAGAGTGCAGCTCTATCTGAAAGAGTCGGCCCGTCACACCATCGATGACGATGGAAACCAACGAGACACGCCTGGTAAGACCTACTTATTCGAACAATATGTAGGAAATGAAGTGTCCTTAAACTATTGGATTCAAAAAACAATAAATACCTTGGAAATACCTGAGCTAGATAATTGGAAACAATTAACGGTGCCAAAGGATTTACAAACATAAAAAGACCATCCCCAGTGAACTGCACCCCAAAAATTGGACACAATTTTTGGAAGTAAAGCTCAGGAGGATGGTCTTTTTTTATTATAGTGTTTTTACAACATCGGCACAGCGTGCACAAAGTGTAGGATGTTCGCTATTTTGGCCTACTGTATCGCGGTGGATCCAGCAGCGTTCACATTTTTCGAGATTAGATGCAACAACAACTGTCGCTACGCCTGTTTCTTCGTCTTTTACAGCCTCTGCCGGTGCAGCGCCGTTCACGATGTGAGCTTCGGATACGATAACGAGTTTAGCCAAGCCTTCTTCACCAAGAGCATTCAATGCATCAAATGCAGCGCCTTCAGCGTATACCGTAACGGATGCATCCAATGGGTGACCAATTGTTTTGTCTTGACGCGCAAGTTCCAAAGCTTTTTGTACGGATGTACGCAAGTCTAACAATTGGTTCCATTTGTCAGCCAATTCTTGATTGAAGTGTTCTGGATGACCTTGTGGCCAATCTTGAAGCATAACGGATTCGCGCATACCCTCTTCTTTAGGCATGTATTTCCAAACTTCTTCTGCTGTAAAGGAAAGCACTGGAGATACCATAGCTACCAATGTTTTCAAGATTTCATACATCGCTGTTTGAGCAGAACGACGAGCTACGTTGTTTTTGCTTTCAGCATACATAGTATCTTTCATTACATCAAGATAGATGGAGCTCAAGTCTACGGTGCAGAAGTTATGAATTGCATGGTATAACATGTGGAATTCATAATTTTCGTACGCATCAGTAACCTTTTGACGCACTTCTTCTAAGCGCAACAATGCCCATTTATCGAATTCGGACATAGCTGCGTAAGCCACTTTATCAGTATTTGGATTGAAGTCATCCAAGTTGCCGAGCAAGAAGCGGAATGTATTACGGATCTTACGATATACTTCAGATAATTGTTTTACGATGTCTTTGGACAAACGTACGTCTGCTTGGTAATCCGCAGAGGATACCCACAAACGCATAACATCAGCGCCGTATACGTCGATGATGTCGCTAGGTGCCACTGTATTACCTACAGATTTGGACATCTTGCGACCTTCGCCGTCCACAACGAAGCCGTGAGTCAATACGGAATTGTATGGTGCTTTACCAGTTGTTGCCACTGCAGTTAACAAGGAAGAGTTGAACCAGCCGCGATGTTGGTCGGAACCTTCAAGGTACATAGCGCATGGTACTTCAAGATCGTTAACTTCAAGTACACCAGCCCAAGAGGAACCAGAGTCAAACCATACGTCCATGATGTCAGTTTCTTTTTTGAACTCATCATGACCGCAATGAGGACATTTGAAACCCTCTGGTAACAATTCTTTTGCACTGTGAGCCCACCATGCATCGGAGCCTTCTAGGGCTACTTTTTCTTGTAATGCTTTGATAGTATCATCGTTGATGATGTGCTCGCCACAGCTTTCACAATAGTAAATAGGAATTGGTACGCCCCAAATACGTTGACGGGAAATTACCCAGTCACCGCGGTCGCGAACCATGTTGAAAATTCGGTCGTGGCCCCATTTAGGAATCCATTGCACTTGATTGTCGATTGCATCAAGTGCTTGTTGACGATATCCATCTACAGAGGAGAACCATTGTTCTGTAGCACGGTAGATTACAGGATTTTTACAACGCCAGCAGTGAGCGTATTGGTGACGCAAGCTAGATTTGTGAAGCAATGCATTATTGTGCGCCAAGATTTTGATTACAGGCACCTCTGCATCGTGGATTTCTACACCAGCCAATGGGAATTCGGTATCGCCATAACGGTTGTCGTCTACTTGTTTTGTGTAGTTACCAGTTTCATTAACAAGAGATACGATAGGAAGTTCAGTTTTGCCTTCCTTGTTATAACGCATAACGATGTTAAAGTCATCTTCACCGTGTGCAGGAGCTGTATGTACGCAACCAGTACCTGCTTCAAGCGTTACATGGTCGCCACATAAAACAGTAGATTTACGTTCTACGAATGGATGTTTAAATTCAGCCAATTCTAAGTCTGCCCCAGAGAAGCGATTTACGATTTCATAATCTTCGATGCCGATATCTTTCATAGCTGCATCAACGAGTTCAGTAGCCATCAAGTAGTATTCTTCGCCTACTTTTACCCAGCCATATTCAAGCTCAGGGTTAACGGAGATTGCTACGTTGGCAGGCATTGTCCAAGGAGTAGTTGTCCAGATAACGGAGTATGCTTGTTTTGGATCTACGCCAGCTGGCAATGTTACCTTTTTCTCGGATACGTAAGGGAATTTTACGTAAATGGAGAAGGATTTTTTCTCAGCGTATTCGATTTCTGCTTCTGCCAATGCAGTTTCGCAGTGTGTACACCAGTATACAGTTTTAAGGCCTTTATAGATGTGGCCGCGTTTTGCCATTTCGCCGAAGATACCAAGTTGTTTTACTTCGAACTCAGGGCGCAATGTCAAATACGGACGATCCCATTCGCCTAATACACCAAAACGAATGAAGTCTTGTTTTTGTGTTTCTACACACTCCAATGCATATTCCTTACATTTATTGCGCAAGTCCAATGGAGCCATTTCATGACGGTTAAGACCTGTGTTTTTGATAACCGCATGCTCGATTGGCAAACCATGCGTATCCCAACCTGGGATATAACGCGTATAGTGACCGGTCATAGTCTTGTATTTCATGATGATGTCCTTCAACGTTTTGTTGAGGGCATGACCAATGTGCAATTTACCGTTCGCATATGGAGGGCCATCATGCAAAATGAATGGCTTTGCGTCTTTACGCAATTCCAAACGTTTTTGATAAATCTTGTTATCTTCCCAAAATTTTAAGATTTCTGGTTCGCGCTTAGGCAAATTGCCGCGCATTGGGAATTCTGTTTCAGGCAAATGTAACGTCTTACCGTAATCCATGATGTGCTCCTTTTACATAAAAAAAATCGCCCGCCCCCCGAAGGGACGGACGTCATATCCGTGGTACCACCCTACTGACTCTCGTTACTTGTGAAAGCTAACGCCATCGCAACTGCGATTGTCACACCATGCTAGCACATGATTGTAACACATAAGACGCAACTCATCTCTCATATTGTGAAAGCCACTTAGACATATAACGGTGTTCACCGGCGGCGTTGCCGCTTGCTCCAAAGTGATCCGCACATCTCTAGATTTCCAAACCTTTCAGCCCATGAGTTTGGTCTCTACTAAATCCGTCTGAGACATGCCGTCTTTTTCAACGCAATATTCATATAATAGATAATTATAGGACTCACGAGGGAGAATTGTCAAATACTTTATTTCT
The DNA here is from genome assembly GCF_018366295.1 of Veillonella parvula. Lineage (GTDB taxonomy): Bacteria > Bacillota > Negativicutes > Veillonellales > Veillonellaceae > Veillonella > Veillonella parvula_P. Next base: position 48,391 of record NZ_JAGZIJ010000008.1, read on the forward strand.
AAGTTTAACAAAACTTTTTTCCCCATTAAGCAAAAGAAAAAGCCTACTTATGTAGGCTTTATTGTAGATACAATTATTAGATTGCACTCATGAGAATTAATTCAAGAATAATAATTGCAATGCACACGTACATGAATTTACGATCCATGTCATCAGTTGGAGTTTCTTTAAGACCAGTGCGAGCAGCTTCTTCAGCAGTGACAACTTCATAGCTCATTGGAGATCCGTATTGATTATCACCTTCATCACCCTTTTGAGCAAGTAGATAAATAACATAGATAATACCAAATGGAATCAGGCTAATCAAAAGCATCCAACCACTTTTACCAATGTCATGTAGACGACGAGCAGCAAGACCAATGGAAGGTAATAAAATTGCTAGATTATATACTACAGAAATAAGCCCTACAACACTTGCTAGCGCAGTATCCATTACAAGGGCACTTAATACATTGAAGATACCAGCAATAACAATTGTGATACCATAGAAACGCCAATATTCACTGCGGCTTGCACGACCTTTGAAATTAGCATAATTACCCATAATCGTATGTTTAAAATTATCTACATACGAAAGATTTTTGATAGACAAATCAGTCATAATCTTCTCTCCTCTAGAAATAACAAATAAATTCTTCTTGAAAATATTATATCATTACTGTTGACGATTTTGAAAATGAATGTCTATATGTTTTGGGAATAACTTATGCTTTATATTTCATTATAGGATACATCATAAACTACATCGCACTGGTCATAAGTAGTTTATCTACCAAGAACCAGAGTACAAAGATAGCGCAGAATAGTCCTGCAGTTAGTCCCATAGATGGTGTAGTATCAATAAGACCTAATTCACGGGCCATTTGTTTTGTTACAACTACTTGACCTGTAGGGGAGCCAAAGCGATTTGATTGGCTTTCACCAGGCAGAGCCATAAGGATCAACAGGATAATGGTCCCTACCACCGGAATGAATCCAATAAATACGAGTCCGCCTGATCGGCCTTGATCGTGTAAGCGTCGTACTGAAACGGCCACGCCAGGAATAACCATAATCACGGACAAAAGAACAAGAATGACCAAGCCAAAACCTACGCCTACTACACTAGACAGTGGGCTAATATAGCTCAAAAAAGCACAGGTAAACAGAATGGCCACAAACAACAATTGATAGACTAAAAAGAAATGCCAATATTCACTACGACTTGCACGACCATCAAAGTCAGCATATTTATAAACCAAACATTGTTTAAAGTTTTCAATCAAGCCTAGATTGTATTTATCTAACGAGATTTGTGGCCTACTAACATGCCCACATTCTGGACAGTAACAATCTGTTTTTAACACTTCATGTCCACAGTAGGGACAAGATTTCATAATAAACTCCTTCTAGTTACAAACAGGAATCAGCAAAGATTACGAAGTCCTGCTGTACTTAACACATATAACAACTTAGATATTTTTTATTTATTAATATCTATATTTTTGAATTCATCTGAAATTCATTTTACTACAAAGTGTTATATTGTCTATAAAGGAGATGTTAAACTTTTATAAAATAAAATAATGAGATTGTTAATAAATGCAGATCTTTATTACATATATCCATTCCCATTAATACCATACCATAATATCTCTCTAATGATATCGGCAATAATAATAGATTGGATAATAAAGATAGCAATCCCCATCGCCCAATCTTGGCGACGGGATGGAGTTTCTTCTAGACCAGTAGCTTTGCTAACCTCAGGAGTAATAGGTGTATATCCGGTTCTTTCACCATATGAATTCTCTCTTTGATCGCCACGACGCAATTCGTAAATGAGAAATATAAAGAATCCTATAACAGGAATAAATGAGATTAGCTGCGTCCAACCACTCCGGCCAATATCATGCATACGCCGCGCTGTGATAGCTATATTGGGAACTATAAAGAAAAGGGATACCCCTACAGCAACATTATCGATAAGCGTTTCATAATTAGGGAAGCCCAAGTTACTACATAGTAAAGCCAAAATCCCAAGTACCCCTTGAATCAGCGTAACGCCTGCCACGAATCGCCAATATTCACTACGGCTAGCACGACCGTTAAAATTAGCATAATTCTTAATACCTAATTTGAAGGCATCGGTATAATTCAAATCATATATATTTATGGTTGACATAACCTAATCCTCCTCCGCAGCTTCAATAGCAACAATGCCCCAGCCTTTGCCTTCATTATGCAAACGAACTAATAGAGGCTCTAGATTATCTTCAAAGGTAACGGTAAAGCCCATATAATTTACAACAATATCATCATCTTGGTCTTGAGAAACATAGTCAAGCTGTATCGCTTTTACCTTAGGAACCTCTTCCTTAGCCATGGCTTGTTCCCATAGTTCAAAGGTACCATATCGTTCCATAGCGCGAGCACTCAAATAACGATATGCACCATGATAATCCTTTTTGTTGAGGGCTTCATAATAATTACTTACCACAGTACGCCCCTCTGTTGTAGCCGTTTCACTTTGTAAAAGACGATTAGCTTGTTTCGTTAACGAACTAGGTTCCAAATTGCCATAAGCAGTCTCTTCTACCATAAAATTATGATTAATCATTGTACTACCTACACTAGTGGCTAGGCATCCTAATACTAATATGGCCACAATAAAGAGGCCCGATACGGAACGTTTTTCCTCTGATTCATTAGATATAGGCGATGTGCGCTTACAGAACAGATACAATAATGCAAGCCAGCCTAAAAAAGGAACCAATAGTAAAATCATCAACATTGGATCATTATTAGAGTCTCGTAACCGTCTTGCCATTAACATAATCTTCGGCAAGCATAACAGGATGGACAGTACAAATAATACGCCGCCACCGATAGAGACAACATAAAGAAATCCGTACGGTATATAGGTTGCAAGACCTGTAATACATATAATTAAGCCATATACAAAGGATATAGCGCTTATGGTGAGCCAAAAATCGGCTGTATTTGTACGTCCCTTACTGTTCGCATAGTTTTCCACTAACTCACGATAGAGGATTTCGTATACTCTCTGTTTCATAAAGCTCCTACTATAATCTTAGATAATATTAAATAATAAACATATATAGATATTCCTATTATACTATGATTTATCAACTTAGTTGATTCATTTTTTGTTCATGAAATTTTCCTATACTACAGATATATTTCTTACAACTAAAATTCGTACAATCAATTATACAGGAGATAATTATGAAAGCTAAATTAATGAAAGCAATAGCCTTGGCCAGCTTAGGTGCCTTCTTAACAGTTGGTATTGGTGCCAATGTAGCCCAAGCCAAAGATTACCACTTCAAAATTGGTGAAAATCATCGCATGGTAAAAAATGATGATGGCACGGTAGATAGTAGCGCTCATCCATGGTACAAAGTAAATGATAAAAAGAAAAAGCACAGAAAGCATAGAATATCTGAACGTGAAAAGCATGATAAAAATGCAACAGCAAAACGCAGTGAACGCCATCAACGTTCTGAATCCTCTAATGACTAAGCCTTGCGCATAATACATATTACTGGCCCTAAAAACACAAAACTAAATTAACCAACCAATGAAAAGGACGTTATACATTGTATAACGTCCTTTTGTGTTATCCCCTATATACTTTTTCCCAAGACTATATGAGTTATTATGTTATGCGCCAGCCTTTAGAACAGCTTGTTTCATGGATTGTACGTAATCAAACAACGCTTGATCCGCATGCTCACCGTGTTCTGCCACGATTTTAACGATAGCAGAGCCTACGATGGCTCCATCGGATACGCGCGCCATAGCTTCTGCTTGTTCTGGCTTGGAAATACCGAAACCAACAGCGACAGGGATATCTGTATATTTGCGAATCGTTTCAACGATGGATTTAATATCCGTCTTAATTTCACTGCGCATGCCTGTAACGCCAAGGGAAGATACACAGTACACAAAGCCTTCAGCGTCTTTGGCGATCATTTCAATGCGGTTTTCAGATGTTGGCGCAATTAAGGATACCACTTCAACATCATGCTTATGAGCCACACTAGCGAGCTCGCCTTTTTCTTCAAACGGCATATCTGGCACGATAACACCAGAGATTCCCACCTCTTCACAGAGGGTAAAGAATTTTTCACGACCGAATACGTAAATAGGATTCAAATAAGTCATGAATACGAGCGGTATAGTCACTGCATCATCACCAGTACGTAAACGACGCATCATATCAAAGATATCATTGATTTTTACGCCTGTGGAGAGAGCACGCGTGCTCGCCTCTTGAATAACTGGGCCTTCCGCGGTTGGGTCAGAGAAAGGAATACCAATTTCTACCATGTCCGCACCGGCTTTCACCATAATACGAATATAACGTTCTGTATTCTCAATACCGTGGTCACCAGCACTAATGAATGGGATGAATGCCTTGCCCTTTATGAAAGCGTCTTTAATTTTACTCATGAAGATCCACCCCTCTGTATTTCGCCATAGCCGCCACGTCTTTGTCGCCACGACCGGATAAACAAATAATAATAATGTCGTCCTTGCTCATAGTAGGAGCAATTTTACGTGCATGTGCCACCGCATGAGCACTTTCAATGGCTGGAATAATACCTTCCAAACGAGATAAATATTCAAAGGCATCGACTGCTTCGTCATCTGTAACAGGCACGTATTCAGCACGACCGCTATCGTGCAAGTACGCATGTTCAGGGCCGATACCAGGGTAATCGAGGCCTGCAGAGATAGAGTATACTGGAGCGATTTGTCCATCTTCGTCTTGGCAGAAGTAGGATTTCATGCCATGGAAGATACCAACAGAACCTTTTGCGATTGTCGCAGCATGTTCCTCTGTATCGATGCCGCGACCTGCTGCTTCACAACCGATGAGACGAACACCTTCATCTGGAATGAAGTGATAGAACATTCCCATCGCATTGGAGCCGCCACCTACACAAGCCATAATAGCTGTTGGCAATTTGCCTTCTGCTTCAAGGATTTGTTCACGCGCTTCACGGCTGATAATGGATTGGAAATCGCGTACGATCATAGGGAATGGATGAGCCCCCATAACGGAGCCCAATACATAGTGTGTATCAGACATGCGGTTTGTCCATTCGCGCAACGCTTCGGAAACCGCATCTTTCAATGTACTAGTCCCTGTTGTTACTGGATGCACCTTAGCGCCTAGCAATTCCATACGATATACGTTAAGTGCTTGACGTTCACAGTCCTCTGCACCCATGTATACTTCGCATTCCATGCCCATCAATGCAGCGATAGTAGCCGTTGCCACGCCGTGTTGACCTGCGCCAGTTTCAGCAATAACGCGTGTTTTACCCATCCGTTTTGCCAATAGCATTTGGCCGATAACGTTATTCAACTTGTGAGAACCCGTATGATTTAAGTCCTCACGTTTTAAATAGATTTTGGCACCTCCAAGGTCCTTTGACATGCGTTCTGCATAGTATAAAAGGGATGGGCGACCTGTATATTTTTTATGTAAATCCTCAAGTTCGTGTACGAAATCAGGATCATCTTTGTACTTGTTGTACGCCTCTTCCAATTCGATGACTGCATTCATCAATGTTTCTGGCATAAATTGGCCACCAAAGGAGCCAAAATAGCCATGTCTTTGTTCACTCATATAACTTACCTTTCTATATACCATTTCTGCTAGCACGCCATATTATGGCATTGCTATTGTTCTCACAATGTTGGTGAAAGCTGTAATCTTCTCATCGTCCTTCACGCCATCTGTTTCAATACCGCTACTAATATCAATGCCATACGGTCGAACCGTACGAATGGCACGCGCCACATTGGTGCTATCGATACCACCAGCCAGCATAAACGGTCGTTCAAACTCATCTAAGCAAGACCAATCAAATACTTCACCTGTACCGCCGCGCTCGTCTTTGTGGTACGCATCAAATAATAGCATATCCGCACTGCTATCAATCCACGCCTCTGCATCTGCAGCAATACGGATTTGAACAGCCTTCCAAACTTCTACATTAGTACGTCCTTTTAAGGATTGGATGAAAGCTTCATCTTCATCACCGTGCAATTGCACCACATCAAGATTGGCTTCTGTAGCAATGCTAACGAGATTATCTAGCGTTTCATTGACGAAAACGCCTACTGTTTTAATAAATTCTTGATGTATAAGTGTCGGACTTATATTTTCTGTACTAGTCAGTGTCCCTTCATGCGCATCACCAGTTGCTGTTTCTTCTTGCAATGCGTTAATTATTGTTCCATCTTGTACTACATCATTACTGTATTGTTCTGCGTTTCTGTTATATCGATTTGCGTACTGTTTATGTAGTTCTTCAACTAAGGTTTTTGCTTGGTCAACAGTGACTTGACGTTTGCTTGGTGCAAATACAAGGCCCATATAATCAGGCTTTGCCTCTACTACAGCAGGGATAGTCTCCACCTTAGAGATACCGCACATCTTAATCTTAGGTGTATAGTATGTCGGTCCATAAAGATAGGCTAATTTTTCAACCTTATTAGGAGAACGCATGAAGGTTTCACCCATCAAGGCTACACCGATATTGTTATCCCGCAATACTTGAATATCCTCCGGCGTTTCAAGGCCACTTTCAGATACAAAGATTACATCGTCTTCAACGAGATTGCGCAAGCGCACACTATTTTGTACATCTACAGTGAAGTCCTTGAGGTTACGATTGTTAACGCCAATAATGCAGGCACCGCAATCGATAGCCATTTGTACCTCATGCTCATCATGAGCCTCTACTAAGGAGGATAAGCCAAGCGAGTCAGCTAGCTCACGGAACTTTGTTAACGTAGGCACATCTAAGCACGCGCAAATCAAGAGGATGGCACTAGCACCCCATACCTTTGCTTGGTAGATTTGGTATTCATCGATGATGAAGTCCTTGCGAAGCACGGGGATTTTTACGGTACTAGCAATCTCTTGTAAGTATTTTTTATCACCCTTAAAGAAATCTGGCTCCGTCAAAACAGAAATAGCAGCCGCACCAGCCACTTCATATTCTTTGGCGATTTCTAAATACGGGAAGTGCTCTGCTATGATGCCTTTTGATGGAGATGCCTTCTTTACTTCGCAAATGAAGTTAAAATCTTGCTGACGAAGGGCTGCTTCAAAAGGAAATCCTGTATCAGATGGTAATGCTAAAGCCGCTGCTTTCACAGACTCTGGAGATTCCACCTGTTTTTCTTGGGCTACCCGAATTTTGGTCGCCTCTATAATCTTATCTAAAATCAATGGTTACACCTCTTGGGTTGCTTTCACAAACTGTTCCATTGTAGCAAGCGCCTTGCCAGAGTCGATCATATGTTTCGCCTCTTCAATGCCCTCTGCTAATGTAATGCCATCTTTTGCAAGGTAAATCGCCATGCCAGCATTGAGAAGAACTGCGGTACGTTTACCGCCTTGCTCCCCCCCAAGAACGCGGCGTGTAATCTCAGCATTTACTGTTGCGTCGCCACCTTCAAGCTCAGTTTTATCAGCGTATTCGAAACCATATTCCTTAGGATCGAATTCGTAATTTGTGAAAGTACCATTATTAATTTCGCATACGTACGTTTTGTTGGTAGCTGTAATCTCATCAAGACCGTCGAAGCCATGTACCACGGCTCCGCGTTTTACGCCAAGATTAGCCAATACGCGAGCCAATGGTTCTACTAAAGATTTATCGTAAACACCCATCAACTCTACCGTAGCGCCCGCTGGATTTGCCAAAGGGCCAAGGATGTTGAACACAGTACGAACGCCCAAAGCCTTACGTACAGGGCCTGCATATTTCATAGCTTGGTGATACACAGGAGCAAACATGAAGCACATATTCGCTCTGTTAAGAACCGCTTCGTTTTGCTCGCCGTTAAGCTCTAATTTAGCACCCAACGCTTCGATCAAATCTGCAGCGCCACATTTACTAGATACACTGCGGTTACCATGCTTTGCTACAGGAATACCTGCTGCAGAAATGATGAAACCAGATGTAGTAGAAATGTTGAATGTATTAGCCTCGTCACCACCAGTACCTACGATTTCCACAACAGTGCCATTATGAGGCACGGAGCCAGCCTTCTCGCGCATAACCTCAGCAAACGCCGTAACCTCATCTACAGTTGGGCCTTTCGCTGCAAGGGCGCATAAGAAACCAGCCATAGGAACCTCGGCTACATCGCCGCTCATAATTTTGTTCATTGTATCTTTAGCAAGGTCGTAGGATAAATTCTGACCGTGCGTTACTGCATATAATGCGTCTTTAATCATTTTATAGCTCCTTACTTGTTGTTCATTTTCTTTGGTTCAACGTTAATAGGGCATATACCTACTTTAATGCTACATGTGATTCACGTGGACCTATGCCCTCCACTGGCCGGGTCTGACTACGGCCTGCGGCCTTCGCAGGGCCAAAGTCGGGCCTAGAACCCCGTGAACTCACATAAACACTAGGACACTTAATCTTTTTTATGCCCTACTCACTGTCACACACACAATAAAATGAACAACAATTCAATATCTCTTAAATGATCCTGCGCATTATATGGAGTAACGCACAGGTCATCCCTTTATAGGGAGAGTGGGAATGGTGGTGCTACGCACCACTTTCTCTTATATTAGGGGTTCTGATTCGCATATTTCTTTAGAAAATATAGTTACTGTTCGATATATATATTGTAGAGGGGCTATTAAGTAGGTAATGCCAAGGTTGAGTTGGCAGGAAATAAGGTCTTAAGGAACGACTTGGCGGCCCCACGTAGTGGGGCGGTGGCCACTTGGAGTTCCGAGAGACCTTATTTCTGCCCTATCGTTCTAGAGCCTAAGAATGGCCCCTCGAATACCTAAATTAAACAGTGGTTATTTTTCTAAGAAATTGCGAATCATTTGTTCCCCGTTCGGTGTCATGATAGATTCCGGATGGAATTGCACGCCGTAGATTGGGTAGTCTTTGTGTTCTACGCTCATTACTTCGCCGTCGTCTGTAATGGATGTAACGATGAGTTCGCTTGGCATGGTTTCGTCAATGATTGCCAAGGAGTGGTAGCGTGCTACTTCGAATTGTTCAGGTACATCTTTAAGGATTTTGGACGGGTGTACTTGTTTGGCTACGCTTTGTTTGCCGTGCATAACTTGCTTAGCGTAGGAAACGGTACCGCCGAATACTTCGCCGATGGCTTGGTGACCGAGGCATACGCCGAGGATTGGGAATTCACCTTTGCATTCGCGCAATAGGTCTTCGTATACGCCCGCATCAGCTGGTCTGCCAGGTCCTGGTGAAAGTATCACATAGTCTGGTTTCAACGCACGGATTTCTTCAACTGTTAATTCATCGCTGCGGATGACTTTAATATCTGGATCGATAGAGCCTACTAATTGGTATAAATTGAAGGAGAAGCTATCATAATTATCTATAAGGAGTACCATTATTCTACCTCCTGTGCATCTGTAATTGCGGAAATCATGGATTGGCCTTTGATCAAGGTTTCGTTATATTCACTAGCAGGAACACTATCGCGAACGATACCAGCGCCAGCTCGAACGTAAACCTTGCCACCTTTATTCATGGCCATGCGGATGCCGATACATACGTCCATGTTACCGGAGAAATCGATGTAACCTACAGCACCGCCGTATACACCGCGCGGGCTTTTTTCTAGTTCATGTAAAATCTCGATAGCACGAATTTTAGGGGCTCCGGACAAAGTACCTGCTGGCAATGTAGCACCGATAGCATCGAGAGCATCTTTACCGTCTTGAATGTCACCGCTCACAGTAGATGTAATATGAATAACATGGGAGAAGCGTTGTAACATGTGTAACGCCTCTACTTTTACGGAACCGAATTTAGAAATTTTACCTAAGTCGTTACGGCCAAGGTCAACGAGCATGTTATGTTCAGCCAACTCTTTTTCGTCATTGATGAGTTTTTCCTCAATAGCGAGATCCTCTGCTTCGTTTTTACCGCGACGCATAGTGCCTGCAATTGGGAAGGTATACATTTTGCCGTCCGTTAATTTTACCAATGTTTCTGGCGAGGCACCTGTAAGCTCTACATCGCCACCAGATAAGTAGAACATATATGGAGATGGGTTCAACGTACGCAATACGCGGTATGCATTTAACAAGCTACCTTCAAACTCAGCTTCACGACGATTAGATACAACACATTGGAAGATATCCCCTTCCTTAATGTAGTGCTGTGTCTTTTTAACAACCTCTTCAAACTCATCCTTTGTAAACTCAGAAGTGAACTCTGTTTTAAGGATGCCTTTTGGAATGTCCGCCTCTTTGCCGTTTACTACGAGATCAGCTAGTGCTTTAAGTTCAAGCTCAGCCTTGTTGTAGTTACGTTCTAAATCATTTGTGCTGATGTTAGCAATCAAGTAGATTTTATTCTTATAATGGTCGAAAGCGATGACCTTATCAAAGAGCATAAGGTCTACATCGTTCACCATAGCAGAGTCATCATCTAGTGTTGGGAAGTCCAATGTTGGCTCGATATAGCGGATATATTCACAAGCAAAGTACCCTACAAAGCCACCTGTAAAGGTTGGCAACTCTTCTAAGCGAGGGCTTTTGTATTGGCTCAAAATATTGCGAATTTCTGCGGCAGGATCAGAGCACTCAAAAGTACGAGTGGTACCGTCTTTTATAGTCATTTTATGATTTTTACAGAAAAGCTCAATCTTAGGGTCGTAGCCTAAAAAGGAGTAACGACCCCAATGATTACTATTATCCGCACTTTCAAGCAAGTACGTATGACTGCTCACTTGTTTTAACGCTTTCAACACACTAATTGGTGTGCGTACGTCGGATAAAATTTCCATATATACAGGCACGATATCGTAGCCCGGTGCGATAGCTTTCACACGGTCAAGACTAGGGAAAATCATGAAAACCTCCATCTGGCGTTTGCCAATAAAAAAACTCGCCCATGACAATGTAACGTCAAGGACGAGTCTATAGTTCTATCTTTACAAGAGTATTAGAAAATACTTGTATTATGCTATAAATCGCGGTACCACCTTGTTTGAATGCAGTGCATTCCCCTTTCGCAGGATACTAACATATCCCTCACGACTAACGCTCGTGTGACGTCGCACCATACTAGGAATGAAAGTTCATTCTGTTCCATGCGCCCTCGGTGGTCCATTTAATAAGCTGCGTACTACGGGTTCTCAGCTAATCCCGCTCTCTGTGAGTGCATTTCCTATTTTTATCTCCACCTCATCGGTTTCTTTAGGCGAGTATAAAATTATAATCTGATTATAATGTTTCTATAGAATGAAAGTCAAGGAAAATCTTAACTTTCACCTTATCCTTAGATTCATCAACCATATAATATCGCTACTTGTGATTAAATAATATATCCCTATTCACCTTAGCAAATTCAGAATATTTATATTGTGTTCCTCTAAACACTAATAGTATACTGAAATTACATATGTTATCAGCTTCTACTGATATTATGCGGAGGAGAGAGCATGAGTTTTTATTTTACTGATCAAATACAGCAGTCTTTCAATAAAATATTCCATCAATGTAATAAAGATATCGCTTGGGAGGGTAAGGCTGAGCTTGACGCCCTTGTGAAACTTGACGAGGAAGGTCAAAAGATTCCAGGTATCGGCGATGTGTATGCTATTTTGGCACGCGTCTATTCTGGCCCTCAGTTCACGTGGATTGAAGCAGGCTTTCCTGAGGATGACACAAAGGCGTATAGTTATTTACATACGGCTATACGCAAAGGCAGTGCCATCGCTATTTTACAAGCTATGCGTACCTCTGGTGCCCTTACACCAACTATTGAAAAAGAGTTGCCTATGACGAAGGATCAAGCATTCCAGCGCGTCTATGAGGGAGCCCAAAAGGGTTGTTCTTACTGTGCCTACGCCATTGCCAATGTATACCAATGGGGGGATTACCACATCTTACCATCGGCTCAAAAGGTGGCTAACGAAGGTGAACCATCTGCCTTTGTCCGTTTCTTAAAAGGCTTGTTTGCCCAAGCAGATCAACGTAGGTTCGCAAATAAAATAACTACCATTGCTCAGAAATGGTTGCGTAAATCCGCCGAAGCAGGCCTTATTATTGCATACCGCAACTTACGCATTACCTATATAGAGCAAGATAATAGTGCAATGGAAGAACAAGTCATTTTTGAAGGGGCTGCAGCAGGTTTGCCACTCATGATGTATTTAGCTGGCGATATTTGTAAGTCTCGCGGGGAGCATGAACGAGCGCTCGAATATTTTGAGCGCGGTGCCGCCATGAATAATGGCATGTGTTTGCGTGAAGCTGCCGAGTACTATGCAAAACCATGTGAGTCTAACAAAAGAATTCCTCAGAATATTCAAAAGGCCCTCAAATACTATGAGCGTGCTGCTATAAGCCCAGATTATTTAGACTTTAACGACCACGCTTATGTTACCATGCAAGCCATCATTCTTCGCACCTTGAATATCGATGGTCAGTCTCAAGACTGGTCTCGCATTGCTCACTTGTTGCAACAACCAGCTATTTACACGCTTGACGCTATTTGGCCGTATCTCGCTTATGTATTTACTTTCAAAAAAGGTAATACCCCTGCTATAAGAACCGCCATAGAGTGCGTCAATCAGGCTAGCAAATGTTTCGATAGATACGGTAGTTATGATTATGCGGACCATCTATGGCAACTGGCCGCCGGCTATTGCTACGAAATTGGTGCCATTACAAAAGAACCTGATTTAGACCAAGCCGTTACGTTCTACGAGCATGCTCGTGAAAGCATCAATCGTCTCAACACAAGAAACGATAATTGGTTAGGTACTGGTGAGCCGTTGGCAATTCCTGACGAAGCATCTGAACGATTAGAAGCCTTTGAACTAGTTAATGGACACTATCAGTACAAAGAAGGCATAAAACAATCTTCTACAACTTGTAATCCTATGCCACCTGCATGGCCGCAAAACTCCGTTGATGTATTAGAAATCTTCGAGGACTCTACTACTGGTTGGCGCACCAATAAATACGACTGGCCGTTCATCGAGCGTGAATGGGATACACAAAAATACCTCAGTTTTATCATCTATGATAATCGTCAATCCATAGAAAACGTAATTTACGATGTGTACAGTATCGTTATGTTCCACAATGAAGATAAAAACTCTTGTACTATCTATCTATACGGCTACATTGAGGATACTAGCAGACAGGATGAAAACGTGGAGCCTACGGTATATGAAATAAGATACTTTAAAGAAATGTCCATTCCTGAAGGTCTCGCTTTAATTAAAGACTTCTATGATCATGCTACATTGCCTGTTATTGATGAAAGATGGGAAAGACAGTACAAAAATACTACGCCTCCTCGAGAATATGTATTAACTTGTGACAACGATATCTTCTACCTCAATCAATATGAACTTTCCAATCAAATGATTAAGGATGCCTTAGAAGGCGTAGCCAATGGCACGTATGATATCATTGCGGTTCGCCCATCTAACCTCGACGATCCGGGTATTAGCTACTTCATCGAGCGCGGAAAAGGTAAAAACTTACACATTTCTCTCTATATCACTATAGAAGATGACGTAGAAGATGACATCGTATATGGCTTTAAACGGGAATCTAGCAACTTAACCTCTATTAACTACTGGATTCAAGAATCTATAACAAGCAATAAACTTCCGGACTTAAGCGATTGGGAAGAAGTTAAAAAGAAAGACTAAAGGAGGGATACTTTGGAAACGTGGAAACGAACGGTGTACATTTGCGCATTCTGCATATTCTTCATGTCCCTCGGGATTAGTCAGGTAAGCCCTATTCTCCCTCTATACTTCCATGAAATGGGCTTAAGCGATACGGGATCGATAGCACAATGGTCCGGTGCCTCCATGGGCATCACCTTCCTCATTGTCTGCTTAGCAGCTCCCTTCTGGGGCCGATTAGCAGACCGTAAGGGACGTAAGATTACCCTCATACGCTCTAGTCTTGGTATGGCTATATGTAGTATATTATTGGGCTTTCAGACTACACCAGAAGGTGTGTTCCTCGTTCGTACATTGCAAGGGTTAGTAAGCGGTTTTTACCCCGCATCGGTAACACTTATCGCGTCAGAAACACCGCAAAACCATACAGGTTGGGCTCTAGGGATTATAGGATCCTTTAGCCTTGCAGGCTCACTAGCCGGTCCGCTTGTAGGAGGGTATCTCAGTGATGTAGTAGGTATTCGAAATGACTTCTTTATCATCGGGGCCCTTATGCTTATCTCTTTTGGCTTGACGGCAATGCTGGTACATGAAAACTATGTTCCAAAGCCACTTGTTGAGAAGCAAACCTTTAGAAATCTAAAAACTCACTTACCTGAGTTTTCTAGTTTAGTCGCTTTATCTGCAACCTCCTTCCTGTATGCCATTTCGGTTACCGCCATCTCCCCCATTATGACGGTTTACATTAAAGGAATGCTACCAAGCAATACGGAAAATATAGCCTTCATATCTGGTGCTGTGTTCTCTGCCATGGGTATCGCCCAATTCTTTAGTAGCTCTCCACTCGGGAAATTAGTAGACCGTATAGGCCCTAGAAAGGTGCTCATCTACTCGATGATCTATGTAGGTCTACTCAATATACCGCAAGCCTATGTGGACTCTGTGTATGTACTTGGGTTTATCCGTTTCTTGCAAGGTTTTGGGCTAGGTGGTATGTTACCTGCGCTCAATACCTATTTAGCATCAAAAACACCTAAGGAATATACGGGACAAGTATTCTCGTACAATCAGTCTTGTTTGTCTATGGGTTACTTTCTAGGCTCCTTTGGTGGTTCCATCGTAGCCGCTCAATTTGGCTTCACAACCCTTTTCTGGGCATGTAGCCTTACCTTTATCGGCGCTGCCCTATGGGTTGCGTTAAAACTAAAGTAACGCCGTAATACAACGAAAATAGTGCAAATGCATTAAAGAAACTATATAAACAAATAAAAAGAGCTGTTCTCAGAACTCAGATATTACTGATTCTGGGACAGCTCTTTCATTATGTTGTTTTGTAAAAGTTTAAAAACTTTCACTACCTAGGGGATGATCATTCTATATGTATAGAATAACTATTGTCTCTAGTTAGGTATTATAGGATACCGAGGATTTCCCACCATGCGTAGCCCACTGTAAGGTTTACGATGAAGCACATGATAGCGAAGATACCGCCGATAATCCACCAGCTCTTAACTGTGTTGTAACCGGCACCGAATACGATTGGAGCCGCTGCACCGCCGTAGTGAGTCAACGCACCACCGTAGGAGTTTGTAGCAGCTAGTAACAAGGACAACGCCATTGGGTTTACACCCGCTACTTTACCTACAGTAAGGAATACTGGAAGCATGGCTACAACGTACGCACTACCAGAGGCGAACAAGTAACGAACAGCGATACTGATAGCGCCAATGATAATAAGAGCCAACATCGGGTTGTCACCGAAGTTGAAGTGTGTACCCATAAAGTCAGCTAGCCATTCAAAGAATTTAACCTTGGACAACGCACTAGACATACCGATGATACCACCGAACCAGATCAATGTGTTCCAAGCACCTTTGGATTCAAGCATATCTTCCCATTTGATTACGCCTGTTACAAGCGCTGCTACCATGGCTACGATAGCTACTGCTGTTGCATCAAGGGAGAATTTAATGCCAAAGCCTTGCGTCAAGATGGAAGGCAACGCCCAGCCAACTAAGGCAAGAATAAAGATAGCAATAAGAGATTTCTCGCGACCAGACATAGGTCCAAGTTCTTTCAAACCTTCATCAGCAATCGCATGAGAGTCGATGTGTTGAATAGATGGTTTGTCTAAGTAGTATACCAAAGCAGGTGTAATGAGAAGCATTACAAGACCTGGTACTACGAGTGCTAATGCCCAAAGGCCCCAGTTAATATCTACACCGAGGATTTTGTTCATGTAGTCAGCAGCCAATAAGTTTGGTGCCATTGCTGTAGCGAACATCAAGCTTGTTACCTTAGTTACCATGTATGTGTTAACCATGAGGTAAGAACCAGCTTTTTTAGCGCTTTCACCAGGCTCAGAACCTAACGCTTTTGCTACAGAGTTCATGATTGGGAACACGATACCACCACAACGTGCTGTGTTGGAAGGTGTTACTGGGGAAATAATAAGATCTAATAAAGCAGTTACATAGCCAAGACGCAATGTAGTGTGACCTAAGGATTTAATCAATAGGTACGCAATACGACGGCCAAGGCCTGTTTTTACGAACGCCACACTGAGGGAGAACGCAGAGAATACTAACCATACTGTGGTAGATGCATAACCAGACAATACGTTTTTCGTAGCATTCAAGAAAATTGCAGAACCTGCAATAGATAATAACAAGATAATTGGTGCTGGCCAAGGTTTAACAACAAGACCAACGATAGCCATTAAATAGAAACCTAGCAGTCGCCAAGCTCCAACGCTCAAACCTTCTGGCGGTGTAATGAACCACATTGCCAGAGGAATGGCAAACATAATTGCAATTTTAAGTAGCTTATTCATTCTTACTCTCCTTTAACATAAGCTATGCCTTTCATAATCGGTCGTGCCGTTCTAGCGACGCCCGCCTTCTCCACATGCCAGCCTGTATCATTGGTCAAGCATATTTCGAAGTCAAATTTCCCTGATGGATGTGCCAAAGTAACGCGATTCGTCTCTTTAGCACGTTCGCTCACTACTTCGTTCGCCACAGTACCCGTAATCAGCGCTGCCGTAGCTGTACAAATACCACCTGTAACAGCATAAGCTTTATGCATTACAGCTAGTGCCTTTGTACGAGCTACGATATCTATACTATTCCCCTCTATAGTACGACCATCGCTTGCTACGTAGGTTTGCGGTGCGGACACCATGCATACCTTTGGAACTGCAGGACTAGCGGCCTCTTTAGATGGAGCAAGTCCCATCATCACAGCCGCAGTAGTGCGAATATCTTCAAGTGTATTGAGTAATACACCGCCATCCGTTTCGGTGAAAGCCGGTAATTCCGTGCCTTCATAACCAAGATCTGTAGCCTTTACAAATACAGCTGGATTAGCTGCGTCTACGAGACTGACTTGGATTGTGCGACCATCAGCCAATGTAATCGTGTCTTGTACATTGCCTGTTGGTAGTAGCTTACCTGTCTTAGAACCGCCGGGCTCCAAGAAATATAATGTAATACGAGCACCCGTACCAGGTACGCCGTCGATAGCAAAATCACCGTCAATGACAGGTTTACCATCTCGGACTGGCACATGCGCTTCAATAACCTTATTTGTATTCGTGTTAAAGATACGAACTACTGTTTCTGGTTCTACGGCTTTCACAAAACCTTCCATAATAGCAAATACCCCTGCACCAGCAGAAATATTGCCACAGTTACCTTCGTAATCCACCACCGCATCAGCGATACCTACATACCCAAAGGTGTAGTCGATATCTGCATCATCCCGGTCAGAAGGATTTACGATAGCCACCTTACTCGTCAATGGATCAGCACCACCGATACCATTAATTTGACGTGCGTCAGGAGAACCATATAAATCTAAAATCATACGGTCTCGTGCATCTGGGTCAGTTGGAAGCGTATCTTTTAACAGATACGCCCCTTTACTAGTACCGCCGCGCATATAGGTAACAGGAATTTCTTTATACCCGTTCATAATATACTCCTTTATGTTCACCACTTACGCTTTGCTATTTGCGTAGTAGTTGATGAGACAACCTGCTGCGATAATATCTTTTTCTTCATCGCTGAGGTGACCTAAATGCAATGTGATTTCTGCTTTCTTCTCGCCTCCGCTGATAACATAAGCTTTATAATCATCAGAGTCAGAGAATAGTTGTTCACGTACATTTGGCACATATACATAGTCGCCTACTGCCATCGTTTTAGAGTCTTCTTCGCTAGTTATGAACGGCAACATACCCCAGTTAATGACATTACTGCGATAACGTTTTGTAGCATATTCAATAGCAATGTTAGCACCGCCACCCAATACGCGTTGGCAAGATGCGGCTTGTTCACGAGCAGAGCCATCGCCAGGGCGATTAGCGTACACCATGCTAGACACAGCTGTAGACTTAGCCATCTCCTCTAAAGATTCTGTAAGGCCAAGCGCTTGTTTTACTTCTTCGTATGCACTTACTAAATCTGCTGCGCTTGCACCTTCTTGACGAGATTTTTCCCAATCACGAACGACTTTTGCACGGCCTACATACTCAGGAACCTTACGGCTCAAGGCAAATTCAGACAATGCATATGGGTCGGAACGGAAGGAAGAAGTTTCACCAGATGGAATCAACTCATCTGTAGTTGTTACAGGATCATCGATGTAAGCAGCTACTTTGAGCAACACATTTGGCGTCAATTCTTCAATAGAAGGCCATGGTTTAATGGATGGACCATACACGAGTTCAGTATCTTTATTCGGTTCGTTGAAACCATTATATACCTTGCTTTCATAAGGTTTATCATCATAGTGGTAAGCTGGCACCACATCATCATATTCGATATCAGTTGCCGCAGTCAATGCACCACCGTTAATAGCTGTAGCCGCTACGGAACGGGAGTCTAACAGTGCAACAGAGGAAATTTGACCATTGCCAGGTTTAGACCCTTCACGGTTAGGGAAGTTACGAGTCGCATGACGACCGCTGAGGCCCGTGTTATTAGGTGTATCGCCTGCGCCGAAGCAAGGACCACAGAAGGCTGTACGCACAATAGCACCAGCGCTCATAAGGTCTACGAGAGCACCATTTTTCATAAGTTCTAAGTAAATTGGTTGGCTAGAAGGATATACGCTGAACGCAAAACGCCCGGAGCCTACGCTCTTACCGCGTACGATGTTTGCCGCTTGCATAATATTTTCATACAAACCACCAGAGCAACCTACGATGATACCTTGATCTAAGTGTAATTTGCCATCGAAGTGTTTTTCAGGCAATTGCAAGGATAAGGATTTATTATCTAATTGTTCAACCGCTTGGCGTTCGATTTCTGCTAGTAAATCGCGACCGCCTTCGTTGATTTCTTTAATAGTATATACATTACTTGGATGGAACGGCATAGCAATCATGCTTTCCACTTCGTCAAGGTTAACCTTAACAAGGCCATCATAGTAAGCTACATCGCCAGGATTAAGCTCTTTGTACGCATCACCGCGACCATGAAGTGTTAAGAATTCTTTTGTAGTGCTGTCTGTTCTCCAGATTGTTGTAAGGCATGTAGTTTCTGTAGTCATTACATCGATGCCGTTACGGAAGTCCATGGACAAATGTTCAATACCAGGGCCTACGAATTCCATGACTTTATTTTTTACAAAGCCATTTTTAAATACAGCTTTTTCAATAGCGAGAGCCACGTCTTGTGGGCCTACGCCATGTTTAGGTTTACCATCTAGGTAGATAGCGATAACCTCTGGACGTTGTACATCATAGGTACGACCGAGCAATTGTTTTACAAGCTCTGGACCGCCTTCGCCAATCGCCATAGTACCAAGTGCACCGTACCGAGTATGGCTATCGGAACCGAGGATCATTTTGCCACAACCTGCCATTGTTTCACGCATGTATTGGTGAATAACAGCAAGATGAGGAGGTACATAGACGCCGCCAAATCGTTGCACTGCAGACAAGCCAAATACATGGTCGTCTTCGTTAATTGTGCCCCCTACAGCGGCTAAACTGTTATGGCAGTTTGTCAAAATGTAAGGGATTGGGAATTTATCTAGACCACTGGCAATCGCAGTTTGGATAATACCAACATAGGTAATATCGTGAGATGTTAAGGCATCGAATTTGATGCGTAAATCTTGATCACCTTCATGTTGTTGGTGGTCCATTAAAATACGGTACGCCATCGTTTCCTTATAGGCGCGCTCTTTATTAAAAACTTCTTGCTGATCAAGGGCTGCACTAGAATCTGCAGGAACGATATCCGTACCGTGATATAAAAATACACCATTTGAAATTAACTCAACCATGACTTGCTCCTTTATACTTTCAGGCATGTGTAAACCTTTACAAACGCTATACTTTCACCATGTGTATTGGTGAAAGTTTTATTCCTCTTATTAGCATCTAGTCGTTAGTTATATCTAATCTGTATAGCCCTAGCGGCCCCTCATCTGTACCAACTCTATGGGATAGAGTACAATAATACATATGTAAAGGAGAGTTTATGGACACGAAAGATTGTACAATTTTAAAAACCTTAGCAGAGGAAAATAATATTACCTATGCGGCGCGTCGTCTATTTATGACGCAACCGGCATTGAGTGAACGGATAAAAAAATTAGAAAAGGAATTTAACTGTCCCATTATCAACCGACAAGCTCGAGGTGTAGAGTTTACCTATCAAGGTCAGCGCCTGGTACGGTACGCCGAAGATTTGCTCAATTCCTATACTTCGGTGCGCCAAGAGCTACTAGCTATGGGTAGTGAACCGCGCGGTACATTAAACCTAGGATGCTCAAATGTATTCGCAAAGTATCATATTCCCCATATCTTATCCACCTTTAAAGAGGCTTATCCCCACATTGATATCATCATGTATACGGGCCTTAGCTATAAGCTATACCATGACTTCCTTGAAGGTCGCCTACATGCAGCCATCATCCGCGGTGCTCACACTTGGACAGAATCGAAAGAACATATTTGGTCAGAACCATTCTGCTTCTTTAACAAAACACCTTGTGCCGTAGAGAATTTACCACGTCTGCCATATATTCACTATCAAACAGATCCGAATTTACAACAAACTATAGATGATTGGTGGTATTCTCACTACTCACAACCGCCGATGCGCACCATTGAGGTAAACGACATCGATACGTGTATGAAGCTCGTCAACCAAGGACTTGGCTTCACCATCCTCACCCAAAGCTGTGGTAATGATTACCCTAACCTATTTAAGGAAACCTTGAAAGCGCTCGATGGTCATATCATGACTCGTGATACGTGGATGTACACCCGTCATAGCGCCCTTGAATCCAAGCCAGTACAGGCTTTTTACTCATTTATGAAAACCTGGGCAGACACAAAGGTATATCAACTATTCCTTTAATACATATAATATATTATGAAAATGCAATAAAAACAAATTGCTCTTTTCTTTGGCATCCATAAATATTACTTATATCTCAACTTTCAATATATGCGTAAAAATCATATAATTAGCCGCTTACATATAATCAATTGATTAGTCTCTTATATATAATCATCTTGATTACCATGCTAGTTTAAATCATATGAATTGGTGCTTTGATACAAATATATTGATTGGCTATTTAAAGTTATAACAAAGAAAACCCGTCATGATTACAACAATCATGACGGGTTTTCTTTTACAATATAGTTTTATTAGACTAGAGTAACAATAGCATAATGACTACTGTCGCAATAATACAAGGCACAGCATTGCGTTTCGCCATTTCCATAGGGTTAATACCTGCAAGTCCTGCAATGATGATACCTGCCCCTGCAACAGGACTCATACTACGACCGATACCAGCACCGATTTGAGCCATGGATCCAAGTTGCATAATACCATAACCAAAGTCTGCAGCATGAGGTGTGACAGCACCATTAAAGGCAAGCGCTGCTGCATTACCAGAACCAGAGATAACCGCCAACAAGAACGGACCAAAGGCTGCCCCTATTTGAGCGATTTGTTGAGAGTTCTTCATACTATCGATGAGTGCACTAGTAAGGCCGATGTGTTGCATACCTGCTGTGAAGCACGCTGCAGCAGCCATAAGACCTACTACATCGCACATGCCATCGCCAGTACCGCGGAAGAACTTTTTAACAGCTTCTGCCACATTAGGACGCACGGCAATGATACCAATAGCAGTACCGATGAGCATAGATACAGGTACAGAGATTTCTGGAATCACCGCTACTTGTTTACTGCCAAGTACGAGTAATACAAGAGGAATAATGGGAATGATTGCATAGAAATAATTTACTTTAAACTCTTTGCCTTCCTCTACAGTATCGTTTTTCATTACATACCCTGTATGTTCTTTTTTTACAATAGCCACAATATTAAGCAAAATAGCGGCCACTACTATACCGATAATTGCTTGCATAGAGAAGCTCGCAATAACTGTCATTACGTCTACCCCCGCCAGTTGTGCTACTTGAGGGTTGAACATAAGGCCTGGGCTCAAGGAACTACCCCATGTACCTAAGAAGATAGCAGAACCAGCCATCGCTGGATGTACTCCAGAACGAATTAAAGCCGGAATCAATAATGCACCTACGGCCGCAGCACAACCTGCCGCTGTAGGCAATGCAATATTGATCAGGAACGTAATAATAACAGCACCAGGAATGATGATTTTCGTCATCTTTTTGAGGCCTGCAGAAATGAAATATACCATGTGCTCCGTACATTTTGTATATTCCATAACATAGCTAAAACCTAACACCGTACAGATCGTCGGTACAAGCCCTGGATTTGTAAGTTCTTTCACAAAGGCCGTCGTACCAGCACCAAGCTGCCCACCAATAAAGCACATCAGTAAGCCCGATAATAATAAAACGAGCCGCGTTTCAAACTGTTTAATAATAGCTATAAACGTCGCTACTACAATAACAATACCTGTAATAACCATAACTCTCCTATCCGTGTACATAGGATGCAAGATAGCTATATCCCCTCTATAAACGCTTTACACCCAATACACAACTAACAACACTAAATACAATAGTCCTATCTATGTCTTACACCTAATAGGCCTAACAATAGTAAAAGTAATCACTTAATTATATACAGTATAATCATATAACTATATAACTACTTATCTATATAACTACATAAATACATAAAGAATAAATACATAAAGAAATATATTAAACAAGCTTTGTTTCTTCCAAGCTAAGTTTTCTAAGCACCTTATCAAGCACCTCTGCACCCGTTACGATATCATCCATTTCAGCAAATTCTGCAGGATTATGACTGATGCCATCGCGACATGGAATAAAGATCATTCCCGTAGGAACTGCCTCCGCCCAATGCATCGCATCATGACCGGCACCGCTCGGCATTGTCATGTACTCTATACCGACAGACTTAACAGCCTCTTCGATTTCTCGAATCATCGCCGGGTGCATCTCCACTGGATGGTCCTGTGCAATTGTTTCAATTGTATACGATAATCCACGTTTCTCGGCAGTAATGTCGATAAATTCCTTAACGAGAGTAACTACAGAATTGCGAGCTACCTTAGAAATGCTACGAATATCTACCCCTAGCTTTACAGCACCAGGAATGACATTCATCGCGCCAGGCATAACCTCTACAACACCAACAGTACCCACCACGGGTGGCTCCTCTTGCATGGATGCAATCTCCTCGATGCCGAGGATGATTTTTGAAGCTCCACATAGAGCATCATGACGCAAGTTCATCGGCGTAGCGCCACTATGATCGGCATTGCCCCGAATGGTCACATAGAATCGCTCTGGCGCTGCAATACCAGTCACAATGCCAATCGTTTTCTGTTCGTGCTCTAGTACCTTTCCTTGTTCTATATGAATTTCTGTGAAAGACTTTACAGGTCGTTTATATTCCATTTCTTCAATCCCATCGGGATTTAAGTTGCGACCTTTCAATGCTTCGTACAAAGAAACTCCTTGTTTATCTACCAATCGGTGTAAGTCTTGTAATCTTAATTCACCACGCATGGCCTTACTACCTAGTGTAGCATTCCCAAAACGACCGGACTCTTCGCACATGAAGGATACCACAGCGATGGTATGGTCATGTTCATAACTATCGTCAGTCATGCTACGAATTACTTCAATGGCAGATAACACGCCCACCACACCATCGTAATTACCTCCATTGGGTACGCTATCTGTATGAGACCCTACCATGACAACTGGTAAATCTGGTTTCTTACCAATCTTATAGCCAATGACATTACCAAAATCATCTATTTCAACGGATAAACCCGCATCAGTCATGCGGTCTATAATATATTGCCGTCCTGCCCAATCTGCATCGGTGAAAGCAAGGCGATTAATGCCCTCACCAGATGCCGTCAATTGGGCCATAGCCTCAAAATCTTTAACCAATCGCTCTCGTTGAATCATGTAACACCTCACAATCTATTACATCAATTACTGACAAACCATATGATGCTAGTACATAAAGCTTATTTTAAATAGTGAGCTGCAATAGTACCTAATGCAACGATACCATTTAGCATATCTTCTTCATCGATATCAAAGAGCGGATTGTGATGTGGCGCTTTAATAGCAGAACCTACTACCATGTAGGTTGCTCTACCGCCGCGATCGATGACACGATTCAAGAAGTACGCACAGTCTTCACTGCCGCCACCACTGTAATCGAATGGCACCTCTTTAAAGATCCCAAGTGGTTCCACGATAGCTTGTACTTCACGAGCTAAATCATCACTGATACGACCTGCAGGAGTTTCTCCTTGTTTTGTGATTTCAAAGGTACAATCATGCATTTCTGCAGCACCTTTAATAATAGTCTTCGACCGTTCAATCATGTAATCATTGATTTCTGTCGTAGCACCACGAGTTTCTAGTTTAAGCACCGCCACATCAGGCGTCACATTGCGGCCTGTACCGCTTTCAAAAACACCTACATTCATACGAGAAGCGCCTTGACTATGACGAGCGATGGCTTGTAAGTTAAGAACTGCTGTACAGCCGGCGAGCATTGCATTTTGTGCCTTTTCAGGAGAGCCCCCGGCATGAGCAGAATAACCGTGGAACACCGCATCAAGTTTTGTTGTCGCTAAGAAGCCATGATCGCTACAAGCAAAGCAATTGGATAATTTTTCGTTAAACCCAATATGCATGCCGAACATCAAATCTACATCATCTACTACGCCTGCTTCCGCCATCGCTTTAGCACCGCGTACACCTTCCTCTGCTGGTTGGAAGATGAGTTTGATAGTGCCTTTGAATTCATCCTTGTGCGTAGCCAAGTATTCAGCTAGGCCTAGCCCCATCGTCATATGTGCATCATGACCACAGGCGTGCATCGCCTTATCATGACAAGAACGGAACCCGCCCTTTGCGGGTACATGGTTATCATCTTTAGCTTCAATGACATCATTGGAATCCATGTCTACACGAAATGCTACTACAGGGCCTTCACCACCAAACTTCATAGTTGCAACAATGGCCGTTTTACCATAGCCCATCTTTTCAACAAGCTCAGGATTTGCGCCTTCTTTGATGGCTCGATCCATAGCAGCTTTCATAACCTCATCACTAGGCAAGCCCATGCGAGATTCTAAATCGAGTACATCTGCGCCTAACGCCACATCATAGCCCAAAGAAATAAGCGTATCCGCCACTTTCGCAGCAGATCGATACTCAAGCCAAGCAGGCTCAGGGTACATATGAAAGTCGCGACGCATAGCGATTAACGCATCGCGTCGTTGTTGCACAAAATCTTTTACAGACATAAATACCTCCTTAACAAACTAATAATCACGTATACATTTACTATATGAATTGAAATGTAAATAGTCAACTAAATGGCGCATGTATACAGTATCTAAAATATACTTTATGTTACAACAAAAAACACATATACCACGAAATGATTTCTGTGATATATGTGTTCTTATCGATTTATTCTAATATTGTTTTATTCAGTTTTGCCAGTACTTCTCGTTTAATAGTTCGTTGTCTATCCCAAGCGATGATAACAACGGTAGAAATAATCATAGCCATACCAATTAGTCCTAATAGACTAAATTCATTTCCTAAAAAAGCCCACCCAAAGAAAGCCGCCGAAATAGGTTCAATAGATGACAAAATAGAGCCTGGTACGGCCCCAATTCGTTTAACCCCTTCTAAATAGGCATTGAAAGATACTATCGTCCCGAGAAATATGACATTGAAACAACCAATAACAGTCCATGCGTCCCACACTGCATATGAGTTTGGTTGATGAAATAATATAGCGGCTACAATACCGCTAATGAGCATCCCGAATCCTACAATAGGTAAGGTACCATATTTGTAGAGTAAATCAACAGGAGAAATACTATATACAGCTACACCGATAGCAGATAAAAGGCCCCATACGAGAACCATTAGAGGGAAGCTTTCAATAGAAAGGCCATCATCATTGCCCATTAAACAAATGGTCCCCACTAAAGCAAGTATAACAGAAACCATCTCTCCCTTGGATGGTCGTTTACCATAGCGAACAAGCAGATAAATAATAATCATAGATGGTGCCAGATATTGTAATACCGTTGCAATACCAGCTCCCGCTAAAGCAATGGATCTGAAGTATGTATATTGGCATAAGGCCATTCCAAATACGCCAAAAACAATGAGTCCTAGCGTATCTTTTACACTATGAAATACATTAAAGATAGAATTTCCAAATCTAAACCATGCATAAATAACAGTTAGTAAACCTGCTGTAATCAATCGCATAGTTACTAGCCATTCCAAATTCATATTTCTAAAATTGCTTAAGAACTGTACGGATGCACCTGATACACCCCATAAAACAGCCCCCAATAGAGTTATAATAACACCAATAACTTCATATTGTTTCATACTACTCACCGAGCAAAGATACGTGAACTTTCACAACCACCTTACGGATTTTGATAGGTTTATCGTTTACAGCAAGCAAGGGCCGATGAACATCAGACGGGAAGAATACAGTGTAGTACCCTTCTGGGCAATGGATTTGCCCTTCATCAACAGCTTCATTAGGATAGAAATAGCAATCTCGATCCGGATAGGACTCCACAGGTTTAATGAAACCTTTATCTACGAAAAAGCCCATGTTTTCCTCGCCGCTCACCATAAATTGGATATCTACATAATTACGATGCGATTCCGGTTTTGTGGCTTCAAATAGTTTTGTTTCTACATCATCTACATTAGCATACATCATGTCACCCTCGATGGCATGACGTCCTCCAGGCAACGCTTTCAAATCTGTGTTTTTCAAGAAATCCAAAGCGCGCACAATGGCTTTAGGATAGCCCATTTTTGTATAATCTGCGGTAATACTAGAGAAAAACATACACAATCCTTTCACAATATCTATGAATATGGCACCACAATAAACCAATTATATTACCTTTTATGTTAGCACATATATACATAAAGAACTAGCTATTCTCTTATGTAAAAGCCCTCCATACGCTACATATATGGAGGGCCTCAGTAAAATACTATTCAAATTTATGACTTACGTCAATTATTACGCTATGAAATTGTTACAGTATTAAATTGTTACATTATGCAATTGTCTATTCAGTTGTAGTGATTCAAACTGTATTAGATACAGCATGTGGCCATTACCTTATTCTTGGGTTTTATGAGCAGCGATAATTTCTTCCGCTTGCTTATGTGGAACCTCTTCATAGGTATAGAACTGACGGTTAAATACACCTTGTCCTTGTGTAATGGAGCGTAATGCAGTCACATAATCGGACATTTCAGCCAATGGTACTTGTGCTTTAACAACAGAAATACCTGTTCTTTCACTTTGTTCCATTCCTAATACACGACCTCGACGGCTATTCAAATCACCCATGATGTCGCCCATGAAAGCATCTGGTGCAAACACGTTGACTTCATAGATTGGTTCTAATAGGACTGGTTTCGCCTTAGGAATCACATCCTTGATAGCCTGTGACGTAGCTACTTTAAATGCTAACTCTGAGGAGTCTACACTGTGGTAAGATCCATCCAAGAGTGTCACTTGCACGCCAATCATAGGATATCCTGCAATTAGGCCTTTATCTAGGGTTTCTTTGGCACCCTTTTCCACTGCTGGTATGTATTGTTTAGGTACAGCACCACCAAAAATTTTGTCTACGAATGCAAATTCGCTACCATCATATAATGGATCCACTTGAATCTTAACGTGACCATATTGACCATGACCGCCACTTTGTTTCTTATACTTAGACTCGGTTTCAGCAGAGCCTTTAATGGTTTCGCGGTATGGAATATATGGAGCCACAAGTTTAGCTTGTACGCCGTATTTACGGTCCATTTTGTTGAGGATATGCTCGAGATGTACTTCACCCATACAATCGATTTGTAATTGGCGAGCTTCAGCATTTTTCACTACTACGCAAGTAGGATCTTCTTCCGCCACTTTAAGAACAGCACTAGCTAATTTTTCCTCCTCACCTTTTTTCACTGGTTCCATAGCCACTGTATACAAAGGTTGAGGGAAACGGATAGCATCGTATGTCACTTTAAAGTCAGGAGCCGTTAATGTATCGCCGGTCTTAGCATTGGCCAATTTCGGTATAACTACGATATCGCCAGCTTTTGCAGCAGATACAGGGATTTGTTGCTTCCCGATAAGGGTAACCATCTTGCCCCATTTTTCTTCTACACCTTGGTTTACATCATAAAGGCGATCGCCTTCTTTCAGTTCACCAGAGAAGATACGTACAAAGCTTTGTTTGCCTGCGAATGGGTCTAACAATGTTTTAAATACGAATGCAGTTAATGGTTTATCTACATGTACAACACATTGTTCGCCGGTTTCCGCATCAGTTGCGGTCATCACTTTTTTAGTTGCATCCGGCATGTAACGGATCATCCGATCCAATACTTGATCTAAGCCAATACGAGATGTGGCACTGCCACACATGATTGGGCACACACGGCCACTAATCATCCCTTCACGCAAGCCTTGGCGGATTTCCTCTAAGGATAATTCTTCGCCTTCTAAATATTTTTCCAACAACTCATCGCTACCTTCAGCCGCGGCTTCTACGGTCATTTCCCGAATTTCTTGAGCCTTTTCGATAAGGTGAGCTGGTACAGCGACCTCTGTTGGTTGGCCGTCCTTATAAGTAAACGCAGTCATTTTCGCTACGTCTACAACGCCTTCAAAATCGGCGCCTTCACCGATAGGAATCTGCAATGGCATAATGCCTTTGCCAAATAATTCCCGCATTCTTTCAATAGTGCCAAAGAAATCAGCACCATCGACATCCATTTTATTGATAAATGCCATGCGAGGCATTTGTAATTCAACTGCATAATCCCATGCGCGAACTGTGTCAGTTTCTACACCAGATGTGGAGGATAGCACCATCAACATACCATCACAAGCACGCAAAGCGGCACGAACTTCGCCATGGAATTCGTTATAGCCTGGAGTGTCTATGAAGTTAACCTTATGTTCATGCCACTCACATGGCGCCATGCCCAATTGAATAGTTACATTACGTTTAATTTCTTCCGGTTCAAAGTCCATAATATGTTTATTATCTTGACCTTTACCTACGAAATCAACCGCACCAGAAGTTAACAACAAGGATTCAACAAGAGCTGTTTTGCCCGCACCATCGTGGGAAACAACAGCAACGTTTCTAATTTTATCACTACTGTACTCTTTCATTGGAATCGCCTCCTTACTGGCAAATTACGGCTTTGCTAATACATTTCGACACTACAATAAAAAAATCCTCTTTTTCTGAGAAAAATTTCTTAGAAAAAGAGGATTATATACTAATACTAAATTAGAACAAAAATTTTAGTATTCCTATGTAGATCCTAAACTTAATTAAATTATTAATAAGACTTTATCGGTATATCCTATATATAGATGGGACTAGTGTCCTCACAAAGTTATAAAAAAGACGGTCTGTACTTGTGCCGCGACATCAGGAACGAGGAGCAAGCAAGTATAGACCGTCTTTTTTAATTAAGTTGTCGTTATGTAACGGGGCCCCATCTATATATAGGCAATACTAGTGGTAAATATATTAATTCACTAAATAATTTAGTTAAAACATAGAATACTAAAATTTCCCCGTCCGTTTGCCGTAGTGTTTAGAGTCCCCATTTTGTTTCCAACCCACTGTATCACCGATGGACATTACGCGGCGCGTCAAGCAGTCTTTACATTGTTCTGCATTGTCGTCTACGCATGGCTTGTTATCATATAGCAAATATTTTGCACGGTGTTCAGGAATGGTGATGATAGGCATAAGGATATTCGCCCCTGCGGCTAAACCTTTTTCACGGCCTAGCTTATCGAGTGCTTGTAATGCAGTAGTAGCTGCGATATTTACGTCTTTCAAAAATAAACGAGTCAACGCAATCATCTTGAGCCCCAGTTGAACACGACGCAATTTACCTGCTTCGTCATCGATACCCATCGCCAATGCTTCTTGACCTAGAGGCGTATCGTGATGCACCACATAAGGGCCCATGCCGATCATGTCGATATCCATGTCGCGATAGAACAAGATATCGTTCACAAGATCTTCCTCAGTTTGACCAGGTAGGCCAATCATAACGCCTGTGCCAACTTGAAAGCCTACGCGGCGCAAACGACGTAAACATTCTACGCGCGTCTCAAAGGAGTGCAATTCATCACGAGGATGAATTTTATGGTATAAATCTGTATTAGTTGTTTCAATGCGTAATAAATAACGACTCGCACCGGCTTCACGCATGCGGCGGTACGCCTCTTCGCTTTGTTCCCCTACACACATCGTTATGCCAAGAGAACCATCACCAATGGCTTTAATGTCGCGAATTAAATCCACAACATAGTCTACAAAGGCATCATCACAGCGTTCACCAGATTGGAGTGTAATGGAACCATATTCATGGTCATATGCCCACTGCGCCATCTTGATGATGTCTTCGCGATTCATATCAAAGCGTTCCGCCTTATCATTTTCTCGGCGGATTCCGCAGTAATTACAATTCTTAATGCATCGGTTCGAGAACTCGATGAGGCCACGATAATACGCTACAGGCTTTACGTATTTTGCCTTTACTTCGTAGGCCTTTTTATATATTAACTGCAACTGTTCTTCATCAGTTACAGACATGAGAAATCTTAGTTCCTCCTCGGTCAGCCATTCATCGCCGACGAGGTCTTTTGCAAGAATGTCTTGCACTTGCAAACAATCACTTCCTTTCATAACGAATCGTCATCGATTCGCTTGGTATGGTGATGGATTCAATGTCAGTGACACAGGTAAATCCATTGATTTCGCGCGGCAAGTCCCGCACATGTTTCACTTGTCGTGTTAAACATTCGTGAGCCATCACACCTCGACTCATTTTGGAGGACGTACTCATCTGCTTAAACGTGTCGCCCCGTAATTCCCAAAATTCAATGGTTACCACCTTTGGATGGTTCACCATTTTTGCATATTCTTTAGATGCTAGGTTTAGGATCCAATCTTCCTTGTGAAAGTATGCATCCACTGCTTCACGCCATGTATCGTATAAATTAACGCCTACCTTATCAACCATATCGAGTCGATAATCGCGCACACCCATATTAGGTTCAACGACACCGTACAACGCAGACATTACAACGAGGTGGCTTTCACCAAAGGTCTTAGCCTCATCAGACAAGTTCTGCCAATCTAAATATTTAAAAGCAATGCCATCGTAGCTTTCACAAGCCACACCTACTGGCTGGGACTCAAAAGCTTGATAAAAGTCATATAAAGCTTGCGCCTTATCATCCTTTAGTTTTAAAGCTTTACCAAGAGCCGTTACATCGAGAGATCGGACATGTTTTATGATTTCGTGTGTGATGTGCGGCTGAAATTGTCTGTCTCGGACTGCATAATGTACTGCCTCATCATTTCTAGCAACATCGGCAATCGTTTTTGTCTTACTAGGAGAGAGGACGATTTTCATGAGATAATTCCGCCTTAATAGATTCCTCTGTCAAATTATCGATCAATTCTGGGTTCCACAACATGAGAGGCACCGCCACTACGTGGCTTGCTTTCAATTCTTTACATAATTTAATGCATTCTTTGAGATAATTAGAATCTTCATCTACAAGGTCGCATACGATAACCACGTGACGCCCTTTAAGGTTTACACCTTCATAATCGATACTTTCAGCAGATACTGTAAGCATGCCTGTTTCCAAGCGGCCTTCGCTCATGTCGTTCAAACGAGACATCAATACATGCTCAAGCATAGTAGATACAGGTGTCACTACGCGACCTATGCCGATAAGAGCCTCAGGTTGTGCATGAACGATAACCGTTTTCTTGCGTTTATCCGTTCTGAACTCAATAAGAGCTTTTTCTAAAGCGCCAAAAAATACGAATAACTGCCAAGGATCAAAAGAGCCTGTTTGGAACATATCGATAACAGAACCATCCTCATCCATATTGAGGCGCGTCAATAACTCTTCAGCAATGTCGTTAACCACAACACTAAAATCAGATTGTATTGTCTCTTGCACTTTGATTTCCTTTGCCATTAGGGCCTCCTAGTTTTCCATATATCACACTGCTAAGGAATATCCCCAACAGATATTATATTAATTTTAATTATACTATCTTTAATTGTACCATATTTTATACCCCTCTTGGGTATTCAAAGATACGCTTTTCACATAATAGATACGTTAGTAACATGACAAAAGGACCGCCATAGCGGTCCTTTGCATTTTAATTTTGTATTCTAATGTTGTACTCTAATATTATACTCTAATATTGTACTCTAATGCTGTATTCTAATTATGATTTTATAATAAACCTTTTGGTAACTAACAAAGAATATTCTATTAGCCTACAATCAATAAGTAGATATTCATGATCGTAACGATGATACCTATGCTCCATAAGAGAATATTTGTAAATTTACGGTTTGCGTATTCTCCCATGACCTTGCGGCTACTCGTCATGTAAAGTTGCAAGAAGATGGTGATTGGTAATTGCAAGCTCAAGAACATTTGAGAGAACAATAATGCTTGGAAGGAATCTGTAATAAACACGATCAACAATAATGCTGGAACATATGTTAGTGCCAAGCCTAATCGCGTATGGAAGTCTTTCATATCGTAAGACTCGCCAAACATTCCTGCAAAGATACTTGCCCCCGCCATACCTGCCGTAGCGGATGAGGCAAAACCTGCAAATAACAATGCTATTGCAAAAATAATACCCGCTGCGGGTCCAATGAGTGGTCGCAACAACTCTTCAGCCTGTTCAAGCTCTGTTACTTCAATTCCATGAGCAAAGAAGACAGCCGCCGCCAATATAATCATGGCGGAGTTAATCATCCACCCAATCCCCATAGATAACAAAGTATCGAGGAATTCATAGCGCAACTGCCGTTTCATAATCGCTGGGTCTTGTGTATTAAACTGGCGACTTTGGATGATTTCAGAGTGTAAAAACAAGTTGTGAGGCATAATTACGGCCCCTAATATACTCAAAATAACGAGCATCGATGTATTAGGAATATTAGGATCCACCCAACCGATACCAGCCGCTGCCCAATCCACATTGACCATATTTACCTCAACGAGGTACGCCAACGCGATGAGGGACACAAAGCCAGCAATGATTCGCTCTAATTTACGATAGGAGTTCGTAATGAGCATGACCGTACAGATAAGAGCCGTCAGACTACTGCCTATCAAGATAGGAATACCAAAGAGCATCTTCAAGGCGATAGCGGCACCAATAAACTCAGCCAAGGCCGTCGCTGCCGCCGCAATTCCTGCTGTACTAAGCACAAAGCGAGATGCATAACGCGGTAAGAATTCATAGGCACATTCCGACAAGCATTGACCGCGTACAATGCCTAAATGTGCCACATTATGCTGTAATAAAATGAGCATAATCGTAGATAGTGTGACTACCCACAATAATTCGTAACCATAACTGGCTCCAGCTGCCAAGTTAGCGGCCCAGTTGCCTGGATCGATAAATCCAACGGTTACGATTATACCAGGTCCTATATATTTAAAGACATCACTTACCTGTTGCTTACCGTTTTGATGGACAGTAAACAATTGTTTCTTTAAAAAATCAATCATTATAACCCCTTACTAAGAGTTATAGAGTAAACGTCATCTCCGTCTGCATACGAGCATCTGTTTTGGACTTTTTATCCTTGGAATCCGCATAACGAATACGCACTTCATTATTTACCTTAACGCGAGAATCATCAATTTTGAATTTCTTCATTTTTTCTTTGATTTGTTCATCTGTTAAAGCCCGTTCTTCCGGTTTTGCTACTTCATCGCCAGCCTTATCAAGAGCCTCTTGTTGATCCTTGGATACTTGATAGGTCTTACCAGATTTTTTAGCCTTTTCAGCACGCTTTTCATCTAGTTTTTGACGGCGCTCATCAGTAGCTTTTTTATCGCGAGCAATACGGTAATCCATTACATCACGCATATTTTCTTGGTAAATACGCAATGCATATTCTCGATCATTGTCGTTCATTTGCTCACGTTTTGTGACTACCTCATCGATAAGTGGCATAAGCTCATCCTTTGTGTAGCTAGCACCATCAAAAGTAAATCCGTGGGTATCTGTAATAGCACCATGTTTAATGAGCCTTTGTAACGCTGTATACGTCCAATCATTAGGCGTAATAACATCTGAGTTTACATGCTGTTGCCCTTTACTAGAACTACTAACAGTCTCTACATCAGCACTTACGCCATCCACCATAGGACGTGCACTTGGAATGGCAATACTTTCAGCATGACTAAAGCCAACAGATGCAACGAGGCATAATGTGCCAATGCCTAACGCTCGACGGATACGATTCATTTGACGTGTATGTTTTGTATTCATAAGAGTCTCCTTAAAATTACATTTTATACAATCTATTATATGAAACCCCTAGACATACGTCAACTCTATACCCTTACACACCTGTGTCATTCAATACTAATAAGGCCTTGAACTCACTCGAATCCTCACGAATTAGGCCTATATAAATAATATAATAAATTAATATATTATACAAAAAGACCTCACATCGAATGATGTAAGGTCTTTACATGGCGGAGGATTAGGGATTCGAACCCTAGCGACGGTAACCCGCCCTAACGATTTAGCAAACCGTCCTCTTCAGCCTCTTGAGTAATCCTCCATGCTTTACTGAGTAATCATATCATACCTAATAAAGCATTGTCAATTGTCTTATTTCAACATGGATTCGATGAACCAGATTTGTTTTACATAGTATGCAACGTGATCTTCCATCATGCTCACGAGCAAGAAATCATCTTCTTCATCAGCTGCTGCACGAATCGCTACAGCTTGATCTTTCATGTATTTGAAATCTTTAAGAAGAATATCGATTACCTTTGCTTGAGGGATATCTTCTTGACCAAGTTCTTCGATTTTAGTCAATTTTGCGTATTCTGCAGAATTTACCAATGGGAATTGACCTTGCATTTTTACATGTTCTGCTACTGCATCAAAATATTCAAATGCTTCATCATAGATGGATTCCAAGTATTCATGGATGGATTTGAATTGCGGACCAGTTACATTGAAGTGTAAATTATGTAATTTTACATTCCACACGGAAAGATCTGCTAAATATTGATTTACTTGTTGTACGTTTTTCATAATAATACTCCTTTTACCATTTAATTCTCAATTACAGTTCATTCTAAAAGCAGAACAAACTCAGTTGGCTTATATGCCATCAATTCGTTTATTTAATTTATAATCAATATTGATTATGTTTATATTTTACCAATAATGATTTTCCATGTCAATATATGAATAGATATTTTTGTATAAAAGTTTAATAAAAACATCATAACCATACTAATTCAAACATATACCCAATGGATACCAAATCTAAATCCAATAAATCACAGAATCATGTTTCTTCGAATCATAAAAAACCCCTAACTACTAGTTAATCCAATAGTTAGAGGTTTGTATGATTCTTTGTATGATTCTATATTAAATATGATTTTATATTAAATACGTTTCTATATTAAATATAGTATTCTATGTAATTATCAGGGATTTTCTTCTCCTCTGCTTGTGCAGCAGTTGCATTGCGACTAGGTTTACGAACATACATATTTTCTGGATCTGTTTCAAAAATTACCATATCCTTAGGAATATCATGTTTGATAACGAGATTACAGCCAATCTTCGTACGCGCCCCAATCGTAATGTCCCCTAAAATTTTTGTACCCGTACCGATGAGTACATCATCTTCAATAGTCGGATGACGCTTTACCTTTTTAGAAGACATCCCACCTAGTGTTACTTGATGGAACAAGGTTACATTATCGCCTACAATAGCCGTTTCACCAATAACAACGCCCATACCGTGGTCGATAAATAAACCACGACCGATTGTTGCACCCGGATGGATTTCGATACCCGTCACATGACGAGAATGTAGTGCTACACGGCGAGCCAAGGTCGGCCACCCCGCCTTATAAAGGCGATGAGCAAAGAAATGCCAGAACAGCGCCGTAATATGCGGATATGTCCATATAACCATCCACACACTTGTGGCAGCTGGGTCAGAATCCATTACACGCTTAATATTATATTGAATTTTGCCCCATAAATCGCGCAAACCTTGCATCATAGTGACTCCATCTCAAATAACTCTACTTATATTCTACAGAAATATAGATATATCTAGTATACAACATATTTGGTCTATATTCCTATATATAAGGCTTTATATCTATATAGAACCTATTCTTTTATCATTCAAAATCTCGTATTTTATCTATCTAAAATCTATTATTTAACGTATTCATTATTGCCGAAGTCCAAAAGGGATAAATATTTCTCTACTCCATCAGGTGCAATAACAACGATATTCGCCTTAGGTAATTCACGAGCAATGCGTTTTGCCGCTACAATGGCCGCCCCTGCGGAAAGACCAATAGAGATACCACTTTCACGCATAAAGGTTTGCACCTCACTAAAGGCTTCTTCGTCACTTACCGTTTGCACGCCATCCATCAATGTTTGGTCAAAGTTTTCAGGAATGAAACCAGCCCCAATCCCTTGTATTTTGTGAGGGCCGCCCTTACCTTCGGTAATAGCAGGAGATCCCGTTGGCTCTACAGCAATGGCTTTTAGATTAGGATTATGTTCTTTCAATCGTCTCGTAACGCCTGTGAAAGTACCACCCGTGCCGATACCCGCTACAAATACATCGACATTCGGCACTTGTTCTACAATTTCAGTACCCGTCGTGCGGTAATGCATATCTGGGTTTGCAGGATTTACGAATTGCCCCAAGGTAAAAGCATTTGGATACTTCTCTAAAATTTCATTGGCCCGCTCAAGAGCCCCCTTCATACCAGTTTCTTTTGGTGTTAAGATGAGCTGCGCCCCATACGCCTTGATAAGCTCACGGCGTTCTTTACTCATACTTTCAGGCATGATAATCACTGTTTTAATATGTAGAATAGCACCTACCATAGCAAGAGCGATCCCTGTATTACCACTTGTGGCTTCTACAATGATGCTATCCTCATGGATGCGACCTTGCTCTTTTGCAGCCTGTAACATACCGAGTACAGCACGGTCTTTTACAGAACCACCTACATTATATTTTTCAAGCTTTACATAAATATTGGTATTTGGCAATTGATATATCGGTGTGTTACCAATAAGTTCAGTTGTTTGGTTTGTTACTATACTCATCTAATTCTCCCTCTAGCAATAGATGATAAAAATCGCCCTTAGGAACATCCCAAGGACGATTTTATATTGCACCTTGTTATTCACCATATACGGGGTATAACCGTTTATGTATTCCAATTAATACAACCATACTCTAACATTTGAATCATTTCATTGTCAAGAGAATGAGAACGACTTTTAAAACCCTAAAAATACAGGAAATAACTAGCTTTATCTATTTTGTTGTAAGTGCGTCAAGTACCCCATCCCATGTGATAGGTACCATTATAATGATGAGAGCCAAACCAATAAAGAAAATTGCTCCTACCAAGACTGTAAGACGAGGGATAAGAGATATAGCCATGCTACTAGCTAAGTGCGATACTTTAGTTATATCATGATGTAATGCTACATGCCCCCATAAGAAACCAGCAACTACATAGGTGATAATATATGGGTCGAAAATGATTAGGGTCGTCAATTCATTATCAGCATGCATAATTCGGTTAATACTCGGAGACACTAATACATTTACAAGTATAGCTAGGATTTTAAACCATACTAGACACACGATATAAGGCCACATTGTTTTTATCGTCATTCTCAGCATATAGAGCAAGCCCACCAAGCTCGCTCCAAGAAAGCCTCTTTGACTCCCCATGTACCGCTCCATCCAAGAAGGCTTATGTTTACCTGCATCTACTTGGTCATAATAAAAGGATAAATCCCGTTCTCCATGAGCTAAATCAACGAGCCCTAATACTTGAAACAACACAAGCGAAAAAACTAGAATAACGCCTATTTGAAAGCTTTCACTAAAGAACATGTCCATCGGATCGAAATCAAGATAGCCAATGTTAAAAAGATTACCATACACATCGTGAAACGCAATATATATACCATTCGTTACGAGCATATCTAACACAAATAGGAGTAACACAAAGATGATATATCCGTTCCAGCGAGTCCATTTACTTTGTTCTCTTAAATGAGTGTGAGTCCCTACGATTATTGATGCAGGTTGTAAAGACAAGGTCACACCCATCATAAAACAAATAATAAAGGATGCGACCATTGTTAAATATTCGTATGCCATATTAACGGTATGCTACGCGCTCAGGCTGCATGTCGTGGAAATGAAGGCGCTCTTTTGCCGTCTTTTCCCACTCTGTACCAGGCTTGCCGTAATTTGCGTATGGATCGATGGACAAGCCACCGCGCGGCGTAAACTTACCCCACACCTCGATATATTTAGGATTCATCAACTTCACAAGATCTTTCATGATAATGTTGATGCAGTCCTCGTGAAAGTCCCCATGATTGCGGAAACTAAACAGATACAACTTCAAAGACTTGGACTCAACCATTTTCTTATCTGGCACATAAGAAATATAGATTGTGGCAAAGTCTGGTTGACCTGTCATAGGACACAAACTTGTAAACTCAGGACAATTAAACTTAACGAAATAGTCATTATCAGGGTGTTTATTATCAAACGCCTCTAACACCTGTGGCGCATAATCAGTAGGATAATCGGTCTTGTGACCTAACATCGTTACCCCTTGTAACTCTTTTTCAGATCTGCCGGATGCCATAAGGAACCTCTTTCTATAAAATATAAATTCTGCGAAATCATTCAATATAAATAAATTATATCATACGTAGTGCTAAAAAAGTCTTGATGTAAAATAGGATTAAATAGAAAGTTGCAACTAACATAACTACAACATTCGTTTATACTGCAAATGACTAAATAAAAAAAGGACGCTATAGTCTTAAATCATTCAGTAATTAAAGCTACTGAATATTAGACTATAACGTCCTATCAGATTTAAACAATCATAACCTTAAAATTAATTCAAATATAATCATTTTTTTAAAAGTTTATATATAAAATACCATCCCAACATAAATACTCCACTAATAATATAAGCACTACCATAAAAGTATATCCAAAACTCGTCACTAGTAACCTCAGGATCCATAACAAACATAAATGTAATGCCTCCTAGAAAAAAAATCATTCCAACCCAAAAGATTAAATTAAATATTTTTAAAAACATTTTCACCTCAACAATATGCTAACGCTTATCAAGCGCTTCTCGTTCTTTTTTTCTATCTTCATTTTCTTCAACATTTATTCCTATAGAACCACCTACAACCTTTGCTAGACCAACTTTGAATTTTAGTTTACGTTTTTTTCTATCTCCGTAAGCTTCTAAATGACCGCCCAAAGCCCCTGCGTAACCTTCTGCCTCAAGAGATACTTGTATCTTCCCCAGTCTCCATGTAGCAACTCCAGAAGGCCCACCAACATTAGGACCACTCCTTTCCCATGCATTCGCACGCCTAACAAGATATGTCTCCGTACCATAACTTTGTTAGCACTAGATACCGTAAATCCTTCTAAGCTAGAACCACCAACCATATTAGAGACCTCCGTGTCATGTATTTGTGGTTATTTACATTTTACACGAGATCTCTAATATAAGTCTTTTTATTTGTCGCAATATATTTTAAAATCAAGCCTAAGTATAAAATCGATAAATTCATTCCTTCTTCTTTATTAGTTTTATAAAATTAAAATTTATAATATAATATTCATATATCCATGTTATAGTACCCATTATGATTTATCGTGACGTTTTATACACAATGGAGGTTACCATGAAATTAAAACAACTGATTTTGTCCGGTATAGCCGTTGGAGCGCTAGCTTTCACAAGCGGAATGGTACAGCCTGCACAGGCAGCAGTCGGTATGGATACGCCTGCACCGACGCAAAGTTTAAAGAGACCTGCATCAGTAACGACACAGCATTATATCAATGTAGATGGCATATTATTAGAGCCCATAGATAATAAACCAAATGTTATCTATGTGGACGGACAACCACTCGTAGCGTTACGTCAAGTATCAGAAGCATTAGGTTATAAAGTATCTTGGGATGCCCCTACAAAAACGGCATTAATCGATATGAACATTGCTACCTTAGCGGTACAACCAGACTCTAAACAAGTCGTGCGCAAGGGTAAACTGCAAATCATCAACCTTGATACATCCGAATCTTTGCTACCTGCAGCACGTATGGTAGACGGAATTCTATATGTAAGTCCGAACGCATTCAAACTCTTGTTAAATGATGTAACTATCAATAAAGACGAAATCTATATCGTTCCACAACAAAGTCAGTTGGCCACTGATTCAAACACGCAAAAAGGCAAACGAAATGGTATCGAAACATTTTTACCGGATCAAGGGGATAAAGTAATTCCATACGAAGAAGCGGAAGCCAAAGAAAAGAAACCTCTTATTACGGTAAAACGAACTAATACCAAAACAGATACTAAAGACACAGAAAATACCGAATACGTACGCTCTAACGGATTAAACAGATAATAAATCTTTTGTATAGCTACATACAATTTAGCACCTTATAACTTAAAGAAGGCAACTCATCACCATGATGGATTGCCTTCTTTTTATAATTTTTGCTAGTTTATTATTTTTGTTACTTTATATTGTTACTGTATTGTTCTTCTTCCCCTTTACGGCTCAATACAGTTTATTGCTTACTGTTTTTTGACAGATTATCTAAGCTATCTTTTGCCGAATCCATACTCCGCTTCAGATCCTTCATGGATTCTTTTATGTCCGGCGCTGTAAGGCCAGATTTGTCGATGCCTTTTGCAGAGTTAGAAGCACGCCTACTATTTTCCCTAGCTTGTTTCATATCATCTTTAATGCGAGTCATATTTTCATCAATTTCATCAAATGACTCATCATACAGAATGAAATTACTGCCTCCGTGAGAAGTAATATTAAGCGGCCCCATCGTAAGCTGTCCATCATCGATACGCAGAGCATCCGTAGTGATAGTGGTGATTTTCGTATTTACTTTCACATCGCTAAAGGATAAATGTCGCCCTTTATTGTGAAAGTTTCCCGTAATGCTTTGAATCGGTATCAGCATATAATGACCTTCGCCAGACCAGAAGTTTCCCCACACCTCCATGTCACGAGGTTGGCCTTCGCTTTTAAAGTTCAAATTTGCCGATACGGGCACGAGAAACTCAGGAGCCTTGAGGGCTACACTACTGTCTAAATCCTTTGCTACACCAGTAATCGTATAGGCTCGAGTGTCCAAATTATATACACCCTTAGCCTCCAATTTACCGCTGTATACATTGGCACTAACGTTTTCAAAATTCAAAATACCATCTTGGTACGTCACATCTCCTACTACATTCTCAAAAGTAAGTGCAGGAATGCGTAAAATAGGCATCGTCACACGACCTTTAGCAAAAGGACGGTTAAAATCACCTGTTACCTTTGTAAGCAAGGTCATGGCATCATGAATATTTTCACCAAAGCCTAGTGATGATGGATCCACCCCTTTCACATCAAATTGTAGATCCAGTTGAGGCATGCGATGCTTTAAAACATCCTTTAAATCTACACGACCTTTTAATACGAGACCATCCCCTATGGCGGTACCACCAAATTTGCCCGTTTCCATATCGATACGAATGGCCCTCTTACTATCAAGATCAATTTTTGAATTTACATTCTTTATCACATAATGGCGATTTCTATTAAAGACCTCTAACTGACTATTTCTAAGTGTAATCTTAAGATCCAAATGTTGACCTTGCCAATTAAAGTTACGTACTTTCTTACCTAGTTCCTCTTGCCGTTCTTGTGTGGTCTTTCTAGGTGCTTTCGGACGGGGTTCTATCTCATTAATTGGTTTATGTACATCTGGAGATATGGGCGCGAAATCTAACCGATTATTATCGTCTAAATCAATAACTATAACCGCATCATCTAATTCAATGCCCTTGATAGCAGAGGATTTAAAGTTACGTGTCACCACATCCCACATATTGACGCGGACTTTCCCGCTTGGTGCATTGAACAACTCATGTCCTTCTGGATCCTTCCAAACAAGGCCTGTAAAAGTCAGAGTCCCCCACGGGGTAGCAGATAAACTTTCAACAGTAACCGTACCGCGCATCATAGTTTGTCGAGCCATAACCTCATTAAAAATAACGCCCATTCCACGACTAGCAATGGTTGCTAGTACAAAGACTATAATCGCTCCAATGGCAAGAAAGGCAGCAATGCCTTTTAGGCCTTTCTTATACAATTGTTTATATTTTGTCCAATAAGAACGTATATAATGTTTCATAGCCCTATTATAACATGTTCAAATAACAATATCCATGCGGTGTTGCCTGTATCAAATATATTGACCATAAGAAACGCCTTTCCATACAAAAAGCGCCTTGCTCACAGAAATCTCTGCATGCAGGCGCTGTTACCTAACTATTTTATAAAAAAGGCAGTAAATTTATAGATTAAAAATGCACTCACAAAGGTGAGTGCACTTTATATATTGCAATAATATCTTATGCTTTTACTTCTTTACCATATTTTACAAGGCTTTCAGCTTCGATTTCAGCTTGTGTCCGATAATCTTGAGGAATATTAGACAAGCGAATCCAGCTACGTACAGCCTCAATTAATACGATAAGGATCATGAGGAACATAGCAGCACTAAATGCTACTAGAATCCATTTGCCAGCAGGAATATAGCTGTAAAATACATTTTCATAGTCTGCAGCGATAGCCACGATAGCCATTAAGATACAAGGAATACCTGTTACCCATGCATACCGTTTGTGGCCAAGTCTCATGATAACTGTAGTACCTACGGCCAATGTCATGGTACCTAATAATTGGTTAGATACGCCGAATAGAGGCCAGATAATACCGATGTTACCTTGTAGAACTAGGTAGCCCCACAAGATACAAATTAAAGCGGCACAACCATACACACCAGGAGCCCAGTGTTGGTCGTTGAATTTAGGATGGAAATGACCTAATAATTCTTGAAGTAAGTAACGACCTACACGAGTACCAGCATCGATTAATGTCATGATGAACAATGCTTCGAACATGATACAGAAATGATACCAGTAACCCATCAAGTGATCCATATTAGGCAATCTGGAGAATATATGAGCCATACCTACTGCAAGGGATACGGCACCACCAGGACGGTGCATCAAGTCTTCACCAACCATTGCAGACAATGCTGGTAATTCATGAACTTTAAGGCCTAAAGCTTTGAAAGACTCAACTGTGGAGTTAATCGCAAAGTAATCATCTGGATGCAACGCAGTGGCAGCAATCAACGCCATCATAGCGATGAAGCCTTCTGTTAACATTGCACCATAACCGATAGGTAAAATTTCTTTTTCATTAGTAAGCATTTTAGGTGTTGTACCTGTAGCAATAACAGTATGGAAGCCAGATAACGCACCACATGCGATAGTAATGAAGATGTAAGGGAATACAGAACCTTTCAATACAGGACCGCCGCCATAGATATAAGGAGTAACAGCTGGCATCTGGATTTCAGGCATTACGATGATAATCCCGAGAGCCAACGCGCCAATTGTACCGATTTTAAGGTATGTAGACAAGTAATCACGAGGAGCAAGCAATAACCATACTGGCAATGCTGCTGCAAAGAAACCATATACAGCAAGCATAATTTCGATGGTTTGCAAGTCGTATGTGAACCAAGATGCATATTCGCTAGCTGCTATATTTGGCCCATAGACGATAGCTGCGAAGATTAAGGCTACACCAATGATAGTCGCCTCTTGGATTTTACCAGGACGCAACCATTTCAAATAAATACCAATAAAAATAGCGATTGGAATGGTAGCAAATACGGAGAAGAATCCCCAAGGAGAGTTATGCAATGCATTAGCTACTACTACGGCCATACCAGCAAGGGTAATGATCAATAGGAATAAGGTAGCAAGCATAGCACCGA
This sequence comes from Veillonella parvula, assembly GCF_018366295.1. GTDB lineage: Bacteria > Bacillota > Negativicutes > Veillonellales > Veillonellaceae > Veillonella > Veillonella parvula_P. The sequence goes on from NZ_JAGZIJ010000008.1 coordinate 92,672, forward strand.
AACCAGCTAGTTTACTGATTTCTTCGCGAGCAATATCCGCAATAGACTTACCATCATAGCGAACGGAAGCGAACAAGATAACCATATCATGTACAGCACCGGCTAATACGGAGCCAATGAGAATCCATAAGGCACCAGGTAAATAGCCGAACTGGGCTGCAATAACAGGACCTACCAGTGGTCCTGCACCAGCAATCGCTGCAAAGTGATGACCAAAGGTTACCCATTTGTTGGTTGGCACGTAATCGTGACCATCATTGTGAACCATAGCTGGCGTTGGGCGATATTGATCCAAGGTCAATACCTTAGCCGCTATAAAAGCCCCATAAAAGCGGTACGCTAAAATTAGAATACACGCGGAGGCAATAACTAAGTAAATACCATTCATAACCATATAAACACCTCCAGTAATCACGCGACATGGAGTATATGAATATTACTGATAAAACTTATGTATCGTATCCATGCCACAATGGCTTCCTAAAATGTTAGTACTTACAACATTATTGTATAACTAATCAACAAGGTGTCAATTATTAATTTCTCATTTTGAAAGTCAAGTATAACTATAAAGCATAATAACGGCATTCTCTACCTATGAGATGCCGTTATTATCCTAGATATATTGGTTACTGAATGACTCATTCTTATCTGTAATAAAAGATAGCTATATCCCTATTCTCCTGCTTTCCTATAAGTTTTTGTAATAGTCCCAAATGTACGCAACAAATTTAGACCTACGACACCGCTTTTTTCAGGGTGGAATTGCATTCCATATACTCTACCTCGTTCTACAATGCCAGGTACATCGATACCATAATTTGCAGTAGATATGATATATTCAGGATCTGTATCCACATAATAGGAATGAACGAAATATGTATATTGATCATCTACATTGCTAAAAGCACTATGAGGCTGGTGTACTACATTTTTATTCCAACCCATATGAGGCACGCTAAGGCCAAGGTTGCGAGGAATTTCTTTTACCTTACCGGGAATAAGGCCTAAACCGGGCGTTGGGCCGTATTCTTCAGATTCTTCAAATAAAAGTTGCATGCCTAAACAAATACCTAATAAAGGTATTTCACGTTTTACTACTTCATAGATGACATCGACTAAACCACGCTCTTTTAAAACTGCCATCGCTGGCGCATATGCGCCTACACCTGGCAAGAGAACACCATCAGTATTTAATATAGTCGTCGAATCTGCCGTTAGTACTGTCTCAAGACCAATGTAAGCTAAGGCTTTCTGGACATTGAAGGTATTCCCTGCATCATAATCTATAATGGCAATCATAATAAACTCCATTCTATAGGGTAAAACACGATAAGATTAAACAAAACGTATTACGAATTGTATGTTATTCTGTACGAATTAATTCATGAAATCTCTTAATATCCTGCGCATAACATCCCCATCTTGAGACATAGGAATCGTAAGACGCAACCACCCTTCACGTTGACCTCGGCGCACTTGGTAACCTGATTTGAGCCAAGCATCTGCAAGACCTTCCGCATCAGGCGCTGCAAAAAAAATAAAATTAGCCTCACTCTTATAGTAGTGAATACCTAGCTCGTCAAAAAGGATTTCCCATTTTGACCGTTCCTCTGCATTTTGAGAGACCGTTCTCGCCACGAATTCTTGATCACCGAAAGCGGCTTCTGCCGCCACTTGAGATAAGGTATTCAAATTATACGGCAAGCGAATGGTTTGCATATAATTTGCCAATTCTATAGGTGTCATCATGTAACCTACACGGTAATTGGCAAGGCCATAGGCTTTCGAGAAGGTACGCATGATAGCCACATTAGGGAACTCATCCAAGAGCGCACGTGCCGTAGGAACTGCTACAGAGGTAACAAAATCGATATACGCCTCGTCTATGATGACCAAGGTTTCCTTTGGTATAGCTGCTACAAGTTTGCGGATATCTTCAACAGACTCATAGGTACCCGTTGGATTATTAGGATTACAAATCCACACGAGGCGTGTCGTTTCATCTACAGCTTTCACGAGAGCAGAAAAATCATACTGTCCTGTTTCAAAATCAGCTGGCACCTCGCGGATCTCAGCACCTTCCACAAGGCCATTCAAGGCATATTCCGAGAAGGCTGGCACGCTTACTACGATGGAGTCACCAGCGGTAATCAATGTTTTATTGACCATGGCGATGACCTCATCGAGACCTACGCCGATGACGAGTTGCTCAGGTTGTACTTGCCAGTAGTCAGCGAGTTTCATACGCAAATTGGAGGCGTTGCCATCCGGATAGTAGTTGGCATCATTATGGGTTACATAGCTAAGGATAGCCTCCCGTACCAATGGCGATGTACCGTAAGGATTTTCATTCGCCGACAAGCGCACCAATCGCTCTACACCAAGGCGCTCTTTCACCGCTTCAGCCGGCTCCTCAGGTATATAAGGTTTCAATGTGCGAATTATCTCTTTCATAGGCTATCCTTTCTATCTATTCCTTAACGCATATAACTCATATAACACTTAAAAAACACATATAAACTCCACCAGAGCTCATATGTCCGAGCTCATAACAGGATATACATTATAAGTTTGTAATTTCTGGGCGATCCGTAGTCTTGCTAACAACCCCTTCGCGGCTCGCTAGCTCAGCTTCAATGGCTTCGTATGGGATATTTTTCTCCGCTAATAACACGAGCAAGTGATATAACACGTCTGCTGTTTCGTAAATCAGCTCCTGTGGATCTTCATTTTTTGCGGCGATTACTACCTCTGTAGCCTCTTCACCAACTTTTTTCAAGATTTTATCGAGCCCTTTGTCGAATAAATAATTCGTATAAGAACCTTCCTTTGGCTGTGCCTTACGGTTTTTAATAATTTCGTATAATTCGTTCAGTGTTTGCTGTGCCATGTTTAACTCCGTTCTACTTCATTAAAGAAACAGCTTGTACGCCCAGTATGACAGGCAGGACCTTCAGGCTTAACTTGAATGAGCAAGGTATCGCCATCACAATCTAGGGCCATGCTCACCACGTGCTGCACATTACCGCTAGTGCCACCCTTATGCCATAGTTCTTGACGAGATCGAGACCAAAACCACGTTTCCCTTGTTTCCAGTGTCTTGTGAAAGCTTTCTTCGTTCATCCACGCCACCATGAGGACGTCCTTTGTCTCCGCATCCTGCACAACCGTCGGCAACAAGCCATTTCCTTTTTCAAAATCCGGTTTCATATTCTATCCTTTATTAAAAGTAATCAATAATCTGTTATCCTATATTAGCTTGTGTCTCTATCTATTGCTATTTCTATTTTCTGTTTATCTATAAATAAACTATTTAACTAACTCTGAACATATAGACTAGTAAAGAACTTACGAGAGATAATAATTTTTTAAATCTGTTTTAGCGTACTGTAATTCCGTGAGCTCGTAGTTCTTGTTTGAGTTCAGGAATTTTAACTTCTCCGAAGTGGAATATAGATGCCGCCAGTGCACCGGTAACGCTGGTTTGCTTAAAGAGATCTATAAAATCCTCAACCTTACCTGCCCCTCCAGAGGCGATGATAGGTACATTTACGACGGACTCTAGAGCCTTATATAGTTCAATATCAAAGCCGGATTTCGTGCCATCTTTGTCCATACTTGTCACTAGCAACTCTCCTGCTCCACGAGCTACGGCCTCTTTAGCCCAGTCGAGAGCTTTCCATTCTGTACGGTTGCGCCCACCATGAGTGTAAGCATACCATTCACCAGTTTTTTCATCGGTTTTCACGTCGATGGCTACCACCATACATTGATTGCCAAACTTTTGAGCCCCTTCTGTGATGAGCTCAGGGTTAACGAGAGCCGCGGAGTTCAAAGATACCTTGTCGGCACCAGCTTTTAACAAAGCCGTCATATCATCAACGCTCTTGATACCACCCCCCACGGTGAGTGGCATAAATACTTGTGTGGAGATTTCTTGAACCACATCGCGCATAGTAGTCCGCGCATCAACGGTGGCCGTAATATCTAAAAATACGAGCTCATCAGCTTGTTGCTGCTCATAGGAGGCCGCAATGTCTACGGGACTGCCTACGTCTACGAGATTAACAAAGTTAACCCCTTTTTTTACGCGCCCATCATCTACATCTAGGCAAGGAATAATCCGTTTCGCTAACATAAAGCTCCTTTCCATCGAGTGTCACTCAATATATTCCATTGGTTGCGATCAATAATTAATTTGAGAGCATCACAATCATTTCTATTATTTCTGCTGATTGTACTCGGCGATTTCCTCTAGTGTAATCGAGCCCTCATACAGAGCCTTACCAACGATGCTATCCATAACGCCTTTTTGTTCAAGGGATTTAATATCTGCCAAATTACGAACACCCCCAGAGGCAACGATGCGTGCTGTAGAGAATTCTTTTTGCAAATTTCCAAGTAACTCTTCATTGGCACCCTGCATCGTACCGTCTCGGTCTACATCGGTAACGATAAAATACTTTGCCCCACCTTCAACCATGGCACCAATTAAATCGGTCATCGGCACGTCGGATTGGTCGAGCCAACCTTCAGCGGCGACCTTGCCATTTTTCCCATCTACACCGATAACGATGCGCTCCGCACCGTATTCAGCGATAACCTGCTTTGTAAGCTCCGGATTTTTAAGCGCTACAGATCCTAAGATAACCCGATCTACGCCCAAGCCTAAATAGATATCAACGGCCTCTTTATCACGGATGCCGCCTCCAATTTCCAGAATACCTGTAAAAGCTACACGCACTGCTTTTACAATATCTACATTTACAGGCTTGCCCGCCTTGGCTCCGTCTAAATCGACAAGGTGTAAGGCCCCCACTTTAGCTGCTTCATATTGTTTCGCTTGGTCTACTGGATCAGGATTGATGACCGTTTCCTGTGCAAAATCGCCTTTATAAAGACGAACACTGCGCCCATCTTGTAAATCTATAGCTGGAAAAATCATAGGTTCTCCTTTATTAAATGACTGTATTAAATAACGCCCTTTGTAGAATTTACGCCTTGGATATCTGGGTTGATAGTAACTGCTTTGCGCAACGCACGGCCCGTTGCCTTAAACATGCTTTCAATAATGTGGTGTGTATTGCGACCATATAAATTGCGCACATGTAAGTTCATAGCAGCGCTCATCGCAAGAGCTTGGAAGAAATCCTCCACCAACTCTGTTTCAAAGTTGCCACCTAGAATCGGCGTACTCCATTCCCCTTGGAAAACGAGGTATGGACGACCGCTCAAATCGATTACAACTTGCGTCAATGCTTCATCCATAGGAACCCAAGCATCGCCATAGCGCTCGATACCAGCCTTATCGCCAAGAGCTTTCACCAAGGCCTGACCTAATGCAAGTCCAACGTCCTCAACCGTATGATGAGCATCCACATATGTATCGCCCTTTGCCTCTACCATAAGTTCAAAACGGCCGTGCTTCGCCAATAGCGTCAACATGTGGTCAAAAAAGCCAATCCCTGTGGATATGGAGCTTGTTTGTGCCCCATCAAGGGTAATTTCTACTGTAATATCTGTTTCTTGAGTGGTGCGTTGCACCGTACCTGTGCGTATCATAACGACCTCTATACTTCAAATCTATTTTTATAATCTATATTTCTAATCTATGTTTTCACTGTATATTTTAAATACACATATAAATATAGATACCAAATTTATTTTCTAATATTTTTTATAAGCTATTTTTCAAATCGTACTTCGATGGCACGAGCATGCGCTTCGAGACCTTCCGTACGAGCCAATGTAGTAATGTGTTTTGCCACTTCTTCTAAACGTTCTTTTGTAAATTGTGTGAAAGATGTACGTTTCACAAAGTCATATACGCCTAACGGAGATGAGAATCGCGCCGTACCACTAGTAGGCAATACGTGGTTCGTACCACCTACATAATCGCCCAATGGTTCAGACGCATAAGCGCCGAGGAATACGGAGCCTGCATTTTGAACGAGGCTCATGTAATTCATTGGATCTGGCAATTGGATTTCCAAATGCTCTGGCGCCACTTCGTTCATCACCGTGAACATGTCTTCAATGCTGTCCATAATAGCAATGTAACTGTTGTTTTCAATAGCTGGACGAGCGATACTTTCACGAGGTAACAGTTTAAGTTGACGTTCCACCTCATCGGATACGGCATTTGCTAAACTTTCACTAGTAGTCACCATAATAGCGCGCGCACGAGGATCATGTTCAGCTTGAGATAAGAGATCTGCTGCGAGGTGAACTGGATTTGCGCTGTCATCGGCGATAACACCGATTTCACTTGGACCCGCAATCATGTCGATATCGACTTGGCCAAATACTTGACGTTTCGCCGTTGCCACGTAAATATTGCCAGGGCCTACGATTTTATCTACCTTTGGAATCGTTTCCGTACCATAAGCAAGGGCCGCCACACCTTGGGCACCGCCCACTTGATATACCGCATCAACGCCGGCAAGCTTTGCAGCACCTAATACGGCAGGATTAATGCCATCCTTTTGAGGGGGCGTAACCATAACGATTTCTCTCACCCCTGCGATTTTTGCAGGCAAAGCAGTCATGATAATGGTCGAAGGGTACGCGGCTGTACCTCCAGGGACGTAGAGACCAACGCGAGCCAAGGGAATCACCTTTTGACCGCGGATGATACCCGGTGTATCCATGTCCACAAAGCCCTGCTCGATTTCACGGCTGTGGAATTCTGTAATGTTTGCCTTTGCCTTTAATAATGCGGCTTTCAAATCATCAGATAAAGACTCATAAGCTGCGTTGATTTCCTCTTGAGGCACCTTGAAATCTTCAATGGAAACGCCGTCAAATTTTTCAGAATACGCTTTGAGCGCCGCATCACCGTTAGTGCGGACATCAGCAATGATATCGTACACCCGACGTTCAATCTCCATATCTGTGGTTTGTTGTGTATAATTCCGTACGATGGCAAGCATCGCCTCTAATGATTCCTTATATATTTTCATCTGTCGTCCTTCTTCCTACTTGAGCTATCCGTATTGCTAGTTAAATATATGATTCACTCTACATCTTACTTATTAATTGCTTCTGAAAGCTGATCTATGAGATTAAAAATGGTATTTCGCTTTTGTTTTAATGCTAGCGGATTTGCTACTAAGCGTGTAGATATCGGCTGCAACCAATCAAAGATTTCTAGATTATTTTCACGTAAAGTGGTACCCGTTTCCGTAATATCTACGATAGCATCTGCTAGTCCTACAAGTGGGGCCAGCTCAACAGAGCCTTCAATCTTGATGATTTCCACATCTTGAGCTCCAAAGTACTGTTTTGTAATGGTTGGATATTTTGTACCAATTCGTTGACGGCGACCTTCTTTAGGATCGTAGCCCGCTAAGGACGCCAAGATGAATTGGCATTTACCCGTTTGTAAATCTAGCATTTCATAGCTTGTATCGTCTTGTTCATCGAGCACATCGCTACCAACGATACCAAGATCAACAACACCATTTTTCAAATACGTCGTTACATCTGGCCCCTTTGCAAGGATGATCTCCATAGAATCGCCTAAAGAGATGATGAGCTTACGCGCCTTATTATGTAATGGCTCGCAATCAATGCCACCTGCTTCTAGGAGTGGAATAAAATCCTTTTCTACGCGCCCCTTCGTAAGAGCGATACGCAATGTATCGTTATCTTGAGCTTTGCTTTCACCCTGCAAGGTAACATCAGTCAAGACGTCGATATTGAAAGCCATCCCTACAGCCGGCATCGGCGTACCATCAAAGCTAGATAGCAAGCCATCATAACGACCGCCGCTAACAATATATTGAGACACGCCATCCACATAGCCTCTAAACGTAAGGCCTGTGTAATAGGATTGAAGCGGTTCCGTAGATACATCGATGCGAACCTGTTGCCCCGTTGCTTCCACTTGATTTGCCATATCTACGAGATTATCTAAAATACGCTGCGCCGCTGCAGGCAAGATAATTTGGTTTAGCTCATCCTTTATATCTTGAACCGTACCAAATAAACGAGGCCATACAGTTAAGAATGGATATAACGCACTATTTTTAAAATCAGAAATCAACTCGTTATATCGTGGCAAGTATTTAGTGAATAACGCCTCTAAGAGCTCCGCTTTTTCATCATCGCTGAGTCCAAGAGCATCGGTAATAGCACGAGAGAACCGAGCATCCCCAATTTCGAGCAACAAATGATTACCCAACTGAGCTTCGTTCACCTCTTTAATAATCTTGAAGCACTCTTGCTCAGCCTCAAGCCCTTCGTAGCCTACCATCTCGATGCCACCTTGCGTCACTTGGTTCACATCGCCGCGGTGCTTTTTATTTTTCATAAACACATCGCCCAAGTAGTAGAACGTGCGAGGCAATTCAATATTGGTAGTCGCCAAAAAACGACCGATTGGCATCGTCAAATCAGGACGAATTACGACGGACACTTCAGAACTATCCATGAATTCATACATATGTTGACCGCGTCCCATTGCATAGCCATTGAATACATCTTTGTACTCTACAAGAGGCGTAGAGATCTTTGTGTATTGACGATTTCGACAAAGACCGAGCACATATTGACTCACATCATCCTTGCGCTCTGCTACGATCCCTATATCATCGCGGAAACCAGTAGGTAATTGCTGCTGTACCATCGTAAACATCCTTTCTATCAATTGATTCATATCATTTCTCACACCTGTGAAAGCCATATACCTTTGCTATTATTCTAGTTATGTGGTTATTCAATACACCATGAGAAAAAATTTACCTATATCGATACTTTTCTATTTTATCGCTTTACTTTATTAAAGTATGAAATTATAATATAACGGTTCTATAGAATTGTCAATAGAACCGTTAATATTTCATGTATTTACTATAATAATGATTTTATGCTAGCCCCAAACGTTTTCTATATCTGCCACGCTATGTGCATCAGATCCCAATACAAATGGCACACCAATGATAGCCGCCATGCCTTGAATGAAGCGGCTTGGATACATTTCACGGCAGTCTGGTTTAAAGAAGCCGCTCATGTTGTAGTCTAGCTCGCGACCTTGGACGCGCATAATATGCAAAATATCGCTCACCACCTGCGCATTGCGACGATCTAAATGACGTTCAAAGCCAAAGTGATGTTGGTATTTCTTGATTAAATCAAAGTGGCCTATACGTTTAGGTGTATATTCACCGAGGTCAGCACGCACGGCTTGGCGCACGGTGGAGTAATATTTGTAATATAACTCATATTGTTTTTCGATCCACGGCCCAAAACCTTTTTCGAATTCTTCAGGACTGTAGTCTAAGCAGTAAAAGGCATTATTAACGCCTTCCATAAAGTGAACGGATAAAATATTATCATCCGTCAACGGACCATAACGATCCAAGAACTCTTGAATATCTGATTCAAAGCCTGGAATATAATCGACTTCAAAACCGAGAGAAATATCGATATGTGTGCCATACGCACGTTGTAATTGACGGCCTAGCTCTAAGTAGGTATCAACTTCATTTAATTTCAAAGACGCTGTGTCATAGGCCTTTTTATCGCCACCGTATTCTGCAGCAAAAGCTGTTGGCAATGGTGCATGTTCTGTAAGGCATACCTTTTCAATACGCAACTCGATAGCCTTTTCTATCATCATCGCAGTTCGGTCCCCACTACCATGTGGACACAACTCCGTATGCACATGACCGTCCACGAGACGGCTACGATACTTACTATATCCAACGAACTGCCGTTCATCTTTCATGTTCATTCAATCACCCCTATTCGCCCTAACCCCTGGCGAATCCTTATCTATAATCTATACATCATTGGTATAACGTATTAATTTATATATTTTACTATACTAATTATTATACCAATAATGCGTATGTTTCGGTATCCTGATATTTACCATGTTTGAATCCAACTTGAGGCGTTAGACCACAATAGGTAAAGCCAAATCGCGCGTGTAACTTGGTGCTGCCTTCATTGCCAGCCGTAATAACGGATACCACATTGTGCAATAACGGATCATTTTTTGCTATTTCTAAAATATGAGCCATCAGTTGTGTAGCAACCCCTCTACCGCGATAATCTTGATGGATATAGATAGATAATTCGACGGTACTTTTATAGGCCTCTTTAGGTCGATATGGTGAAAGCGATGCATAGCCTGCTACAATCCCATCAATGGTACCTACCACAATAGGATGGTGCTCATCGCTATGAGCCTCATACCACTCCTGCCACTCTGACAACGTGCGAGGTTCAAGATCAAGCGTGGCTACGCCGTTTACAACCTCATAATTATAAATATCTAAACAAGAGGCTATATCATTCCTTGTAATTGGTCGTATTACTAATTCACTCATAAGTATTCCTCAAAACTGTAGGTATCCTAAAAAATATTATTTCTATTTAACATAATATATAAAAATAGCCCACATACGCAAGAAAAAGGACGAGCTACAACTCGTCCTTTTAATTATATTATTTGATCAGTAAAAAACTAAGCTGCAATAACAAATAAAATAATCGTTACTACCACAAGGCCTGCAATCACAGTATAATCGATTCTTTTCAATCCTACGGATGCAGCAAAGCTGTGTGTGGGGCCACCAAAGCCCCGTAGTTCCAAGGATAACGCCATTGTTTCGGAACGGCCCAAGGATTTTAACAGCAATGGTTGAATAACAGATGCATAGGATTTGATACGCTTAATGAAGTTGCCTTCTAGAGATAAGCCACGGCAAGCTTGCGCCTCTTGTACAGCATGGCTTTCAGCAATGAAGTCAGGCACAAAGCGAAGTGCGGCAGTGAACATAAATGCATATTCGTAAGGAATTTTACATTGTGTTACGAGCGCTGCCGTAAGATCTTGCAATTTTGTAGTTGCCAACAGGCCTATAAAGACAAGTGTCATAGCCAACATTCGTAAGCCGGATACGATGGCAGAGGTTACATCGCCGCTGCCAAGGAATTGGATGAGTCCAAGAAATACAGCGAAGCTAGTTAATGCCAACACGGCTTTGCGTTGTTTGAATAACAAACCTGCCAAAAACAGTACACCGAGTTCTACTACGACTAATGCCAATAGCGATGCCCAGTCACGCAATAGGATGGCCCACACGGATACAGCAAGGGTCATCAAGATTTTTGTTAACGGTACTAAACGTTCCATATGTCCCTCCTATTTTCCGCTCAACTGAGCCACTAACTTAGATTTCAATTCATCCATAGATTTGCAATAACCTAAGGATGGTACCGCTAATGAAAGTTCCACACTTGGCGGCTTCGTAAGGCCTAGCTCTTGCAATTCATCCGTAGATTTTTTGAATAATTCTTCTGGACTGCCGTCAAAGGCAACGGTTTGGTTGCCCATGATGATAGCACGGCTACATTCGCTAGCCATGATTTCCATATCATGGGTAATAAGAAGGATTGTGATACCTTCTGAATTAAGCTGACGCAATAATGCTAATAGCTCTTTAGTTTCCTTACCATCTTGACCACTGGTTGGTTCATCAAGGATGAGGATTTTAGATTGCATAGCCAACGCAGAAGCAATGGCAACGCGTTGCTTTTCACCGCGGCGCAATGTTGGAGGATAGGCTTCACGCAAATGGCCGATGCCTGTGCGCTCCAATACTTCATCAACAATACGCTTCACTTCGGCTTTACTGCGCCCCAAGGACTCAGGTCCGAAGGCAACCTCTGTGGCTACGGTAGGTCTGAACATTTGGCGATCTGGCTGTTGGAATACATAGCCGATAAATTGACCCCGTTTAGACGGCGGCATGGACGTAATATCTCTGCCGTTATAATACATGTGGCCTTCCCTAGCCTTTTCGAGGCCGACAAGCAATCGCGTAATAGTCGTTTTGCCGCAACCATTACGACCACCGATAGCGATATATTCGCCCCCTTCGATGGTGAAAGTCACGTTTTGGAAAATATCTACGGATGGCACATAGCCAAAGCGGATGTTTTCAACCTTAAGCATGATCGCCACCGTCCTTTCCTGGTACATCATCAACGCGTTGAACTGGTTGTCTATTTTCTACTATATTAGATTGATCAGCAAGATTATCTACTATATTTCTTTGATTAGCTGGAGAGTTGCTTTTACCATGCACCTCGGTTTGAATCGCATGAGCCATTTCAATTTGGTGCAAACCCTTGATAGCAGACTCGATGCTGAGCCAAGGTTCATCGCTGTGGAAGCCAGCTTGTTCCAATTCCATATAAGTTGTAAACACGGATGGCAATGCATCGACGTGAATATTGTGTTCATACATATAACGAAGCGTAGTAGGTACATCGTCATCACAGGCGATAGAACCATTTACCATGAGGGCCATACGGTTAGCGTACGGCAATACGGCATGCAAATCATGGTCGATAACGACAACGGTGATACCGTGTTTTTGGTTCAAATCACCTACGAGGCGATATAATTCAGCAGTCCCATCTGGATCGAGGGAGCTTGTCGGTTCATCAAGAACAAGTACGGTTGGGTTCGTAGCCAATACGGATGCGATAGCCAAACGTTGGCGTTGACCACCAGATAAACTTGTAATCTTGCGGTCTTCTAAGCCTACGAGGCCAACTTGCTTAAACACCTCTTCAGAACGAGCTTTAATAGTTTCACGGTCATAACCGCGGTTTTCCATAGCAAAGGCTACTTCTTCACGAACTGTCATCGTTACGAGCTGTGTATCGTAGTCGGCTAGTACTACACCGATATGGTTCGCAAGTTCTGGGATTTCCATTTGCGTAGTCGCATGACCATCTACGAAGACCATGCCTTCTAGCCGTCCACCATAGAATTTAGGCACCGCCCCTACCATCGCCATACAAAGGGTACTTTTACCACAACCTGCAGGGCCTGTAACAACGAGGAAATCACCTTCATTTACATCGAGATTGATATTTTCGAGGGATGGTGTAGTCGCCTTAGGATGATAGTAATTTACGTGCTCAATGGATATTTTAGCTTGGCGCTCAGGCAAGATAGTCAAGCGACTATGATCAGATGTCAATTGGTCCGCATTTGGCAACATGCCACGTTTAGAAAATAGACGTTGTGCCGGAATATATAAGATTGGCGTAATGGCACCATTCAAGGCCCCTACAATGAGTACCAATGGCCACATGCCGTACATGTACACATTATTTGGCAACCCAAGCACTTGCCACAAAATGGTAACAAAGATACCGCCAGATACAACAGTTGCTAAGAAGCCAGACACGACAGGCGTTAAATCAAAACCACCAATTTTACGGAACTTCATGGACAACATAGCGCGCGTTACGAGAGCCGCCGTCAAAGCACCGCCTGGCTCAGACAACAAGTTGCCATAAGGGAACGCTGACTTAGACGTCAATACGTTGATGAGGGCCGCCACGAGGCCAATCCCCAAGGTTTGACTCAAACTAGGACGAGTCAATAAAATAGCTACGCAGTACGTAGCAATCGTCCAGTTCGGCGTTACCCCAGCCACACTAGGGCTTACCAAATGCAAAATCGTGCCCAATGCGAGCATCAATGTGCTAACAGTAACCCATCTAAACTGGCCACCCTGCACATGTGTGTACACAAGATCCTGAATCCGTTCCATAATAGCCTCATTTCTATAAAAATATATATGGATTTATTTTATCATTCTTCGAGAATTTGTGAAAGCCTAGAGGCTATCAAGGGACTTCAAGTAAAGCCCATAAAAAAAGCACCATCTATTAATGATAGTGCTTTTAAGAACTAATGTACTTCATCTAATAATATTCTAAGATAATTACGTCTACTGTTTAATATTCTATCAATATAGATAGTCCGATCTAAATAACGGTAAAAACTTAAATAATTATGACAAAGTAAATATCTGTATTCAATTTTACTTCCTAGATTAATCAATAATCGCTGCCCCATTTCTGGAAATATACTCAACGAATCATTCGCAGTTACTATATCCAAAACGGTTTTCTTAGCTAACTCAATATCACCGGTTTCTTCTTCTATAAAAGATTTTATTTCTAGCAAATCTTCTCGTGCTTTTGGTGCATAGCTAATTTGATTATTCATAATTAAATCCCCAATTCAGTCTTTAGTTGCTCTGATGAAATCCAGCCTTGTTCTTCACCAGATTTACGACCTGTCTCTAAAGCGCCCATAAGTTTTATCGTAGCCATTAGACGTTCATAATCTTGAATATCCATAATTGCATATCGGCCTCTACCATTTTTAGTTAAGAATACGGGACTATCTATAGTAACATCACGTAAAACTTCAGAATAGTTTCGTAAATCTGAAATAGGTTTTATATTCGGCATACTATCACCTCCAGAATACTTTAGTGATATACTACTCATTTTTCTAATATCTTATCACTATTGTAGTTAAATTATCGCGTAAATTCAACATTAAATTTTACAGCACCCTTTAAAATTACTATCAACATCTATGATACTTATATCTTCCTTTTCTTGTTATATACTTATGATATAATGCGCATAGATACTTATTTATGAATAAAAAAGGAAATATCATGGCACAAGCATTAATCGTAATCGATATACAAGAAGGCTTAGTTAAGGAAAACCCTTACAATGCCAAAAACTTTATCTCAAATACAAAAGCAATCATTCAACATTTTAGAGATCAAAATATAGAAGTCATTTTTATCAGACATTCTGAAGATGAAGGCTTATTAGCAACAGGTAGCGATAATTGGCAAGTCTATCACGAATTAAAACCGCAAGAAAACGAAAAGATTTTCAATAAATATTACAATAGTATCTTCAAGGACACTGAATTAAAGGAATATTTAAACCGAAAAAATATTACCGATTTAACATTCGTAGGAATGCAGGTGGAATTTTGCATTGCTACATCTGTGAAAGTAGGCTTTGAGTATGGTTATAATATCACCATCGTCGAAGATGCTATCTCAACCTTTGACAATGAGTATCTACCAGCCGGTACAATCTTATCCTTTTACAAAGAAAAGATTTGGCGGAATCGATTTGCACAGCTAAAAACAACAAATGAAATGTTAAGCATCAATTAAATTACGAAAATAATACAAAGATTTTTATAATTTTTTCTCACGTATTTGTCATATATGTATGTTAAAATTTTATTAAATATTTATGCCCGAACATAGGAGGTCTTTTTTATGTATAAGTATATTACGATTTTAGGAGCTGCGGGCCAAATAGCTCAAAAGTTGACTGCTACACTATTAACATATACAGATATGCACATTACATTATACGGTCGTCAGTTGAAAACACGTATACCTCCAGAGATTATCGACCATGAACGTGTTACAGTGATTGAAGGTTCGTTCCAAAATCCTGGTAAATTAGAACAAGCTGTAACAAATGCGGAGGTTGTATTTGTAGGTGCTATGGAGTCTGGCAGTGATATGGCTTCCATCGTGAAAGCATTGAGCCGCAAAAATATACGCCGTGTTATCGGTGTGTCCATGGCTGGACTTTCTGGTGAATTCCCTGTAGCACTTGAAAAATGGACCTTCGACAACTTGCCGATTAGCTATGTTCAAGGTGAGCGCCAAGCACGCAATGTATTACGCGAATCCAACTTAAATTACACCATCTTGCGCCTCACATGGCTTTACAATGATCCAGAGAAAACTGATTACGAACTCATCCCTGAAGGGGCTCAATTCAACGATGCCCAAGTTTCACGCGAAGCAGTGGTAAAAGCCATCTTTGATATCTTACACGCTGCGGATGAAACGCCTTTCCACCGCACAAGCATCGGTGTAGGTGAACCAGGTACACACTATGACAAACCAAGCTTTCACTAATATATAAATAAATATTTTGTAAAAAAGAGAAATTACTATATACCAATACAAGACTATCTTCAATACTCTTGAAGATAGTCTTTTTATATATCATTTTATGATTAAAGTATCTAGTTAACCTCATTTGAATTAAATATCTCATATATATATTTGTATACTGCAATTATATCGTTTAAATGATATAATTACAGTATAAGAATGATGAACAAATACTTTTAAAACTATAAGGAGATAACTATGGGAATATTACGTGAAACAATACGTCCATCCTCTGATTTACGAAATAAGTATCCTGAAATTTCTAAATCCTTACAACTTAAAGATGAGGCTGCTATTATTACTGTAAATGGCCGTGGAGACACCGTAAGTCTCGGCTATAATACTTACAATATGTTAAAGTCAAAAATAGAATTACTATCCTCTCTTGTAGAAGGGCAAAACGATATCATTCAAGGTCGTACCACTACACTTGATGAAACTTTCAACAGTATTGATAAAATGCTAGAGCAAATGGGGTAAATCTATGGACTCCCAAACTTACACAATCATTCCTACTGAAAAGTTCAATAAAGAGCTACATCAACAAATACTTTATGTAGCTATGCAGTTTTCAAAAGAAACAGCTATACAAGTCAAAGAAAATATTCAAAATTCAATTTTAAATCTTATGAATCATCCATATATGGGGACTACACCTAAAATTAGAGCACTTAATGACAGTGACTTTCGAATGTTGATTTTAGAAAAGCTTATTATTTTCTACACAGTTGTAGAGAAAACTAGAACTATTTATTTAATCTCTATACTTGATCAACGACAGGATTATGTAAATATACTAAACGGATTATAACATTTGAACTAAACCAGCGCTTCTTTAAAAATTAAATACCCTTCAAAGTGGTATATCCTAAATCTAATCGGTACATTTTTACTCATGTAACATAGATTTTGGGTATACCTTTTTTATTCCTACATTTTAAAGATATTTATATAGATAAACTCACGTATTTACGCTATACTAATAAATGATTAATATACACTTATAGGTATGTGAAAGCAAAGGCCTCTTAGATTATCAATTATATTTATATATACAGTTCGTTGTATAAAATATTCAAGATTCTATGTATAAAAATAAATGATAGTTATTTTTAGTCCCAGTTAGGGCAGAGGCTTATTAAGGAGTTATTATGAATCGTATTGTTGTTATTGGCAGTTGCAACATGGATATTGTAGTCCTCGCGGATAAACGCCCTACTGCAGGCGAAACAATTATGGGCAACGAATTGCACATCGCGCACGGTGGCAAGGGTGCAAACCAAGCGGTGGCTGCGGCTCGTCTAGGTGCAGAGGTCACGATGGTCGGCTGTATCGGTGAGGATGCATACGGCCAAATGATTTTAGATAATTTAAAAGAAAATTTCATCAATACAGATTACATCGTTACGGTACCGAATACTACAACCGGTACAGCACACATTACATTGGCTGAAGGCGATAATAGCATCATCGTGATTGCAGGCGCTAATGCTAAGGTAGACCAGTCCGTAGTAGATAACGCTTGGTCTGCTATCGAGCAAGCCAATCTTGTGATGGTGCAAAACGAGATTCCTATTCCAACTATTGAATATATCGTTCGTCGTTGTCACGAGGCGAATGTGAAAGTCCTCTTAAATCCTGCTCCTACAGCCGACCTCGATTCGGAATGGTTAGAATTAGCAACCTATATTACGCCAAACGAACATGAGCTATCTGCTCTCTATCCTAACCAATCTACAGAGGAGACTTTACTAGCTAACGAAAACAAAATCATCGTTACCCTTGGTAGCAAGGGTGTAGGATATGCCGACAACGGTGAAATCCACATCGTACCTGGCTTCAAGGTTGAGCCCGTAGATACAACAGGCGCTGGCGATACTTTTAACGGCGCCTTTGCAACGGCTATTGTTAATGGTAAAAGCTTAGCCGACGCTCTACACTACGGTAATGCAGCAGCTGCCCTCTCCATCCAACGCTTGGGTGCTCAAGGTGGCATGCCAACAAAGGACGAGGTCGCTGCATTCTTGGCAAAGAGTTAGCATATTGAATAGACCTTTAAAAGCTCCACTGGCCAGGTCTGCCTTCGCAGGGCCAAAGTCGCTTTGAAAGGTCTATTCAATACAAGCTATACATTCTTATGTAACGAATGCATCTGCCCTCTATATAACAAAGGGAGTTAATGAATGAGGCGTTAAAGCCTCAGTCATTGGAATAGATAAGGAGTTATTTATGCAACGACACGGCATTTTAAATAGCCATATTGCTAAGGTGCTTGCTGATTTAGGTCACACAGATACAATTTGTATCTCAGACTGTGGTTTGCCAGTACCTGAAGGGGTTCAAAAAATCGACTTAGCCTTAGATTTTGGCGTACCGAGCTTTGAGCAAGTAGTATCCATCATCGCTAAACATATGAAATCCGAAGCGATTCATGTGGCAACAGAAATTAAAGAAAACAATACTAAGGCTTATGCCTTCTTGGAGTTTACCTTCCCATCCGATCAATACGAATGGATTGAAACGAGCCATGAAGCTTTCAAAGAAGCCACAAAACAATGCAAATGCATTATTAGAACTGGTGAAGCATCTCCGTATGCAAACATTATCTTGCGCGCCGATTGTATTTTCAGCGATCGTCCGTAGAGCAATAGATTAGAGATACTTTCACCAGTCATATAGGAGTAGTTATGGAAATTGTTATGTCAGGCATTGCGAAGGCATTTGGTACAAACCAAGTGTTGCGCGATGTAAGTATTACCCTCAAGGAGGGCGAGGTTCACGCCTTGATGGGCGAAAACGGGGCCGGCAAGTCTACCCTCATGAATATCCTCACTGGTATTCACAAGGCAGACGCTGGTACCATCACCATCGACGGCGTAAAGCGCACCTTCCCGAACCCAAGAGAGGCCGAGCTGAACGGTGTAGCCTTCATCCACCAAGAGCTCAACATTTGGCCAAATTTAACATTGTTAGAAAATCTATATTTAATGAGACCAAAGCACAACAAATTTGGTATGCTCGATAAAAAGGCGATGCTCACTGAGGCTGAAAACACATGTCGCGAACTAGGCATCGAATTGCCGCTCACAACAGAAGCAGGCCTTTGCTCCGTTGGTCACCAACAGATGACGGAAATCCTTCGTATCTTGATGTTAGATGCAAAGGTTGTCATCATGGACGAACCGACAGCAGCCCTCACAGAGCGTGAAACGGCGACATTGTTCAACATGATGCGCAAAATGAAAGCACGCGGCGTTGCTATCGTATATATTTCTCACCGCATGGAAGAGGTATTTAGCGAATGTGACACAATTACGGTTATGCGTGATGGTCACACAATTATCACTAAACCAACATCTGATATTTCCGTAGACGAAGTGGTACGTCACATGGTAGGCCGTTCCATCGACGAGTTCTACCCTGCTCGTACTACAACACCGGGCGATGTGGTTATGAGCGTGGATAACCTCAAACCAGAAGGTTTCGACAACGATATTTCCTTCTCCTTGCGCAAAGGTGAAATCCTCGGCGTAGCAGGCCTTATGGGCGCTGGCCGTACAGAAATTATGCGCGCCATCTTCGGTGTAGATAAACACAATGGCGGTACCATAACCGTTAACGGCTCCGTTCTCAACTGTAAAAAACCAGAAGATGCCATCAAAGCTAGGATTGCTTTCATCACAGAAAATAGAAAGAGCGAAGGCTTGATCCTCGATTTTTCCATCGGTTCTAATATTACATTGCCGAATCTTGGCGAAATTTGCCCCTCTCATGTACTAGATAAGAGCAAACTTACGTCTTTTGCTGACGAATTGTCTAAAAAATTAGGCGTTAAAACACAATCGATTCACGAACCAGCGTCATCCCTATCCGGTGGTAACCAACAAAAGGTAGTTATCGCAAAATGGGTTGGCAAAAAACCATCCATTATCATCATGGACGAGCCTACGCGCGGTATCGATATCGGCGCGAAACGTGACATTTACGATTTAATGAACGAATTAACGAACGATGGTGTGTCCATTATCATGGTGTCCTCTGAGTTACCTGAAGTGCTGGGCATGAGCGACCGCGTTATGGTCATTCATGAAGGCCGTGTAGCAGGTATCTTGGACCGCAGCGATGCAACACCAGAATCGATTATGACATTAGCCACAGGAGGACAATAATGGACAGCAAAGCTCTACAATATGTAAAAAAATTAGGCCCCCTCATCGGCCTCATCCTATTATTTGTAATTATCTCTGTCATGAACGACAGTTTCCTTGAATTCTCTAACTTGCGTAACTTGTTGCGCCAAGTATCCATCAATGCAATTATCGCCTTCGGTATGACCTTCGTCATCTTAACTGGCGGTATCGACTTATCGGTTGGTTCCATCCTTGCCCTCTCTAGTGCAGTGATGGCAAACCTCATCGTAACTGGTACTGACCCTGTATTAGCTATCGTATTAGCCGCAGGTGCGGGCCTCGTATTGGGCGGTATTAACGGTCTCGTTATCACCTATGGCCGCGTAGCTCCATTTATCGCTACCTTGGCGACCATGACCATCTACCGTGGTGCGACATTGGTATTCACCGATGGTAACCCAATCTCTGGTCTTACGCAAGATCCTCTATTCCACGGCTTTGGCCAGGGGGATATTGCAGGTCTTCCAGTTCCAGCCATCACAATGTTCCTAGCTTTCATCATCCTCTGGTTCGTATTGAGCCGCACATCGTTAGGCCGTAAAACATACGCTGTAGGTGGTAGTGAAAAGGTTAGTTACATTGCTGGTATCAAGATTGACCGCGTTAAAATCTTCGTGTATGCCTTAACAGGTATGCTCTGTGGTATCGCCGGTGCAATCATCACCTCTCGTCTTAACTCTGCACAACCGACAGCAGGTGCAGGCTATGAACTTGACGCTATCGCGGCCGTAGTTCTTGGCGGTACAAGCCTTGCTGGCGGTCGTGGTCATATCGTTGGCACATTAATTGGTGCCCTAATTATCGGTACCCTCAATAACGGGTTAAATATTCTCGACGTTTCCAGTTTCTATCAACAAGTTGTAAAAGGTATTGTCATTTTATTGGCAGTTCTTGCAGACCGCAAGAAAGCCTAGGAGGTTCCTATGAAAAAACTATTGTTACTGTTGGCGATGGCTATCATGGTTATCGGTCTTGTAGCAGGCTGTGGTAAAAGCGCTGATAACGGCGGCGACAAAAAATCCGGCACAATCGGCTTCTCTGTTTCCACATTGAACAACCCATTCTTCGTAACTATGAAGGAAGGCGTTGAGGCTCAAGCTAAAGCGCTTGGTCTTAAAGTTAAAATCGTTGATGCTCAAAATGACCCTGCAAAACAAGCAAACGATATTTCCGACTTACTTGAAAGCGGCGTTTCTGTATTGATCATCAACCCTGTAGACTCTGCAGCTATCTCTACTTCCGTAGAAGCAGCAAATGCTAAAAACATTCCTGTAATCACTGTTGACCGCTCTGTTGATAAAGGCAAAGTAGTAGCTCACATCGCTTCCGATAACGTAAAAGGCGGCGAAATGGCCGCTCAACTTATCGCTGATAAAGTAGGCAAAGCTGCAAAAGTTGCAGAAATCGAAGGTATCCCTGGTGCTTCCGCCACACGTGAACGCGGCCAAGGTTTCCACAACGTAGCTGACAAAGACTTAACAGTAGTAGCAAAACAAAGTGCTGACTTCGACCGTACAAAAGGTTTAAACGTAGCAACAAACATTTTGCAAGCTAACCCTGATGTACAAGCTATCTTCGCTCATAACGACGAAATGGCATTAGGCGCTATCCAAGCAGCTAAATCCGCAGGCAAAACAATCTTCATCGTAGGCTTTGACGGTACTGCTGATGCAGACAAAGCTGTTAAAGACGGCACATTGGCTGCAACAATTGCGCAACAACCGGACCAAATGGGTAAAATCGCTATTGATACAGCTCAAAAAGTTATCAAAGGCGAAGCTGTAGAAGCTAAAATCCCTGTAGATCTTAAAGTTGTTACAAAATAATTGTAAATAGAAACTGGGTACAAAAAAGAGTCGCATCCTTTGATGCGACTCTTTTTATTTTGGCTCTCGTTCCAAAAATTCTTTGAAAAACTCAATAAACTTTGGCAAATATGTTTGATCTAAGCTTTCAATGGTCATATGACATTTGTAATTGTAAGTAGTACAGATGTTAACTTCCATTGTTAAGGCGCCCTTTTGATCTAACGAGAATGTGAGCGTATCCCCTTCTCCTGTTAAAGTATACGTAAAGGTTGCTGAACCTTTGCATATCTCATACAAATTTACTAATTCTTGATACCCTTTACGAATCCCAGACCAATCGCTAGGATCAATATAGCCAGAACAGATATTATAGCCTCGTTTAATATATACGCCAAACACACCAAATTCAGATAACTCTACATCCATATCAAAAGCTATTGTTAAACTTGGTTCATTTACGATTTCATACATACTATTCACACTCCACAGACAAAAACAATTTCATTTATTATAACGTAACTATATGTAAAAATAAAATAGCGACTAGTTGATTATCTTAACTAGTCGCTATTTGTATGGTAGGACTTTAAAATTAGAGTTCTTATTACAGTGTTTTCTTAAAGAATATGGTCGTATGTACCTTTCCAGGTAGTTGTTTCCGTTTATATTCTTTAAAGCCAAAGCCTTCATACATTTTGGCAAGCCATGGGTGTTCTGCAGCAGTACCTAGTGTTACGGCTGGTGTTTTATATACATTGCGCAGTAGATTTTCTGCTTCAGTTAAAACTTCACGAGCATAGCCCTTTCCCTTATGTTCAGGGGCTGTCACAAAGTGTGCAATGTGCGGATATACGTCTGGCGTAGCTTTGGGAATCCAAGGCATGCGGAATGAAATAGAGCATACTAAGGAACCATCTACGTAGAGACCAAATACAGGATATTTTAAGATCCACACCCGAGATTCTTCTGGGCTAAAGTTAATAGCATCGAAGGATATAGGGTAGTTCTTATTCTCCGCATATCCTGCAATTAACACCTCGTGATATTCAGCCGCATCATCTACGGTTAATTGTCTAAATTCTTTCATATGTACCTCGTTTAAAGCGACCTAATTCTAAAAATATTAGGTCGCCATGAATTTCTATATTACTAGGATAGCACGCATTATTATGCTCTGCATTATTTATAGAGCAGTATTTTTATAGAGCAGTACTATTTATAAAGCTGCACTATCTAGTGGCTGTTCGCTATCTAGTGTAAGGTAACGGCTCAAGAATTTACGTGTTCGTTCTTCTTTAGGATGTTCGAGGACAACTTTAGGATCACCTTGTTCTACGATGACGCCGCCTTCCATGAATACGACTTGATCTGCTACTTCTTTAGCAAAGCCAATTTCGTGCGTTACGATAATCATGGTTACCTCTAGCTCTTTAGCAATCTTACGAATAACGGCCAATACTTCGCCTACTAGCTCTGGATCAAGGGCTGATGTA
>NZ_JAGZIJ010000014.1:0-24761 GCF_018366295.1 Veillonella parvula
TTCGACTTGCATGTGTTAAGCACGCCGCCAGCGTTCGTCCTGAGCCAGGATCAAACTCTCCAAGATATCTTGAAGCTATTTGAATAGCTCATTTGTTTTTGTTGTCGCTACATTGAAGTAGCTTTGAATTATGGTTGGTTTTGACTATGTCAAAACCCGCACTCTGGCATATGTTCAATCGTTTTGATTGATTACCTATCATTGTTCAGTTTTCAAAGATCTGTGCCCCTTCATATGGGGTACTGGAATATAATAACATTTCCATATACTCATGTCAACAAAATTTGGACAAATTTTACTACAAATTTCAGAAAATTTTTACCATTATTTTTGCACAATTTCACGGCCTAATTTTACAGATTCGAAAGTTGAGTTATATCACTCTTTTAGACATATCATATAACGAGAATTTAAAGCAAAAAAAAGCCGCAACAAGAATGCATATATTGCATTCTGTTGCGGCTTCTTGCCTATATAACAGTGTGTTTATAGAATCCCTTATTTGCATTTCAACACTGTATATTAAAAACTTTTATATATAAGGTATTGCATCTGCATTTCCTATACAGCAAAAGTTATACATATAAAGATTTAATTATATGTGTATTTAGATGATTAGTTATCTGTCTGAATCGCTTCACGAAGGTTAATTTCGTGCATATCGCCAACAGAAGGTTCTTCTGCAGACATATTCTTCACAGTTTGTTTTGTAGCAAACCAAACTGCTTCGTTCATGTAATAACGCAATTCTTCATTAGATACATGTTCTTGATCTTGAGCCATGATATCAAGCATAGCATCTTCCAATGCTTGTGCTTCTTCATCAGTCAAAGGACCGCCAACGGCCTTTTGTTTTTGAAGCAATTCATTCATGCGATCAACCATGCTGCGCAATACATTGTAACCATAGCTATTTGTATAACCTTGGTCCTTATCATATTTAGGGAATGTGTAATAGCTATACTCGTTTTTATTACGGTTTTCACCATTCCAGTTCAATGCAGTTTCTTGGCCATGTACATAACCTAAAGAATGTTTACGGAAATAATCAGCATAATTATGCTTATCTTTAGAATGTAACCATTTAGCTTCTTCTTTAGTTAACGCTTGATGATTATTCTTTTTGCTTTCAGCTAAAGCAATATGTTTTTCCGCATTTTCCCATGCTTTCACAAATTCATGGATACTTTGCACCGCCTGAGGGCTAGCCACAGGAACCAATACAACAGAACCTGTTGTAGGCGCTTTAGCCGGATTTGGTAAAAGCAATGGATCATCAAATGTAGCAGATGCCGCATTAACTTGTAATACGCCACTGCCGAATAATACTGCCGCTGTGAAAGCAAGCAAAGTGGATTTTTTCATTATATATTCCTCTTTTCTATCAACGAATTAAATCGGGTGGGAGGATTCCCTAAAGGGGAATCCTCAACCCGTAATGTTCAGTATGAACGTATTATAAACCTAGTCTTGCCATCATTGCAGCAATATTAGCTTTCATTTGTTCATTTTCAGCTTTCAAATCAGCTACTTCACCTTTTAATCCTTGATTTTCAGCTTTCATTGCAGCAAGTTCACGTTGCATTGCATATGTAGAACTGATAGGTCCTTTACGATAACGATCTGCAGTTTCTGCTTCGCCGTCTCTGTTACCTACTTTCCAAGTTACACCAGCATTTGCCATCATATGGCTATTGCTGCCTGCCCAAGCAACACCAGCATGCAACATCATGGATTCATTTTTATAATGAGCCACACCTAATGCCAATGCGGAGTCGCCACGGTAGTTACCGTAACCTGCCATAATTTGAGTAGGTTCGTAAGGGTCATAAGCCATAGGTTTCAATGCGGACAACGCGGAGGACATCGCACCAACTTGACGAACTTCGTTTACAACATTATTCATGCTGTTAGCAACACGATTAAGTTGGGAACCATTAACAGCATCAGTAGAAGTGGAGCTAATTTCGCCTGGTGCTACGTTAGTAATCTTATTACCACCGTTGTTTAAACCAGAGCTTGTTAAGGATACGCTGCCACCACCATTATTTTTGATTGTGATACCGTTACCGTTTGTCACAGTTGTATGACCGGAGTTATCCATAGTTGTAATGGAATTGATACCAGTAATATCTTTTGCCAAACGAACATTCAAGCTGCCGTTGTTGTCAGAGATAACACCGATATTGTTTGCAGTGGAAAGTTTGCTTTCATCAGTAACGCCACCTTTAACAGTCACTTTTTGACCTAGGTCACGATGGAATTCACCTTTATCACCTGCAAAGTCTAAACCAGCTTTCTTAAGGCCGTCGATACCTTTCTTCAAGTCGCCGATGTTAGCACCGTTTGTTAAGCTGCTGCTATTATTAGCGATATTGTTGATATCTTCGCCTTCGGCATAACCACTTGCCATATTAACAACTTGATTACCACCATTGTTCAAGCCGTCCTTAGTCAATGTTACTGCACCAGTACCATCTTTAGGGGACCCTTGACCTGCTGGAGGAGTAGTAATTGCAACACCGTTGCTGCTAACAGTAGTAGTTACTTTAGAACTACCCATGCCGGATGTAACTACCATGCCATCTGCAGTTGTTCTTGTGCTCTTAGTCCGTTTATCAGTAGTTACAACACCGTCAACACTCAACTCAGTGGCCTTAGTTGGATTATCTACAAGTACACCTTTAGCTGTTGTTTTAGTTGTATTATTTTGACTATCAGATACTTTCACATTATCTGCAGTTAGAGTAGTCGTATTACCAAATGTATCAGTGCTTGTAACACCTACACCATTTGTTACAGTAGAGAATTTCTTATCGTCAGTAGTGGTAATCACACTGCGTAAGTTCAAGTCCTTCTTGATATCTACAGTATATGTTTTAGACTTGTCTGCATTAACCGTAGTTTCTACAGTTGTATTGCCGCTATCGCCGGCCTTCACTGTCGTAGTTGCTGCAGCCATGCTGCTCTTCAACTGTTGAACGTTAACTGCATCAGTATCATTTACACCAGCTGCCACGTTAGTGATTTTTTGATCATTTGCGTTTAAGCCTGTGTTGGAGATGTAAGTTTTACCGCCTACAGATACGCCTTTATCATCAAGAACAACTTGTTTGTTAGGGTCGGAACCAACTGTTACAGAGTCAAGACCTTTAAGGTTCTTAGCAAGTTTAACATTCAAGTTACCGTTTTCATTAACTACGCCAATGTTACCGTTTGAAAGTTTAGAAGCATCAGCTTCGCCACCTTTAAGTTCCAATGTTTGACCAAGGTCTTTATGGATAACTTCACCGGAGTCGCCTTTGAAGTTCAAGCCTTTCTTAGTCAAGTCTTGAGTGTTCTTATCAATTTTGTTATCTACAACTTTCAATTGATCTTCTGTTGCAGCTTGACCGTTAGTGATGTTATTAGGATCCCAAGTTCTGTTAGTCAAATTGTTTACAGTACCGTTTGCACCGTTAACTAGAACTTTACCAGCATTAATTGAGCCCTCTGTACCATTGATAGTTACAGCATTAGTACCTTCACCAGCTTTCACGATACCTTTAGTACCATCAATGTGAACTGCTGTGTTACCAGAACCTAATGTTACAGTATCTTTCAAGCCTACAGTGTAAGTCTTAGCTTTTGTAATAGCGTTGATTTCTTCCTCAACATCAATATTTTTACCAGCTTTTACCTTAGTATCAGACGCAGCTTTTACATCGTTCAATTGTTTAACATTTACAGCATCATTGTCTTCTACGCCAGCTGTTACGTTTTTAATTTGCGTATTGTTAGCGTTGAAGCCATTATCTGTAACGAATTGTTTATTGTTGATTGTCAAGCCATCGTTGTTGATAGTTGTTTGACCAGTTGTTACGCTGTTCAAGCCTGTTAAATCTTTTGCAAGTTTAACATTCAACTTACCGTTTTCGGATACAACACCGATGTTGTTGTCAGACAATTTAGATTTCTCAGTAATGCCACCTACAACATCCAATGTTTGACCAAGGTCTTTATGAATTAAATCACCAGAGTCAGCTTGGAAGTTCAAGCCTTTCTTAGTCAAGTTTTCAGTGTTCTTATCAATTTTGTTATCTACAACTTTCAATTGATCTTCTGTTGCAGCTTGACCATTTGTGATGTTTGCAGGATCCCAAGTTCTGTTAGTCAAGTTGTTTACAGTACCGTTTGCACCGTTAACAAGAACTTTACCAGCATTGATGTTTCCTGTTACACCATCGATCGCTACTTTACCAGCATTGATTGTGCTGTTCATACCATTGATAGTCACTGCATTAGCGCCGTTACCAGCTTTTACGATACCAGTTGTACCGTCGATATTAACAGCTGTGTCACCCGAACCTAATGTTACAGTGTCTTTCAATGCCACTGTATAAGTCTTAGCTTTTGTAGTAGGATCTTGAGTTTCATCAACATTGATGTTTTTGCTACCTTCTACTTTTGTATTAGATGCAGCTTTTACATCGTTCAATTGTTTAACGTTAACAGCATCATTGTCCTCTACACCAGCAGTTACGTTTTTGATTTGCGTATTGTTAGCATTAAAGCCATTATCTGTAACGAATTGTTTATTGTTGATTGTCAAGCCATCATTGTTGATTGTTGTTTGACCAGTTGTTACGCTATTCAAGCCTGTTAAGTCTTTTGCAAGTTTAACATTCAACTTACCGTTTTCGGATACCACACCGATGTTGTTGTCAGACAATTTAGCTTTATCAGAAGTGCCACCTACAACATCCAATGTTTCACCAAGGTTTTTATGAATGCTTGTTGCATCATCACCTTTGAAGTTCAAGCCTTTATTAGTGTTGTCTGTAACTTTTTGATCTACAGATTTTAATTGGTCTTCTGTTGCAGCTTGACCGCTTGTAATGTTTGCAGGATTCCAAGTTGTGTTAGTCAAGTTGTTTACAGTACCGTTTGCACCGTTAACAAGAACTTTACCTGCATTGATATTACCTGTTACGCCATCGATTGCTACTTTGCCAGCATTGATTGTGCTGTTTACGCCGTTAATAGTTACTGCGTTAGTGCCGTCACCAGCTTTTACGATACCTTTTGTACCGTCAATATTGACTGCATTATTACCAGAACCTAATGTTACAGTGTCTTTCAATGCAACTGTGTATGTTTTAGCTTTTGTTACATTATCTACAGTTTCATCAACATTGATGTTTTTGCTACCTTCTACTTTTGTATTAGATGCAGCTTTTACATCGTTCAATTGTTTAACATTTACAGCATCGTTGTCTTCTACACCAGCAGTTACATTTTTGATTTGTGTATTGTTAGCATTGAAGCCATTTGCTGTAACGAATTGTTTGTTGTTGATTGTCAAACCATCGTTGTTGATAGTTGTTTGACCAGTTGTTACGCTGTTCAAGCCTGTTAAGTCTTTTGCAAGTTTAACATTCAACTTACCATTTTCGGATACCACACCGATGTTGTTGTCAGACAATTTAGATTTCTCAGTAATGCCACCTACAACATCCAATGTTTGACCAAGATCTTTATGGATTAATTCGCCAGAATCAGCTTGGAAGTTCAAGCCTTTCTTAGTCAAGTCAGTGCTGTTGTCAGTGATTTTCTTATCAACAATTTTCAATTGGTCTTCTGTTGCAGCTTGACCACTTGTGAAGTTTTTGCCATCCCAAGTGATGTTTGTCAAGTTATTTACAGTACCAGCAGTACCGTTGACAGTCACTTTACCGGAGTTGATAGTGCCGTTTGTACCATTGATAGTCACAGCATTAGCACCGTCACCAGCTTTCACGATACCTGTAGTACCGTTGATGTTGATTGCTTTATCGCCGGAACCCAAAGTTACATTGTCTTTCAATGCTACTTTGTAAGTTTTAGCGTGTGTATTAGGGTCTACGGTGGAATCAACATTGATGTTTTCGCTACCTTCTACTGTAGTGTTAGACGCATTTTTAACTTCGTTCAATTGATTCAAGTTAACTGCATCATTACCGTCAGTACCAGCTTTTACGTTTTTGATTTGTGTGTTATTAGCATCAAAACCGTTAGCTGTAACGAATTTATTACCACCAATTGTTAAACCTTCGTTATTAATTGTTGTAGCACCAGTTGTTACACTTGTTAAGCCAGTCAACTCTTTAGCAAGTTTAACATTTAACTTACCGTTTTCAGATACCACGCCGATGTTATTGTCGGACAATTTAGCTTTATCGGAAGTACCACCTACAACGTCTAATGTTTCGCCAAGATCTTTATGAATGCTTGTAGCGTCATCGCCTTTGAAGTTCAAGCCCTTCTTAGTCAAGTTGCTACCATTGTCAGTGATTTTCTTATCAACAACTTTCAATTGGTCTTCTGTTGCAGCTTGGCCGCTTGTGATGTTATTAGCATCCCAAGTGATATTTGTTAAGTTGTTTACAGTACCTTTAGCACCGTTAACAAGAACTTTACCGGAATTGATATTGCCTGTTACACCGTCAATCGCTACGTTACCAGCAGTAATTGTGCTGTTTGTACCGTTGATAGTCACAGCATTGTTGCCTTCGCCGGCTTTTACAATACCTTTTGTACCGTCGATATTAACAGCTGTATTGCCGGAACCCAATGTTACTGTATCTTGTAAACCAACTGTATAAGTCTTAGCTTTAGTAAGTGGATCTTCAGAATCAGTTACATTGATGTTTTTACCTGCTTTTACAACTGTTTTAGCTGCCGCTGCGTTATTAGATACTTCTTTCAACTGTTTAAGGTTAACTGCATGGTTATCCTCTGTACCAGCTTTCACATTTGTGATTTGAGTATCGTTAGCATTGAAGCCGTTGCTTGTAACAAATGTGTTACCACCGATTGTCAAACCATTGTTGTTAATAGTTGTAGCACCAGTTGTTACGCTGTTCAAACCTGTCAAATCTTTAGCAAGTTTAACATTTAATACGCCGTTGTTATTAACTACGCCGATGTTATTTTCTGAAAGCTTAGATGCATCAGCTTGACCACCAGAGATTTTCAATGTTTGACCAAGGTCTTTATGAATTGCAGTACCTGCATCACCTTGGAAGTTCAAGCCTTTTTCTACGATTTCAGTTTTTGTAGTATCAATTTTATTGTCTACAACTTTCAATTGATCTTCTGTAGCAGCTTGACCGTTAGTAATAGCCTTAGGATTCCAAGTTCTGTTAGTCAATTCGTTAACAGTACCTGTAGTACCATTGATTGTTACTTTACCGGAGTTGATAGTACCATTTGTGCCATTGATAGTCACAGCATTATCGCCAGTACCAGCTTTCACGATACCTGTTGTACCGTTAATATTGATAGCTGTGTTACCTGCGCCTAATGTCACTTCATCTTTCAAGCCTACAGTATATGTTTTAGCTTTAGTTACATTGTCGATACTTTCATCAACTTTAATGTTTTTACCTTCAGCTACCTTCGTATTTGCTGCAGATGCACTGTTGGATACTTCTTTTAATTGTGCCAAGTTTACTGCATCGCTGTCGATTGTACCACGAGCAACGTTAGTAATCTTATTACCACCATTATCCAAGCCAGTTTTAGTAAGAGATACAGATGCATTGTTAGTAGCACCGTTGCTGATAGTTACACCGTTAGAAGTAACTTTTGTATCGCCTACAGTTACGCTGTTCAAACCTTTAAGGTCTTTTGCCAAACGAACTTTCAAGTCGTTAGAGCCATCGGATACAACACCGATATTATCTTCAGCAGTCAATTTAGATGCTTCTGTAATGCCACCTTTAACGTTAACTTGTTCACCAAGTTTTTTATTGATTACGTTACCGGAGTCAGCACCGAATTTCATGCCTTTATTGATCAATTCTTCTTTAGTCTTGAACAATTGGCTACCGTTGATAGCATCTTTAGATGTAGCTGTTACAGCGCCGTCTTTTACATTTGTAATTGTAGTGCCGTCAGCACCTTCCAATGTTACCTTAGATTTATCAACAACACCGTTATTGATGTCATATTTAACAGCACGATCTGTCAATTTATCTACGGAAGATTTGGATGCAATGTTATTGATTGTAACTTGTTCTTTAACACCTGCATGGTTTTTATCCTCTACAGTCAAGGATACTTCACCATTGTCGTTTACCTTATAGGAACCGTCAGCGCTGGAGTTTCTTACAAGACGGTAATCAGTTGCACTGCTACCTTGTTGAGTAATTTGTTCGCTAACTTTTTTCAACTGATCTTCAGTCGCAGCACGACCGGATACGATAGATGTGGAATCCCAGTTTTTATTGCTCAAGTTAGTTACATAATTGCCAGTTTCACTTGCATTTTTCGTATTTTGAACAGTTTGAGCACCCATTACAACAGCGCCAGCAGTCACTCTGCCTGCAGTACCATCAAGAACTACTTGATTGTTACCGCTACCCAATGTCACTTTGTTATTCAAACGAAGATCATATTTAGCGCCTTCAGTGCTTGTAGCAGGAGTCGTTGTCAATTTAAGGTTATCATCGGAAACAGTTACTTTTGAATGTTTGCCTGCTTCGATTTTTACATCATGCAATTGGCTACCATTTACAGCATCTGTAGAAGTAGAGGATACTTCGCCAGCTTTCAAGTTAGTAATTGTTGTACCGCCTTGGCCTTCCAAAGTAACCTTGTTTTTATTAACAGTAGTACCGTTAAGATCATATTTAACAGCACGTTCTGTCAATTTATCCAATTCAGTTTTGGATGCGATATTGTTGATTGTTACCGTATTAGCAGGACTATTAGGATGAGCCTCATCTTTAACTTTTAAATCAACTTTATTGTTTTCTACAGAGTAAGAACCATCTGCAGAATTTGTATTGTTGATCAAGCGGTAATCTGTTTTAGCTGCATTAGTAGTCTTGATTTCATCAGACACTTTTTTCAACTGATCTTCAGTTGCTGCACGACCAGATGTGATTGTAGGGTTTTGAACATTCCATTCTTTGTTGTCCAAACCAGTTACATAGTTTTTATTGTCGCTATGTTTACCTACACGAACAGAACCAGCAGTTACGCTATTCAAACCTGTTAGGTCTTTTGCCAACTTAACATTAAGGTTGCCGTCTTTAGCTACAACACCGATGTTATTGTCAGACAAAGTACCTGTAGCGCCACCAGTAATACCTAAAGTATCGCCAAGTTGTTTATTGATTTTAACATTGTTATCGCCTTGGAAGCTTAAGCCTTTAGCGATTTTGTTAGTGTTATTTGTGATATTAGTAGTATTAATATCTTGTTGCTCTTTAGAAGCAAGGTTCGTCAACTTAACTTGTTTAGGATTGGAACCATCAGCATCCGCAACAGTCAATGTCATGCTACCGTCAGCAGCTACTTTATATTCACCGTTGCTGCCTGCTGCAGGGTTTGCAATCAAGCGGTAGTCAGTTTTGGAAAGACCATTAGAGATTTTAGAGATATCAACATCGAATGTTTGATTATCATTACGTGTCAATGTCAATCTCTTACCGTCATTGGATACTGTACCGGATGTAACATAAGTATTTTTCAAACCTGTTACTTCAGCGGTTAAACCGTTTGTACCGGTCATGTTAATCTTGCCATTACCGTTTGCTTCATAAGTAGCAGCACCACGTTGTAAGTATTTATCGTATTTAGCTGCAATACGAGAGATATCACCGATATTAGCCGCATTTGTTAATGTATCGCCACCGGATTTTACATTAGTGATTTGATTACCACCAGCATTGATACCTCTTGTGCTCATGGATACATTACCTGTTGTAACGGAGTTGAAGCTTGCATCTTCAACAGTTGCAACCGTAACATTATCTCCGGAGCCTTCTAATGCAATATTTTTACCAGCTTTAAAGTTAACTGTACGATTAGGCGCTTTTACATCTTTTAGCTTTCTACCGTCAACTTGAAGTTCCCAACCTTGGTTTGCAGATTTAATAGCTTCATGAACGGTATTTTTACCTGTATCACCAATGTTAGTCATGGTGATAGTACCGTTTTGGTCAACCTGAGCATTACCGCCTAAGATATTCTTAGTGCTGTTAGCTACATTACCCACTGCATTAGCAACGCCATATAATTGGCTGCCATTAATAGCATCTGTAGATTGTGCATTCACACGACCAGCAGCTACGTTAGTGATTGTACGTTTTGTAGAATTGTTACCAACGCTAACTGTGGAATCAGCAGTGCCACCGGCATAGTTATATTTCAAGCCGTTAATAGTTTCACTAGCAGTGCTCACAGGGGCCGCTGTTTCAGATTTAGCACCTAACGCAACGCCACGAACGTTATTTACTGTCGCATTGCTACCAAGAGCTAAGCCTTCGTTTGCTTGTACACTTGCTTCACTACCGATTGCTACAGCATCAGTTACTTCTTTTTGAGCTTTAAGTTTAGTGATTAATTCAGGATTATCTTTATAAACACTACGATCACGTACACGTTCTAATGTACCTGCTTGAGCGCTTACGCCCAATGCGATGGACCGAGAACCAGTTGCTTGTGCATCATCACCGATAGCCACAACATTTTTCTTGTCCCCATCTTGAGTGCTCAAAGCACTAGCTTCACGACCCATAGCAATAGAGCCGTAACCTTCGGAATGAGCGTTATTACCGATAGCTGTAGAACGTTCACCTAATGCCCATGCAGCATTACCTGCTGCTACAGAAGATCCGCCCAATGCATATGTATCATTACCTAATGCCACGCCGGAACCACCATGAGCACGCGCAGAGTTACCTACAGCAACGGAGTTATTTACTTTATATTGAGGGTCATTTTGAATACCGGATTCAGCATTATTACCGATAGCTATGCCGTCCATTGCACGAGTTTTGGCATTGTTACCAAGAGCAACCCCATTATCACGATAATGAGCAGCACTGTTACCGATAGCTACGCCTTGTATTCCCTGAGAAAGGGCATTACTACCGATAGCTATGCCATGAGTAAAATTCTCGCCTTTATAATTTGTACCTGCTGCTACATTAGCACCTGTCCCCATAGCAACACTATCTACAGTATTTGATTTAGCACCTTGACCGATAGCAATAGCACGAGCAGCGTTAGCTTGGGTATTAGTACTTCCGTCATATGCTGTATACGGTGTACCTTTTGCGTCTGTCAATGGATCAGGATTTGCAGAACCGATAGCAATGGATTGAGCACCTTTTGCCAATGCGGAGTGACCCATGGCCAAGCTAGCAGACCCTTGTGCGGATGCTGCCGTACCGATAGCTGCCGCATATTGTTCTCCTGCGTAAGCTTGACGCATCATCGCCAAGGAGTTAAAACCCTTTGCCTTTGCAGCTGAACCGACAGCAATAGCACCGATTTGTTCAGATTGAGCATAATGGCCTAAACCGATACCCAACGCACGAGATTGGGAATAATCACCGATAGAAATACCGGATACGGAGCCATCATTAGAACGTGCATTCGCACGATTACCAATTTGAATACCGAACACCTTATTATCAGTATATAAGTGTCCTTGTCCTGGATTTCCTGGTGTTTTGTAATCATACATTTGAATGTAAGGTGCTTTTTCGCTAGGGTATAAATACGTAAACCCGCCATCACGTTCACCTTCACCAGGAGATAAAGAAAGACCTCTAATAGGTGCTGCATCAACACCCGAAATTAATCCGCTACCGCAGGTCAAAACCATAGCCGCCAAGCCAACTTTTACCGTAGCTTTAGCGGAATTACTAACAAAGCTTTTGGAGCCACGAGTATGGCTTTTTGCGATTTCAGATACAACGACATATGCGCCTCGTACCTGACTCCAAATTACCCTATAAATACGATTCATTTAGTAGTACCTACCTTTCACACAGTTTTATAAGGGATTCTAAAACCAACACTAAAACACTAAAAATAATAAAATTTTCATCAAAAATTTAATTACTATACATATAAAATATCAGATTAGTTTATGAATGTAAATATATTTTTTTCACATTTCGCTCATTTATTTTCAGAACTTTAAACTTCTTTTAAAAATTGATTTTCTTACTCATTTAAATATATTTTCAATCATAAAAACCCTTACAACAATGGGCCAAACAACACTTATAATCTAAAACTAATGATTTTATAGTAAATTAATCACATTTATAATTTTCGATTAAAATTATATGTTCTGTATTATACACTATTATGAAAAGTTTGTGAAGCCAAATACAAAAAAAGAACGAAAGTCCTTTCACAGTAGACTTTCGTTCTTTCATTTTATGTACCATATAGAGTTAAAATCATCTAATCTTCATGGGTATTTTCTGGTACATCAGCTCGCTTTTTACCACATGAATATAAGATGAAACAGATGTGAATTACATGCCTAAACGACTCATAATAAGAGCTAATTGTCGTTTAGTTTCTTCGTTATCTTTCTGTAGACGAAGGTTGTCTTCTTTCAATGCCGCATAGTCTGCAGTTAATTTTTCATCCTGCGCTTTCATGCGTGCATTTTCAGCTTTCAAAGCAGTCATTTCATCCTGCATTACGTACATAGAGCTGATAGGACCACCCTTGTAACGTTCAGGAATAGCCTTCTTCTCATCAGAAGTACCAAATTTACGAGTTACACCGGCATTCACCATATTATGACGGCTACCAACAGATACGCCTGCATGGAACATAGTGTCTTCCGATGTGTAATGTGCAACACCTAAAGCCGCTGCTGTTTCTCCTCTGTAATTGCCGATACCAGCCATCACTTGAGTTGGTTCTAACGGATCGTATTGAATAGGTTTCAACGCAGACATTGCCGCCGCATGAGCACCTACACGTTGCGTTTCACCCGCCACGGAATTAATGGCATTGGCCATACCTTCTGTAGCACCCTTCAATTGATTCAAGTTAACCGCATCAGTACCGTTTACGCCAGGGCCTACATTACTGATTGTTTTACCGCCATTATTCAAGCCGTCTTTAGTAAGGCTTACAGCATTACCGCTAGCAGGGGTAATAGTTACACCGCTACCATTCACAACCGTAGAATTACCTCTGGCATCCTTAGTCGTCACAGACTCAAGACCTTTCAAATCTTTTGCCATACGAACCTTGAGATTAGTTCCATCAGATACGACGCCTAAATTATCTTCGGACGTCAACTTACCAGCATCCGTAATACCCCCAACTACATTCACTTGTTCATTAAGTTTTTTGTTAATTGGAGTTCCGGAATCACCACCGTATTTCATACCATCGTCTTTGGTTGCCACTTGATGAGCCTTACCGTTTTCATCTTGGTACTTAATACGAGTGATTGCATTGCCGTCGAGATCGGAATCGCCCTTATCAGCAGTAATATCCGCATTGCGCCCATCTTTTCCGGTTAAACCGATGTGGCCAATACCGTCTTTGCCGGACATAGATACAGCATCTTTACCGTCTTTACCAGTAACAGCTACTTTGCCATCTGTACCATTTGCTGCATCTGGACCTGTAATGGAAACGCCATCCTGACCATTTTTGCCGACTTTCACCTTATCTGCATTGACCGTATCAGTATTGATCGTCTTGGTAGTGATGCTATCGGCCTTAAGGTCTTTCGCCATCTTGATGTTGATATTACCATCTTGATCGGCTACAGTTTTGATATTTTCGCCGGAATAATCGCTATCAGCCCCTTGACCTTCACCTTTGATAGTAACCTTTTGACCTAAATCACGGTGGAATTCACCTGTATTACCGGCAAAATCCATACCTTTCTTTGTGATTTCATCACCTAAGTTATTAATCTTATTATCCAGGGTTTTATGGGACTTCTGCAATTGATCTTCTGTAGCAGCACGACCGCTTGTGATATTATCAGGATCCCAGTCTTTATTTTCCAGGCCTGTCACATGTCCGTCCTTGCCATCAACAGATACTTTTCCGGCAGCAATCTTGCCGTCTTTACCGTTGATTGTTACGTTGTCACCGGCCTTGATTGTACCATTTTCACCGTCAATCGCAACATTACCGGATTTAATGGTACCTTTATTACCATCGATTTCAACTTTATCGCCTGCTTTAATGGTGCCTTTGTTGCCGTCGATTGTAACCTTGTCACCGGCTTTAATCGTACCTGTTGTACCATCCATCGCAATTTGTTTCGTAGGATCAGTTCCCATCGTTACTTGGTCTTTGAGGCCCACTTTGTAATTTGTAGAACCGTCCGCATTAGTAGTCTTATCTACTTGGACATTATTACCTGCCGTTACTGTTGTAGTAGCAGCTGCTGCGGCTTTATCCAATTGGGATTTATTAACCGCATCCTTAGAATCAGTACCATCGACTACATTCGTAATCTTCTTATTGGACGCATCGATACCGTCCTTCGTCATGGATGGACCGTTGGTAATCTTCACACCGTCTTTTGTAACAGCAGTCAACGGATTGCCATCCTTATCTTGAACGGTCATACCTTCACCATTTACAACGGTTTTACCGTTTGCACCATTAGTGCCATTATTGAAAGTTATGGAATCCAGCCCTTTAAGATTTTTTGCCAAACGAACATTGAGCACATTATCTTTACTGATAACACCGATATTGTTTTTGGTCAACTCATCTTCACTTGTAACACCACCCTTAATGTCCAATTGTTCATTAAGTTTTTTCTTGATGGTAGTACCGGAATCACCACCGTATTTCATACCATCGTCTTTGGTTGCCACTTGATGAGTCTTACCGTTTTCATCTTGGTACTTAATACGAGTGATTACATTGCCGTCGAGATCGGAATCGCCCTTATCAGCAATAATATCGGCATTGCGCCCATCTTTTCCGGTTAAACCGATGTGGCCAATACCGTCTTTGCCGGACATGGACACCGCATCCTTGCCGTTTTTATCTGTAACAGCTACCTTACCATCAGCGCCATTCGCCGCATCTGGACCTGTAATGGATACGCCATCTTTACCGTCTTTGCCGACTTTCACGGATTCAGCCTTAAGATTTTTATTCATCTTCACATTGATAGTCGTGTTACCATCATTATCTTGGTTGATGAAAGTTTTAATGTTTTCACCGCTGTAATCAGCATCGTCAGCTTTGCCTTCACCTTGAACAGTGATAGTAGAGCCTAATTTATTGGTTTTTACACCGCCTACATTGGCATTGAATTTAAGCCCTGTATCAGTTTGACCTGCCAAAGCTTGTTTCAATTGATCCTCTGTTGCAGCACGACCGGATACGACTTTACCTGCATCCCAAGTCTTATTATCAAGACCTGTCACGTAGTTACCTGTATTAGCAGGGGTTGCACCATCGGATTGTTTACCCATGGTTACAGTGCCGGCTTTCACAGTTTCCGTAGCCGTAACAGATGTAACGTTAAGATCTTTCTTCAATTTAAGGCCAATCTTCGTGTCGTCACCGGTTTGCGTGATTTCCGTCGTAATATTGTCGTCGCCATTTACTGCTACTTTGGAGCCTAATTTATTCGTTTTTTCGTCGTCATTATCAGCATTAAAACGAAGGCCTTTATTGGTAAGTTCAGTCTTAGCATCACTAATGTTTTTATTTAACTCAGTTTTAGTGTCATGCAATTGACTGCCGTTCACCGCATCTTTGGAGTTAGCCGCCACATCGCCATTAGCAACATTGGTAATCTTTTGATCATTCGCATTGATGCCATTTAGAGATACATAATTCTTACCACCTACGGTCAAACCACCACTATTGATGGTTGTACCTCCAGCTGTTACGCTGTCCAAACCAGCCAATGTCTTAGCCAACTTCACGTTTAATGTGCCTGTGCCGTCAGATACAACGCCAATATTATTATCCGTTAAATCGGCAGCTGCAGCTCCGCCTTTAATAGCAACAGTACCACCTAGTTTCTTGTTGATAGTTGTACCAGAGTCACCGTCAAAGTTTAGACCTTTATCTACTTCGGATTTAGACGCCACATCTTTAATCGTTACGGTTTTTGTTTGATCCAGATGATTCTTATCTTGAACTGTCAATGCTACATCACCGTTGGCATCTACAGTATAGTCACCATTGGATCCCGCCGTAGGATTTGCAACGAGACTAAAGTCTGTTGCACTAGCACCTTGTTTCTTAACTTCATCACTAACCGTTTTCAATTGGTCTTCCGTTGCTGCACGGCCAGATGCAATCGTAGGATTATCAATGCTCCAAGCCTTATTATCAAGACCTGTTACGTAATTACCCGTATTAGCAGGGGTTACACCATCAGATTGTTTACCCATAGTTACCGTACCAGCTTTCACAGTTTCCGCTGCCGTAACAGTGGTAACGTTAAGATCTTTCTTCAATTTTAGGCCGATCTTCGTATCGTCACCGGTTTGTGTAATTTCTGTGGTGATGTTATCGTCGCCGTTTACCGTTACCTTAGAGCCTAGTTTATTAGTTTTTTCAGCGTTATTATCCGCATCAAAACGAAGGCCTTTGTTGGTAAGTTCAGTCTTAGCGTCATTAATATTATTGTTGAGTTCAGTTTTAGTGTCACCAATTTTTTTATTGAGTTCAGTTTTGGTATCACCGATATTTTTATTCAACTCGGTCTTAGTATCGCTAATATTTTTATTTAACTCAGTTTTTGCGTCATGCAATTGACCACCATTGATTGCATCTTTGGAGTTTGCCGCCACATCACCATTAGCAACATTGGTAATCTTTTGGTCGTTCGCATTGATGCCGTTTGGAGATACATAGGTCTTATTGCCTACGGTCAAACCACCACTATTAATGGTTGTACCGCCAGCTGTCACACTGTCCAAACCAGTCAATGTTTTAGCCAACTTCACGTTCAATGTGCCTGTACCGTCAGATACAACACCAATATTATTATCTGTTAGATCTGCAGCCGCAGCTCCGCCTTTGATGGCAACAGTACCACCTAGCTTCTTGTTGATAGTCGTACCAGAGTCACCGTCAAAGTTCAAGCCTTTATCCACTTCAGATTTAGATGCCACATCTTTAATCGTTACGGTTTTTGTTTGATCCGGATGGTTCTTATCTTGTACTGTCAATGCTACGTCACCGTTGGCAGCTACAGTATAGTCACCATTGGAACCTGCTGCAGGATTTGCAACGAGACTAAAGTCCGTTGCATTAGCGCCTTGAGTTGTGATGGCTTCAGTAACTGTCTTCAATTGATCTTCTGTTGCAGCACGTCCGCTGACAGCAGTCGGATTAGTTACGCTCCATGTCTTATTATCAAGACCTGTTACGTAGTTACCCATAGTAGCAGGAGTTGCACCATCGGATTGTTTACCCATAGTTACAGTACCGGCTTTCACAGTTTCCGTAGCAGTAACAGTGGTAACATTAAGGTCTTTCTTCAATTTAAGACCAATCTTCGTATCGTCACCAGTTTGACTGATTTCCGTCGTAATATTGTCGTCGCCATTTACTGTTACCTTAGAGCCTAGTTTATTCGTTTTTTCAGCGTTATTATCCGCATCAAAACGAAGGCCTTTGTTGGTAAGTTCAGTTTTAGCGTCATGCAATTGACCACCGTTAACCGCATCTTTGGAGTTTGCCGCCACATCGCCATTAGCAACATTGGTAATCTTTTGGTCGTTCGCATTGATACCATTTGGAGATACATAATTCTTACCACCTACGGTCAAACCAACACTATTGATGATAGTGCCACCAGCTGTTACGCTTTCCAAACCAGTTAATGTTTTAGCTAACTTCACGTTTAACGTACTGCCATCAGATACGACACCAATATTATTGTCCGTCAAGTTCGCAGCCGCTGCACCACCTTTGATGCTAAGCTTATCGCCCAACTGTTTATTAATTACAGCGCCGCTATCTCCATCAAAGTTAAGGCCTTTAGCAATAGTCGTATTGATTGTGGATATAGCATTTTTATTAGTCGTAATATCTTGCGTATTTTGAGCGATATTTTGCTTATTTTGTGCAACATCAGTCTTATTCTTACCGATGTCAGTTGTATTTTGAGCAATATCAGCCTTGTTTTTAG
Source organism: Veillonella parvula (assembly GCF_018366295.1). Classification (GTDB taxonomy): domain Bacteria; phylum Bacillota; class Negativicutes; order Veillonellales; family Veillonellaceae; genus Veillonella; species Veillonella parvula_P. The sequence continues at coordinate 17,933 of NZ_JAGZIJ010000014.1, forward strand.
TTATATCTTGTTTATTCTTGCCAATATCAGTCGCATTTTGAGCAATGTCAGTTGTGTTTTGAGCTATTTTATCCTTGTTCGTATTAACTTGCGTATTAACAGACTTCAACTGATCTTCCGTTGCAGCACGGCCGGTTACGGCTTGTGGATTATCTACATCCCAAGCAGTATTAGTAAGACCAGTTACCGTGCCTGCAGTACCATCCACAGATACAGGATTAGCAGTTCCTAAGGTGATTTTATCCCCTAATCCGACAGTATATTCCTTACCGCCGGCTGCATTTGTACCTTCATCTACAGTGATATTGCTGTTTTTAGCTTTCACAGTACTTGCCTTAGCAGTTCCACCGATAGCATCCTGCAACTGACTGAAGTTAACCGCATCAGTAGGATCTGTGCCTTTTGCTAGACCGGTAATCTTTTGATTATTTGCATTGATACCGTTCGGCGTTACGTAGGTCTTGCCGCCTACAGTCAAACCACTACTATTAATAGTTGTTCCACCAGCTGTTACGCTATCCAAACCAGTTAATGTTTTAGCTAGTTTCACATTTAATGTGCTGCCATCAGACACGACACCGATATTATTGTCCGTAAGATCCGCTGTAGCACCACCTTTAATGGTAACAGTGTCGCCCAATTTTTTATTAATCGCAGTACCGCTATCACCGTTAAAGTTTAATCCTTTATTGATATTGGTTACATTTGTATTGACCTTATCATTAACGGATTTCAACTGATCTTCCGTTGCAGCTCGACCACTTACAGCTTGAGGATTATCCGCGTTCCAAGACTTATTATCGAGTCCTGTCACAAAGTTACCGTTTGCACCGCCAGCACCACCAGCTTGTTTGCCCATAGTCACAGTGCCAGCTTTCACAGTATCAGCAGCAGTAACAGTAGTAACGTTGAGATCTTTTTTTAATTTAAGGCCGATCTTAGTATCGTCACCAGTTTGACTGATTTCTGTCGTGATATTATCATCGCCATTTACCGTTACCTTGGAACCCAATTTATTGGTCTTAGTTCCGCCTGTATCCGCATCAAACTTGAGACCTGTATTAATCACATCATTCTTCGCGGTCGATATATTATTGTTTAGCTCGGTTTTAGCATTATCTATATTGCCGTTCAGTTCAGTTTTAGCGTCATTAATATTTTTATTGAGCTCAGTTTTGGCATCACCGATATTTTTGTTTAATTCAGTTTTAGCATTATTAATATTGTTATTTAATTCGGTTTTAGCCGCATGAAGTTGACCGCCGTTAACTGCCTCTTTGGAATTAGCCGCCACTTCACCATCAGCAACATTAGTTATTTTCTTGTCGTTTGCATTGATGCCGTTCGGAGTTACATAGGTCTTACCGCCTACGGTCAAACCACTACTATTGATAGTTGTACCCCCAGCCGTTACGCTATCCAAACCGGTTAATGTCTTAGCTAGTTTCACATTTAATGTGTTGCCATCAGATACGACACCGATATTATTGTCCGTCAAATTCGCAGCCGCTGCACCACCCTTGATGCTAAGCTTATCGCCCAACTGTTTGTTAATTACAGCGCCGCTGTCTCCATCAAAATTTAGACCTTTAGCGATAGTCGTATTGATGGTAGAGATAGAATTTTTATTGGTCGTAATATCTTGTGTGTTCTGTGCGATATTTTGTTTATTTTGTGTAATATCAGTCGTATTCTTACCAATATCGGTTGTGTTCTTGGTGATATCTGCCGTATTTTTAGCTATATCTTGCTTATTCTTACCGATGTCAGTCGTATTTTGAGCTATATCAGTCTTGTTCTTAGCTATATCTTGTTTATTCTTACCGATATCAGTCGTATTCTGAGCAATGTCAGTTGTATTTTGAGCTATTTTATCCTTATTTGTGTTAACTTGCGTATTAACAGCTTTTAACTGATCTTCCGTTGCGGCACGACCAGTTACGGCTTGTGGATTATTTACATTCCAAGTTGTATTAGTAAGACCTGTTATAGTTCCTGTGGTTCCATCCACGGTCACAGGATGTGCCGTACCTACAGCAAGTTTATTGCCCAATCCAACAGTGTATTCCTTACCACCATTTGCATTGGCACCTTCTGTTACGGTTATATTCGCGTCTTTCCCTTTTACCGTAGTGGCCTTAGCAGTACCACCGATAGCACTTTGTAATTGACTGAAATTAACCGCATCGTTAGGTGCTGTACCATTAGCAACACCAGTAATCTTTTGATTATTAGCATTGATGCCATCAGGTGTTACATAGGTTCTAGCACCTACACTCAAACCATTTTTACTAATAGTAGTGTTTCCTGCATTAACGCTCTCTAATCCTGTTAAATATTTTGCCAACTTTACAGTCAATCTACCGGTACCATCGGATACAACACCAATATTATTATCGGATAATGCCCCTGTAGCACCGCCTTTAATGACTAGAGTATCACCTAATTTTCTCTTAATCGGAGCACCTGTATCGCTGCTAAAATAGAGCCCTTTTTCAAGAGTATTATTGATAGTGTTAATATCATTCTTATTAGTAGTAATATCATCTTGTATTTTTGTGATATTTCGTGCATTGTTACCAATACGGCTTGAGTTATCTGAGATACTCTGCGTATTTCGATTAATAAAATACTGATTGGAATTAACTTTCTCATTAACCCGCTTTAACTGATTTTCCGTAGCAGCACGCCCTGTAACGGGTGCTGGATTATTTACATCCCATGATGTATTGGTAAGACCTGTGACCGTTCCTGTACCACTATCTATGGTTACAGGATGCGAGGCCGCCCCTTTCCCTACAGTAATCTTATAGTTTAAGCCAACAGTATACTCCTTACCACCTTTCGCCGTTGAGTTTTCCCTTACCGTAATATTACCATCATCATTTGCTTTTACTATGGCTTCTTTAGCCGTACCGTTAATTGCGCGTTGCAACTGACCGTAGTTAACTGCGTCCTGACTACCTGTACCGTCTGCAACACCTCTAATTTGTTGATTATTGGCATTAAGACCACCGGTTGACACATAGAGTTTACCGCCTACAGACACCCCTTTATTATCAATCGTAGCAGTTCCTGCTGTTACGCTATCCAAACCAGTTAATTTTTTAGCCAATTTCACATTTAGTGTGCCATTTCCGTCTGCTTGAACCCCAATATTGTTGTCAGCCAGAGCACCGCTAGCGCCACCTTTTATTCTTACTGTGTCACCTAATTTTACTTGGTTCTGAACAAAGTTATCACCATAAAAGAACAATCCCTTATCAATATTGTCTTTATTATATCTAATAGCATCGTGGATCGTGCTTTTACCTGTAAAACCGATATCGCTCATCGTTAATTTACCGGTATCAGGATCGAGCGCCGCATTACCGCCAAGGATATTTTTAGTAGTAGTGGCTAAATTGCCCAGGCTATTTGCTACGGCATATAACTGACTACCGTTAATAGCATCTGTAGACGAAGCATTCATGCGTCCCGCCGCCACATTGGTAATCGTACGTTTTACCGTATCACTACCCACACTAAGCGTGGAGTCAGCACTGCCGCCAGCTAAATTCTTATACCATAAACCATTTACATGCTGATTTGGCGTACTTACCACATTAGCCGTCTTGGAGTTGGCACCTAATGCAATTGATCGTTGTTGATTCACATCAACTAATGCATTTTTACCGATGGCAATGGAATCATCTGAAGCTGCGATTGCAGCTTTACTCATAGCAATAGAATTATTTTTCGTCGCTTTTGCCGTCTCACCGATAGCAATAGAAGCCTCACCGCTAGCCACGCTATCCCAACCCATAGCAGCAGCATTAGTAGCGTCAGCTGTAGAGTTCGCACCGATTGCGCGAGCACCCGCTGCCAATGCTCTTGCACCGTTACCGATGGCTACGCCCCACTCGCCTCTGGATTGAGAGCCGTTACCCATAGCAACGGCACCGCCTTTAGATGCCTTCGCATTATTACCAAATGCCATGGATGATCCACCCCAAGCTCTGGCATTGGTACCAAATGCCTGATCATTATCGGCACCCACATAGTTACCGGCCTCATCATATCCAGCCCAGGATGTATTACCAAGGGCAAAGCCATTTAAAGAAGCTACTTTTGTCAAATTACCGATAGCAACACCATTATTTACTTCAACCGTTGCATTTCTTCCGATTGCAACACCTTGCACATTACCAACATTAGCCCTATTAGTTTTTGTAACAGTAGCACCTGTACCCAAGGCCACACTATTATCTGCCATTGCTGTACTATTGTCACCTATCGCTACAGTACCATTTTTAGCCTGAGCATTATCACCCCATTTTAATGTAGATGCCTGCGCTTCAGTTGGTATAATCCCTCCTGCTAACATAACAGTACAGATAGAAATTCCGAGCATCTTGGCAAACACAGATGTCATTGTCGAGCGTTTCGACATATTCTTCGCTGTTTCAGCCACAACGACATAACATCCTTTTGTACGACTCCAGATTACTTTAAAAATTCGGTTCATCTCATCTTACTCCTTGCATAAAACTATCAAATTATACGAATATAATAAAATATTTTATAACTATTTTAAAAAGTAAAAATACAGTTAATATATGGCTATTTATCGATGCATATCATATTAAACATATCATATTCTATACTAAAAGTAAAAAATTTTTCACTCTACACTCACTTCTAAATCATAAATATTTATGAATATATAAAAAGGCCGTCATATACCTTATGAATATGCTAAATGTACTAATTTTTTCGCATAAAATTAACTTCATGAAAAAAATGTATTTCACCTTAGTAAACTATTATGATCCAATTATTATTCACCTATATCACTCACCTATTTTAATTACATTACAAGTTAACCATGACATATATATGCTCATAACAACCATTTCATCTATTTTTTGCATGCAAAAAGGCGCCAAAAGCATTTCGCTTTTGGCGCCTTTTATAAGCACTGCCGTATCAATATGTTATTTCATATTATTTCAAGCCCGCTTGTTGCATCAATAATGCAATTTGTGCTCTCATTTCTTCATTGTCGCGTTGTACTTTTTCGTACTTAGCTTTCAAAGCAGTCATTTCATCTTGCATTACGTACATGGAGCTAATAGGGCCACCTTTGTAACGTTCAGGAACTGCTTTCTTAGCATCAGAAGTACCGAATTTACGAGTTACACCAGCATTTACCATGTTATGGTGACTACCAACAGATACGCCTACATGGAACATAGTATCTTCTGCTGTGTAATGTGCAACGCCAAGAGCCGCCGCAGTTTCACCTCTGTAATTACCGATACCAGCCATCACTTGAGTTGGTTCCAATGGATCATATTGAATAGGTTTCAATGCAGACATAGCCGCTGCATGTGCGCCTACACGTTGTGTTTCGCCTGCTACGGAGTTAATAGCATTAGCTAACCCATCTGTAGCACCTTTCAATTGATTTACGTTAACTGCATCAGTGCCGTTTACACCAGGGCCTACATTGGTAATTGTATTACCGCCGTTGTTGAGGCCATCTTTAGTAAGGCTTACTGCATTACCGCTAGCAGGTGTAATTGTTACACCGCCACCGTTCATAACAGTAGTATTACCTGCAGCGTCCTTAGTGGTTACTGTTTCAAGACCTTTCAAGTCTTTCGCCATACGAACCTTAAGGTTGCCAGTACCATCGGATACAACACCTAAATTGTCCTCTGTAGTCAACTTGCTAGCATCAGTAATGCCACCCACTACATTAACTTGTTCGTTAAGCTTTTTCTTGATTACGGAGCCGCTATCGCCACCGTATTTCATACCATCGTCTTTAGTTGCCACTTGATGTGTCTTACCATTTTCATCTTGGTACTTAATACGAGTGATTGCATTACCGTCTAAGTCTGGATCACCTTTATCAACGGTAATATCCGCATTACGGCCGTCTTTACCAGTTAAACCAATATGACCAACGCCGTCTTTACCGGACATGGATACAGCATCTTTACCGTCTTTGCCTGTGATACCTACCTTACCGTCTATACCGTCAGCACCATTAGGACCAGTAATAGATACGCCGTCCTTACCGTTTTTACCAACTTTTACCTTATCGGTAGTTAAGCTGTCAGTTTTGAGGTCTTTATCCATCATAACCTCTATATTACCATCTGCATTAATTTTTGTTTTAATATTTTCAGAAGAGTAATTAGTATCAGCTTTATCGCCTGTACCTACAACGGATACAGTTTCACCTAAATTCTTATGAACTGGATTACCACTATTGGCACCAAAGTTCAAACCTTTTTTCGTGATTTTATCACCTAGGTTATTAATCTTGTTATCCAAGGATTTGTGAGATTTTTGCAATTGATCTTCTGTAGCAGCACGACCGCTTGTGATATTGTCAGGATCCCAATCTTTGTTTTCCAAACCTGTCACATAACCGTCTTTGCCATCAACAGATACCTTGCCTGCTGCAATCTTACCATCTTTACCATCGATAGTTACCTTGTCGCCAGCTTTAATGGTACCGTTTTCACCGTCAATTGTTACATTGCCAGCTTTAATAGTACCTTTGTTGCCATCGATTGTAACTTTATCACCAGCCTTGATAGTGCCTGTAGTACCATCCAACGCGATTTGTTTCGTAGCATCAGAGCCTAATGTCACTTGATCTTTAAGACTTACTTCATAGTTCTTTGAACCATTCGCATTGGTGCTAGGTGTCACAGTAATATTATTACCTGCCGATACCGTTGTGGATGCAGCTGCTGTAGCTTTATCCAATTGAGATTTATTAACCGCATCGTTAGGGTCCGTACCGTCAGCTACATTTGTAATCTTGTTA
>NZ_JAGZIJ010000015.1:0-24446 GCF_018366295.1 Veillonella parvula
TGTAAACCTTCCTGAAGGTGTAGAAATGTGTATGCCTGGCGATAACGTAACAATGGAAATCGAATTGATTACTCCAATCGCTATCGAAGAAGGTCTTCGTTTCGCGATCCGCGAAGGTGGCCATACAGTAGGCGCTGGCGTAGTAACAGAAATCGAAGGTTAATACAAGTTTATAGCTCAATGTATCGATACATTAGCTATATAATTGAATTTTAGATTCAATAAAAGGGACCCAATGGGTCCCTTTTATTTTGTATATATTGATGATTAAGAGTATAGAATTGAATCGCTAATATATTGAAACAATGATGATTTTGTAAGGTGATATATACGTTGTATTCAGGCTTCAAAGGATAATCATACTATTGATACAAATTGAGAAGAAATTTTAATATATTGTAACCTTAGATACAACTTTATTTATAAAATTAGTGTATATTATATATGAAGAGAGCATAGGCTCTCTTTTTGTGCTTTTATAGAAAAGGAGGTAATGTGATGGGCGAATACAAAAAGTATTGGATAGCCGTAGTAGCAGTTCTTATTATTGGATTCTCTATTCTTGGCTATTTGGGTACTGATGTATATCATCAAGCGCCACCGGTACCAACCGCGTATGTATCTCAAGATGGACAGGTTTTGTTCACTAAGGATGATATCTTACATGGTCAATCGGCTTGGCAATCTACAGGTGGTCAATCTGTAGGGACCGTACTAGGTCATGGCGCATATCAAGCCCCGGACTGGACAGCTGATTGGTTGCACAAAGAAGTGTCCGTAATGCTTGATATCAAGTCTCAAGAAGCTTTTGGTGTTCTTTATGAACAGTTAGGTGATGTGCAGAAAGCGGCTGTTAAAGAAGCAGTTAAAGCAGAGTACTTTAACAGTGCTGTTCGTGAAGATGGAACTGTTGTGCTTTCACCGGAACGTATTACAGCGATGAATTTAACCGGACAATATTTTATTGAACTGTATGGTGATAACCCTAAATTGTCCGAAACACGCGATCATTTTGCGATGAAAGACAATACGTTGCCAGAATTAAAAGATCGTATTGATATGGCACGATTCTTCTTCTGGACTACGTGGATGGCATCGACTCAACGCCCTGGTACAGATGCAACATACACCAACAATTGGCCTCACGAGCCATTGTTAGATCATAATCCAACACCGGAAAGCGTAGCTTGGTCTGTTGTGAGTGTTATTATTTTACTTTGTGGTATTGGTATTGTCGTATGGATGTGGGCATTCGGTCGCAAACAAGATGAACATGAATTAACACCACCTGCGGAAGATCCAATTTCCAAATTGCATCTCACACCATCTCAACGGTCTTTAGGAAAATATTTATTTACGATTTTGGCATTATTTTTACTCCAACTTGGTATGGGTGGTATCATTGCGCACTACACCGTAGAAGGACAGGCTTTCTATGGCATTCCATTGGCGCAGTATTTCCCATATTCTATTGCTCGTACTTGGCATATTCAAGCATCCTTGTTCTGGATTGCGATGGCATTCTTGAGTGCCGGTTTATTCTTGGCGCCGATTATTAATGGCGGTAAAGATCCTAAGTTCCAAAAATTGGGCGTGGATATTTTGTTCTGGGCACTCGTTGTGTTGGTAGTGGGTTCCTTTACAGGTACATATTTAGGTGTTGCTCATGAGATTCCGGCGTCTCTAAACTTCTACTTGGGTCACCAAGGATATGAGTTTATCGAGTTGGGGCGCGTATGGCAATGGATTGAATATATCGGCATTCTATTTTGGCTTGTACTCATGGTGCGCAGCATCATTGGTGCTTTCAAAAATAAAGGGGATAAAAACCTTATTGCTGCCTTTATTTTCTCCGTTGTGATGGTCGGTATTTTCTATGGACCAGGTCTTTTCTACGGAGAACACAGCCACTTGGCAATCATGGAATACTGGCGCTGGTGGGTTATTCACCTTTGGGTAGAAGGATTCTTTGAAGTATTCTCTACTACGTTGATGGCCTTTATTTTCGTAACACTTGGTCTCGTATCTTACCGTGCAGGTACCATAGCAGCGATTTCGTCCGGTGCCATTTACCTTATCGGCGGTATCCCTGGTACATTCCATCATCTTTATTTCACCGGTGTTACATCGACTATCGTGGCCACAGGGGCATCGTTCTCCGCGTTGGAAGTAGTGCCTCTTGTACTCTTGGGATATGAAGCGTTTGAAAATTATACACGCCTTCATAGTGCTCCTTGGATGCATCGACTAAAATGGCCTGTATACTGCTTCATTGCCGTATCCTTCTGGAACTTGGTGGGTGCAGGCATCTTCGGCTTCTTAATTAATATGCCGGTTTCCTTGTTCTATATTCAAGGTCTAAATACGACAGCTGTTCATGCTCATACGGCGTTGTTCGGCGTATACGGGTTCTTGAGTTTAGGCTTTGTATTCCTCATCGCTCGTTATATTCGACCTGAAGTGGAATTTAACGACAAGTTGATGAAATTCGGTTTCTGGGCATTGAATTGGGGCCTTGCGTTAATGGTTCTTATCAGTCTATTGCCAATTGGCTTGATTCAAAGTTGGGCAAGTGTTACACAAGGCTTATGGCTCGCTCGCAGTGAAGACTTTATGCAACAACCATTGTTACAAAATTTGCGTTGGCTTCGCATGGTTGGCGATACCATCATGATATTGGGGGCATTGGCCTTCTTCTGGCAAATCGTGAAAGTAACTTTCACAAAGAAACAGTAATAAACGAAGCAATAATAGTAAATATGTAATTATAATATTAAATATAATATATATAAGCTAACTATAAGCTAATATGACATGGCGTTCTTTGGGTAGACAAGGGGCGCCATTGTCTGTTATACTATCCATGTCAGGCATACGTGCCTGGCTTTTTTTGAGTTGCTTAATTTCTTGACATCGCTTGCTACGTATGATATAGTTTTTTAGTATGTAGTCGAGCGTTTTCGAGTACAAGAGACAGATTAGTAAATATAAAGCGAGGTGTATCCGGATGCGTAATGCCATTACTTTAGCTTGCACAGATTGCAAACAACGCAACTATCAAACGAACAAGAATAAAAAGAACAATCCTGATCGTATTGAAATGATGAAATATTGCAAATTCTGCGGTAAACATACATTACACCGTGAAACAAAATAATTCTTATCATTCATTACCTGTTGATTTGAGGATGTGAAACACAATGGCAAAGTCTAACTCAGCAGTGCAGCAGCGTGGTGGATTTGGAAAATTCTTCCGCGGTGTGAAAGCTGAACTAAAAAAAGTAGTCTGGCCAACAAAAAAAGAGCTTATCAATTACACAATAGTAGTATTCTTAGTGACCATATTCATCGCTTTGATTATTTCTGTGCTTGATGGACTCTTTGCCCAACTTTTTAATACGTTGTTGCACTTTGTTGGATAAGGGGGCCATTACATGGAAGCAGATAAGAAGTGGTATGTAATTCATACCTATTCAGGCTACGAAAATAAAGTAAAAACCACTCTTGAACTTAAAGTTCAATCTATGGGGCTACAAGATGTGATCAGCCGAATTTTGGTGCCTCTTGAAGACGAAATAGATGAAAAAGATGGGGTTAAAAAAGTAGTAAAACGTAAGATATTTCCTGGGTATGTATTGGTGGAAATGGAAGTTAATGACCGTTCTTGGTATGTTGTACGCAACACGCCAGGTGTAACAGGTTTCGTTGGCTCTGCTACAAAACCAGTTCCACTTTCTGATTCCGAAGTAGAACATATACTTAAGTCTCAGGGCTTGGATAAGAAACCAACCATTAACGTTGATGTAGAAGTTGGTGAAACGGTTCGCATTACGTCCGGTGCCTTTGAAGATAAACTAGGTGTTATTACCGAACTTAACCCTGATAAAGGAACATTGAAACTTAGCGTAGAAATGTTCAATCGAGATACCGAGGTAGAGTTAGAGTTCTCTCAAGTTGAGAAAGCTCTTTAATATATAAATATAACTCTAAAAAGAGCAATCGATTTTGGTTGCCAGTGGGAGGATGTATATCCGTTACCACCACAGTATAAGCATAGGAGGTTTAATTACCCATGGCTAAGAAATTAGTTAAACAAGTAAAACTACAAATTGAAGCCGCTAAAGCTACTCCAGCACCACCAGTTGGTCCTGCACTAGGTCAAGCAGGTGTTAATATCGTTGCTTTCACAAAAGAATTCAACGAACGTACTGCTAAACAAGCTGGCTTGATTATTCCAGTAGTTATTAATGTATATGAAGATCGTAGTTTCGACTTCATCACTAAGACTCCACCAGCTGCAGTATTGTTGAAAAAAGCTGCAGGTATTCCAAAAGGTTCTGGTGTACCTAACCGTGATAAAGTAGCAAAAGTAGGTCGCGATAAAGTTCGTGAAATTGCTGAATTGAAAATGCCTGATTTGAATGCTAATACCGTAGAACAAGGTATGCGCATGGTGGAAGGTACTGCTCGCAGCATGGGCATTGAAATCGTTGACTAATAAGCGTACGACTTGCGCATAAGGCGCAAATCGGTGGGAGGGAATTCCCGTTTGACCACATAAGGAGGATATTATAATGGCAAAAGTAGGTAAGAAATACGCTGAAGCAGTAAAACTTATTGAAGCTGGTAAATTCTACGAACCAGTAGAAGCGATTGAGTTGGTTAAGAAAACTGCAACTGCAAATTTCGATGAAACAGTTGAAATTGCTTTCAACTTGAATGTCGACCCTAAATACGCTGATCAACAAGTTCGTGGTGCAGTAGTATTGCCTCATGGTACTGGCAAAACTAAACGCGTTCTTGTATTCGCAAAAGGCGACAATATTAAGGCAGCTGAAGAAGCTGGTGCAGATTTCGTAGGTTCTGAAGAGTTAGTAGCTAAAATCCAAGGTGGTTGGAGCGACTTCGACGTAGTAGTTGCTACACCAGACATGATGGGTCAAGTTGGCCGTCTTGGTAAAATCTTGGGTCCTAAAGGCTTGATGCCAAACCCTAAAGTTGGTACAGTAACTCCAGACGTTGCTCGTGCAGTAAACGAAATCAAAGCTGGTAAAATCGAATACCGTACTGATAAAGCAGGTATTATCTCTTGTTCTATCGGTAAAGCATCTTTCGATGAAGAAAAATTACTTGACAACTACCGTACAATCGTTGATACTATTATCAAGGCTAAACCTGTAGCAGCTAAAGGTCAATACATTAAATCTGTAACCTTGTCCGCTACAATGGGCCCTGGTGTACCTTTGAACGTGTTCAAATTGAGCACTGTTTCTAAAGAGCAATAATTAAATATGTCTCTTAGCTGTAGACGGCTGGTATGTATAATGGATGAAAATCCGCCCGCTGAGGCTGACACTAGAACAACCTAGGACTAGTTACGACCTCATCGCGTGCGATGGGGTCGTTTTTACGCTAAGATAGTACATAGAGCACCAAAAAAATCTACAAGGAGGTAATCTAATGGCTGTCACTGAATCAAAAAAAGCAATCGTTGCTCAAATGAAAGAAACTCTTTCTGAAGCAAAAGGTGCTGTATTGATTGGTTACTCTGGTTTAACTGTTGCGCAAGCAACTGATCTTCGTCGCAAAATGTTGGCTGAAGGTGTTGAATACAAAGTAATCAAAAATACTTTGACTCGTATCGCTGCAAACGAATTGAATCTTGAAGGTTTCGCTGAGCATTTAGAAGGCCCAACTGCGTTGGCTACTTCTAAAGATGATGCTGTTGCACCTGCTCGTGTAATCGAACAATTCATCAAAGCAACTGAAAAAGAAGTTGTAACAGTTAAAGCTGGTATCGTTGAAGGCGAAGTTATGGACGCTGCAGGCATTAAAGCAATTGCATCTCTTCCAAATCGCGAAGGTATGCTTTCCATGTTGCTTTCCGTATTGCAAGCTCCTGTTCGCAATGTTGCATACGCTGTCAAAGCTGTTGCAGAAGCAAAACCTGCAGAATAATATTTTTTGCAAAGTATTCGTTGGCCGCTTGAGGCTGGCACTATAAACTAATTTATGGAGGAAATCTAAAATGGCATTGAACATTGAAAACATCGTTGCTGAATTGAAAGAAGCAACAATCCTTGAACTTAATGATCTTGTAAAAGCAATCGAAGAAGAATTTGGCGTAACTGCAGCAGCTCCTGTAGCTGTAGCAGCTGCTGGTGGTGCTGAAGGCGGCGCTGCTAAAGATTCCTTCGACGTAATCTTGAAAGATGCTGGCGCATCTAAAATCAACGTAATCAAAGTTGTTCGTGAAGCAACTGGTCTTGGCTTGAAAGAAGCTAAAGCTATCGTTGACGGCGCTCCTGCACCTGTTAAAGAAGGCGTAGCTGCTGAAGCTGCTGAAGCTTTGAAAGCTCAATTAGAAGAAGCTGGCGCATCCGTAGAATTGAAATAATTCTAGCTATATTAAAGGCGTACCCATAGGGTACGCCTTTTTCTATTGGAGTTTATAAATTGATGCGAGTTTTGTTTTGTTAACTAATTTGGCTTTTGGATACGGTAATGTATTAGAGAAATCCTTATCATATTTTTTAGGAACGATGACATAGGCACCGCGATTATTTGATGTATTACTTAAAAATGTTTCTTTAGTTATGGTAGGCATTAATGTTTTGCCTTCGGTCCATATAGAATCATCAGTTGTATCTACGAAAACTTGGGTGGGTATAGTATCCATGTAATATACAATAGAAGTATAGTAACTGCCATATACATATATTGGTTTTGATGTATCTTCGATGAACGTTCTAAACTGTAAACCAGATTGATTAAATAATATTGGTGGTACTGTAATTGTAATAGCTGAGTATAAAGTAATTAGTGGAACTAAAGCATATATTGCTAGTTTAAAAAATGATGTTATGTAGTATCGACCGATTAAAATCATACATACTATAATAAAGGAACCTACGATTAACGGTTTACTATCAAGACTTTTATCAAAAGCTGTAGTAAATGTAAAAATCATGTAGTAAATACCTAGTGGTAGGGTAATTAAATAATTAAACTTTTTGAATGATTGAGTAAATTCACCGGTTTCTTTGTCAGTAACTAATTCACAAATTTTTACAGCCGCCCATATTATACAAGGGATAATGGCAGGTAATGTGTAGGTTAGATACTTTGTAGCTACTAGAGAGTAGAATAGAACTATAACTATAAACCATATAATACCTAATAGATCAAAATCATCTTTCCAGTTAAGATCTTTTAAATGATAGACTATTACAGGTGTCCATGGTAATAGTGAAAGGGGTACAATTAATAGATAGTAATACCATACATTAAATTTAGGATGCTCAGATATAAGAGCTCGATCTACATTGTGTAGACCTAAGAATCCGGAAATAAACTGCTCACCGTGAATGGAATACATAGCGATATACCAAGGGCTAGCTATCGCTATAAAGGCTAATAGTCCTAAGGGATTAAATAGTAATTTAATATCCTTTGAAAGCTGATAACTTTCATCTTTTCTATGGACTATATAGCGAGCGCATACATAAATGAGTAATATCAGGCCGGGCAAGATGATGCCTATAGGTCCTTTGGTAATTACAGCTAAGGCAGCAGCAATGTAAGCTTTCACCATAGCTGACTTGTCATTATTGGTAAAAGCTAAATAGCTATATCCAAATATAGCTAAGGTGAAGAGAAGTAGAAATCCGTCGGTTATAATTGCATGAGATATGTACCAAAACTGTAGTGTACTCATTAATAGAATAGCACAGAGTACACTAGCAAAAGTATTTTTAGATATGCGGTAAGTTATATGATACATTAGGGCCACGCTAGCTCCCGCAACAAGCGTATTCGGTATACGAGACGTGAAGTCAGATATGCCAAATAGTTTGTATGTAATCATAAGTGCCCAATAGGTGAGCGGTGGTTTATCATACCATACGTGATCATATATCATGGGGGATATCCATGAGTTGTGTTTTAGCATGGTGATGGCGGAGAGAACATAGTTGGACTCCACCGGATCAGTGATTGGCAAATAGGCATTATAAAAGCCGTAGCATAAAACGGTTAATAAAAAGAGCGCACCTATGCGCAGCATGTGATTGTTAATCATAGTTACTCCTTACTTATATAGTTTATATTATTGTACTATAGGGCGTGTAATATTTAAACTAATCAAAGATAAAAACAGAGCCTTTATAAATATGGAAATAGTTATAGAAAATATTTATGAAATAATATATTGTATAGAATATTGTTTATTCGTAATATATGAAATGACTTTTATGTATACAAAATACATGCTATAATGAGCGCATAAGATAAAACCGTTTCATTAAACTATCATCTAATATATGAAATAGTGGAAAGAGGATCTATTATGAGAAAAGAACATGATTTCCTAGGTGAATTAGAAGTAGCGGATGAGTTATATTATGGTGTGCAAACGATTCGTGCCTTAGAAAACTTCCATATTACAGGGAAACATTTAGACCAAGATTTTATTAAAGCTCTAGCGATGGTAAAAAAAGCATCTGCTTTAGCTAATATGAAAACAGGTCGTCTCAATGTATCTATCGGTAAAGCGATTGTTCAAGCAGCTGATGAAGTTATTGCAGGTGAATTTGCTGACCAATTTCCAGTTGATCCAATTCAAGGTGGTGCTGGCACTTCTGTGAATATGAATATGAACGAAGTGTTGGCAAATCGTGCTTGTGAAATTTTAGGTCATCCAAAAGGTAGCTATGATATTGTAAGCCCTAACAATCACTGTAACATGGCACAATCTACAAATGACGCTTTCCCAACAGCGATTAAAGTTTGTGCAATTTTGAAATCTAAACCGTTACTTGAAGCTTTGCAACGTCTTGTTGATGAGCTTGAGAAAAAAGCTGAAGAATATAGTGAAATTTTAAAAATGGGACGTACTCATTTACAAGATGCGGTGCCTATTACATTGGGCCAAGAGATGGGCGCTTATGCATCTGGTATTCGTCGTGGTATTAAACGCATTAAATCTGCCGTTGAAGGTGCACATGTAATCAACATGGGTGCCACTGCAGTTGGTACAGGCCTTAATGCTGAGCCTAATTATATTCATGATGTAGCTTATGAACTTAGTGAAGTAGTAGGCGAACCGTTCTACACCGCGGAGAACTTAATCGATGCCACAAACAATACAGACGTATTTGCTGATATCTCTAGCGGTTTGAAGGTAACTGCACTTGTGTTGATTAAGATGGCAAATGATTTTCGCTTAATGGCATCTGGACCTCGCTGTGGCATTGGTGAATTAAAATTGCCTGCCCGTCAACCAGGCTCCTCTATCATGCCAGGAAAAGTAAATCCTGTTATTGCTGAAGTATTGAATCAAGTGTGTTACCAAGTTATCGGTAATGACCTTACTATTACATTAGCTGTAGAAAATGGTCAATTCGAGTTAAATGTTATGGAACCTGTATTGGCATACAACTTGTTCAATAATCTTTGCTATCTCAAAAACGGTGTAAATACATTCGTTGATAAATTGCTTGTTGATCTTGAAGTAGACCGTGAACAATGCGAGTACTGGTTGAATCGTTCCGTTGGTATCGTAACAGCATTGTTGCCACATCTTGGCTATGAAACAGCTTCTGCATTGGCGAAAGAAGCGTATGAAACAGGTCGAGCTATTCGCGATATCATCTTGGATCAAGGTTTATTGACTGAGGATGAAATTAATCATATTCTTTCTCCTAAAGAAATGACTCGCCCTGGTATCGCTGGTGCGAATCTTTTAAAACAAAAAGGCAACTAATTTATGGTTCTCTTTTGATACATGAATAAAGCATGAAAATGAAAGACTGTCAACCCTTTTGGTTGACAGTCTTTTTTAATACTGATAGAATTATATATTGCAAAAGTAGCGTTTTCTGCTTTTGGATGTAAAAACTATAACACAAATAGTGATGAGGTTTTCTTCCAAGGTTGTGCTTGGTTAATGGGAAGCAAGGTTATTTTAAAAATGAAATGGACCTTGCTTTATTTGACGTTGCCCGAGCAGGAAAACTGAGACCTGTAAGATGTCTTTTTCATGCCGTTATAGAAAATGGTAGACCAGTGTGTTTTGATAGGGGTGAAAGCAAATATGTTCAAACCTGAACAGGTAGGCAAACGAACTCGTTATACGTACGCTAAAATTAACGAAGTTATCAAGATGCCGCATTTATTGGACATTCAACGTAAATCGTATGAGTGGTTCTTGGAGAGTGGTTTACAAAATATTTTCAACGATATTTCTCCGATTAAAGACAATTCAGGTAATCTAGTACTTTCTTTTGAAGGTTTCAGCTTAGGTGAACCTAAGTATGATATTAATGAATGTAAAAACCGTGATGCTACTTACGCAGCACCACTTCGTGTAAATATTCGCTTGGTAAATAATGATCCAGAAAATATGGACATTAAAGAACAAGAAGTCTTCATGGGCGATTTCCCATTGATGACGGATACAGGTACTTTCATCATCAATGGTGCAGAACGTGTTATCGTATCCCAATTAGTACGTTCTCCAGGCGTTTACTACAATAAAGAAATCGATACAATGGGTAACCGTTTGTATGATTCCACAGTTATTCCTAACCGTGGTGCATGGATTGAACTTGAAACAGATGCTAGTGAAGTGGTGGCTGTTCGTATTGACCGTAACCGTAAATTACCAGCTACTGTATTGGTACGTGCATTAGGTTGGGATACGAATGAAAGTATCCTCGACCTCTTCTGGAATGGTAAAACTGATGAGGATGGTTTACCAGTATATGATGAACGCATCGTTCGTACATTAGAAAAAGATACAACTCAATCTGCTGATGAAGCATTGGTTGAAATCTATAAAAAATTACGTCCAGGCGAGCCTCCGACTGTAGAGTCTGCTCGTAACTTGTTCGATAACTTGTTCTTCGATGCACGCCGTTATGACTTAGCGCGCGTTGGTCGTTATAAATTGAACAAAAAACTTGGCTGGCGCCAACGTATGTTGGGTCAAACATTGGCTCAACCAATTGTAGATCCAGAAACTGGCGAAATTATCCTTGATGCAGGCGTACAAGTTGGGGAAGAACAACTTGATATCGTTGCTAATAGCCATGTTTTCGATGGTGAAGGTTTTGCTGAATTCTATATCGTAAATAATGATGGTGTAGAGTCTAAAGTTATCTGTAATAACTGCAACTTACCATATGATCACCGTACAGTAACACGTGAAGACATGATCGCTAACATTTCTTACTTGCTCAACCTTATGGATGGTGCAGGTCATACAGATGATATCGACCACTTGGGTAACCGTCGCCTTCGTTGCGTAGGCGAATTGTTGCAAAACCAATTCCGCATCGGTTTAACTCGTATGGAACGTGTTGTTCGTGAGCGCATGACCATTCAAGAAACTGAATCCATTACACCTCAAGCGTTGATCAATATTCGCCCTGTAGTGGCAGCTATCAAAGAATTCTTTGGTTCTTCTCAATTGTCTCAGTTCATGGACCAAACAAACCCATTGGCGGAATTGACTCACAAACGTCGTCTTTCTGCCCTTGGCCCTGGCGGCTTGTCTCGTGAGCGTGCAGGTTTCGAAGTTCGTGACGTGCATCATTCTCACTATGGTCGTATGTGTCCTATTGAAACTCCAGAAGGTCCAAACATTGGCTTGATTAACTCCTTGTCCAACTATGCAAAGGTAAACGAATTTGGCTTCATCGAAGCACCATACCGTAAAGTAGAAAAAGTGTATGGTAAAGGCAAGGATGCTGACAAGGTTGTTAAAGTGCGCGTATCTGACAGCGTAGTATACATGACAGCTGATGAAGAAGAAGGCATGACAATTGCCCAAGCGAACTCTCCACTTGATGCAGAGGGGTACTTCACAACTGAACACGTAGCTTGTCGTCGTGGTCATGACGTATTAGAAGTTACACCGGATAAGGTTGACTATATGGACGTAAGTCCAAAAGAAGTTGTATCCATTGGTACAGCTATGATTCCATTCCTTGAAAATGACGATGCTAACCGTGCCTTGATGGGCGCGAACATGCAACGTCAAGCAGTACCACTTTTGCGCGCTCAAGCACCACTTGTTGGTACAGGTATGGAATATACAGCAGCTACTGACTCTGGTGTTTGCGTATTGGCGCGTGAAGCAGGTAAAGTTGTACGTTGTTGGGGTAATGAAATCCACGTTCTTCGCGACAGCGATGGTCGTGTTGATACATACCGTTTGAATAAATTCCTTCGTTCTAACCAATCCACATGCTTTAACCAAAAACCAATCGTTAATCGTGGCGATCATGTTGTAAAAGGCCAAGTATTGGCTGATGGTCCTGCTACAGATGGCGGCGAATTGGCATTAGGTTATAACGTTCTTGTAGCGTTCATGCCTTGGGAAGGTTATAACTACGAAGATGCTATCTTGCTTAGTGAAGAACTCTGCAAAGAAGATATCTATACATCTATTCATATTGAAGAATACGAATGTGATGCTCGTGACACCAAATTAGGTGCTGAAGAAATTACTCGTGAGTTGCCTAATACAGGTGACGACACACTTAAAAACTTAGACGAAGATGGTATTATCTGCATTGGTGCAGAAGTACATCCTGGCGATATCCTTGTAGGTAAAGCTACACCAAAAGGTGAAACTGAGCTTACTCCAGAAGAACGTTTGTTGCGTGCTATTTTTGGTGACAAAGAACGTGAAGTTCGCGACACTTCCTTGCGCGTGCCTCATGGTGAATCTGGTAAAGTCGTAGATGTAAAAGTCTTTACCCGTGAAAATGGCGACGAATTACAACCAGGTGTAAATAAACTTGTTCGCGTATATATCGCTCAAAAACGTAAGATTCATGAAGGCGATAAAATGGCGGGCCGTCATGGTAACAAAGGTGTCGTTTCTCGCGTTATGAGAAAAGAAGATATGCCATTCCTTCCAGATGGTACTCCAGTACAAATCGTATTGAACCCATTGGGCGTACCTTCTCGTATGAACATCGGTCAGGTCCTTGAAACTCACTTGGGGTGGGCTGTTCAAGGCTTAGGTATGAAAATCAAAGCTACAGATCTTCACATTCAAAACGTGTTGAAAGAAGCCCGTACTGATGCATCTTACTGGGAACAAATCGATGCAATCCGCGATCTTTATGCTCAAATTGAAGCATTGGAAGCGAAAGTTGCGGAAGATGTTACGGTAAATCATTTCGAAGAAAATGAGCAAATCATTGCTTTGAAAACTAAAATTTTAAAACATGTAGAAGCAACAGCGCAAAAGAAATTGGATGCTATGGGTGGCGAAGCTCGTTACCAAGAGCTTAAAGCTATTGAAGCTAAATACAATGCACTTCATGTAGAATTCTTTGATTCTGAAGAAGAGGCTCCTGAAATGGATCCTGCGCTTGTAGAAGAATTAGAGGCAATTAGCAAAGTCAAGAATACTCTTAACAACATTCACTCTGCTGAAGAGAAACGCGTTGAAATTCGCAAAGAGTTGGAAAGCCTTGGCTATGATTTTGACAAATATGGCATGCCAAAACCAGATGTAGCAGGTATTCATATTGCTACACCTGTATTTGATGGTGCTCACGAAAAGGACGTATTCGAAACATTGGCGATTGCAGGTCGTCCTGATGATGGTAAAACTGTTCTATATGATGGTCGTACTGGTGAACCGATGGATAACCGCGTTACTGTTGGTTACGTTTACATGCTTAAACTCCATCATTTGGTTGATGACAAAATCCATGCTCGTTCTACAGGTCCGTACTCCCTTGTTACACAACAACCTTTGGGCGGTAAAGCTCAGTTTGGTGGCCAACGTTTCGGGGAAATGGAAGTTTGGGCTCTAGAAGCATATGGTGCAGCCTATACCCTTCAAGAGCTATTAACTGTTAAGTCTGACGACGTTGTTGGTCGTGTGAAAGCATACGAAAAAATCGTTAAAGGCGAAAACATCCCTGAACCAGGTGTACCTGAGTCCTTCAAGGTATTGCTTAAAGAACTTCAAAGTATCGGTCTCGATGTAAAAATCTTGAATGAAGATCAAGAAGAAGTTGTTATGAAAGAACTTGAGGACGAAGATGAGGTGGTAGAAACTGGTATTGAAGAAGTTATGGAAGGCAGTGCTGTAGAAACTGATGAAGTAACTGTAGTAGAACCAGAAGTAGAGGAAGAGGAAGAATTACCAGCTGATAATGGCGGTGAAGATGATATCCTTAGCCAATTGGCGTACCCAATGGGCGACTCCTCTAACGATGAAGACTAAAACTATCTATAAGGAAGGGAGCGATAGTAGTGCTAGACGTAAATGAATTCGATTCCATGCGAATCGGTTTAGCCTCTCCAGAGCAGATTTTATCCTGGTCTCATGGGGAAGTTAAGAAACCTGAAACAATTAACTACCGTACGTTGAAGCCAGAACGTGATGGTCTATTCTGTGAACGCATTTTTGGACCAACAAAGGACTGGGAATGTCACTGCGGCAAATATAAACGCATCCGCCATAAAGGCGTAGTCTGCGACAAATGTGGTGTAGAGGTTACCCGTGCGAAAGTACGTCGTGAACGTATGGGCCATATTCAATTGGCTACTCCTGTATCTCACATTTGGTACTTCAAAGGAATCCCATCCCGTATGGGTCTTATCCTTGACATATCACCACGTTCTTTGGAACGCGTATTATACTTTGCTTCCTACATCGTAGTAGATCCAGCTGGTACACCATTGACAAAACGTCAATTGTTGTCCGAGCAAGAATACCGCGAATACGAAGCTCAATTTAATGAAGACGGTTATACTATCGGTGGTAAATCCGTCGTAATCGAAACAGTGGCTCAACGTAATGAACGTTTAGCTATTGTTCGTGAAGCACAACGCAAAGAGCGCTATAATGCGGCTCTTCGTGATGATGCAACAATACCAGAAGCTGATAAGGAATACGAAGAATTAACTCGCGAAGAACGCTATGAGTTAGGCGCTGCTGAAGAGGTTCTCTTCGCATGTATCGACATGGGTGCTGAAGCGGTAAAAGCTCTCTTATCAGAACTTGATCTTGAAGCATTGAATGCCGAATTGCGCGAAGAGTTGAACACTGCTAGTGGTCAACGTAAAATCCGTGCAGTTCGTCGTTTGGAAGTAGTAGAAGCATTCCGTCAATCTGGGAACCGTCCAGAATGGATGATTATGGACATCGTTCCTGTAATCCCACCTGAATTGCGTCCTATGGTCCAATTAGATGGTGGCCGTTTTGCTACATCTGACCTCAACGATTTATACCGTCGTGTTATCAACCGTAACAACCGTTTGAAACGTTTACTCGACTTGGGTGCTCCTGATATCATCGTGCGCAACGAAAAACGCATGCTTCAAGAAGCGGTTGATGCATTGATTGATAATGGTCGTCGCGGTCGTCCTGTTACAGGTCCTGGTAACCGCCCATTGAAATCCTTGTCCGACATGCTTAAAGGTAAACAAGGTCGTTTCCGTCAAAACTTGCTCGGTAAACGTGTTGACTACTCCGGTCGTTCCGTAATCGTAGTAGGTCCTGAACTTAAAATGCACCAATGTGGTTTGCCAAAAGAGATGGCATTAGAATTGTTCAAACCATTCGTTATGAAACGTTTGGTAGAACGCGGTCAAGCATCCAACATCAAGGCTGCTAAACGCCAAGTTGAAAGAATTGGCCCTGGCGTGTGGGAATCCTTGGAAGAGGTAATTAAAGAACATCCAGTTCTCTTGAACCGTGCCCCTACATTGCATAGACTTGGTATCCAAGCCTTCGAACCAATCCTTTGGGAAGGTCGTGCTATCAAATTGCATCCATTAGTATGTACAGCCTTCAATGCCGACTTTGACGGTGACCAAATGGCGTGTCACTTACCATTGTCCGTAGAAGCACAAGCGGAAGCTCGTACATTGATGCTTTCTAGCCATAATATTTTGTCTACTAAGGACGGCAAGCCAGTAGCAGTACCTTCTCAAGATATGATCTTAGGTACATACTACCTAACAGTTGTACGCGAAGATACTCGTGATAAAGCAAAAACATTTGCTACCTATGATGAAGTTATGCTTGCCTATGAGTCTCATATCATTGGTTTGCAAGATATTCTTTATATCCGTTTACCTGATCATGGCCGTGTAGAAACAACAGCAGGTCGCTTGATCTTCAACAATGCTTTATTCCCAGAATTGTGGCAATACGAGAAACGTGAAGATGGCACTTACTCTTTAGGTAAGGTTATGGATAAGAAAACAGTTGGTAAATTGGTTGATCAATGTTTCCAATTGTTTGGTAATGAAAAAACAGCAGAACTATTGGACCGCATCAAGTCCTTGGGTTACTCCTTCGCTCGTCGCGCAGGTATGACGGTAGCTATTGCTGATATTAAAGTACCAGAAGTTAAAACTAGCTTGTTAGATACAGCGGAACAAGAGGTAGAAAAAGTATCTCGTATGTACCGTCGTGGTCTTATTACAGAAGAAGAACGTTATCGTAAAACTATCCAATTATGGACAAAGGCAACAGAAGATGTTACCGATGCGATGATGGATAATATGGCGTGCGATAAAGACGGCTTTAACCCTGTTTACATGATGGCTATCTCTGGTGCCCGCGGTAATAAACAACAAATTCGTCAGCTTGCTGGTATGCGTGGTTTGATGGCCGATCCATCTGGTCGAATCATTGACTTGCCAATTAAAGCAAACTTTAAAGAAGGCTTGACTGTATTGGATTACTTTACATCCTCTCATGGTGCTCGTAAAGGTTTGGCCGATACAGCGCTTCGTACAGCTGACTCTGGTTACTTGACACGTCGTCTCGTTGACGTATCTCAAGACGTAATCGTTCGTGAGGACGATTGTGACGTTGTAGGTATCGATCTCGTTCGTGAACGTGCTCGCTTGGCTACATCCCCACGTCAAGCATTAGAATTGCTTAAAGATAAACTTATTGGTCGCGTTTTAGATAAAGATGTTGTGAATGCTGAAACAGGGGAACTTGTTGTACCAGCTGAAACTATCTTGGATGAACAATGCTTGGCAGATATTGCTGAAGCCGGTGTTACATCTATCGCATTGCGCGGTGCACATTTGGGCTCTGATAGCGATATTAACCATACTAACTTGGTTCAAAAAATTATTCTTGGTGAAAGCGACGATAGCATCCGTGCAACATTGAAAGAAACTATGGTTCAAAATATGTTGAACAAGGATACTGTACAAGCAATCGTTGACAGCGAAGGTGTAGAAATCTTCCCAGCTGATACACGTCTTACTGAAGAAGGCATCGAAGCTATCCTTAACTCCGATGTAAAAGAAGTACAAGTACGGAACAATGAAATCCACGGTATTGAAGTGGAAGCTATCGTTGAAGGTACTGGTGTTATCGAGCCATTAAAAGACCGTATCGTAGGTCGTATTGCAGCTGAAGAATTAGTTAACAAGGAAACTGGCGAAGTTATCGTTCCTCTTAATGGTGAAATCACAGAGGCGTTAGCTGATGAAGTTGTAAAACACTATGAAACAGTAAAAATCCGTTCCGTATTGACTTGTCGTAGCCCATATGGCGTATGTCGTAAGTGCTATGGTCGTGATCTAGGAACTGGCAACCAAGTTCAAGTTGGTGAAGCTGTAGGTATCATTGCGGCACAATCCATCGGTGAACCTGGTACTCAGTTGACAATGCGTACATTCCATACTGGTGGTGTCGCAGGTGACGATATTACACAAGGTTTACCACGTGTCGAAGAATTGTTCGAAGCTCGTAAACCAAAACGTAACGCTATCATCGCCGAAAACGAAGGTACAGTTCGCGTTGTGCCTAATGAAGGTAAGAAAGGTACAAACACTATCTTTATCACTGGTGAAGATGGTATTGAACTCGATTACCTCATTCCTTACGGCTCCCGCATTATCGTTAAAGACGGTGACGTGGTATCCTTGGGCGCTCGTTTGACAGAAGGCTCCATCAATCCTCATGACATTATGCGTGTCATGGGTACTGAAGCAACTCAACGTTACCTCGTATACGAAGTACAAAAAGTATACAAATCCCAAGGTGTAGAAATTAACGATAAACATATCGAAGTTATCGTTCGTCAAATGCTTCATAAAGTTAAAATTGAAACAGCTGGCGATGCGGATATGCTTCCAGGGGATATGGTGGACGTTAATACCTTTGACGAAGAAAACCGTCGTCTTACCCTCAATGGTCGTGAAAATGCTACAGGCAAACGCACGCTATTGGGTATTACGAAAGCCGCTTTGGCAACGGACTCCTTCTTGTCCGCTGCGTCCTTCCAAGAAACAACACGTGTTCTTACCGACGCTGCTATCAAGGGTAAAATCGATCCATTATTGGGCTTGAAAGAAAACGTAATTATCGGTAAGTTGATTCCTGCTGGTACAGGCATGAGTCGTTACCGTAAGATTGAAGTTGTAAAAAATACACCTGAAATCATTGATATTACGGAAGAGGTTATGTCTGAAGATTAATTACTTTGGATTAGCCGTTAAGCTATATTAACTGTATAGACTTGTTGCATAGTTGATATTGTGCGACATAATAAAAAGGGTGCACCTGCGAGGTGCACCCTTTTGTTATAGGTATTATTGGTTTCTATTCAGCTGCTTCTTCCGCGTCATGAGACATGATGTCATAACCGACGTCATCCGATAAAGTAAGATATCGTTCGTACTGTCGAATGATATCGGTAATGATATCCTCCCGTGTCATATACTGCGCATCGTATCCGGCGCGCCCGTCACTGAAATATGTCATAGGGATTGCGTTGGTGCTTTCAGTAATGTGAGGAATGTTGGGATCTTCGATGAGATGATCCGATACCTCTTGCGTAACGAGTTTGATGCCGTAGGTAAAGTTGCGCATTGATTCTTTTTCGATGGTTAACTCTACGGAGGCGTCGTTACCATTGAAATGTTTGTCAATTCTCGTAGTTAATCCGTACTCTTCGGTTAATTCTTTATTGAGCTGATACATAGCAGGCAATGCTGTTGTTTTCATAAAGGAAATAACATCTTCCGATTGCGTTTGGTTGAGTATTTTGGCAAGACCTTGTTTCCAGTTCTTGCTGTCCCAGTAGATGGATGTGGTTGAAAGTTTTGTGTTAAAGTATTGCGTATCTGTTAATAATCCTTGCCATAAGCTGTAGCACATGATAACCATCAAGGCTGCAAATGGTAAGGCGAGAATGAGCGTTACCGATTGTAGTACATTAAGCCCACCGATGCTGAGCAAACTGATGGCAAGAAAGGACATTACAGAGCCCCACATCAAGCATTGCCACTTTGGAGATGAAGTGGATTTATCATAGGCCGCAATATTATTTAACACATAAATACCTGAATCGGCAGATGTAATAAAAAATAATGCTAATACGATAATCGATAGAAGACTAGTTAAACCGGATAATGGTAAATATTCAAGGAATGCAAAGAGTAGTTGTTCTGGTTTATCGGTTAATGCACCGAGTGCACCGTTTGCTACTGTTTCATCGATATAAATTGCAGTATTACCAAAGATAGTAAACCAAACGATAGTAAATACAGTTGGAATAATGAGTACCCCAAAGATGAACTCTCGAATAGTCCTACCTTTTGAAATACGTGCAATGAACATGCCCACAAATGGTGCCCAAGATAACCACCAAGCCCAGAATAGTATGGTCCAGCTGAAGAACCATGGACGGGTTTCTGGTGTATAGATAGATGTATAGAAGCTTTGACCTAAAATATGTGATAGATAGTATCCAAAGTTTTCTACCATTGTATTTAATAGGAGTAATGTAGGACCTGCACATAGTACAAAAAGCATTAAGATCAATGCAACAGATATATTGATTTCGCTGAGCAGCTTAACGCCTTTGTCAATACCTGTAACAGCAGATAGAACGGCAATGGACATAATGATGATAATGATGACCGTTTGTGCGGAAAAGTCATTAGTGGAGATGATATTAATATATAGGAACCCTGCACCTAGTTGGGCCGCACCAAATCCTAAGGTGGTTACGATACCTAATAAAGTTACACAAAGTGCGATGATATCGATAATGTGCCCTCGTGGGCCATTGATCTTATCCTTCCACAGCGGATAGAAACATGAACGTAGTGATAATGGCAACTTATAGCGAAAACCAAAATACGCTAATGCTAAAGCCATAATTCCGTATACCGTCCATGCATTGATGCCCCAGTGGAAGATGGAGCGGAATAACGCTTCCTTGGCGCTAGGAGCACCATCGACTAAGCCTACAGCGGAGTGATAATGTGAGAGCGGTTCAGCAGTACCGAAGAACATGAGACCTACACCGGTACCTGCCGCAAATAACATGGCGAGCCAAGCTGTATAAGAGAATTCCGCTTCTTCATCGTCGCTACCAAGTTTGATGTCACCTAGCGAACTAAGTGCAAGAAAGATATTGAAGATAAAGAAGAGACTTATGGATAAAACATAAAACCAGCTGAAATCTTCAAATATAATATCACGAATCCCTTGGAGGATCGTTTGAGATATTTGCGGAATCAGAAGGGCACATAAGCTTAGCCCTAAGACGATAGACAAGCTACCTATAATTACAGGGGGATTAAAGTTTGAATAACGTTTAATGAGTTTAATCATATAATCTCCTTTCTTTAGTAACTTATAAATACAAATATTTGTTCTGTATTAATTTATATCATAATAAAATGGTATTTATATTAATTTTGCATAATTGGTAAAAGAAAAAATAATAGTAAATGCATAGAATGATTATTTATACATAAAAATAATGATATATGAATAAAAAATCACTCTTCATTTATAATTTAAGATTGAATGAAACACACGGATGAGTGTACACATAAAATGCAGCTGTAGAGCGGTGTGTGACATTGGAAATTGTTTGACATGGACTGCTGTAATTGATATACTTACATAGTGCTTTAGGCGAGGTATGCCTAATGGGCATAATTTCGTAAGGAGAATTAGTACAATGGACATTGCCCATCTGAAGTCGGTGAACAAAACAATCGGTGCCAAGCAAACGTTGAAACAAATTGCTAAAGGTGCTGTGAAGTACGTGTTCCTGGGTTGTGATAGTGATGAACGTGTGGTACAGCCTTTACGGATTGCTTGTGAAGAACAGGGAATACCTGTGAATGACAAACACACCATGGATGATCTCGGTCGTGCGTGTCGCATTAAGGTGCGGGCCACCGCTGTAGGCGTCCTACGTTAATCTCGGTAATATCCGATGTAACACTTTGTTATGACGGATCAATTATAAATCTCAAATTTGGAAAGGAGGTGCCCAAATGCCAACAATTAATCAGCTAGTACGCAAAGGCCGCATGAGCTTGACTAAAAAATCTACAGCTCCTGCCCTTCAAGAATCTCCACAAAAACGTGGTGTATGTACTCGTGTGTACACAGCTACTCCAAAGAAACCAAACTCCGCGCTTCGTAAAGTTGCCCGTGTACGTTTGACAAACGCTATTGAAGTAACTGCTTACATCCCAGGCATTGGTCACAATTTACAAGAACACAGTGTTGTACTTATCAGAGGCGGTCGTGTAAAAGACCTTCCAGGTGTGCGTTATCACATCGTTCGTGGTGCATTGGATACAGCTGGCGTACAAAATCGTATGCAAAGTCGTTCCAAATACGGCGCGAAAAAAGCTAAAAAATAATTTTAGCCATTAAACGAAATTAACACACATCATTATAAAGGAGGAATTGAACATGCCAAGAAAAGGCCCTGTTCCGAAACGTGATGTACTTCCAGATCCGGTGTACAACAGCAAATTAGTAACACGTTTCATTAACAAAGTTATGTACGATGGTAAAAAAGGCATTGCTGAAACTATCGTATATGATGCATTCGAAATTATTCGTTCCAAAATGGGTCAAGACCCAATGGAAGTTTTTGATCAAGCATTGAAAAATGTTATGCCTGTACTTGAAGTGCGTGCTCGCCGTATCGGTGGTGCGAACTATCAAGTGCCAGTTGAAGTTCGTGCTGATCGCCGTCAAACCCTCGGTATTCGTTGGGTTGTAAATTATGCTCGTCTTCGTGGTGAACGCACTATGAAAGAACGTTTGGCAGGCGAATTGATGGACGCTTTCAACAATGCAGGCGCTGCAATCAAGAAAAAAGAAGATACTCATAAAATGGCAGAAGCTAATAAAGCATTTGCTCATTATCGTTGGTAATAAGAGGTGACAACTGTGGCAAGAGAGTTTTCCTTAGCAAAAACTCGTAATATCGGTATCATGGCTCACATCGATGCTGGTAAAACAACAACTACAGAACGTATCCTCTACTATACAGGTATCGTTCACAAGATCGGCGAAGTACATGAAGGCGCTGCTACGATGGACTGGATGGAGCAAGAGCAAGAACGTGGTATCACAATCACTTCTGCTGCAACAACTTGTCAATGGAAAGAACATCGTATCAATATCATCGATACTCCTGGTCACGTTGACTTTACTGTAGAAGTAGAACGTTCTCTACGTGTACTTGACGGTTCTGTTGCGGTGTTCAGTGCTAAAGGTGGCGTTGAACCTCAATCCGAAACAGTATGGCGTCAGGCTTCTAACTACGGCGTACCTCGTATCGCTTATGTAAATAAGATGGATACTGTAGGTGCTGACTTCTTCAACGTAGTTGACATGATGAAAGCTCGTTTGGGTGCAAATTCCGTAGCTATTCAAGTACCAATCGGTGCTGAAGATACTTTTGAAGGCATCATTGACTTGATGACTATGAAAGCGGAAATTTATAAATCCGATGACGGTAAAGAATATGAAATCACTGATATCCCTGCTGAATATCAAGAAGTAGCAGAAGCTCGTCGCGAAATGATGATCGATGCTATCGCTGAAACAGATGATGATATCATGATGAAATATTTGGAAGGCGAAGAAATTTCTGTGGAAGAATTGAAAGCGGCATTGCGTAAAGCTGTTATTGCTAACCAATTATTCCCAGTTCTTTGCGGTTCTTCCTATAAAAATAAAGGTGTTCAAATGTTATTGGATGCTGTTATCGATTACATGCCAGCTCCAATCGATATCCCACCTATTAAGGGTGTTGTTCCTGGTACTGAAGAAGAAACAACTCGTCCTTCTTCCGATGAAGAACCATTCTCTGCGTTGGCATTCAAAATCATGGCTGACCCTTATGTTGGTAAATTAGCGTTCTTCCGTGTGTACTCCGGTACATTGGAATCCGGCTCCTACGTTTTCAACTCCACTAAAGGTAAAAAAGAACGTATCGGTCGTATTCTTCAAATGCACGCTAACTCCCGTAAAGAAATCGAACGCGTATATTCTGGTGACATCGCTGCGGCGGTTGGCTTAAAGGATACTACTACAGGCGACACATTGTGTGATGAAAAATCTCCTGTAATTCTTGAGTCCATGGAATTCCCTGAACCAGTTATCTCCGTTGCTGTTGAACCTAAAACAAAAGCTGACCAAGAAAAAATGGGTACAGCTCTTGCTCGTTTGGCAGAAGAAGATCCTACTTTCAAAGTTCGTACTGATGAAGAAACAGGTCAAACTATTATCTCCGGTATGGGCGAACTTCACTTGGATATCATCGTTGACCGTATGAACCGTGAATTCAAAGTAGATTGTAACGTAGGTAAACCTCAAGTAGCATAC
The DNA here is from genome assembly GCF_018366295.1 of Veillonella parvula. GTDB lineage: Bacteria > Bacillota > Negativicutes > Veillonellales > Veillonellaceae > Veillonella > Veillonella parvula_P. Next base: position 23,666 of record NZ_JAGZIJ010000015.1, read on the forward strand.
CGCGAAACTATCCGTAAAGCTGTTAAGGCTGAAGGTAAATTCGTACGTCAATCTGGTGGTCGTGGTCAATATGGTCACTGCTGGTTGGAATTGATTCCTCAAGAACCAGGTGCTGGCTTCGAGTTTGAAAACAAGGTTGTAGGTGGTGCGATTCCTCGTGAATACATCGGACCTGTTGAAAGCGGTGTTAAAGAAGCTATGGAATCCGGTGTTATCGCTGGGTACCCTATGGTTGATGTTAAAGTTATCGTATTTGATGGTTCCTACCATGACGTTGACTCCAACGAAATGGCCTTCAAAATTGCTGGTTCTATGGGCTTCAAAGAAGGTGCTCGCAAAGCAGATCCTGCATTGCTTGAACCATACATGGCTGTAGAAGTAGACGTTCCTGAAGAATATATGGGCGACGTTATCGGTGACTTGAACTCTCGTCGTGGTCGCATGGACGGCATGGAAGCTCGTAATGGTTCCCAACATATCAAAGCATATGTTCCATTGAGCGAAATGTTCGGTTACGCAACTGACCTTCGTTCCAAAACGCAAGGCCGTGGTAACTACTCCATGACATTCGATCATTACGAAGAAGTTCCTAAGAAAATTGCTGAAGAAATTCAAGCAAAGAAAAACGGTTAATCTCATATTAGATTAATAGAATTACTATTTTCCTCGGAGGATAATTTAAAATGGCAAAAGAAAAATTTGAACGTACGAAACCGCATGTTAACATCGGTACAATCGGTCACGTTGACCATGGTAAAACTACTTTGACTGCTGCAATCAC
>NZ_JAGZIJ010000020.1:0-2263 GCF_018366295.1 Veillonella parvula
AGCAAAAGCAAAAGCAAAAGCAAAAGCAAAAGCAAAAGCAAAAGCAAAAGCAATTGCATTAGTAATAGTAACAGCTATAGTAATTGCAATAGTCGTAATAGTAATAATAACAATCTACGGTAAAAGTGTAGTCTACGGGCTGCGCTTTTACTGTATTCTAATAGATTATAATAAATAATAGGACAAGTTATTAGATAATTTATCAGAAGCTTTATAATATATTTGTAATATATGTGAAGGTTAAGTAACAAGGATAGGTTATGGAACAAACACCTAAGGCAAACCGCATACATATTGGCTTTTTTGGCCGTTGTAATGCCGGTAAGTCTACATTGATCAATATGTTAACTGATCAGCCTGTATCGTTAGTATCCGATGTGGCAGGGACTACAACAGATCCTGTAAGCAAAACTATGGAAATCTTGCCACTTGGTCCTGTGGTGATTACTGATACTGCTGGTATAGATGATACAACTGAATTAGGTGCATTGCGCATGGAGAAAACAGAAGAGGTTATAAAAAAGATTAACTTGGCTGTTTATGTGCTTCGCACCGATGAAGAGCCAACCTCCGATGATATGCACTGGTTAGGTCTTTTGAAACAAAATAATGTACCTGTCGCACTTTTTATTAATGAGATTAATGCGACTACAAATAATTTAGATGGGTCTAAAGATAGTGTAGATGCTTCTAAAGGTAGTGTAGATGCTTCTAAAGATAGTGTAGGTAATGATATACTGGGAGAGCAGTATATAACAGCCCATACAGGTTTATCCGATTTGGTTACTGTCATTGGTTCTGCTGATTTCACCTCTGATGCGAAACGATTAGAATTGCTTGACTTATTAGGTGGCTTAACACCACTCGATGTAGAAGGGGAGCAAACTCTTTTACAAGGTTTAGTTGAAGAGGGGGATACGATTATTCTCGTATGTCCTATCGATAGTGCCGCACCAAAGGGACGACTCATCTTGCCACAGGTGCAAACTATCCGAGAAATTCTCGATTACAAAGGTTTAGCGTTAGTATGCCAAACAGAAGAGTTACCTTCTATGATTAACTCTCTTAAGAATCCACCTAAAATGGTAATCTGTGATTCCCAAGCCTTTGATAGAGTTGATGAGTTGACACCTGCTTTGATTCCGTTGACGTCTTTTTCTATTTTGATGGCGCGGTTCAAGGGAAAATTACAGGATTTAGTAGCTGGTGTTAAGGCTATTAAGAATTTGAAAGCTGGTTCCAAGGTACTTATCAGTGAAGGTTGTACACATCGTCGTCAATGTGATGATATTGGGACTGTAAAAATACCTAATCTTTTAAAGAAGCAAGGCTATACAGATTTACAGTTAGAATTCACTAGTGGGGGAGCATTCCCGAAGGATGTATCACAGTATGATTTGATCATCCACTGTGGTGCTTGTATGCTAACACGTCGTGAGGTGTTACGTCGTATAGAATGCGCTGTTGTACAAGGTACGCCTATTGTAAATTACGGTGTACTCATAGCAGCTCTACATGGTATACTAGAACGAGCAATAAGCCCATTTGTTGACGAACTAGAGGGCTGATAAATAGCATTGTAATATGTATGTAACACATACATTTAGATATACATTACATGCTTGTTATATACATTATTATATAGGTATCATTTATCTATATTAGATATATTAAATATTAGATATATTAAATTAAATTGCATGCAGTCATTTAACTTTCACAATAGGAGTGGTATAATTAACTGTTGGAGTTTTGATGATTGTATAGGAAGGAAAATACATGTTCGAATCGATTCAACCGTGGATAGGCATGGTTACCATCGTTCTTGTTATAGTGTTATTCGTATATTGTGTAATCTTACACATCCGTTTGGGTAGCTTGAAAAAGAAATATGATTTCTTTATGCAAGGGGAGCATGGTGCGAGCCTAGAACGTAAATTATCTGTAGAGGTTAGTGAGATTCGCGATGCTGCGAAGGGCCTTGAGTCCTTGTTATCCGAGCAAGTGGCAATCCGCAATATTCAGAGTAATACGATACAAAAAATTGGCTTTATTAAGTATAATGCCTTTGAAAATATCGGAAATGATCTGTCCTTTGCGCTTACCTTGCTAGATGGCAACAATAATGGCATCTGTATCTCTAGTATTTACGGTCGTAGCGAATCTCGTATTTTTAGTAAACCTATTGTGAAAGGTAAAAGTTTAGTAAGTCTTTCACAAGAAGAATTAGAAAGTTTGAACGAAGCGTTGGGTGAACGTACCA
>NZ_JAGZIJ010000009.1:0-90906 GCF_018366295.1 Veillonella parvula
ATAACTTAGTGTATTTTATGTTGTTATATAAATATGGTTTCTTGTTAAATAAGATGAAATATTTTTTAATAAAGATTTGAATTAAAGTGTAAAGGAGGAGATAGTTATTATAAACTACAAGTGGATATTGTGTCCTGTATGTGGAAATAAAACACGATTAAAGATAAGGGAAGATACTGAATTAAAAAAATTCCCCCTCTATTGTCCGAAATGCAGACAAGAAAATTTAATTGAAATAAAGCAGTTCAAAGTAACTGTGATTACAGAGCCAGACGCAAAGACGCAGAGCCGATAAAATGAGATTAATACAATCTCATTTTATCGGCTCTTTCCGTTATGTATGGATTCTTTTAATTAGTCTTCGATGTTTCTTGCTTCGTTGATACCGCTGGCTAAAGATTCCATTAAGGATAGTTCTTTGTCTGTAAAGCTATCCATGTATTTCTCTATCTGTAATCGTCGGGTGCTTTTTACCAAGTTATTAGCAGGTAAGAAAAATTCATCAACGGAAACATGAAGTAACGATACAAGGTCATAAAGAACTTGTATGCTGGGGTGTTGCCCTTTATTTTCAATATTAGTTAAGTACCGTGGGTCAATTTCAATCAATGCTCCCACTTGTTCACGAGTTAAACCTCGTTTCAATCGAGCTTCTTTAATGGCTAAACCAAAGGCTCTAAAATCATATTTATCTTCTTTTTTACGCATAGTAGACCACCTCTATACATTTTATTGTCCCTACTGAATTAAAAACAGGTATAGAAAAACGTGTTATATGGTTTATAGGTTTATATTTAATAAAAAGCACTACTAAACGCCAATAAAAAAAACCGTTATATGGTAGTGCTATTTACGCTGTTAAAATATTGTATATTACTTCCAAATGGCGGTTTGTTGGAGGTCAACGTCGCCATGAAGTACATCATATACAATAAATTTCCTTACATTGGGTTCTTGTCAAAAAAAGTCGTCTATCTGCAATAGATAAGTACGTCCACCAATGTGGTTTTATAAATCATATAGATAGAATAACAGAAGCATGTAAACAGAGAAATAAATCTGTTTATATGCTTTTTTGGCTATTCAGAACTTTTTTACAAAGTTTATTTATCAGTAATGCAACAAATCCCCCTTTCACATTGGGACTAAGAGTGAAAGGAGATAAACGAGCAAGGCTCACTTCCTTTCCTAGACAGAAAGGGGGTGAGAAACATGAAACCATCTTCTTTTCAGACCACAATAGAAAATCAGTTTGACTATATCTGTAAACGTGCTATGGAAGACGAGCGAAAGAATTATATGCTTTATCTTTCAAGGATTGCAAAGCGTGAGGTGTCCTTTTCGGATGTTGGCGATTATCTTGTTAGCCAGTTTGCGACAACAGATAACTATTCAACTGACTTTCAGATTTTTACACTCAATGGGTTATCAGTAGGCGTTGAAAATGATTTGTTGAGTGAAGCATTACGTGAGTTGCCAGACAAGAAACGTGAAATTCTACTGCTGTTTTACTTTATGGACATGAGCGATTCAGAAATTGCAGACCTGTTGAAATTGAACCGTTCTACTGTCTATCGGCATAGAACCAGTGGACTAGCCTTAATTAAAAAGTTTATGGAGGAATTTGAAGAATGAAAACACAATATCCTATGATTCCCTTTCCTCTCATTGTAAAGGCAACAGATGGCGATACCGAAGCGATTAACCAGATTCTACATCATTACAGAGGGTACATAACGAAGCGTTCCCTACGACTTATGAAAGATGAATATGGCAATCAAAGTATGGTCGTTGATGAAGTCTTACGTGGAAGAATGGAAACCAGACTGATTACAAAGATTTTGTCATTTGAAATTAAGTAATATCCTCTCTCCTTTCGTGGAAGCGTGCTAAACCATTCCACGCTTCCCGAACAGGGAGGTTTGTTATTCCACCAAAGCATATTGAGCTTTCAATGTGTTTTGATAGGCTAACGAGCCATTGTTCTTTGAAAACTGAATAAAAGTAATCGAATACGTTTCGATAAGAAAAGAGCCAACGGAACTAACCGCCATGACCTATCTTATAAAGATAGCGAGCGATTCATGTTAGTGATCCGAGAAGCAATCTTTAGCAGGATTGCCTGCAACGACATTCTTATCGTGATAATGATACTCCCATACAGTCAATAGTCCGAGCGTGATAAAACCGTCGCAGGCAATGAGTATGGCTACATGAGAACCATGCAGGGGTGGAACTCCCGTGAGCTTTGCTAAAGCTGTTCGATTGCTGGTAAAACAACTTTTATGAAATCCAAATAAGTGATTTGGAAAGGAGGATTTTATGAAGCAGACTGACATTCCTATTTGGGAACGTTATACCCTAACCATTGAAGAAGCGTCAAAATATTTTCGTATTGGCGAAAACAAGCTACGACGCTTGGCAGAGGAAAATAAAAATGCAAATTGGCTGATTATGAATGGCAATCGTATTCAGATTAAACGAAAACAATTTGAAAAAATTATAGATACATTGGACGCAATCTAGCGTCGCCAAAGGGTCTTGTATATGATAAAATAGTATTAAGTCGTATCAAGGCTCTTTCCATAAAGGAAAGGAGCAAATGCCATGTCAGAAAAAAGACGTGACAATAAAGGTCGAATCTTAAAGACTGGAGAGAGCCAACGAAAAGACGGAAGATACTTATACAAATATATAGATTCATTTGGAGAACCGCAATTTGTTTACTCGTGGAAACTTGTGGCTACAGACCGAGTACCAGCAGGAAAGCGTGATTGTATCTCACTTAGAGAGAAAATCGCAGAGTTACAGAAAGACATTCATGATGGTATTGATGTTGTAGGAAAGAAAATGACACTCTGCCAGCTTTACGCAAAACAGAACGCTCAAAGACCAAAGGTTAGAAAAAACACTGAAACTGGACGCAAATATCTTATGGATATTTTGAAGAAAGACAAGTTAGGTGTAAGAAGTATTGACAGTATTAAGCCATCAGACGCTAAAGAATGGGCTATTAGAATGAGTGAAAATGGTTATGCTTATCAAACCATCAATAACTACAAACGTTCTTTAAAGGCTTCATTCTATATTGCTATACAAGATGATTGTGTTCGGAAGAATCCATTTGACTTTCAACTGAAAGCAGTTCTTGATGATGATACTGTCCCTAAGACCGTACTAACAGAAGAACAGGAAGAAAAACTGTTAGCCTTTGCAAAAGCTGATAAAACCTACAGCAAAAATTATGATGAAATTCTGATACTCTTAAAAACAGGTCTTCGTATTTCAGAGTTTGGTGGTTTGACACTTCCAGATTTAGATTTTGAGAATCGTCTTGTCAATATAGACCATCAGCTATTGAGAGATACTGAAATTGGGTACTACATTGAAACACCAAAGACCAAAAGTGGCGAACGTCAAGTTCCTATGGTTGAAGAAGCCTATCAAGCATTTAAGCGAGTGTTAGCGAATCGAAAGAATGATAAGCGTGTTGAGATTGATGGATATAGTGATTTCCTCTTTCTTAATAGAAAGAACTATCCAAAAGTGGCAAGTGATTACAACGGCATGATGAAAGGTCTTGTTAAGAAATACAATAAGTATAACGAGGATAAATTGCCACACATCACTCCACATAGTTTGCGACATACATTCTGTACCAACTATGCAAATGCAGGAATGAATCCAAAGGCATTACAGTACATTATGGGACATGCTAATATAGCCATGACGCTGAACTATTACGCACATGCAACATTCGATTCTGCAATGGCAGAAATGAAACGCTTGAATAAAGAGAAGCAACAGGAGCGTCTTGTTGCTTAGTAGTACAAATGAATTTACTACTTATTTACCACTTCTGACAGCTAAGACATGAGGAAATATGCAAAGAAACGTGAAGTATCTTCCTACAGTAAAAATACTCGAAAGCACATAGAATAAGGCTTTACGAGCATTTAAGAAAATATAAAAAGATAATTAGAAATTTATACTTTGTTTATATCTAAAAAATATAAATTATATTATAGTCACATCTGGAAACTACATATTTAACGTGGTGCATACATGATGATATAAACGCCTACAAGACAGACAAGACCACCGATGATATCGTATGTATCTGGCCGTAATCCGTCTACAAGCCAACCCCAGAGGATGGATAGGGCGATAAATACGCCGCCGTAGGCCGCGTACACCTTACCAAAGCTGGCTTCTGGTTGGAAGGTGGGGATGATGCCGTATAAAAATAAAATAAAAGCACCTGCGATTAGGTAAATAGGTCCTTTGTCGTCACGCATATAGAGCCATACGAGATAACCGCCACCGATTTCCGCAAGTCCTGCTAGTATAAAGAATAGAATAGATAAGAGCATTGTAACCTCACTGTATTCTTACTGTATTAATTGAAATCTATTCTCTATTGTACAACTTAGGACAATAGAGGGCAATTGTTTTGTATAGATAGGTCATTTGTTGTTTATAGTAAAACCCCGTACACCAAAAGGTATACGGGGTTCTATTAGTTATTATAAACGTGGTGGTGATTCGCTGTGCACATAATCCATGAAGGTATGCATGGTTTCTGTTTTAGAATTATTCTTTTTAAATGCGAAGCACACTTGCAGTTTGAATGGTTTTTCTAAAGGTACAAAGCCATCATTGATGTTTAAAGACGTTAAAATTTGGCGTGCTACGATGCAACCAGATTTATTCTTTTGACAGTAGTCAATCATTGTATATGGATTGGATAGACGGCTACCGCGGATGTGTAGGTTTTGTTGACCGTTCCCAACATAGTTTTTTAATGTGCGATACATAAAGTATTTAGGTGGATACATGAGCAGTGGTTGTTGCTGGATAGCTTTTAAACTGGCTGTTTCCATACCGTTCACTAAGTTTGGTGCATAGTATACAAATTCGTCTTCTCTAAGCGCGGTGGATTCGTATGCGGACATATCCTTATTATTAGGTAAATAGAGTAATGCAATATCGATGCGGTTTTCTCGTAAGTCGAGCATCAATTCTTCTTCTTCCATATCGTAAATACTAACAGAGAATTCAGGATGGTTTTGGAAGAAGTGGGAAACGTAACCGTTTAGACGGATATCCCCAAGACTACGTAATACGCCAATATTTAGAATTGGGCGTTCAACCTTGCTAGCCAAACGAATGGATTGGATAGCTCGTTCCAATGTGTCGAGAACTTGTTCTGCTTCTGGTAGGAATAACTCACCTTCTGGTGTTAAACGGCTACCTCTTGTAGAACGGGAGATTAATTTCACACCAACTAAACGCTCTAATTTTTTCATTTGAGCGCTGAAAGCTGATTGTGTAATATTCATAGATTGTGCAGCTAATGTAAAGCTTCCTGTTTTATTATAGGTAATAAAACTTTGTAGCTCTTGCATTGTAGGTAACTCTTTCATGTTATTCCCCCAACTTAGACATAAGACTCCAATGATACCTATTACCTTACTTATTCATATTGTAGCATACTATAATTGATTTTTCATCTAAATCTATAAAATATGATGAAACATGCACAACCGATATAGTACGTTGTATTATCGTAAAAAAGTGTAATTAAAAATTGTGATTATGCACTTATTTCAATGACTTTCACAAGTATCGATAATTGACATAACTAGATGAAAATGATATTATACTTGGGTACCATTATGTATAGGTACAGGTTTATTTTAATCTTATGAGGTGATAATCACATGGCAACGAGAAGAGAGGCTCGATTCAAACTTTGTCGTCGCTTTGGTGTGAACGTATTCGGTCACGCAAAAGCCTTGAATCGCGTCAAAAAAGACCAACGTCAGAAAAAAATGTCTGAGTATGGCACACAATTATTAGAAAAACAAAAAGTTAAAGCTTACTACAACTTGCTAGAACGCCAGTTCGTACGCTATTATGATAAAGCGAAAAAAATGCAAGGTGTTACAGGTCAAAACATGTTGATCCTTTTGGAACAACGCCTTGATAACCTTGTATATCGCATCGGCTTTGGTAACTCCATTCGTCAAGCTCGTCAAATGGTAAACCATGGCCACATCTTGGTAAACGGTCGTCGCGTAGACATTCCTTCCTTCTCCTGCAAACCAGGCGATGTAATCGAATTGCGCGAAGCATCTCGTGATAACGAAATGTTCAAAACTAACTTCCAAGAACTTCGTTCTTTCGAACTTCCTTACATTGAAAAAGACTTGGAAGGCTTCAAAGCTACTTTCACTCGTCTTCCTCAACGTGAAGAACTTCCTATCGAAGTTAACGAAACACTTATCGTCGAATTGTACTCCAAATAATTTGGCGTCATTACCCGCAGTGCTATGCACTGCGGGTTTTTGTATGTTGTGGGTATTAAAAAATTAATTTGATGACAGCATATAACTGCTAAATTTTAATTGACACAAACCTATAAAATCTGTATACTATTTTGAGTAAGCTTTAGTCGTGTTTCCATTAGCCCCGGAAGCAAAGGACAAGCTGATTTTGGTAGAATTATGACGTTATTAGGAGGATATGCAGCATGAAAACTACATATATGGCCAATCCGAACACAATTGAACGGAAATGGTATGTTGTTGACGCTGAAGGTAAAACTTTAGGACGCCTTGCTGCCGAAGTTGCAAAAGTTCTTCGGGGCAAAAATAAACCAACTTTCACACCACACGTAGATACTGGTGACCATGTGATCGTTGTAAACGCAGAAAAAATTCGCGTAACTGGTAAAAAATTGGAACAAAAGGAATACTTCCGTCACTCTGGTTACCCAGGTGGTTCCCGTTTCACTAAATTGTCCATGATGCTTGAAAAACAACCTGAACGTGTTGTTGAAATGGCAGTTCGTGGCATGCTTCCAAAAAACAAATTGGGTGCACAACAATACCGTAAATTAAACGTATACGCTGGTCCTGAGCATCCACATGCAGCTCAAAAACCAGAAGTGTTAGAAATTTCCGTACGATAATCTAGAGGGAGGAATATATAATGGCAGTAGCACAATATTACGGCACTGGTCGTAGAAAATCTTCCGTTGCTAGAGTTCGTCTGGTACCGGGAACAGGTAAAATCACTGTTAACAAACGTGAACTTAATGATTATTTCGGTCGCCAAACTTTGGAATTGATCGTAAAACAACCTTTGAACTTGACTAACACAGTTGAACAATACGATGTTATCGCAACTGTAGCTGGTGGTGGTCCTTCCGGTCAAGCTGGTGCAATTCGTCACGGTATTTCCCGTGCGTTATTGGACGTAGATGGCGAACTTCGTCAATCTTTGAAAAAAGCTGGCTTCTTGACTCGTGACCCACGTATGAAAGAACGTAAAAAATACGGTCTTAAAAAAGCCCGCAAAGCAAGCCAATTCTCCAAACGTTAATATTTGGAATACAGGATATTACACCTGCAGACAATGTCTGCAGGTGTTTTTGTGTTTTATTTATGGTATAGTTAAAATATATTTTGTTTGTTAAGGGGGATATTATGGGAAACAATATCATATATAAAAAGGATTATGTTACGAGATTTAATTTAAAAACAGATACAAAGTTCCGATCTGAGTTAGTAGATTTATGTTTAAATGGTGAAATGAAAATTTCTAATATAAAGCAATGTTTAGCTATAGGTTGGAGTTGTGTTGATTTTGAATCTGATGACTACTCTGCGTTTTATGATACCGTAGTAGAGTATGTACATGGACAAAAGCGACGATTAAATCCTGCTTTAAATATTTTTAAGTCGGCCCGTGAAAATGATCTGTTTTGGACGAGAGATCTAAATGGTGTGTATTGGATTTGTCGAGTCAAAAATCCTGCTATGGCCTATTTAAATAAAGAGTTAGATATAGGTGCGATTTTGCCTGTTGAAGCTTATAAATTCGGACTTGAAGTACCTGGTCAGATAAAAGCGTCTTTTAATAGACCTCATGGTGGTATTACTGAAAAGATAAAAAGCATCAATATTATTGAATATTCTAAGTTTGTGTTTAATAAATTATCTGGTGAAGATTACTATGACGTTAATTTAAATATAACTGATAACGTAATAGCAAACTTACCAGATTTTGAATTGGAAGAGTTAGTAATTTCTTATCTTCAAATTGTTAAAGGGTATTATCTTCTTTCGAACTCTATTGCTAATAAATCAACGACTGTAAAAATTGAATGTCAATTGATCTCCCGTGATGTAAATAATGTTAAAAAGGCTGTAGTACAAGTTAAAGGTCCGAAAGCGCAAGTTTTAGATGCTCTTGATTTTAAAGATTATGAAGACAAAGGCTATTATATCTACTTATATGCACCTTATATTGATAATTTAGAAAAAATGAAGAATGTAATTCGTATTTCGGATGAAGAGCTATATACATTCTATACGGAATATAAAACTATTTTGCCAGAATCTATTACTCTATTTGAAAATCTATTTAATATTGTGTTTAGTGAAAAGAAGTAATTTCACATTTACATCCCCATCTAATTTTCCTATAATAAAGATATATAATCGAATTTTTTCGAAAATGGATTTTCATATAGGAGAACTCATATGATTTATAATACAATTCAGTACGTAGTGGACAACGGCATTGGTACGTTGACGTTTAATCGTCCAACTGTGGCGAATGGTTTTAATATCGAGATGTGCAAGGAGATCCTTGAGGTCTTAGATAAAGCTCATAATGATGAAAGTGTTCGTGCATTGCTTATCAATGCAGAGGGAAAGGTGTTCTCTGCGGGTGGCGATTTAACAGAGATGGAGCGCGCTGTAAACGAAGGGGATACTGAGTCTTTATTTGAAATCGTTGAGCTAGTAGCTGAGATTTCTATGGCCATGAAGAAGTTACCAAAACCTGTTATCATGAGCCTTCAAGGGGCTGCGGCAGGTGCTGCCTTCAATATGGCTTTGGCGGCGGACTTTGTTGTAGCTGCTAATAACGTACGCTTTATTCAAGCCTTCGTAAATGTAGGTCTTGCTCCTGATGCAGGCGGTTTATTCTTATTAACTCGCTCCATTGGCATGAACCGTGCTATGCATATTGTTATGACCGGTGAAGCCGTATCTGCTGAAAAGGGTAAGGAACTTGGCTTTGTGTATAAGGTTTGTGAATTAGAAGATTTAGAGACTGCTACAAGACGCCTTGTTGAGAAGTTGGCAAAAGGGCCTGCACAATCTTACCGCGTTATGAAGGAAATGATGTGGAATAGCTTCTTAGCGGGTTGGGAAGAGTACAAGAAGTTTGAGGTAGAAAACCAATGTAAATTAGGCCTTTCAGAGGACTTCAAAGAAGGCGTACGTGCTTTCACAGAGCGTCGCCGTCCTAAATTTGGTCAACAATAATATTGATTTATGAATATACGGAATGGAATTTCCTGTAATTCATAAGAAAATACAAATATAATTAGAACCGATGTGGCTCCAACTATTGAGTTACATCGGTTTTGCTTTCATTACACAGAAAAAGTGTATATAATAGAACTATTGAAATAGTTTTAGGAGGTCATTATTACATGGCTCAAGATACAATTAAATGTTATGACAGCCCTAGCGATGTAGTTCAAGCATTGGCAGAGGATTTTATTGTTTTCACCAACGAGGAAATCAATCGCACTGAAACGTGTGTTGTTGGTATTACGGGCGGGACTGTTATTAATGGTTTATTAGAATTGCTTAATTCCCCAGAATATATTGAACGCCTCAATTGGGAACGCATATTCTTTGTGTGGACTGATGAGCGATTCTTGCCGCAATCTCATGAGGATAATTACTTCAATCGCGTGAAACCTTACTTGTTGTGTAAGGCGAAAGGGGCGGCTCATTTTTTGCCAATCAATACAGATTCTAAAACTGTAATAGAAGCGGCAGCGGAATACGAGAAAGAGGTTAAGAATGTTCTCAAGGCTTGTAAAAAAAGTGGACTAGATTTGGCATTGCTCGATCTTGGTGAAGATGGTCATACAGCCGGCCTATTTGCAGGTTCTCATGCATTGCGTGTCACAGATCAAGACGTGGTAGCCGTTGAGGATGGAAAGGTATGGGAACGTATTTCTATGACCTTTTCGTTCTTAGCAAAATCTGATGCGGTTTGGTTTACCGTAACTGGTGAAAGTAAGCGAACTGCTTTGACAAAGGTATTGTATCAACGCGAAGATTACGAGGATTTACCTTGGGAAAAACGCATTGGTCGTGTATTGCCTGGAGCGGTGCTTTCACAAGAAGCTATGACCTGGTATGTGGACAAGGCAGCCTATGATGATGTACACTAAAGAGTATAAGTAGTAGTAAAAATAAAGGAGATACATATGGGGTCTATAGGAACACCTGAATTAATAGTTATATTAGTGATTGCTCTAGTTATCTTCGGACCTGGTAAATTACCTGAAGTCGGTAAAGCTATTGGTAAAGGCATCAATGAGTTTAAAGATGCTATTTCGGGGCCTAAAAAGGCTGTTGATGAAACGAAAGAAGCCGTTAAGAAAGCGACTACTATCGATGTGACAGCAGGGGCTAAGAACGACGATAAACATAAAGAAGCTAAGGATTAATAGGAGGTAACACTATGTGCAAAGATTGTGGTTGTGGCGAAGATAATGGCGTTGTAACAAAGGTATTTACTGTACCGGGGATGATGTGCAACAACTGTAAAGAAACAGTTGAAGGTGCATCTCTAGGTTTGCCTGGCGTATTAAGTGCAGAAGTAGATTTGCCAGAAAAGACAGCTACCGTTTCTTTTGATCCAACAAAAGTATCTGTAGAAGTTATTACAAAAGCCATTGAACGAACTGGCTTTGAAGTGACAGGCGTTGCAGACGGTGTACAAAAACATAGTCATGGATTACTAGGCACTTTGAAACGTCTCTTCAAATAATCGAACCGATGGAGCTGTATTGAAACCTTGTTTCGATGCAGCCCTTTTTTGTTTAAAGAGGTAATACGATGATACGTAAGTTTGATGCTAAAAATTTTAAGTGGGATGGTATTGAAACCTTGGTATATAAACAAGATGGTAGTCCTTTTAAAGATGTAACACGTCAAGTATTATACGATGGTGCTTATGATATTCCGTGTCAATTCCGCTATTTTGAATGTTTGCCAGGGGGATATTCTACCTTGGAGTATCACGATCATACGCATATGGTTATGATATTTCGCGGCAAGGGGCAAGTCTTATTGGGCGATGAAATCCACGATGTAGAAACTGGTGATTTTATCGAAATTCCAGGCAAAACAATTCATCAGTTCCGTGCTAATAAGGGCGATTATATTGGTTTTCTTTGCTTGGTAAATCAAGATCGAGATAAGGTAAAATTATTATCCCCTGAAGAGATGGAAATGTTACGAGCAAATCCTAAAATCAAAGAATTCTTGGAAAGTTGTTAAGCCTGATGGAGGTTCTATGAATACTTTTACACGAGCGGCCCTTACCGTTTTAGTGGGCCTCGTTATTTGGTTTTTACCTCATACAGAGGCAATCAAGCCTGAAGGGTGGCATTTATTAGCTATTTTCACGGCTACTATTGTAGGCTTTATCTTGCGCCCTTGGCCAACGGGCATTATGGCGCTCTTTGGCATTGTCGCGGCAGTAGTAACAAAGTCCATTACGATGGTACAAGCACTAGGTGGTTATGCAGAGGCTAATGTATGGCTTATCGTAGCAGCCGTATTCTTTTCACGAGGTATTATTAATTCTGGTCTTGGTAAGCGTATTGCGTACACCTTGATTCGCTCCTTTGGGACTAGCTCATTAAAGCTTGCCTATGCTTTGGCTTGTACGGACTTGATTATTTCTCCAGCTACACCATCTAATACGGCGCGTGGTGGTGGTATAGTATTCCCCATCGTACAAAATATTTCCTTAGCTTTTGGTTCTGAACCATATGGTAATACGGCTCGCCGCATTGGGGCGTACTTGATGACGACGGCACATACTATTAACACCATTACAGTAACGATCTTCTTGACTGCATGTAGTGGTAACTTGCTTATTACGTCCTTAGGTGCTAAACTGTTTGGCTATGATATATCTTGGTGGGAATGGTTCCAAGCCGGTGTGATTCCTGGTGTGATTTGTATGATTTTGATGCCTTGGTTTATCTATAAAATCTATCCACCAGAAATCAAGGAAACACCAGAGGCTGCAGCAATGGCTCAAAAAGAACTAGATGCTCTTGGACCTATTACGAAGGCCGAAATTTCTGTTGCCATTATTTTTGTTCTTTGCATCTTGCTTTGGGCTACAGCGATTTGGACTAAGCTTCATCCTACAGTTGTTGCGATGATGGGCGTTCTTGCTTGTGTAGTAACTGGCTCTCTTACTTGGGAGGATATTTTGGGTGAACGCACCGGTTGGGATATCCTCATCTGGATGGGTACGCTCGTGGGCATGGCTGGGCTGCTTGGTAAACTCGGTGTAGTAGCTGTCTTTGCAGATTTTGTAAGTCAACATTTAGCTGGCTTTGACTGGTTCTGGGCGTCTTTTATCATTTCCGCTACCTTTGTGTACTCTCAGTATTTCTTTGCCAGTGGTACGGCGCGTATTACGGCTTTATTCTCCGCCTTTGCGGCCATTTTAGTGGCGATGGGGGCTCCTATTCCGTTTACGATATTGCTCTTTGGTTTGATGAACAGTCCTGGCTGTACATTGACTCACTATAGTTCAGGTGTAACACCGATCTTCTTCGGTGCTGGCTATGTGCCACAAGGTACATGGTGGCGCGTAGGTCTTGCCATTTCCGTGGTGAGCTTCCTCATTCATTTCTGGGGTGGCACCTTTGGCATGTGGCTCTTTGGTATTTTATAATATATTCAATCCCTCACTACGGTGAGGGATTTTTCTTGTTATATCTATATTTTTTATACCTTACTAGGTTTGCTATAGTTTTTGGGTATGGTGAACTTCATAAAAAAACTATGATGAATCTATAGAATTTATTGTGAATTATCTTGCGCGGGATAATATAACGTGTTATTATTATTCCGTGATTAATATTACAGAATATTTTAGGAGGAAACATGTTAGGTTTAGTCATTAGCTTATTGATTATTGCGCTAGTCGTGATTATTAATGACATTCGAATTATGAACAACAACTTAACACGTTTTTGTCTTAGAAGTTCCGCGAATGGTTTAATATACAATCAATAAGATTTGACTATATGGTTTGTTTCTTATGTGTATATTTTCCAAGGGGTACATAGGATTATTTATGTATATAGGAATTCTGTAAACAAAAGGAATATCATTTGTAAACTTTTAAGACGATTCATTGGAATCGTCTTTTTTTATGCGTCGTGAAAGCTGTCCAAGTGGATGCTTTCAAAAGTGAGGAGATTAACATGAGTTGTAGAAGTGACAATTTGAAAACAGGCGTAGCACGTGCACCACACAGATCTTTACTAAAAGCTCTAGGTTTTGTTGATGAAGAAATGGGTAGACCAGTCATCGGTATTGCCAATTCTTTCAATGAAATCATCCCTGGTCACGTAGGCCTGAAAAATATTGTACAAGCCGTAAAAGACGGTATCCGCAACGCAGGTGGTGTGCCAATTGAGTTCAATACTATCGGTATTTGTGATGGTTTGGCAATGAACCATATCGGCATGAAATACTCCTTAGTTACACGTAATATCATTGCAGATTCCATCGAAGCTACTGCTATGGCTACACCATTCGATGCGATGGTATTCATTCCAAACTGTGATAAGGTAGTGCCAGGCATGTTGATTGCAGCTGCGCGCCTTAATATCCCATCTGTATTCGTGTCTGGTGGGGCTATGCTCGCTGGTGTACATAAAGGTAAAAAGATTGGTTTGTCCGACGTATTCGAGGCCGTAGGTAAACATCAAACTGGTGAAATGGATGATGCTGAGCTAGCCGATATCGAAAATACGGCATGTCCTACATGTGGCTCTTGCTCTGGTATGTATACGGCAAATACAATGAACTGTTTAACAGAAGCTCTCGGTATGGGCCTTCCTGGCAATGGTACAATCCCAGCGGTATATTCTGAACGTTTGCGCTTAGCAAAATTAGCGGGTATGCAAGCGGTAGAGGTATTAAAAGCAAACCTTCGACCTAAAGATATTATGACTCGTGAAGCCTTTGAAAATGCGGTAGCTCTTGATATGGCTTTGGGTGGCTCCTCTAATACGGCGCTTCATTTACCGGCTATTGCTCACGAAGCAGGTGTGCCATTATCCTTAGACGATTTCGATCGCAGCGCCCAAAATACACCTCAATTATCTAAATTATCTCCATCTGGCGTATATTTCATTGAAGACTTGTACGCTGCAGGTGGTGTATCTGCCGTGTTGAAACGTTTAGCAGAAAATGGTCGCCTTCATACAGATTGCAAAACTGTTGCTCTTAAAACACAAGGTGAAATTGCAGCGGCCGCTCATGTTGTGGATGAAGATGTTATCCATCCATGGGATAATCCAGTACATGAAACTGGTGGTATTGCGGTTCTCAAAGGTAACCTTGCTGTAGACGGTTCCGTTGTAAAAGCCGGTGCTGTAGATGCAGATATGCTTGTTCACTCTGGTCCAGCAAAGGTATTCAACAGCGAAGAAGAAGCGGTTGAAGCTATCACGGGCGGTAAAATTGTAAAAGGTGATGTTGTAGTTATCCGCTACGAAGGCCCTAAAGGCGGTCCTGGTATGCGTGAAATGTTGACTCCAACATCTATGATTGCCGGTATGGGTCTAGATAAAGATGTAGCATTGTTGACAGATGGACGCTTCTCTGGTGCGACTCGTGGTGCATCGATCGGACATGTATCTCCAGAAGCAGCTGCAGGCGGTACCATTGCCATCGTTGAAGATGGTGATATTATCAACATCGATATTCCAAACGGTAAATTGGAACTAGCTGTATCTGATGATGAAATCGCTCGTCGTAAAGCTGCATTGAAACCATTCAAATCCAATGTAACTGGATATCTTAAAAAATACGCTCTTCACGTATCCTCTGCTGCACAAGGTGCTATCGAAGTATTTGAAGACTAATACTCGACTTTCATTTAATACTAACTAGAGGAGACCGTGTATATGTATAAGTTATATGATTTTATGGAGGCTCGTGAGCGCTTGAGCACAATCACTGTGAAAACGAAGTTACTTCATAGTGATGTGTTTTCTGACGAGTGTGGCAATGATGTATACATCAAGCCAGAAAACTTGCAAATAACAGGCTCATTTAAGGTTCGTGGAGCTTATAATAAAATTGCAAAACTAACAGAAGAGGAAAAGGCGCGCGGTGTTATCGCTGCGTCTGCCGGTAATCATGCACAAGGCGTGGCCCTTGCTGCGAAACGTCTTGGTATTAAAGCGACTATTGTCATGCCGAAACACACGCCTCTTATCAAGGTGAATGCTACAAAACAATACGGTGCAGATGTTGTACTATTCGGAGAGATTTATGACGAAGCCTATCAAAAGGCGATGGAGTTGCAAAAAGAACACGGCTATGTGTTCGTTCATCCGTTTAATGATGAAGATGTCATCGAAGGGCAAGGTACAATTGCCCTTGAGGTTCTTGATGAATTGCCTGATGCGAATATTTTGCTCGTTCCTGTTGGGGGCGGTGGTATCGTATCTGGTATTGCGGCAGCGGCAAAGTTAAAAAATCCGCGCGTTAAGATTATCGGTGTAGAACCAGAAGGTGCAGCGAGTGCTCTAGCTGCCTTAAAGGCTGATCATCCGGTACCACTCGATGAAGTGGCGACGATTGCAGATGGTACGGCAGTACGCCAAATTGGAGAAACTACATTAGAATATATCAAACAATATGTAGATGAAATTATTACCGTTTCTGATTATGAATTGATGGAAGCATTTTTATTGCTTGTTGAAAAACATAAGTTAGTAGCAGAAAATTC
Organism: Veillonella parvula; assembly: GCF_018366295.1. GTDB lineage: Bacteria > Bacillota > Negativicutes > Veillonellales > Veillonellaceae > Veillonella > Veillonella parvula_P. The sequence goes on from NZ_JAGZIJ010000009.1 coordinate 15,883, forward strand.
CGGTATTTTACCACTTGCTGGTCTTAAGAAATTAGAGTGCCGCGATAAAAAGGTGGTAGCTATCGTCAGCGGTGGTAATATCGACGTACTTACTATATCGTCCATGATTAATAAAGGTCTCGTATTGCGTGGTCGTATCTTTACCTTCTCCGTTAATCTTCCTGATAAACCAGGCCAGTTAGTGGCTGTATCTCAAATGTTAGCCGATGCAGATGCAAATGTTATTAAACTTGACCATAATCAGTTCAAAAACCTTGACCGTTTCCATGAAGTGGAATTGCAAGTAACGGTAGAAACAAATGGTGAAGAGCATATCCAACACATTATTGATACTTTCAAACATAATGGTTACATTATTAAACGATTAAATTCCAGCGAGATTTTATCTGAATAGCTGGTTGAAAGGGTTCCTATGAGCGCAGAAACAATCAATGGGGCACGCATTGTCCTTGAAACATTGCATCGCCTTGGTGTAACCGATATGTTCGGTTATCCAGGTGGTGCGGTAATTCCAATTTATGATGAAATATATAGCTTCCCTGAAATTAAACATTACTTTGTTCGTCATGAACAAGGTGCTGCACATGCAGCAGATGGTTATGCTCGCGTATCTGGTCGCGTAGGTGTATGTCTTGCTACGTCTGGTCCTGGTGCAACGAATCTTGTAACAGGTATTATGACTGCGTACATGGATTCCGTACCTATGGTGGCCATTACAGGTCAGGTTGGCCGGCCCTTTATCGGTAAGGACTCTTTTCAAGAGGCGGATATCCAAGGTATTACGATGCCTATAACCAAGCATAACTATCTTGTTCAAGATATTCATGATTTGCCTCGTATCATTAAAGAGGCGTATTTTATTGCTGGTACAGGTCGCCCAGGCCCTGTACTCATCGATATTCCCAAGGATATTCAAACAGAAAAAATATCCATGGCGGAATACAACAAATTGTACGAAGTACCTATTCATCTTGAAGGCTATGATCCAACCTATAAAGGTCATCAAGGTCAAATCAAAAAAGCAGCTACTCTCATCAAAAACTCAAAGCGCCCACTTATCATTGCTGGGGCAGGTGTATTGAAGTCTGGCGCTATGGATGAGCTTAAAGAATTAGCTGAAAAGGCTCAAATCCCGGTGACGAATACATTAGTTGGTCTTGGTGGCTTCCCAGGAGATCACGAATTGGCTCTTGGCATGGTTGGTATGCACGGTTCTGTAGCCGCTAATAATAGTACAGATGAGGCAGATCTCGTGATTGCTGCAGGAATTCGTTTCCATGACCGCATCACAGGCCATCCAGATTTCTTCTGTAAAAAAGCTAAAATTATTCATATCGATATCGACCCAGCTGAAATTGATAAGAATGTTACAATCAACGTGCCTATCGTAGGGGATTTAAAACAGGTATTAACGGAGCTTAATGCTCTTGTAGAACCTACAACGCATGAAGCGTGGCTTGAGCAAATCCGAGAATGGCAAGCGGAATACCCTATGGTAATTCCTGAGTCTAAAAATGGTGTATTGCATGCACAATATGTGTTATCTGAGCTTAATAAGATTGCCAAGGAAGATGCCATAATCGTAAGTGACGTCGGTCAACATCAAATGTGGGCGGCTCAATTCTTAACTCATAAAAAACCTCATACTATTGTTACCTCTGGCGGTGCGGGTACCATGGGGTATGGCTTGCCGGCGGCTATTGGGGCTCAAGTAGGGGCGCCTAAGAAGCAAGTTATCCTTGTTGTCGGTGATGGCGGGTTCCAAATGACTTGTGAAGAGCTCATGATGGTTCGCCAATATAATTTGCCAATCAAGATTGTTATTATTAACAACGGCTATCTTGGTATGGTTCGTCAATGGCAAGAAATCTTCAATGATAGACGCTACTCCTATGTGGACCTAGAAGTGAGTCCGAACTTCGTGAAACTCGCAGATGCATTTGACCTAAAAGCAGCTCGTCTAGATAATGTTGAAACTTTCAACAAAGAATTTAAATCATACATTACATCGGATGAAAGCATTGTCTTGGATTGTCGCGTTGAACGAGAGGATAATGTATTGCCAATGATCCCAGCAGGCGGCACGATAAGCGGTATGATGGGTAAGAAAGGGGTGCTATAATGGCGAAAGAACATCAAGTCTTAATCATTGCAAAAAATGCACCGGGTATTGGTACACGTATTTTGGCACTCTTTAACCGTCGTGGCTTTAACGTTACAAAAATGACATCTGGCATTACAAATCAGCCAGGTTATGCACGTATTACTATTACTGTAGAGGCCGATGATCGAATTCTCGATCAAGTGCAAAAACAAATCTACAAGCTCATCGATGTTGTTAAGGTTAAAGTGTTTGAAGATCATGATGTGGTATGCCGTGAGTTAATGCTTATTAAGGTAAAAGCATCTGCTTCTACAAGATCACAAATTGTACAGATTGCCGATGTATATCGTGGTAATGTGTTAGATATTTCTCCTACATCTATGATCATTGAAGTCATTGGCAGTGTAGAAAAATTACGTGGCTTCATTCAAATTATGGAAACCTATGGTATTCTTGAAATTGCCAAAACAGGTATCACCGCTATGAGTCGCGGAGAAAAAATGTAGGAGCTGATAACGTGGGGCGTGAATTACTCCATTATGAAAATGTCTGCTTTCGCCGTGATGGTAGACCTATTTTAGATAATGTAAATTGGCATATAGAGAACGGTGAACATTGGGCCTTATTAGGGCTTAATGGGGCTGGTAAATCAACGCTACTCAGCATGATACCTGCTTATCAAATTCCCACAACGGGTACTTTGCGTGTGTTTGGTAAGGAATTTGGTAAATATGCGTGGCCCAAAATCAAGGCTAGACTAGGATTTGTTAGCTCTGCGCTTGGACAATTTCAGTCAACCTTGGATAAACAAGTCGTTGAAGATATCGTTATTTCTGGTGCATTTAGTAGCATTGGTATATACCAAGAGGTAGCACCTGAGGTGCGCCAACGAGGTATGCAATTATTATCTGAATTTGGACTAGACTATTTGGAAGGTCATCGTTTTCGCACCTTATCTGCTGGCGAACAGCGCCGGGTATTGTTAGCGAGGTCTATTATGGCAAATCCAGAATTATTGATTTTGGATGAGCCTTGCTCTGGTTTGGACTTACCAGCGAGGGAGCAGTTTTTACGCACCGTATCCACTTTGGTAGCTGAGCAGCAGACACCGATTATCTATGTGTCACATCAAATTGAAGAGATACTATCGTTTATTACTCATGTAGCTATCTTGCGAGAGGGTAAGATGATTCATGCAGGTCCTAAACACAAGGTACTAACTGATGATATTTTATCTGATGTCTTTGGACTTTCCGTACAAGTTGTATGGAAAGATGATCGTCCATGGGTGATGGTTCGGTAGTTATCAAATTTTTTTATCAGAGGCTTAAAACTTGGCTTACTGATACTAAATTAATGTACGCCACATCTTGCAAAAATTTGTTAGATTGTGTACAGTATATATAATCTATATTCTATTGAATATGTTTGGAGGTTGTCTAATATGGCAGGTAAAATTTTAGGTACTACAGTTTATTATGATGCAGATTGTAATTTAAGCAAATTGGAAGGCAAAAAAATTACAGTGTTAGGTTACGGTTCCCAAGGTCATGCTCATGCATTGAACTTGAAAGAAAATGGTATGGACGTAACAATTGGGCTTCGCGGTGGTTCTTCTAGCTGGAAAGCTGCTGAAGAAGCAGGTCTTACAGTAAAAGAAACTGCAGAAGCCGTTAAAGGCGCTGATATCGTTATGGTATTGATTCCAGACGAATTGCAAGCAGACGTATATGCACAAGATATTGCTCCAAACTTGAAACAAGGTGCGTACTTGGCATTCGCTCATGGCTTTAACATTCACTTTGGTAAAATCGTACCTCGTGAAGACATCAATGTATTCATGGTAGCTCCTAAAGGTCCTGGTCATTTAGTTCGTCGTACATACCAAGAAGGTTCCGGCGTTCCTTGTTTGTACGCTGTAGAAAAAGACCCATCTGGCGATACTGAAGAAGTGGCATTAGCATGGGCTTCTGGTATCGGTGGTGGCCGTTCTGGTATTTTGGAAACTAACTTCAAATCCGAAACTGAAACTGACCTCTTTGGTGAACAAGCTGTATTGTGCGGTGGTGTTACTGAGTTGATTAAAACTGGCTTTGAAGTATTAACTGAAGCTGGTTATGAACCTGTTAACGCTTACTTCGAATGCTTGCATGAAATGAAATTAATCGTAGATCTTATCTACGAAGGTGGCTTCCAAAAAATGCGCCACTCCATCTCCAACACTGCTGAATACGGCGATTACCATGCAGGTCCTCGCGTAATCACTGCAGATACTAAAAAAGCTATGGAACAAATCTTGGCGGATATTCAATCTGGTAAATTTGCTGATGAATTCTTAGCAGATTCCAAAAATGGTCAAAAATTCCTTAAAGAACATCGCGAAGCAGCTGCTAATCATCCAATTGAACCAGTTGGCGCAGAACTTCGCAACTTGATGAGCTGGTTAAAATAAGAGTATTATTTAGGTAATCTTTTGTGAGATTATATGCTTATTAAAAGCGACCCCGTAAGGGGTCGCTATTTTTTATCTTTTCTTACATTATTTTGGGCCATCTTGACGATTACATCGAAAATATTGGAATCAAATATGGTATAATAAAAAGTAATATTTGAAAGGAGTGTAGCATGGATTTTTACACATTAGCCTATGTTGAAAGTCAGGCTGTAATAGGTCAAACTTGGGGCTTTATTATAATTGTAGCTGTTCTGTTAGCATTACTCATTTTGGGAGTACAAGTATTGCGAAATGGTTTTACTAGTCGCTATCGTGACCTGATGATTATATTGTCTTTAATCGTAGTGTTCTTCTTAGGGCTTGAATACCAAGAGTATAATCGGATGAAAACCTATTCTGAGGACTCCTCTCGTATGGCTCAATTTTTACATTCTTTTAGTTCAGATCGTTCCGTACCGAGCGACCAATTGGCGGTTAACTCCTTAAAGATTCGTAATGGTATGATTTTAAAAGTAAGTGATGCTTACTATGAGGTTCAATTTAATCCAGAATTTTCAACCTATACTATTACACGTGTTTATAAGGTAAGTCCTATAGATCGAATTCATGATAAAGCGGACACATTACCATAAGGAGGACCACATATGACAGAAGCTATGGCCGTCTATGGGATGGTCTTTGCAAAACTCGCCATCGGTCTCTTGGCGATTATTCTACAAATCAATTTAATGGGTAAGGGCAATTTAGCCCCAACCTCTGCTTTAGACCAATTGCAAAACTACGTACTTGGTGGTATTATCGGTGCCATTATTTACAATGATCAAATTGGCATTTTACAGTTTATGTTAGTTCTTATTTTATGGACTATCCTCGTAATGACTCTTAAGTTTTTAAAAGGGAATCTTCGTATTTTTAAAGCAATTCTTGATGGTCATCCAGTTATAGTAATCGAAAAAGGTCATATTCTAACAGAAGAATGTATGCGTTATGGTATACAAGCGGCTGAACTTAAATTAAAACTTCGTGCTGCCGGTGTTCAATATGTTACGGATGTTAAGCGTGCCGTATTGGAGCAAAACGGTCAGCTCAACGTGGTTCAATTCGGTGAAGATAATATCCGATTTGATCTTATCGATGATGGACAAATTAATCAGTTTACCCTCGATGTAATTGAAAAAGATAGAGATTGGCTTGAACAAGAAATCCAAGCTCAAGGATACTCTGTTAAGGACATATATATTGCAGAATATAAAGATGGAAAAGTTGTTGTATATCCTTATGAAAGAAAACATCGCCCACAAATTGTAAGCACTCTTAAAAGTAAGACCGCTCATACTAAGGATAAATTGAAATCTAAATTGTAATATCTATTGGTTTTTTATTATAGGCGAAATTAGTATTATGTAATTTTATAGATGTACAAATGATATGTAAAGTGTTATTAAGCCCACTATTCGTAGTGGGCTTATATAGAAAGGAAATTAGTGAATCGTAAAGATTTAATTGATCGATTACAAGAATTATATAAAGATGAAGACAGTCGGGTAACAGTAAATCCTCATGCAGGGCAAAAAGTAGCTATCGTTTATCCGAATACATACTTTGTGGGCATGAGTAATCTTGGACTTCATATCATTTATGAGGAAATCAATTTACGAAATGATAGCGTCTGCGAACGAATCTTCTTGCCTGAGAAAAAGGAATTAGAAGCTTACGATAAGACTAAGACTCCGCTTATGAGCGTTGAAACACAAAGGCCTATGCATCAATTTGATGTAGTTGCTTTTGATGTCACCTTCGAAATGGATTATTTCCATATTCCTTTGATGTTGCGCCATGGCCGTGTACCTATCATGGGAAAAGACCGTACCGAATTTGACCCTATCGTTATTGCAGGGGGCCCTTGTGCGACCTTTAACCCTGAGCCTTTTGCCGACTTTATCGATGCTTTTATCATCGGTGAAGGGGAAGGCATCGTCAGTCGCGTCCTAGATATCATTCGAGATGGGAAAATGGAGGGTCTAGATCGCCATGCTATTTTACGTCAGTTAGCGGATATATCGGGCGTATATGTACCATCCTTGTATGTGCCTATCTATAGCGAGGACGGTAAATTCAAAGGCTATGATATTACAGAGGGCGTACCTAAGAGGATTAAACGTCACTTTGAAATGCTTACTAGCGGTGGTGAAACGGTAGTGGCTACGAATTATACTGAATTTGGCGCTATGTATATCATCGAAGTAGCCCGTGGTTGTGGTCGTCACTGTCGCTTCTGTATGGCTGGGTATTGTTTCCGTGTACCTCGTGTACGTCCTTTAGACATTTTGAAAGAAGGCGTAGAGCGCGCAGAAAAGCTAGGTAAAAAGGTGGGCCTCATGGGCGCTGCTATTTCTGATTATCCTGAGGTAGACGAACTAGTTAATTATATTCGCTCTAAAGATATGCGTTACTCTTGTGCATCCTTGCGTGCTGACTCGTTAACACAAGCCGTGGTGGATGGACTAGCGGACAGTGGACAAAAGACGATTACCATTGCCCCAGAAACGGGTAGTGAACGGTTGCGTCGCGTCATTAACAAGGGTATCAGTGAAGAGCATTTACAAAATGCAGCTACCTTATCTGCAAAGTCAGGTATTCAGCATATGCGCTTATATATTATGATTGGACTGCCAACGGAAACCGATGAAGACATTGAGGCTATTGTAGGACTTGCGGAAAGAACGCAAGCTCATATGGAAAAAGTAGGTTGTAAAGGTCGTTTAACGCTCAGCATTAATCCGTTTATTCCGAAACCTTTTACCCCGTTCCAATGGATGGCCATGGACAATCAAAAAACGGTGGAGAAAAAATTACAATATATAAAAAAAGCGTTGCAAAAGAATCGCCGCATTGAGGTTCTTGTAGAGTCCCCTAAAGAGGCATATATTCAAGGGGTTCTTGCTCGTGGAGATCGTCGTTTAGGTGCTGTTATTGCAGCGTGTGCAGCCGATCGAGGTAGTAAATCTTTTAAGCCTGAAATGAAGGCGGCTGGACTAGATATGGACGATATGAACTATCGCGAACGCAGTTTTGATGAATTCTTGCCGTGGAGCCATTTAGATATGGGCATGGACGAGGGTTATCTCGAAATGGAATGGAAACGATCCATCGATGAAGCCTATACACCGCCATGCACACAAGGGTGTAAACGATGCGGTGTTTGTAAATAGGAGGAATTGATGAATCAATCGGTAAAGTGTATAGATGTGAAAGGTCCCTATGGAACGTGGTCTTATGAGGCCCCGAGTTGGGCTGATCAATTCCCTATTAGTATGGGAGATACATATCGTCATGGAGGTGTATCTAGTGCCCCTTATGAGTCCCTAAATCTAGCCTTTCATGTAGGGGATGAAGCTCAGAAAGTACGAGAAAATCGAGCTATTATTGCGAAATATTTAGGTGTTGAACCAAACCGTATTTCTTGTGGCAATCAAGTCCATGGTTTAAAGGCTGTAGAAATCACAGAAGACCTTATTGGGGCCGGTGCTTTTGGAGAAGATACGGCCATCGATGATTGTGATGCAGTATTTACAAATCTACCTCATGTGCCATTATTTCTGTTCACTGCAGATTGCGTTGGCGTAGGCATTTACGATGCCAAACATCATGCGATTGCAACGGCACATGCAGGTTGGCGTGGTGCCATTGGCCGCTTACCAGTACTTACTATTGAGGCCATGAAAGAGGCTTATGGGACCGAGTTCAAAGATTGCTATATATATCTTGGGCCTAGTATTGGACCTGAGTCCTTTGAAGTAGATGTAGAACTAGGTAAACGCTTTGAATTAGCCTGGAGAGATATGACAGACCGAGATTCATCTGATGTTGTCAATTATTCTGCTGATAAATTGGACAAGGCTTATATCAATTTATGGAACTTTATTGGTGAGGATCTCGTTGTAAATGGCGTTCCTCCAGAGAACATCACGATTGGTGGTACCGATAGTGTAACGGAAGTAGATTGTTATTCCTATCGTCGAGAGGGAGGTCGAACCGGTCGTATGGCCTTATTTGCGATGTTACAAGACCGATAAAATTTGACTTTCACAGGAATCATAATAAAGTATGATATTTTAAGTATATACATGATTGGATTTGTGTAGGGGATAGCCTTAAATCATGTACATTTGACCTTAAATACTATATAATAGAATAGTCTATACAAATATATTTGATGATTATGATATATAGATTGAAGGGGGCATTCACGTGATTGAAGAATCCCTACACGCTATACAGCAGCGCATGGCCGATGCTATGGCGCGCGTTGGTCGCGTAGATACAGCATTATTAGTGGCGGTTACAAAAAACCACCCTGTGTCGGCTGTGGAAGAGGTCGCACGGCTCGGTGTTACTCATGTAGGGGAAAATCGAGTACAAGAGGCCAAAGAAAAACAGCTAACCTATAAGGGGCCACAATTAACATGGCATTTGATTGGTCATTTACAGGTCAATAAGGTGCGTCAAGCGGTTCCTATGTTTGATTTAATTCATTCTGTAGATAGCCGTAAATTATTAGATGAAATCGAAAAGGTTGCTGCAAAGCACGACAAGATACAAGATGTATTACTGCAAGTCAATGTGGCCCGCGAAGCTTCTAAAACGGGAATGACCGTTGAAGAGTTTCCAGAAATACGAGATTATGCAAAAACATTGCCTCATGTACGCGTAAGGGGCTTGATGTGTATGGCGCCATTTTTCGATGATCCACAGGAAGCTCGTCCAATCTTTCGCGTAGCGAATGCCTTGTTTGAGGATATGAAACGCTACTTTGAAGAAGGGCAGATTCAATATTTATCTATGGGGATGACTCACGACTTTGAGGTCGCTTTGGAAGAAGGGGCTAACATCGTTCGTGTAGGCACAGCAATTTTTGGGGAACGTGTATATTATTAAGGTTCGGGTTACCTGATAATCGGAAGCGTTAATTGTATTAGGAGGAAATCCAAATGGCATTGGGAGATTATTTAGACAAAGCAAAAAACTTATTCTTAGGCAGAACTGATGATGACTATGAATATGATGATTACGAATACGAAGATGAAGAGGAATACGAAGCTGAACCTACCCCAGTAGCAACAGCGGCTCCCGTGTCCGGCGCATCTGAATTTCATCCACGCAAGGTAGGAGGCCAATCTACGATGACACAACGTCCAACAGCTATGAAAGTAGTTGTAATTGAACCAAAAGTATTTGAAGATTCTGAAAATATTACACATCAATTGCGCGACATGCGTCCTGTATTGATTAATTTTGAAAATACAGACCCTCATGAAGCAGCTCGTATTGTAGATTTCGTATCTGGTGCGACCTATGCATTGGATGGCAAATTGGAAAAAGTAGGTAAAGACATTTTTATGTGTGTACCTGTAAATATTTCCATTGATTATAATGACAATGAAAGCAACACAACTGAGCAAAACGAATATTCTTGGGAAAACAAATAATCTCTCTATAAATGGTGGTGATAACTATGTTAGGTAAAACCCTATGTATAGGCGTTGGCTCAATGGGGGGCGCTCTATTGCGCGGTGCATTACAGCATGGTGTGTTGAAAGCCTGTGATACACACATTCTAGTGCGTCGCGAAGAACAATGTAAGGCTCTTGCAGAGGAGCTTGGTGTAGTAGGTTTTACTACATTGCCTAATGTAAACGAGTACAACACTATTCTATTGGCTGTAAAACCACAAGTGTTACCATCTGTGTTAGAGACTTTAAAAGAAGTACCTTATGGGACTGTTATGATTTCCGTTGCCGCAGGCGTCACATTAGATACTCTTGATGCGGCGATTCCACAAGCTAACTGGTTTAGAGCTATGCCAAATACACCGGCTTCTATCGGTGCTGGCATGACGGCACTTGCTGGAGATGATGTGAATACTGACCTAGGGCGTACTGTACGAGCCTTATTTGAGGCTGTAGGCGAAGTAGCAGTGGTGAGCGAAGCCGATTTAGATCGCTTAGGTGCACTATCTGGTGCGGGCCCTGGCTATATGTTTGTCATTCTTGATGCCTTAGCTGATGCGGGTGTTCGCATTGGTTTGCCACGTCAGTTGGCTATAAAAGCAGCGGCTCAAACGATGTACGGCGCTGGTAAGATGGCTCTTGAAAGTGGCAATCATCCAGCGGTACTACGAGATCAGGTGACAAGCCCTGGTGGCACTACCATTGCTGGTATTGGTGCTATGGAAAAAGGCGGACTTCGCAGTGCTCTCCAAGATGGCGTAGTAGCATGTCTTGCTCGGTCGAATGAGTTGGGGAAATAATTTTGGCAGATACTAGTAAATTAATACGATATTTCGAGGCTAGTGGCAGTGGCGAGGAAGCTCGTCGCATGCTAGATTTGGCTGAGCAGGTTGTAAAAGGTCGTCCCTATCGTGTGGCGGACTTTACGAGTCCTGCAGGCCTTGTTATTGCAGATGCTATCAAGGCTAATTACCCACAGTTAACAGTTAAAACTGATGGTGGCTATGAAGGGGCGGAACGCATTCGTATCGCTTTCGTAGACAGCGACTTTAACGGTACTGTGGATATGGGCATTCGCGCCCTTAAGGTGAATTGGGACCCTCGGTTCCGATTGCTCACTCATCGCGATGTGCTTGGCTCCTTAATGGGCCTAGGCATTGATCGCTCCAAATTTGGGGATGTTATCGTCCAACAAGGGGGCGCTCAGATTATGGTGGATGAAAGCGTGGCTGATTTCGTAATTCAAAACTTTACGAAAATTGCTATGGTTTCCGTATCTGTAGAGGCTATTGAGTTATCAGATATAGCACCAAAAGAAGAAAAAATTAAAGAAGTCCGCACTACCGTTGCTTCTTTGCGCTTAGATGCGGTAGCCAGCTCTGGCTTTAGTGTATCGCGCACTAAACTAGTGAGTGCTATCAATGCGGGCTTATTACAAGTAAACTGGCAACCAGCTAAGGGGGCATCCCAAGAAGTTAAAGAAGGGGATGTCATATCCATGCGTGGTCGTGGCCGAATGAAGGTAGAAGCTATTACAGGTACCTCTCGTAAAGGGCGTATCGGCGTATACCTGAAACGATTTATGTAGGCAGTTGAAAATCGGCTTGACCATCAAGCCGATTTTTTTATATATAGTAGGACAGCCATGGTATCCATAACATTTCAACCTACAACTGAAGATATAATCCTATTCGTAGGCGGCGGAGAAGTAGCGGAACGACGGATGCAGCTTTTTATTGACGAGCCTTGCCAAATTGTCGTTATCGCTCCTGCTGTAACGGATACGATTAGCCAATGGGCAAAGGAAAATCGCATCACTTGGTGTGATCGGGCTTTCACAATGGACGACGAAGAGCATATTATTTCGAGTAGTTTGCTGTTTATCTGCACAGATAATCATGAACTAAACGATACCTTGTATGAGCTAGGGAAAAAACATCGAGTGTGGACAAACCGTAGTGATGACCCGAGCGCGTGCAGCTTTACTGTGCCATCGTCTCTTGAACTCGGCGATCTTCATATTGCTATTAGTGCTAACAATGTAGGCCCGCGTATCAATCGTCTCGTACGACAAGATATGATGAATCGTTATGGTCAGTTGCAAAAGGCTATGCCTAGACTTAAAATATTTAGAGAAGAAGTAAAGTTACTGCTTCTTACTCCAGAGGCTCGACAGAAATTTTGGCGAGACAATCTGACGGTAGAAACATTTGAAGCCATTCTCAAGGGAGATTGGATGATTATAGAGGAGAAACTAAACCATGCAATTAGTGGTATTAGGTCTAAATCATAGAAGTGCCGCTGTAGAGGTGCGTGAACGTTTCTCGTTTGATAAAGACGAGGTAGTTTCCGCACTAAACCGCCTCTATGAATTTGACTGTATCTCAGAATGCGTTATATTATCCACCTGTAATAGAACGGAAATTTATGCTGCTTTAGAAGGTGTAGAATTTCCAAAGGATTACATGTTGGCAGTATTAAAAGATTTAAAAGGCGCAGATCATATCGATGCAGATGCGTTCTTCTTCTACGAAGAACGGGACTGTATTGAGCATCTATTCCGTGTGTCTGCTAGCCTTGATTCCCTTGTGTTGGGGGAAGGCCAAATCTTGAGCCAATTAAAAGGGGCTTATATTCAGGCTTATAGCGCAGGCTGTACGGGAACAATTTTTAATATTTTATTCCAACGAGCTATTAGCGTTGGTAAAAAGGTGCGTACTAATACGGGCATTGCTAATACGCCTGTATCTGTTAGTTACACGGCGGTCAATCTTGCGGAGGACAGTTTAGATAAGCCATTATCCGAAGCTACAGTACTTATTTTGGGTGCTGGTACGATGAGTGAATTGACAGCTACTCATTTACAAGCGAAGGGTGTAAAAACGATTTTCGTATCTAATAGAACCTTTGCTAAGGCTGAAATGTTAGCGGAACGCTTTAATGGTAAAGCTGTTAAGCTCGATAACTTTGTAGAGTATGCTAAGGATGCAGATATCCTAATTACATCTACAGGGGCGCCGCATTATATTATTACTGAAAAAGAAGCCAAGAAAATTACGGCTCTTCGCAAGGGTGAACCAATCGTTATGATTGATATTGCGGTACCTCGTGATATCGACCCTGCTGTGGCAGACTTGGACGGTATTTATCTATTTAATATTGATTCTCTTGAAAGTGTAGTAGAAGAAAACAAGGCACAACGAGAAGAGGAAGCTCGTCGTGCAGAACCTATTATTCACGATGCTATTGAAGAGTTATTGGATAAATTAAGCTATTTAACAGTGCGTCCGATGATGGCATTGCTTACAGAAAAAGCGGAGCGTATTCGCCGTCGTGAATTACATCGCGCATTAGCTAAATTGCCAGATATTTCCGATAAAGAGCGCCGTGTTATGGACTCGATGAGTCGCATGATCATTCGCAAAATGTTGCGTGAACCGATGATTCACTTCAACGAAATTGCTGGTACAGAGGAAGAAGGCTTGTACTGGGACTTATTCAAAGATATGTTTAATCTTGAGAAAGAAGGCTAATGCCATGAGAGATCATATTCGAATCGGCACGCGAAAAAGTGCCCTTGCCCTGTGGCAGGCTGAACATATTAGTGCAGAATTACAACGTCTGTACCCAAATATTACGGTAGAGCTGGTTCACTTTAATACAAAAGGTGACCGTATCTTAGAGAAACCACTGGCTCAAGTTGGTGGTAAAGGTTTATTTACTGTTGAATTAGAAGAGGCTATGCATGCAGGCGACATCGACATCGCCGTACATAGCTTAAAGGATATGCCTACAGAGTTGCCAGAAGGCCTTACTCTTGGTGCCATCTCCGCTCGCGAAGTGCCGTATGATGCACTGGTGAGTCCCGTGTATAAAACACTGGACAAATTGCCACAAGGAGCTCGTGTTGGTACCAGTAGTTTACGCCGGCAAGCACAGCTATTACATGTTCGACCTGACCTAAAGGTAGAGGTTATTCGCGGTAATGTGCAGACTCGTTTGAGCAAGATCAAAACGGAAAAGCTAGATGGTGTTATCTTGGCTCAAGCAGGCCTTAAGCGATTGGGTTTAGAAGACCAAATCACACAAGTCTTCAAGGCCGACGAAATGATTCCTGCCGTTGGACAAGGGGCACTCGCTATCGAGTGTCGCGCCGACGATACGGAGATGCTTGAAATCTTGGCTCCTATCAACGATGAAGCAACGCGCTATGCCGTTGAAGGGGAGCGCAGTTTCTTGCGTCAATTAAACGGTGGTTGTCAAGTGCCAATGGGCGTACATGGTACCATCAATAAAGGTCAATTGACTTTAAAGGCTATGATTGCATCCCTCGACGGAAAAACTGTGTACGAAGGGGAAATCTCTGGTCCCGCTAAAAAGGGCGAGATCCTTGGTAAAAATCTTGCAAAAGCCTTATATGAAGAAGGGGGCAAACGTATTGTGGATGCTCTCATAGAGGAAGGAATCATAAAATGACAGGTATGGTATATCTAATTGGTGCGGGCCCTGGCGATGTTAAACTCATCACTGTAAAAGGCCGTGAATGCATCGAAAAAGCAGATGTAATTGTATATGACTATTTAGCGGATGCCCATCTGTTAGAATGGGCACGTCCAGATGCTGAACTGATTTACGCTGGTAAGCAATGTAAAGATCACACAATGCATCAATGGGAAATCAATGAGCTATTAGTCCAAAAAGGTAAAGAAGGCAAAATCGTAGCACGATTAAAAGGCGGTGATCCGCTCGTATTTGGTCGTGGTGGTGAAGAAGCGATGGCTCTTGGCGAAGCCGGTGTGCCATTTGAGTTCGTGCCAGGTGTAACATCTCCTATCGCAGCGCCTGCCTATGCAGGGATTCCTGTAACACAACGCGCTATGGCCACATCCTTTGCGGTGGTAACAGGTCATGAGGATCCTACAAAAGCAGTATCTGGCATCCATTGGGAAGGCCTTGCTACGGCGGTAGATACACTTTGCTTTGTAATGGGTGTTGGTAACTTGCCTGTCATTGCGGAAAAATTGATGGCTCATGGGCGAGCAGCCTCTACACCAGTAGCGCTTGTTCGGTGGGGAACAAAAACAGTACAAGAGGTATTAGTTTCTACCCTTGAACATGTCGTTGAAGATGTAGCAAAGGCTCAATTGAAAGCGCCAGCTATCATCGTAGTAGGTGATGTTGTCAACCTTCGTGAAAAATTACAATGGTTTGATAATAAACCTTTATTCGGCAAAACTGTCGTAGTCACACGCGCTCGCTCCCAAGCAAGTGCATTCCGTGAAAAATTAGCGGCTCAAGGTGCTAATGTAGTGGAAGCAGCAGCAATTAAAACATCTCCATTGGAATTGTTTGAGGAAGATAAACGCATCATCAACAATACAAAAGAATACCAATGCATCGTATTCACATCTGGTGAAGGGGTTCGCTACTTCTTTGATGCTCTATATAAAGAAGGCAAAGATACACGTGCTTTAGGTAATTCTAAAGTGGCGGCTATCGGCTGTGCTACAGCTCGTGAACTTCAAAAATATGGCATCGTACCAGATATCATTCCTGTAGATTACAAGGCTGAATCTGCTGTGGAGGCTCTTGAAGAAGAACTCAGTGCAGGGGATTCTGTATTATTGATTCAACCAAAGGTAGCACGCGATGTGATTCCACGTTGCTTGCGTCACCGCAATATGAATGTAGATATCTTGCGCTTATATGAAACGACACAAGATACATCTCAACAAGAAGCATTAGTAACAGCGTTAACAGAAGGCAATGTAGATTATATTACCTTCACAAGCTCCTCTACTGTAACAAATACAATCCAATTATTGGGCGACAATGCACTAGAGCTATTAGGCAAAACTAAAGTAGCTTGCATCGGTCCAATTACGGCTGCTACGGCTATGAGTGCAGGTCTTAAACCGGCTATCATCAGCGATGTATATACAACAGATGGCTTAGTAAACGCTATTGTAAAAGATATTTAGGAGGATTACATGTACGATTTAACATACCGTCCTCGCCGCTTGCGTATCAATCCAGAAATGCGAGATTTGGTACGCGAAACGACACTCGACGTAACTGATTTGATTTATCCATTATTTATTGTGCCTGGTGAAGGTATCAAAAAGGAAATCGACACATTGCCAGATCAATATCACTTGTCTGTTGACGAGGCTGTGAAAGTAGCTCAAGAGGCTTATGATCTTGGTGTGCGTGGTGTAGAAATCTTTGGTATTCCTACATACAAAGATGAGCAAGGTTCCTCTGCTTGGGATATGTCCCAACCAGTACAACAAGCCATCAAAGCCATCCGCAAAGCCGTGCCAAATCTCTTGGTTATTTCTGACGTATGCTTGTGCCAATATACCTCTACCGGTCACTGTGGCATGATCGATGACCATGAAATATTGAACGACGAAACATTACCATTGCTTTGTAAAGTTGCGGTAAGCCAAGCAGAAGCTGGTGCACATATGGTGGCTCCATCCGATATGATGGACGGTCGCGTAGGTGCTATTCGTGAAGCCCTTGATGCGGCAGGTTATACCAATGTATCTATCATGAGCTATGCGGCAAAATACGCATCTGCTTACTATGGTCCGTTCCGCGGAGCTGTTAATTCTGCGCCAAAATTTGGTGACCGCAAATCTTATCAAATGGACTCGGCTAATCGCTTGGAAGCTTTCAGAGAAATCGAACTCGACATCGCTGAAGGTGCAGATATTATCATGATTAAACCGGCCTTATCCTACTTGGACATCGTTCGTGAAACACGTGACCGCTACGAATTGCCTGTGGCGGTATATAATGTATCCGGCGAATATGCAATGGTAAAATCCGCCGCAGCGGCTGGTCTCATCGACGAAGAACGCCTCGTTATGGAAACAATGCTTTCTATGAAGCGCGCCGGTGCTAAAATCATCATTACGTACCATGCCTTAGATATTGCTAAATGGTTACAACAATAAGGAGGAACTATGTTCCAACTCGGTAAATCTGAAAAGGCCTTTGATGAGGCTAAACGTTATATGCCGGGCGGCGTAAACAGCCCGGTTCGTTCCTACCGTAGCGTAGGCTCTAACCCTCCGTTTATTAGCAGCGCCAGTGGCAGCCGCATTTATGATATCGATAACAACGAATACATCGACTATGTGTTGAGCTGGGGACCTATGATTTTGGGCCATGCGAACCCTGAAGTTATTGCTAGCTTGCAAGAGGCGATTCCTCGTGGTACTAGCTATGGTGCGCCTACACTACTAGAAACAGAATTGGCTAAAAAGATACAAGCCTTCATGCCATCTATGGAGGTTATCCGCCTCGTAAACTCTGGTACAGAGGCTACCATGAGTGCATTGCGCGTAGCTCGTGGGTATACTGGTCGCGATCGCATCGTGAAATTTGTAGGCTGTTACCATGGTCATAGCGATGCTCTCTTGGTGAAAGCTGGCTCTGGCCTTGCTACCTTTGGCGTGCCGGATAGCCCTGGCGTTCCTCAAGGCGTAGCAGAGAATACCATAACATTGCCGTACAATGATTCTGAAGCGGTTCGTAAATTATTCGACGAGATCGGCGATACTATTGCGGGGATCATCGTGGAACCTGTAGCTGGTAACATGGGCTGCGTACCTCCAGTACCAGGCTTCCTCGAAACCTTGCGTGAAGTAACTAAGGCTCACGGTGCTGTGTTGATCTTTGACGAAGTTATGTGTGGCTTCCGTGCTAGCAGCGGTGGGGCTCAAAAACGTTATAACATTAAACCGGACCTTACATGCCTTGGTAAAATCGTTGGCGGTGGCATGCCACTTGCCGTGTTTGGTGGCTCTCGTGAGATTATGAATCAAATCGCTCCAGCTGGCCCTATTTACCAAGCTGGTACATTGAGTGGTAACCCAATTGCCGTTACCTCTGGTTTGGCAACACTTTCCATTCTGCAACGTGATCCAACGGTGTTTAAACAAGTAGAAGATACGACGATTGCCCTTTGCGAAGGCTTTGAAAGATTGGCGGCACAATATAATGTGCCTGTTGTAGTACAGCGTGTAGGCTCTATGTTCACCATCTTCTTCACTGACAAACCAGTTAAGAACTTTGATGATGCGGCAGCTTGCAACGAAGAACAATTCAAAATGTTCTTTCACCATAACTTGAGCCATGGTATTTACTATGCGCCAAGTCCTTATGAAAGTAATTTCGTATCTATCTGCCACAAGAGCAGTGAAGTGGAACGCACATTAGCCGTTGCTGATGAAGCTTTCAAAAAAATCAGTGATACATTATTATAAGAAGTTATAGTTTGTAGTTGTTTATGTATCGATACAGGTGATGAACATGCAGTTTTACAAGAACTTAAAGCGTGCTCGCGTGCGCATGGGCAAAAGCCAAATCGAAGTAGCAAAGGCCGTAGGTATCAGTAATGCGGCGCTTTCAAATTACGAAACAGGGTATCGCGAACCAGATTTAGATACACTCTGTGCCCTGTCTCGCTATTATGGATTGACCTTGGATGAGCTGTTGGATGTAAATGGAGAAGAACACGAGCCCATCTATGATCTCAGTCCTGTACTAAAAAATAAATACATCGCCTATAAAGGTGATGTATACGAGTTAAAAGACTCGCAAAAACGTGCGCTCTTGCGCGAGCTCGATAATCTATTTACTAAATTTGAGAAATCAAAAGTAGAAGATAAAAGCAGTAAGCCAAAGACGTACAAACATGGGAACCCACATATCAATCGAGCGGGCCTAGCTAGTAGCGCTGGTAGTCTGGCGGCACGACGGAATATAAAGTAGTGCTATACTACATTGTAGATTGAGTGGAACATGTTTATTTAAACAATTTAATTAACTTAATTATAAAAAGTACCATCTATTTGGGGCTAAACGACACATAAGTCGTCCCTTGATAGATGGTACTTTTTTTGCCGCAACATAACAAAATATTCGTTGGTGGTATACGCTAGTTTAACATATAATTGAATTATAGAAGGGGAATAAATATTTATTGATTAGATATGATATTTGATATTATTAAAAGATGTTGGTGTTTTGTATGAAGCTATTTGATTATATAGCTTAGGTAGTTTGGTATGAAAAAAATTTGTTCTTTAATACTGATTGTTATAGCAATTATTAGTACCACTATTTATCAGTATTATTATCACGATGGTTCTCCTAATAATATAGTTATTATGGATGAGTCTCATGAGCTAGTAGATACTTTAATCAATGAATCGATTTCTAATCGTATTTTAGCTGTATATTTTGATGAGCCTTACTATTATTATTTAGGCTATGATGGAATCGGTCGATATGATATTAGAAATCACATGTTAGATGTTCTAGAATTTGAAATTTACGGTGATGAGACTGGCAAGCATAAAATTAATTATTCAAGATCTAAGATGATTGTTAATAAGAAATCTAAGTTAGAAGCTTTTTCAAAAGAGACTTTAGATAACTTTGAAAAAATGCTGATGAACTCAGAACGTGGTGCTAAATATTATAATAAACGATGGTATCATTCAGGCTATGAAGCCACATTTCTCGACTTAGATAAGCATCTAATTATTACAAATGACGTAAGAGGAATAAAAGAGACTCCTACTAAAATCTTAATATTTAATGTTAGTGGTTTTATTATCATTGATAAAGAAACAAATAATATACAAGTATATTTTGATGAAAGTATTGCTGGTAAAAAGGTTAGAGACTCTTTAATTACTATGTTGAAATATAACTATGGCGATTATCTAACCATATTAAATAGTCTTGATGAAATTGGGAAAGACGAACGGACCATCTTGTTACAATTAAGAGATAATTATGTTAATAAAAAGTAGTAATATATTATATTTATATTCATAATATTGTGTAGTAAAAATTGAGAGTACTTTAACGAGTTGATTTGATGGAGTTGTTAGTTTTGAAAAAGATAGGAATGTAAATATTCTATTTAGTATGTATTATCTTAATTATAAGGAGATTTAGTAGATCGATGGAGTTCTTTGATTCTTTTTTGAATTTATATGATACAAATTATGAGGTTAAAGGTACAATTCAGGCTATAGGATTTTTAATTGCATTTATTTGTATTCCTGAGTTGATTGGTAATCATGATAGTATAGAATCTTTTACTTCAGCTAAGCCTATAGTGAGATGTGTAGTAAGGATTATTTTGAGTATCTTCTTATTTTTTGCAATATTTACTTTGTTGGGTTTGCTGATGGATAATGGACTATTATAATTCACTAAGTAAAACGGGTTAATGATGAACGTATAGATTTTAAGCTAGAATAAATTAGTGGATAGAGGTATAAATATGATCTATTTTAAAAGTAAAAAAAGCTTAGATACATTTTTGATGGTCTTTATATTGGGTGCTGTTAAGGCATATAGACGAAATTATATTGACTTGACCATTTTAGAATATTACATATTTAGTATGTTAATTCGATTAATGTGTAGAAAAGCACATCTGTCCGATAAACTGTTAAATATAATTGGTGATGGGATGAGTTTAGAGGATGTTGATGAGTGGATGGCTCGTAGAATCCCTATACCAGCATTAAATGATACGTTAGATGATATTGAATGCAGTAGTTGGATTGCTTTAATAGAACGGGAGTTAGAGGGTAATACTTTATCTGAAGTGTTAAAGATTTCTACACATGATGAAAAGAAGTTCGGTATCTATTTCTTTACCGATTATGTAGAGGAGATATTTTGGGCGTTGTTTTTGTTAGGATTGTATGAAGTCTTACAAAAACCTGAATTCATTTCTGAATCAATCTTAAGTTGTATTAAACAGACCTATTTGTCTGAAATATATACGTGTGAACGTATTCAGAATGAAGATCTTCAAGCATGTATTTCCAATTTACAGGAGATAGCGGATACTAATATATCCGGGCAATTAAGTAAAGATTTAATTACTATGAAAGCAAAATTAGCATCATTACAGATATTATTACCATTTTATGATGTGAGTTTTGACAAGTTAAAAACAGGCATTGATTTAAAAGCTACTAAAGGGATGTTTTGGCAGATTAAAGTTTCAGGGGAGTTTATAGACTTAGGATTATAGATTCTAGAAGATTTTTAAGTTGTATATATACTTATGATTATTATTTAAGAAAACTAAGCTAGAAGACTTTTCAAAAGAGGCTTTATATAACGTTAGAAAAATGCTAATGAACTCAGACCATGATGCTAAATACTAACAATAATCGCTGGTATTATTTAGGTTATGACCTAACATTTCTTGATTTAGATAAACATCGAATCATTACTAATGATGATGTAAGAGGAATAGAAGATTTTCTGACGAAATTCCTAATAATTAATGTGAGGATATATGGATATATATATTAATAAAATAAGAGATATACTTATTGATTGTATGCCAATACATTGGTATAAGTGTTATTTGTTTTTTGAATGTACAGAATCAGGTATGAGTTCGGCTTGTTATTATGTAAAAACCCCGGCTGGTTCAATCATTAGTTATGGAGATTTGCTATATAATTGCAGTGATGAAAAAGTAAAATCTATAAAAGCTGGAACTAGTGAGATTTTAACGTATGTACGTTTACTTCATGAAGCCTCTACAGAACAATGGACGTGGGGAACAATGTATATTTCACGCGATGATTATGAGCCACATTGTGAATTTCATAATGACCCTGTAACTGACGATTGCTGGCTCCAAAATAGATATAAGTGGGTATATAAAAACTTTGGTGTTTTGGAAAATGAAGATGAATTTGATCCGGATGTATATAAAGAAATGCTAAAAGGTCCACGAGGTGTTTTATTATTGGAAGATATGGAATCTCGTGTATTAGCAAAAAATTATACTGCCATTGATAAGGCATTTAAGTTAAAGCATAAAAGCTTAGAATCGGAACTTGAAAAACATTATAATAAAGTAGCCAAAAGTATATACAAGTTAACGCCTCTAAATTGGCATCGTGCTAAATTACACTTTGATATGAATGTTAATAATTCCTCTGTAGAGCTTTTGGTTTATAAAACTGAGGATGATTCATATATTACAAAGTATGTAGAAAATAATGATGAAGAGCCGGCTATTATTTCGGAAGTTATGTATAATTTAAAGAATGAAATTTTATCAATGATTGAGACTTTTAAATTCTATAATCAAAATCCGTTCTCTGGATTAATATTTATATTAACAGCTAATGGTGAAGTATCTTTAGAATTATCTTACTCAGATTAGTAGGTTAGTATTACATACTATTATAATGACACCTATACCACCAACAAGGGCTTGGTATAGGTGTCATTTTTATATTACAAAATGATAAAAAATCATTATTACTTAAAATCTAAGTAGTTCTATTAAAATCACCAGATTTCTAAGTTTTTATGAGTGTTTTATGATAAAATAAAAGATATGAATATCTCAACAACTAGATTTATTATTTATAATAGAGATATTATTGAGTATAAGATGACGTGAGTTTATGGAGAAATATTACTAATATACAAATATGAATAAAATAATTGTTTTTATTAAAGGTCTACTGCAGTTATCCACGATATTGGTAGGTATATTTGGTCTATTTCTCTTTATAGGTGGGGGTTGGTTATATCATGATTTACAGTATCGGTATGTAGTTGATAGCAGATACAATACAATTTTTGATAAGGCCAACAGTGTATATCTCATTAATAAAGGTATTTCGATGGATATTATTAATGATAAAATTTATGCGATGAATGATGATGTCTATGTTATTATTAATCAAGAGAGCAATACAATTATTGTATATTATTTAAATCCAGAAGATGTTGAAATTATAAATAATTTTACAAGATTACAACAATGGTATTACGGTGATAATATGATATTACAACCGATTGAAAGTTTAGGTCCATCTGAAACATTTGATATATATAAGAAATTGTCAGAAGCGCCTGGAAGGTTTCAATCACAAGGTAGCCGAATTTCTTTTTAATAGCAGTATAATTTTAGATTCCAAGTTCTAATAACGTAGTTAGGACTTGGAATCTTTTATTATTTTTTGATCAGTTTAAGCGGTAGTTATTAAATATAAAACTTCT
This sequence comes from Veillonella parvula, assembly GCF_018366295.1. Taxonomy (GTDB): domain Bacteria; phylum Bacillota; class Negativicutes; order Veillonellales; family Veillonellaceae; genus Veillonella; species Veillonella parvula_P. Next base: position 39,035 of record NZ_JAGZIJ010000009.1, read on the forward strand.
TAATTAAAGAGGAGTATTATGTTACTTATATTAAATAAGTCCTATTAAAATTACCGGAATTTTATGATTTTATGAGTGTCTTATGATAAAATAGATGCTGCATTTGGTAATGCTAAAGCTGCATTCGGAAAATTAAAGATTGGTGTTAGAATGACAAAAATTTCTGAAGATAAAGTTCATGTGGTTGGGCAAGCAAAAGATTTATATAATTTTGAATGGCTTCCTGATTACGATAATAAAATCGGATCTATTCCTCCGGCAGAGCTTTCTACTGCGTATATAGATAAACTATGGTCTATGGTAATGAGTGCATCAAAGGAGAGTGCATTAATTGCTGCAGCTAATATTGCATATTTAGAACAGAGAGCTAGAATTATAAAGCCTTTTAAATATGGAATTCAAATTGATACTGTTATTTAAGCTGAAGTGAGAGCATAGTAGAGATGAAATATATATTAATTATTTTGGTAAGTATTTTGAGTTTAGCAGTATGCTCAATAATCTATATTGGTGAATCTAATTCATATAAATATGAACCTCGTTATTTTTTGGGATATTCCAAGGGTGAAAATTATATATTGGATAATAAAACTGGGTCCACATTAGAATATAATGGATACTCTTACGAATCACAATTAAACTATCTATATAGTTATGGAAAAACAGGTTTTCTAAAAATTGATTTAAATTTAGATCAAATATACTATTTATTTGATGAGGAAACCGATGAAAATTATAAAAAATATACTTTAAACAACTATTTGATAGAGAAAAAAGAGCTAGAAAAAGAACAGAAACCAATTCACATACATATTTTATCTAGTAAGGCAGACCTAACTTCTGAGGAACAGGATATTTATAATCGGTTGAAAGATAAGAAGATGAGATATCCTAATCGTTCTATTATTGTTAAAGTAAAATAATATGCTTAATATTTTGGTGATTTGGATGCTTCGTAAGACAAGCTTGTGATGTATTTATTAAGACTTTTCTATACTAATAAATAATTTGATATTACAGATTATTTTAATGACACCTATACCACCCATAAGGGCTTGGTATAGGTGTCATTTTTATATTACAAAATAGTAAAAAATCAGAATTACTTAAAATCTAAGTCATTCTATTAAAATCACTAGAATTTTACGATTTTATGAGTGTTTTATGATAAAATAAAAGGTATGAATACTTCAACAACTAGGTCTATTACCTATAATGGCGACAGAATTGAATATGAGTTAACCATCAAGCGTGTGAAGAACATGAACATGCGCATTACCAGGGATGGTGTGATCCATGTGTCGGCGAATGGGTACATACCGGATTATGTGGTGGATAAATTTGTCATCGAAAATATGCCCTCCATTGAGCGGGCTCGTTACAAGATTGATGCATTGAATGCCAAGTGCGTTGAGGCGTTGCAGTATGTGAATGGTGAAAGCTTATCAATTCTTGGTATTCTCGTTACCTTACGCCTAGTTGAGCAGGATGGAAAGCCTCATATCGGCTTTGACGGAAAAGCCATCCTTACCATGGTAGTACCTCGTGGTACGACCTTTGAAGCAAAGCATATATTAATGCAAAGTTATTGGCGTAATTTAGGGGAGAAGGTCTTTGTCCACTGGGCGAAGGTCGTATATCAGCGCTTTCACAAGCAAGGTATTGATGTACCTATGCCAACCATAAAGCAGCAGCGCATGAAGAGCCGTTGGGGTTCTTGTACGCCTGCAAAGCAGCTCATTAAGATGAATACCCGATTATTAGAGGGGCCACAGGCGTATATTGAATACGTTATGGTTCATGAGTTTGCCCATTTTAAATATTTAGACCATTCTAAGAACTTTCACAATCTCGTGGCACAGTTTTTGCCAGATTGGAAGGCTCGTAAGAAGTCATTGAACGTGTATTTTGCTCATCGCCCTTAAAGGAGGTGTACCATGCAGCCATTTGTACATTTACATAGTCATACAGAGTTTAGTTTGCTAGACGGCATCAGTCGTTTGCCTGACATGGTACGTCGTGCGAAGGAGTTAAATCAGCCCGCCCTTGCTATTACAGATCACGGCAATATGTACGCAGCCATTTATTTCTACAAAGAATGTATGGCTCAAGGCGTTAAGCCTATCATCGGTTGTGAGGTGTATGTAACGGAAAACAACCGATTTGATTGTCCAGAAGGTCGTAGCCGTGAACGATTAAAACATCTCATCCTATTGGCTGAGACCATGGAAGGGTATCGTAATCTCGTTAAAATCGTGTCTAAAGCATCTACGGAAGGTATGTTATATCGTCCTCGTGCAGACCGAGATTTATTGCGCCAATACAGCAAAGGGATTATTGCCCTTAGTGCGTGTATTCAAGGAGAAATTCCTCAGTATATTTTGCAAGACAATATGGAAGGCGCCAAGCGTTCCATCGAATGGCATATCGAGACGTACGGCAAGGATAATTTTTTCTTAGAAATTCAAAATCATGGTTTGCCAGAGGAGGCAAAGGCTCAAGAGGAACTCATTAAGCTCAGCAAGGAATATGGTCTTGGCATTGTAGCGTCTAATGATTTCCACTATGTTTTAAAAGAGGATGCAGACGCGCAGGATATTAAGGTTTGTATATCTACAGGTCGTCGCCGTGCTGAGGTAGACCGCTTAAAATTCCCGAATGATGAGTTTTATCTCAAGTCTGGGGATGAGATGGCGGAGTTATTTGGACATATCCCAGGGGCTATCGAAAACACCTTAAAAATTGCAGACCGTTGCAATGTAGAGTTTAATTTCGACGAACATCATTTGCCACACTTTGATGTGCCAGAAGGGGAAACGTCTAAGACCTATTTACGTAAGGTTTGTGAACGAGAAATTCCTCGCCTATATGGAGAGACCTCTGAAGAGTTACAAAAACGTCTCGACTACGAGTTAGATGTTATTGGAACCATGGGCTTTGAGGACTACTTCCTCATCGTATGGGATTATGTGCGCTATGCTCGTGAGCACGATATCTTAGTAGGTCCTGGACGTGGTTCTGCGGCCGGTTCTGTAGTAGCCTATCTATTAGGTATTACAGGCCTTGATCCATTGAAATACGACTTGCTCTTTGAACGGTTCTTAAATCCAGAGCGGGTAAGCATGCCCGATATTGATATTGACTTTTGCTATGAAAAGCGTGGTCAAGCCATCGAATATGTGACAAGAAAATACGGTCAAGCTCGTGTGTCTCAGATTATTACCTTTGGTACTGAGGCGGCTCGTGCCGTTATCCGTGACGTAGGTCGTGTGCTCGACTTACCACTGGCTGAAGTGAACCGCATCGCTAAGATGATTCCCAACGAACTAGGGATTACCTTGGATAAGGCTTTACAAGGTAAAGAGTTAAAGGCTTTATACGAAGCTGATCCAAACGTTAAAGAATTATTTGATTTTGGTAAAAAGCTAGAAGGCATAGCGCGAAATTCGTCCACGCATGCGGCGGGCGTCGTAATTTCTGCGGACCCTCTAGATGACCACGTACCAGTACAAAATGCCAACGATGAAGGCTTTGTAACGCAGTACGATAAGGATAACATCGAGGAATTAGGGCTTTTAAAAATGGACTTCTTGGGCCTCCGTACCTTGACGGTTATGGGGGATGCCTTAAAGCTCATCAAGGCGAACCGTGGTATTGACCTAGACTTAGATGCCATTCCGCTTGATGATAAGGCGGCGTGTGACATTCTCACAAAAGGCGACACCTCTGGTGTATTCCAGCTTGAGTCGGAAGGTATTACAAAGCTTGTAATGGACCTTAAGCCTGAGCATTTTGAAGATTTAATTCCATTGGTAGCCTTGTATCGTCCAGGCCCACTAGGCTCTGGGATGGTGGCGGACTTTATCGACCGCCGTCACGGTAAAAAAGAGGTTACCTATTTACATCCAATTTTAGAACCGATTTTAAAAGATACCTTTGGTGTAATCTTATACCAAGAACAGGTTATGCAGATTGCGTCCGCCATGGGTGGTTTCTCCCTTGGTCAAGCGGACTTGATGCGCCGTGCTATGGGCAAGAAAAAGGAATCTGTTCTAAAGGCACAACGGGAGTCCTTTATTCAAGGCTCTGTAGCGAACGGTATTACCGAGTCCGTTGCGAATGAAGTATTCGATTTGCTCGTATACTTCGCTGGTTACGGCTTTAATAAATCACATAGTGCGGCTTATGCGTATATCGCGTACCAAACGGCGTACTTGAAAGCCCATTATTTCCCTGAATTCATGGCGGCTACCATGACGAGCTTCATGCAGAACATGCAAAAGTTGACGTATTACATCAACTCCTGCAAGAAGCACAATGTTAAGGTTTTAGGTCCAGATATTAACTATTCTGAGCGCAGCTTTGCCGTACAAGACGATGCTATTCGTTTCGGGCTTGGCGGTATCAAGAACGTAGGGGACAATGCCATCGATCGCTTGATTACTGAGCGCAATGAGCATGGTCTATATACGGATATCGTGGACTTCTGCAAACGGGTGGATAATAAGGTCGTTAATAAACGATTGCTTGAAAGTCTCATTCGTTGTGGTGCCATGGATGGTTTCAAGGAAAATCGTAACCAATTGTTGCACATGTATGAAAGCGCACAAGCCGTTGGTGCTAAAGAGCAAAAGGATGCCGCTATGGGCACTATGAACCTCTTTGGCGATATGGAAGAATCTGTCGATTTTATCCCTGTTCCCAATGTGGAGGATTTATCGGAAGACGATAAGTTAAAGGATGAAAAGGAATATACCGGCTTTTACATTACGGGGCATCCATTGCAAGGATATGCGAAGGAGTTGGAGGGCCTCTTTGAACTGGGCGCTCTCGTAGAAAATCCAGAGCAATACGATGGTCAAACCATTACCTTTGGCGGTCTCATCGAAAATAAATCAGACCGCATGACGAAGCGCAATGAGGTTATGTCCATTCTTCGCATTGAAGATTATTCTGGTGCGGCTAATGTAGTGGCATTCCCTAAGGTCTTTAGTCAAAGCCAGCAATTCATTGCAGTCGATATGATTGTTAAGGTAAAAGGCCGGGTTGATGCGGATGAAAAAGGTGTGCAAATCATTGCAGACCGTATTACGCCATTAAAGGTAAACTATGGGCAGGCAAAACAGGTGGCAATCCACATTTATAGCCAATATGATACACCAGAAAATAGCGAAGCCTTAAAACGCGTGTTGACTAGCACTGCTGGCTCTGTGCCAACGTCATTATATTTACACCGTCAACGAAAACGGATTAATCTGCCACCAAATATGTGCTTTGACCCTAGTGATGAATCCATCAGGGCTATTGAATCTATTTTAGGTGAAGGCTCCGTAGAGGTGCAATAACATATGTTGTGTGAGGCACAGATAGCTTTCACCAACATTGATATAATAAGAAATGAAAGATCCAATCTTGGATGTGCTTTCATAGGAGGAAAGATGAAACGTACAAAGATAGTATGTACTGTAGGTCCGGGAACGGATAAATTTGGTATCTTAGAAGATATGATGCGGGCGGGCATGAACGTAGCTCGTTTTAACTTCTCTCACGGATCCCATGAAGAGCAAGCAGAACGCATGCAAATGGTGCGCGATGCAGCGATGATTGTGAATAAACCGATCGCATTATTGCTCGACACAAAAGGCCCTGAGGTTCGTCTCGGTCTATTTAAAGAAGGCAAGGTATTCCTCGAAGCTGGTCAACCATTTACGTTGACTACAGATGATGTGGAAGGCACAAAAGAGCTTAGCTCCGTGAACCACAAAGGTCTTACAGGTGATGTGTCCGTAGGGGATAAAATTCTATTGGCTGATGGGCTTGTAACACTTACCATCGATGCTATCGAAGGCAATAATATCATTACAACTGTTCAAAATAGCGGGGAAATCGGCAACCGCAAGCGTGTAGCCGTACCAGGTGTAGCACTAAGCTTGCCACCTGTATCTGAACAGGATGAAGCGGACTTGCGCTTTGGCTGTCAACAAGGGGTAGACTTTGTGGCCGCATCCTTCATGCAACGCGGTAAAGACATTGTGGCTATTCGCCGCATTCTTGAGTCTGAGAAAAAAGATATCAAGATTATCGCGAAAATCGAAAATGCAGAAGGCGTTAAAAATATCGATGAAATCTTGGAAGTAGCTGATGGCCTCATGGTTGCGCGTGGCGATCTCGGTGTAGAAATCCCTGCAGAAGAAGTGCCAGTACTTCAAAAGATGATGATTGAAAAATGCAATAACTTGGGTAAACCCGTTATTACGGCGACACAAATGCTTGAGTCTATGATTCAAAATCCACGTCCAACACGTGCGGAAGCAAGTGACGTAGCTAACGCCATTTTGGATGGTACCGATGCGATTATGTTATCTGGTGAAACAGCCAATGGTTCCTATCCTATAGAAGCTGTTGCGACCATGACTCGCATTGCAGAGGTAACGGAAAAGGCTGCTATTTACGATAGCTATAGCCGCGCTCGTGAGGATGAAGAAATGACTACTACAAGCGCCGTATGCTTGGCTAGTGTGCGCGTAGCTCAAAATCTCGGGGCCGCTGCTATTTTGACATGTACTGAATCTGGCCACACCGCACTTAGCGTGGCGCGTCATCGTCCAGATTGTAAAATCATCGCTGTCACACCTCATGAGGAAACTATTCGTCGCATGCAATTATGCTGGGGCGTAGAGGCTATTAAGGGACATGAAATTATCAACTCCGATGAAATGGTAAAACAAGCCATTACTGGTGCGCTTGGTACTGGGGCTATCGAGTCTGGTGACCTTGTAGTTGTTACCGCTGGTGTGCCATCCGGTGCAACCGGTACTACAAACATGATTCGCGTTCACATTGCAGGTCGAGTACTCTTGTCTGGCAATGGTATTTTACGTAAATCCGTTACAGGTAATGTATACATTGCGGCTAATCATAAGGGTAATTATGAAAGTTTCAAAGATGGTGATATCCTTGTGGTAGGCACAATTGAGCCTGAATTGATGGCTATTGCAAAACGAGCAGGTGGCATTATTGCCGTAGAAGATGGTTATACATCGGACAGCGCTATTGCGGGCATTACCTATGGTATTCCTGTTATCTTAGGCGCTAAAAATGCTCATGAAGTGCTTCTTGAAGGTCAAGAAGTGACTATCGATGGCGAACGTGGTAAGGTGTTTGCGGGCATTGCCAATGCTCGATAATCTCTATAAGTGATAATTAAATAAGGAGGGATAGTATGAATCCATATAATGTAACAGGACCTACTGCAGCTGAGGTTGCACAGGTTGAAAGTATCGTATCCCAACGATTAAAAGGCTCTTTTTTATGGATGGTTGTAGGCTTACTTACAACTATTGGTGTTGGCTTTGCTGCATTAGTGAATCCAAATTGGTTACGCTTTGCGTACCAAAATTTTAATATTATCTTATTAGTAGAGCTAGGTGTGGTATTCCTTTTTAGTGCTCGTGCATATTCTGCTAATGTAATGACGTTACGAGGTATGTTCTTCCTCTATAGTGCTTTGAATGGTCTCACATTGACTTTGGTATCATTGCGATACAATGTGTTTGATGTTGTTATTCCGGCGTTAATAGGTACGCTTGCTTTCTTCATTGGCTTTGCAGTGGTAGGGGCTACAACTAAACGTAATTTATCATCCCTTACACCATATGTGATGGCGGCATTGTTCGGCATGATCATCGTATCCTTGGTGATGATGGGGGCCCGCTTCTTTAACTGGACTGTACTCAGTGGCTTTAGTGATACTGTTAGTTTAGTTCTAGGTTATGTAGGTGTTGTAGTATTCTCTATCTTTACAGCTATCGATGTGAACCGCATTAAGAATAATGTGACACAAGTGGCGCTCATGGAGGATGAAACAATTTTAGACCGCATTGAAATCACAGGCGCTTTGAGCCTATACCTAGATTTCATTAACTTATTCTTATCCTTATTACGCATCTTTGGTAATAAGCGATAATAAAGGAGTTTGTATGGACGATAGAGAATGGCAAACCTTTGTTACTGTTGTCGATGAAGGCAATATTACAAGGGCTGCAGAAAAATTATTTTTATCGCAACCAGCGTTGAGTTATCGGTTGCGCCATATGGAAAAAGCCTTGGGCCATTCTCTGTTGTTGCGGACTGCTGAGGGGATTGCCCTCACGGCACAAGGCGAAATTTTCTATGATTACTGTAAGCGAATGATGCAAGAAGAAGAGGCTTTGGAGCACGCTATGAACTCCGCTTCTGGCAAGATTCAAGGGACCTTGAAAATCGCATCATCTATCAACTTTGCAGATTATGAACTACCGGCTTTATTGAGAGCTTTCCGCGAACAATATCCTGATGTTCATATCCAAGTGAAGACTGCTTTCAGCCATCAAGTGGTAAAAATGTTTAATACTGGTGACTGTATGGTCGCCTTTGCTCGTGGTGGCTATGACGTGTCTGGTAAGTCTGAACTGTTACTAGCAGAGCCATATTGTCTTGTATATAAAGAATTAGTGCCGCCTGAATCCTTAGTAAAGGTACCGTTCATTAAATACCAAACAGATGCATCGGTGGCAAATATTATTGAAACTTGGTGTGCAGAACATTTTGACGAGCCTCCAAGTGTGGCGATGGACGTAAATTCTATGAGTACGTGTCGTCACTTTGTGCGCGCAGGTCTAGGATGGTCTATCTTGACGTATATGGGACTTGGATCCTGTAAGGACAAAGATATCTATGTGAGTCCATTACGCAGTAAAAATGGTGAATATATCACCCGTGATACCAATATGGTGTACACAAAAGATTCGGAAAATTTAATCGTTGTTAAAACCTTTATTGAATATGTCCGTAATTATTACAAGGAACACACCGTTGTAGATAATAGTATACTTAGAGAATATAAGTCCTAGGAATTATCAATAGAGCATATCTATGAGGTTTTCTAACTGTTTATCCATGCTATTTCAGTATTGGACTTTTTCGATATAATAACTCATAATATAGATTAAGATTAATATAGTACCATGTAAGTGCATGTATATCCTTTTGAGGAGGTATACATGCATTTTTTTCATTTGGGACTATAATTCTATGCTTAAAATGCATAAAAAGTATGATTAGTAGATATAAAAGTTTTTATAACCCCTATAAAGGTAATCTATTATTCATATTTCTTTTAAACATATATAATGAGTGTAGACTTAATCAATGTAATCGACGTCGCGAGCGATTATGTTGTTGAAGACTAGATGATTTTATGTATGCCTAAATTAATTCAGAAAGGGAAAGACACACATGAAAGACAAATTATGGCGCGTTGGCGTTATGGCTGCTATCGTCGCAATCACATGGTTTGGTGGCACACCAGATGGTCTCAAACCGCAAGTATGGCAATTATTTGGTATTTATTTAGCAACTATCGTGGGCTTGGTATTAAAACCATTCCCAGTTCCTATTACGGTATTATTAGGTGTTGCTACATCTTCTATCTTATTGAGCAACACTAAAGATGTATTAGCTGGTTACAGCAATACAGCATTATGGTTAATCTTTGCAGCTTTTGCATTATCTGTTGCATTTGGTAAAACTGGCCTTGGTCATCGTATCGCATACTACTTGGTTCGTGCTTTTGGTAGTACAACACTTCGTCTTGGTTATGTAACGGCATTCCTTGACTTGATCTTGTCTCCAGCAACTCCATCCAACACAGCTCGTGCAGCAGGTATCGTATATCCTATCAACTTGTCCATCGCTGAAGCTGTTGGTTCTTACCCTGGTGAGACTGCAAAAAAAGCAGGTGCGTACCTTTTACAGAATGGTTACTTTGCAACAAAGGTAACATCCTTCTTATTCGCTACAGCAATGGCGCCAAACTTATTGGCATTAGACTTCATTACTAAATTGACTGGTGTATCCTTGAACTGGGGACAATGGGCATTAGCTATGTTCGTACCTGGCTTCATTATGTTAATGTGTATTCCGTTCATCGGCTATATGTATGAACGTCCATCCGTCAAAGAAATTGATAACAAGAAAATTGCGGCTGATGGTTTAGCAGAATTAGGTCCTATGAAAGCGTCTGAAAAAGGCCTTATCGCCATCGCACTACTTGCAATCACAGGTTGGATCCTTCCAACATTTGGTATTAAAATTGATGCTACAGCAGTGGCTATCGTAGCGATGATTGCTACATTTGTATGTGGCATTATTACTTGGGATGATTTGCTCAAAACTAAAGCAGCTTGGAACACATTGATTTGGTTTGGTGGCATCTTGGGCTTATCTTCTGCATTGACCAAAGGAAAATTCTTCGAATGGTTGGCTAAGTTCTTAGAAACTCACATGAACTTTGGTTTAGATCCATTCATGATGCTTATCCTTATCTCTGTAATCTCCGTTGCGGTTCGTTACTTCTTCGCATCAGGTACAGCATACATTTCTGCAATGCTTCCAGTATTCTTGATCGTTGGTATTAACGCAGGAATCGATCCTACATTATTAGCGTTCATCTTAATTGGTACAAATTCCTATGGCGGTTCCGTAACTCACTACGGTGCGGCTCCTGGTCCAATCATCTTCTCCGCTGGTTACAACAATGTAAAAGACTGGTGGACAGTTGGTCTTATCTCCGCTGTTGTATGTTTAGTATTGAACTACGTAATCGGTATCCCTTGGTGGAAAATCGCTGGTTTCATGTAATTAGAAATCATTACTATGGAGTGTTAGAATTTAATTGTTAGTATTCAATGTCTGTATAGGCTCTCGCGACGAGCCTGTACAGACTTGAGTTTTATAAATGTTTCACAAGGAAAGGATGCAACATGGCACAATTAGTAAAAGCTGCACAAGCTGGCTTCGACGAAAAAAATGATGCATTAGTAACGGTTGAACCGATTGCTAGCGGTATCGAAATCGAATTAACATCCAAAGTTATGCGTCAATATGGCGACCAAATTAAATCTGTTATCTTGAACACAGTGAAAGAAGCCGGTTATGATGGCGTAAAAGTAACCGTACAAGATAAAAACGCTTGGGATTACACGATTAAAGCTCGCGTGTTGGGCGCATTGGAAAGGGGGAGCAAAGCATAATGGCTAACGATAAAACATTCCCAGAAGTTAAAACAAACCCATTAACAGAGGCTGCTAAAAAACGTTTGTCTCGTTCCATGATGTTCGTACCAGGTAATACACCTAAAATGATTAACAGTGCAGATATTCACGGTGCTGACTCCATCATGATCGATATCGAAGATTCCGTGCCAATTACAGAAAAAGACACAGCTCGTCTTTTAACTGCAGAAGCATTGAAATCCCGTAAATTCCGTGCAGAAACAGTTGTTCGTATCAACCATCCTACACAAACTCCTTATGGCTATGACGATCTTGATGTTATCGTTCCAGCTAAACCTGATATGATTCGTTTACCTAAAACTGAAGATGTTTCTGAAGTTGAAATCGTAGCGAAGAAAATTGAAGAAGTAGAAAAAGCTAACGGCTGGCCAGAAGGTACAATCAATATTATCGTAGCTATCGAATCCGTTCGTGGCTTATACAATGTTCGTGAAATCTGCCACGGCCCTCGCGTAGTTGCTATCGCTCTTGGCGCTGAAGACTATCGTGCAGACCTTCGCACAGGTAAACATAAACCAGCTGTTGAATTGTTGTTCGCTCGTCAAACAATCCTTCATGCAGCACGTGAAGCAGGTATCCGAGTAATCGATACTGTATTCTCCGATGTGAAAGACCCTCAAGGTTTCCGTGAAGAAGTTGAATTCATTAAAGCTTTGGGTTATGATGGCAAATCTTGTATCCACCCAAGCCAAATCAAAATTATCCACGAAGTATTCACTCCTGACGAAAAAGAAATCGCTCATTCCGTTAAGGTATTGAACAGCTATGCAGATGCATTGCGCAACAATAAAGGCGTAATCTCCGTAGATGGTAAAATGATCGATGGTCCTATCGTAGTTCGTGCACAACGCGTAGTTGATAAAGCACGTGCAGCAGGCATTAAAGTTGAATTAGAGGAAGGAGCAGAATACGATGTTAAATAAAGTAGGTCGCGATATCCCAACAAATATCCCAGCACTAGAAGGCCGCGAAGTATATCAAGGTGAATTCGCTATTGAACCTAAAGTTCATCGTGCAGGTAAACCTGTACACATGAGCCGTGTTGGTACAAATAAAGTTCTTGCTTCCATCGATGAAGCAATCGAAAAAGCTGGCGTAAAAGATGGTATGACATTGTCCTTCCATCATCATTTGCGTAACGGTGACTATGTAATGAAAATGGTTATGGAACGCGTACAAGCAAAAGGTATCAAAGATATTACTATCGCATCTTCTTCCTTGTCCCCATGCCATGAATTCTTGGTAGAAATGATTCAAGATGGTACTGTAACAGCTATCGAAACATCTGGCTTGCGCGATCGTCTTGGTAAATTCTTAACTCAAAACCCAGGCGTATTGAAACGCCCTGTAGTGATTCGTTCTCATGGTGGTCGTGCTCGTGCTATCGAATCTGGCGAAGTTCATATCGACGTAGCTTTTATGGGTGCTCCTACAGCTGATCCACGTGGTAATGCTACTGGTCGTATGGGTAAATCCGCATGTGGTGCACTTGGCTATGCTAAAGTTGACTCTCACTATGCAGACAAAACTGTTATCATCACTGATAATTTGGTTGATTATGTACACAACTATGCAATTCCTCAAACTGATGTAGATTATGTTGTTGAGGTTGAAAGCATTGGTGATCCAGAAGGTATCGCTTCTGGTGCGGTAGGTTTCACTAAAAACCCTATCCAAATTAAAATTGCTGAACTAGCTGGTGAATTCCTTGACCAAGCAGGCATCATTAAAGATGGTTTCGTATTTCAATTGGGCGCTGGCGGTGCTCCATTGACAGTTGCAAAATTCATCGCTGAAAAACTTCGCAAACGCGGTGAAGTAGGTGGCTTCGCTATCGGTGGTGCTACTGGTATCTTGACTGGTATGCTTGAAGAAGGCTTGATTCGTGCAATTTACGATACTCAAACATTCGATACAACTGCAGCAGCTTCTTTAGATAAAAACCCTGCACACATCGAAATGTCCGCTTCCATGTATGCTAACCCATGGACTGACTGCACTACAAACTACCTAGACGTAGTATTCCTTGGTGCTACTGAAATCGACCTTGATTTCAACGTAAACGTAATGACTGACTCTAACGGTGTATTGATGGGCGCTTCTGGCGGTCACTCCGATACAGCAGCAGGTGCTAAATGTACAGTTATTACTTGTCCATTGATCCGTGGTCGTTTGCCAATGATCCGTGACAAAGTTGCAACTGTAATTACACCAGGCTCCTCCGTTGATGTACTTGTTACTGAATACGGTATTGCAATCAACCCAGCTCGTACTGATTTGATTGAACGCTTCAAAGATAGCAACTTGCCTATCTACACAATTGAAGAATTACAACAATTAGCATTCGACTTGGTAGGTAAACCACAAGATATCCCTGTATCCGACAAAGACGAAGACATCGTGGCAATCGTAGAATACCGCGATGGTTCTATCCTTGACGTGGTTCGTAAACCTCTATAATTGAGTAGGGGTTGGAGTCCGGTAGAGTCCGTTTGGGTTTCGCTGTCAACTCACCATCCCATGCTAGTAAGTTAATACAAAGACCCGCTCCATGAGTTCGAGGACCATGAAGCGGGTCTTTTTGAATTTATGCGTTGTTTTATTATTAACTTCAAAGATAGAAATAAAGTCTAATGTGGCAAATATGGTACATGATTATAGTTATACTTTTACTATAAGAAGATTGGAGACTTTTAGGAGGTAGTTTTTATGTATCGTTGTATTGCCAATTTAGAGATTGATCTAGATGGGTTAGGTGAGTTTTATGGTGAAATAGGCGAATATGAAATACTAAATATGTACCAAATAATATCAGCGTGGTTACAGGATGATTTAGATGGGCCTAATCCAGAAAATACAGTATTCGGTGTATCAGAGTATGCCTTAAACTGGATGTCTGTATTGCCTGGAGATATTTCTTATCGTAACCTATTTGATATGGGGAGTTGTAAGGTTGGTAATCGTTATGAAAGTATTGATTATTTATATGCAAAATTTCTACAAACATTAGAGAATAGTAAACAGCTTGAACCTGAATATGAATCCCTATGTTTAAATCATATAAACGTGATGTCACAGTATATAGAAATTACTCTAACCTGTAGTCAAAATATAGACTTTATATTATTTATAAAACATTGGTTACGTAATTGTAGTACTTATAAACATCCGATATACTATAGGATAAAGGATGCATTTTATATTACGCTTTAACTATAGGAGAGAGCATATGAGCCAAGTTTTTAAACAAGATTTAACAGATACTTCAGTCCGACCAGGTGGTATTTTTTTCGTTGAGTTATTGATGCCAGAGCAGTGTGATATGCCTGGCCGCGATACAATGGTAGAGGTACTCACAAAGTATTTAGGACCTGTGGATTGTTTTGATCATCGTCGTGATTCCGCAGGTTTTGCACCTCAGAATTATAAGGTGCATTACGAGGATACTGATGCAGATATTCCACCGACCTTGATGGTGACGAATTGTGAGAAAATCGATAAGCCTGTATTAGATGATTTTGATCGTAGTCAGGTATGGGATTGTCCAAATGTGGATGAGTTATTAGCAGAGTGCCAATACAGGGTGTTTGCTACGGATATGTTAGCCTCTGGTTTAGCGGCCAAAGAACGTGCAGATATGCTTGTAAAGTATGTAGATGCATTACTAGAATTATATCCCTCTTGTAAAGCCGTTGTATTTGGACCATCTCGTAAGTTCTTAAGTCGAGAATCGATTGAAAATCATCCTGATAAAGAGGTGACTCGTTTCATGTATTATGCTGTAAATGTGCGTTATTTTAGTATTCAAGGTACCAATGATATGATGGTAGATTCTGTGGGTATGAGTACATTATTTTTACCTGATTTACAGTATCACTTTCACGGTGTAGATCCTAATCATGTAGTATTTCATGCTTATAATGTGTTGAATTATATTTTCGAACATGGTAATATAATAGGTGATGGGGAAACCATTGCGGGGTTACAAAATGGCGAGATGAATCAGGATATTCAGTGGAAGGTTCAATACGAGGATTCTTTAATCCAGCCCGTTCGAGAGGTTCTAGATATTAATATGGGTGAATACGCATCTGCAACTCGGTAGTTGTTAATCAATGAAAGGTGTGAGCATTATGAGTGATCAACGTGTTTTTGATATGGAACTTGTGAAAGTTGAAAGTTTGGAGAACGCTGTTAGGACGCCATTTTATCAAACTGATTCCACAGGTGGTTCAGTATGGGTTATTAAACCTGGTCAAATCTTACCAAAACATTATCATCATCACTCTGATGATATATGGGTTATATTGCAAGGCAAGGGTGTATTTTATCCAACGCCTAATACAGAGGTGCCTTTTACAAAGGGGCAAGTTATAGTATCTAAAATGGGTGAATGTCATGGTGCAAAAAATACTGGAACGGAAGATATTGTCTTTGTGAGTATCGTTGCTCCAGTGCCTGCTGATTATGATCCTGTTAAGACTAATTAATATGAAAGCACTTTATAGTATTTTCTTCTCTTGTGATAGAGATATATTCATACTATAAAGTGCTTTTTTATTTTATACAGTCATTTCTAGCGAATATACCTTTTCTATTTTATATGTCATTATTTTGGTTTTACTATTCCTATTTGTTATTTCTATACTCTATAAAATTCCATTGACAGAGGACGTTTGTTCTTTTAAGATGGTAAAGTATGTAATATTTTAATAAGTAGAAAGGAATTATATGAACTCATCTACACTAGAGCCTCAAAGTGGGGATATCAATTTCAGAGATTTTACGAAACGTCGTATGCTTCACGTAGTCTTACCATTGTTTATTGTTTCTATTATTGCCTTCCTGGATCGCGTTAACATTGCTTATGCAGGCTTGACTATGAAGGAGAATTTACCATGGTTGACGCCAGAAGTATTTGGTATGGGGGCAGGCATTTTCTTTATTGGTTATGTTTTGTTTGAAGTGCCTGCATCTTTAATTGCAGCTCGTTGTAATGCTATGCATTGGGTGGCGCGTATCATGTTTAGTTGGGGGCTCGTATGTATTCTTATGACGACGATGACCACTGAGTTGGAATTTTATGTTTATCGATTTTTACTTGGTCTATGTGAGGCTTCTTTATATCCTGTAATTTATTCATTACTCATTCCAAATTGGTTCTTGCCAAAGGAGCGAGCGAAGGCAATCTCCTTGATGTTGACATCTTTATTGTTCTCTAACATCATTGGTGGGCCATTGGCAGGTATTTTATTGGATACAACGTTCTTTGGTCTACATGGTTGGCGTACACTCTTTATCGTTGAAGCTATTCCTGCTGTGATCTTTGCGTTCATTTTCGCATTCTGGATGAAAGAGCGTCCTGAACATGCATCTTGGGTAACTGATGTAGAAAAGGTATATATTAAAGCCGAGCTTGAAAAAGAAGAGCAACAAAAGCAAGCCGCAAAGAAATATACTATTTGGCAAGCGTTAAAAGACCCAAAAGTATTGCGTTTAGCGTTAATCTATTTCTTGTGGGTTATTGGTTTCTGGGGCTTTAGTTTTTGGATGCCTCAAGTTCTTAAAAGCTTATCTGGATGGCCACCAAGCGTGGTAGCGTGGTCTATTGCTATTCCAATGACAGCAGCCTTACTTGTACAAATATACTGTGGTTACTCTTCTGAAAAGCGCAATGAAAAACGTTGGCACGTTGCTACTACATTGTTCATTGGTACTATTGGTTTCTTAGCAACACCACACAGTCCATCTCCAGAAGTTAGCTTATTCTTTATATGCTTAACTGCAGTAGGTGTTTACGGTGGTATGGGTGTATGGTGGACCATGCCAACAACCTTCTTATCTGGCGCTGCTGCAGCGGGGGCGATGGGACTCATTAACTCTTCAGGTAATATGGGGGGCTGGGTAGGTCCTTATATGCTTGGATTCATCAATGGTCACACTGGTAGCTTTGCTTATGGTTACTATGTAATGGGGGCTTGTATGTTCCTTGCTGGTCTATTAATTTTGACACTTCCAAAATCTATGGAACATAAAGAGGATTAAGTAGAGCTATATTATAGATAACTAGATTATAGACAACTTAATAGGAAAATATTTAACGAATGCTTCAATGGTGTGATTTTGGATACTATTCAATTTTATGTTACAATTTACAAAATAGTATTATTTAAACTTGAGGAGACAAATATTGAAAGAGTGTAGACCTAAGTTTGATGAAATTACATCATTTGATGAATTTAATAAATATTATTGGTATCGTGATGAACTTTCACAAATATGTAAATCATTAGGATTAGAATATAGGGGAACAAAACAAGAACTTAATCATATTATTGAGCAGTACTTTAAAGGCGATTTAATTAAAAAATCATCAATAAAAAATAGAAGAAGGCAAGTGGAAAGTATTACTTTAGATACACCATTACTTGAATGTAATTTTTCCTTTAATACGAAGTTTAGAGAATATTTCTCTGCTTTAATAGGTGTTTCACGATTTAAATTTAATGCTGATATGGCTACTGCCTGGAGAAAAGTAAAAAGTGAAAAAAATACAAGCTTTACAATTGGAGATTTGCTGAAAGTATATTATGGTGAATCAGATTATGCAAAGTATGACAATTCGGTTTGTCAATGGAATCAATTTTTTAAGGATTTTTGTGCAGACGAATCTAGTGGCAATTATTCGAATAAATTAAAAGTAGCATCTATTATTTGGAAAGAAGTTAGAGATTCAAAAAATGAAAAAATTTATTCAAAGGAGCTTTTAAGTGAATATGCATATAAATTAGAAGCGTATCGCAAGTAGAAGCAACTTGTCGTTGCAGAGATGTATGGGAAAACTAGCAATTAAATCTATAATAGAATAACGATAAAAGCACCTTATATCCTATGAGAAGAGTCATTTGTGATGACTTTTGTAGGTATGTAAGGTGCTTTTATTTATTTCTGATTTCTTTATTGATTTTGTTTTGTTACATCAGGCACTTTCCCAGGATTCATATCCAGGTTTAGATCTGTGGATTTGAATGGGTGTGGGTTTGCCTCTGGTGGTTGTACTTTGAGCTCTGGATGCAACCATTGCAGTTGCTTTAGTTCCCAGTCATACTTGGCACCGTCATTTTGTAGTTGACGAATATCTTTTAGGATTTCGTTTAGTTGATCACTATGCTTATTAGCCATCCCTTCAAGAATGTAAAGACGACCTGCTACACTGTCGATGGTAGAGCCATCGTGGTCTTCATCGACACGCCATTGTAATTCAGAGATTTGTATTTGCTGGAATATGATAACGATAACCAGCACAATGATAACGCCCCACATGGGAGCTTCTTTAGCTTTCAAAAGGGCTCGCAATTTAGATGCGAGCCCAGATGGTTTGTTCATTATTGACGATCCTCGAGTTGTAATCCAGGTAATGGTAATTTGGAGTTTACGAAGTCTAACCACAAGCGAGAAGCGTGGGAGAGGTAATGACCCTTTTTCCAAATTACATAAAGGGTATGAATAATTTCAGGTACGAGAGGTCTTACGACAACCTTAGAACCAACCTCTGTATTTTCACCTACCTCAGGGCAGAGGCGAGATGGTAATAATGCGATAGCAAGGTTTGCACTAACCGTTTGTAACATGAGATCACGTTGGCTCGTTTCAAACACGATATGCGGTTGGAAGCCGGTGTGTTTACAAGCTTTGATGATTTCATCATGTAAGTTGAAATCGTCTTTATGCAATACAAAGGATTCATCAGCTAGCATTTCTAGGCGAATTTCTTTTTCTTTTGCTAAAGGGCTAGATTTTGGAATGATAACGGACAGTGGGTCACTCGTAAGGTAGAAAGATTCAAATTCTTTAGGGTTTGGTTTAGTACAGATGATGCCAATATCAATTAAACCTTCCTGAACGCTGATCTCAACCTTTTTAGAACCTTGTTCGTAGAGTTCCAATTCGATTTGTGGATATACTTTTTTAAATTCACCTAATAACTGGGCAAAAATGGGAGCATCAGTAATTGGTGGAATACCAATTCTGATGGAACCTTGCTCCAAACGAAACTCGTTTTCAAAATCAGTTTTTAGATGTTCAAACATAAACACAACGCGTTTAGCGTGGGTTAAGAAGATGGTACCCCCATCAGTAAGTTCTACAGATTTAGCATTACGCATGAAGAGAACAACACCAAGTTCGTCTTCTAAAGCTTTAATTGTACGGCTGATTGCAGATTGGGAGATGTGTAAATTCCTTGCAGCCTTACTAAAGCTTTTTTGATCAGCTACTTCAACGAAGTATTTCAAATGATGAAAATCCATAATTAACCCCCTAAAAATAAAACTTGGTTATAGGACGTGACCTAACTAA
The DNA here is from genome assembly GCF_018366295.1 of Veillonella parvula. Classification (GTDB taxonomy): domain Bacteria; phylum Bacillota; class Negativicutes; order Veillonellales; family Veillonellaceae; genus Veillonella; species Veillonella parvula_P. The sequence continues at coordinate 58,507 of NZ_JAGZIJ010000009.1, forward strand.
ATGAGAATAGTTATTACTGTAATGCAATTAGCTATTACTTTATGTAAAGCATGGATAGCAATATTGGCAAAGCGACAGTCACTGTATGTGTTGCGTTGATAGGGCCCAGCACGTTATAATTAGCATATAGGGCTATATCAAGTTATGATATTAGGAATTATGGTTGTGCCCATCACAAAAAAGTATGCTCACACATAATGCCATATTATATATAACATATATATTATTGCATTATTTTTTCATGTGCGCAAGTTTGTAATGGTTGTTATTCCTAAACATAATGATAGATTAAGCAAGTGTTCTATTTTTGCTAAATGCTTAAGGAGGCAATAATCACATGAGTCGTAAATTTAAAACTATGGACGGCAACCAAGCGGCTGCTCACGTTTCTTATGGTTTTACAGAAGTTGCTGCGATTTATCCAATCACTCCATCTTCTCCAATGCCAGAACACATTGATGAATGGGCTGCATCTGGTCGAAAAAACATCTTCGGCAACACTGTTCAAGTTGTAGAAATGCAATCTGAAGCAGGTGCTGCTGCTGCAACCCACGGTTCTTTACAAGCTGGTGCATTAACAACAACTTTCACATCTTCCCAAGGTTTGTTATTGATGCTTCCTAACTTATATAAAGTAGCAGGTGAATTACTTCCAGGTGTATTCCAAGTAGCTGCTCGTGCATTGGCTGCACATGCTTTGGCTATCTTTGGTGACCACCAAGACGTAATGGCTGCTCGTGCAGCTGGCTGTGCTATGTTAGCTGAATCCTCTGTACAAGAAGTAATGGACTTGTCCGCTGTAGCTCACTTGACAGCTATTAAAACTCGCGTACCTTTCATCAACTTCTTTGACGGTTTCCGTACATCCCACGAAATTCAAAAAATTCAAATCTGGGACTATGAAGATTTAAAACCATTGGTTGACATGGATGCTGTTAAAGCGTTCCGTAAAAATGCTTTAAATCCAGATGCTCCTGTAACTCGTGGTACTGCAGAAAACCCTGACGTTTACTTCCAACATCGTGAAGCATCCAACAAATTCTACTTGAACGTTCCTGACGTTGTAGAACACTACATGAACGAAGTTAACAAATTGGCAGGTACTAACTACCAATTGTTTAACTATCATGGTGCTCCTGATGCTACTGACGTTGTTGTAACTATGGGTTCTTCCGCTCAAGTTGTAGAATCCACCGTGGATTACCTCAACAAATTGGGCCGCAAAGTTGGTTTTATCAACGTTCATTTGTTCCGCCCATTCGCAACAGATCGTTTGTTGAAAGCTCTTCCTAAAACTGTAGAACGCATTGCAGTTCTTGACCGTACTAAAGAACCAGGTGCTTTGGCTGAACCATTGTTCTTAGACGTACAAGCAGCTGTAGTTGACGGTGGCCGTAATGTAAAAGTTATCGCTGGTCGTTATGGTTTGAGCTCCAAAGACGTTATCCCTGCAGACATCGTTGCTGTATTCGATAATTTAGCTGCTGAAAATGGTAAGAAATTCTTCACATTGGGTATCAATGATGATGTTACATTCTTGTCCTTAGATCGTGCTGAAGGCGTAGAAGTTGAAACTCCTGGTTTGACTGAATGTAAATTCTGGGGCTTCGGTTCTGACGGTACTGTAGGTGCGAATAAATCCGCTATCAAAATCATCGGTGACCACACTGATATGTATGCTCAAGCATACTTTGACTACGACTCCAAAAAATCTGGTGGCGTAACAATGTCTCACCTTCGTTTTGGTAAAAATCCAATCAACTTGCCTTACTTGATTACTGAACCTCAATTCGTAGCATGTCACCGTCAATCTTATGTACATGAATACGACTTGATTCGCGGCATCAAAAAAGGCGGTACATTCTTATTGAACTGTACTTGGTCTCCTGAAGAATTGGATGAACATTTACCTGCTAAATTACGTCGTCAAATCGCAGAAAAAGAATTGAACTTCTACATCATCAATGCTGCGAAAATCGCTTCCGAAATCGGTTTGGGCGGTCGTATCAACATGGTAACGCAAGCTGCATTCTTCAAATTGACTGAAATCATCCCTGTAGATGATGCTGTTAAATACCTTAAAGAATCCGTAGTAACTTCTTACGGTAAAAAAGGTCAAAATATCGTTGACATGAACAATGCTGCTATCGATCAAGGTGTTAACGCTTTGGTAAAAGTAGATGTTCCTGCTAGCTGGAAAGACGCAGTAGATGATGGCAATCATGCAGTTAAACCTGGTTGCGAATCTTGCCCATCCTTCGTTCAAAATATTGCACAACCAATCAATGCACAAGCTGGTTATGATCTTCCTGTATCCAAATTCTCTGGCTATGAAGATGGTACATTACCTGCTGGTACTGCTAAATTCGAAAAACGCGGTCCTGCATTGTTCGTTCCAAAATGGTTGCCTGAAAACTGTATTCAATGTAACCAATGTTCCTTCGTATGTCCACATGCTACAATTCGTCCAATTTTGGCAACTGAAGCAGAAGTGGCTGCAGCTCCAGAACATTTCGATACAATCCCTGCATTGGGTGCTAAAGATCTTCAATTCCGTATCGCTGTATCCCCATTAGATTGCTTGGGTTGCGGTAACTGTGTTGATATCTGTCCAGCTCCTAAAGGCAAAGCTATCGTGATGACATCCATCGATACTGAAATCGAACAAGCTGAAGCTTGGAACTATGGTGTTAACCTTCCTGTAAAAGAAAATCCTATGAAGAAGGAAACTGTTAAAGGTTCCCAATTTGAACAACCATTGTTCGAATTCTCCGGTGCTTGCGCAGGTTGTGGTGAAACTCCTTATGCTAAATTGTTAACTCAATTGTTCGGTGACCGTATGATGATTGCCAATGCAACTGGTTGTTCCTCCATCTGGGGTGCTTCCATGCCTGCATCTCCATACACAACTAACCAACAAGGTCATGGTCCTTCTTGGGCAAACTCCTTGTTCGAAGATAATGCTGAGTATGGTTATGGTATGTACATCGGTGTTAAGAAAATCCGCCAACAATTAGTAGAATTGGCTGTTAAAGCAGTTGAAACTGCTACTGGCGAATTGAAAGACGCTTTAGAACAATGGATTGAATTTGCTAACCTTGGTGCAGCTACTCGTCAACGTTCCGAACGTTTAGTAGCAGCTATCGAAGCTGAAGGCGCTACAACTCCTGAATTGAAAGAAATTCTTGAGAAAAAACAATTCTTGATCAAACGTTCTCACTGGATCTTCGGTGGTGACGGCTGGGCATACGACATCGGCTTCGGCGGTGTTGACCATGTATTAGCTTCTGGCGAAGACGTAAACATCTTCGTATTCGATACTGAAGTATACTCCAACACTGGTGGTCAAGCATCTAAATCCACTAACGTAGCAGCAGTTGCTCAATTCGCAGCTTCTGGTAAACGTACTAAGAAGAAAGACCTTGGCATGATGGCTATGTCTTATGGTTATGTATACGTAGCACAAGTAGCTATGGGTGCAGACAAAAACCAATTGATGAAAGCTGTTACAGAAGCTGAAGCATATCCAGGTCCATCCTTGATCATCGCTTACAGCCCATGTATCAACCATGGTATCAAAGCTGGTATGGGTAAAGCTCAAGAAGAACAACGTAAAGCAGTTGCAGCTGGTTACTGGGATCTTTACAGATACAACCCTCAACTTAAAGAAGAAGGTAAAAATCCATTCTCCTTGGATTCCAAAGAACCAACTGAAAGCTTCCAAGACTTCCTTAAAGGTGAAGTACGTTACGCTTCCTTGGCTAAAGCAGCTCCAGACGTTGCAGAAGAATTATTCGCTAAAACTGAAAAAGACGCTAAAGAACGTCGCTTAAGCTATGTTCGCTTACAAAAAGGTTTTGAAGACGTAAAATAATTCGTTATTTAACGACTGAAAACTATATGAGGCACCCTTTCGAGGGTGCCTCTTTTGTATGTAAATTTAGTTTTTCTAAATATCATATTAAGTATCTTCCATAAATCAGTTTATAGTGCTAGTTGCTATTGTATTATTTACGTATTAACTGCTTAAAATATAGGTAATATACTAGGAATTTGGTATAATGATAAGGAACCATGCATAATTTTAGCAATACATATTTGGGATAATTCTAATATTAAATATAGAGGTACATATGGCTAAGGATAATACACAAATGACAACAGAAGATACGCAACAAACGATATATAAAGAGTTAGGCTATAAATCCTATCCATTTCCTTTTACAACGCCTGCTTATTTAGAAGCGTATGGCGCTCTTGTAGGGCTAAATACTCCACCGGCGAAGACAGCTCGTGTTCTTGAATTAGGCGCTACTTATGGCGGTAATATTATTTCTCAAGCTGTATTTAACCCAGAGGCGACCTTTGTAGGCATTGAACTTTCACAAGACCAAGTAGAGAAGGGCAATCAAATTATCAGTGATGCAAAATTAGAGAATGTATCCTTGGTGCAAGGAGATATTTTGAATTTTGACGAATCTATGGGGACTTTCGATTATATTATTGCACATGGATTCTACTCTTGGATCAATGATGAAATGAAGGATAAGCTGCTCAATATTATTTCTAATCATTTGGCGGATAATGGTATTGCCTATGTGTCTTACAATACGTATCCAGGTTGGCATACCATGGAAGAAGTACGTCAGCTCATGCTGTTTGCTAATCGTGGCCAAGATAAGTTGACCCATAAGGAAAAGGTGTTGCGCGGTAAGACCGTAGGCAGTCTTGTAGGTGCTCAGATTCTTAACTATGATAACCTTAAAGAACGAAATAGTAAATTTCTTGGTGCATTGCGCTCTGTTATGCAAAAGGAGGACTATTATGTAGGTCATGACCATTTAGAACCTCATAATGATCCGTGCTATTTCTATCAATTTAATGATCATTTGAAAGCGCATAATCTTGCTTATGTATGCGATGCAGACCTTACACTATCTATGGTTCGTACCTATGATGAAAGTATAGCAGCTAAACTTGAACAACTGGCTCCTAATAGCCAAGCGGATCAAGAACAATATTTAGATTTTATACTAGATACAACATTCCGCAAGTCTATTATTTGTAAAGCTAGCGCTGCAAAAGATATCAACTATGCTATTGCGAATCCGGCTGAAGTGAATACAATTCCTGTACGTACTATTGTAAATAGCTTTGTTTTCCAAATTCTCTTTGATGAGGAAGCACTGGAAATGTTTGAAAATGAGCTCGTAAGAGATACGTTCCAAGCGCTTATCAAAGATGGTGGTACGTTCAATATGATCGAGGCCCTCGCTATTTTGAAAGCGGCTCATGAGGCGGCTCATGCATCTGATGATGAATTAGAACCTGTTGTATGTAATTTATATCGAGCTGTAGTAGAACATATGGTACGCGGTGGTATTCGCTTCTATAAAACATTCCCTGTAACAGAAGAGTATATGGAGGGCTTATCTTATATACCTGCCCGTTTTACAAACTTTGTAAAAGCTATTGTGAATGGTGGTAGTGAATATATGTATGGGGCAGATATGTTCAATGATGCTATTGGTGATATTTCTGAAGAGGATTTATTATTTATGGAGTTATTGAACAAACCAAAAGCGAAATCCACGATAATTAAAAAGATTAAAGATGCTCTCTTTAGTGCAGATCAGTCTCAACCTACAAAGCATCAAAATGCCATGGCTGAAGCTTTTTATAATGAATTAACAACGCGTATGGAAAAATTGGGCTTTATTAGAAGTAAGAAAACAGGTAGTATTTTCTAATTGATAGAGCTCGTTATTTGATTGTATTGCTATGAAGTTGTATTATATTCATTTTGATTTCATAGTTAAAATAAAAACCCGTTACACTTATAATATTTATATGTATTAAGTGTTAACGGGTTTTATTTAATATAATTAAATTTACTTTTATTTTATATTTATTACTTTTAGTTATTTTATATTGCTGAAAAAGTATAGTAAATCGATAATTTTAATGAGGAAAAAATGAACCGTTCATGAAAGTATGGTATAATGTGTATGGGTATTTTGTAAATATCATCCGATGTGTTGTGGATGATTCTATAAATTGTATTAGTTGATAAAGTTGTATTAATTGTATTATTTGTAAAAGGAGTCTTTTATGGCATCTAAGAAGGCAGTTCTAGTATATATACTAGAAATCCTGAAAGACGAAACAGATGCTAATCATACGTTATCTCAAGAGGAGATTCGCAGTATATTAGCCGAACGGTACGAGGTATCCGTCGATCGGAAAACCTTAGGCCGTCATTTAAATGATTTATATGAATCTGGAGATTTTAGTATTCAATGTGAAGAGTCTGCTGTGGGAGCAGATGGCACCATTCGACGTACTGATTTCTATATGATTCATACCTTTGAAGATTCTGAATTGCGATTATTGATTGATGGTATATTGGCATCTCGCCATATTACTGCATCTCAACGTAAAGATTTAATCGGGCGTGTTGCAAAATTGGGTAGCTCCTATTTTAAGCCTCATGGTATTGATATTGAAAGTAATACGGGGTACCTTCATAGAAGCCAAGATTTATTTCTTAATATTGATCTCATAGAAGAAGCAATACAAAAGGGTAGAAAAATTTCATTGGCCTATTGCCAACCAGATGTGGATAAGCGATTACATATTAATCTTGGGCCAGATCATAAGGAACGGAAGTATGTATTTAATCCATTCCAACTAGTAATGAATCGAGGACATTATTACTTGGTGGGAAATCACGAAAATTATGATGACATGTCTACATTACGCGTTGATCGAATTGCACATATTGCGGTGCTAAATGAACGTAGAAAACCTTTGCGGGAGATAAAGGGATATCAACAACAACGCACCTTTAATGTGTCACAATACGTAAAGGAACATATTTATATGTTCGGTGGTGAATCTATTACTGTTACGTTTAAAGCTAGACGTTCCATCGTAAATCAAATTTTAGATTGGTTCGATGGCAATGTAGAGTTTACAAATATAACAGCTGATAATGTTGTATGTCGTGTACGTGTTAATCATGACGCCTTTAAATATTGGGCGCTCCAATATATGCAAAGTGTAAAGGTGCTTACTCCAGCTTCTTTAGTGACAGAAGTAAAAGCCGCAATTGAAGAAGGTTTACACCAATACTCATAAATAAAAGCTAGTTGATCGGTGAATCAACTAGCTTTTTTATGTTTTCTTATAGAATATGCATTTTTTCTGCTTCTCTATAGTCTTTTAGAACCGGACGTGGAGGCAATTTACCCATGAGACTTACAATATAGATTGCGATAGAAGAGAAGATGAAGCCTGGCACAATTTCATATAGGCCAAAGAATCCAAATTGTTTCCAAATGAGTACTGTTAAACCACCTACAACAATACCAGCGATACATCCGTGACGCGTCATGCGCTTCCAGAACAAGGAGAACAAGATTGCTGGACCGAAGGCTGCGCCGAAGCCTGCCCAAGCATAGGCTACCATCGTCAAGATATAGCTGTCTGGGTCCATTGCCATATAGATGGCAATCAATGCCACTAGAAGTACTACGATACGGCTTACTAATACAAGCTCTTTATCGCTTGCTTTTGGATGGATGATATTAGCATAGAAGTCATTAGAAATAGCAGAAGCTGTTACTAATAATTGAGCAGATGCGGTACTCATGATGGCTGCCAATACGGCGGACCAGATAAGCCCAGCTACAAATGGAGTAAAGAGGCGTTCTGTCATGATGAGGAATATTGTTTCCGCATCAGTGCCTACTAACTTATCTGGCAGCATGTAAACATGACCGATGAGACCTACAGCAATAGCTGCCATAAGAGATAAGATAACCCATACCATGGCGATGTTCGTAGATTTCTTAAGTTCTTTCGCATCAGAGATAGCCATGAATCTAACTAGGATGTGAGGTTGACCAAAGTAGCCAAGACCCCAACCAAGAGAAGAAATTAGGCCGATAGCCCAAGTAAACCAATCAGATGGATTACCAAACAAGCTAAGTCCTTGTGGAAACTCATGTTGGATGAGTTGGAATGTTTCAATAAGGCCACCCATGTACATGGCTGCTGTAATTGGTACTGCCAAGATGGCAAAGAACATTAATGCGCCTTGAATACAGTCTGTCCAAGATACGGCAAGGAATCCGCCAAGGAAGGTATAAAATACGACGATGCCAGCGGTGATAAAGAGGGATACGGTGTAATCAAGACCAAAGATGGTATTGAACAATTTGCCCCCTGCCACGAATCCTGATGATGTATAAATCAAGAAGAAAATTAAGATAAATAAGGCGGAAATGACAGCTACCGAATGCGATTGATCGTGGAAACGATTCTTCAAATAATCCGGTAATGTCAAGCTATCACTGGCTACCTCAGTATGGTTACGTAAGCGTCTAGAAACGAATTTCCAGTTCGCCCATGTACCTAATGTGAGGCCTACGGCAATCCATACACCAGAAATCCCCGTAGTATACGCTAGACCAGGCACACCCATGAGCATCCAACCACTCATATCTGATGCCTCTGCACTGAGTGCTGTGATCCATGGTCCTAGTTGTCGGCCACCGAGGATGTAATCACCAATGCTGTTTGATTTGCGATAGTAGTAGACCCCGATATACATCATGAGTCCTAGGTATAAGGCAAAGGCGATAATAATCATTAAGTTGTCTTGTGTCATGCCTATATAAGACCTCCTTAGGTTCTAGTTATATTCTATAGTATAGTAAATAATTTTTATTGTACCACATATTAGTACTTTAGAGGGTAAAAAATTAGTGATATCAACAAGATTCCTATACCAATTTAGCCCATATACTTTAGAGATACGCATTAGATTGTTGCTTATGAAATCATATACTAATGAGTCCCATACCGAACAAAATATGATAAAATAGAAGAATGGAAAAACGATATTTCGTATTGGGTATACGAAATATTGGTCAGTAGTAATCGAGATTAATATTTACATTTCTGGAACGTGAAAGGAGGACCTTATGGAACAACAAGTAGGCACTAAGCATGAAGTACCTAAACCGCATCAAGTTGTGACGAAACAACAAGCGTTGCGTATGTTGGAGACCTACTTTGGGTATACCTCCTTTAGACCGGCTCAAGAGGCTCCTATTGCATCCTTGTTGAGGAACGAAGATGTAATTGGAATCATGCCGACAGGGGCTGGAAAGTCTATCTGTTTCCAGATTCCTGCGCTCTGTAAGGCGGGCTTGACTATCGTGTTTTCTCCTCTCATTTCTCTTATGAAAGACCAAGTGGATGGTCTTTTAGTACAGAATATACCAGCGGCACTTATCAATAGTACGCTTACCCAAGCAGAGTTTAATAAAACCATGTACGAAGTACGCAGTGGCAAAATTAAACTCTTATATATTGCGCCAGAGCGGTTGAGCTCTAATTTTTTCTGTAATGTACTGCGAGCGTTACCGATTGCTCAAGTTATCGTGGATGAGGCTCACTGTATCTCTGAGTGGGGCCATGATTTTAGACCGTCTTATCGACTTATCGGAGAGTGGCTCAATTCATTGCCAAAGAGACCTATCGTGGGGGCTTTCACGGCGACGGCGACGAAATATGTAGAAAATGATATAAAAAAATTATTAGGCCTAGATAAGGCTAATGTATACGTGACGGGTTTTGATCGGCCTAATTTATCCTTCTCTGTCATCCGCACACCGAAGCGGATGGATTACGTTGTCCATTATGTGCGAGAACACGCGAATGAAAATGGTATTATCTATTGTGCAACGCGCAAGGATGTAGATCGGGTTTATGAAAATTTAACCCGTGCGGGCATCAAAGCTGGTCATTACCACGGAGGACTCAACGACGAGGTGCGCCGTGAAATGCAGAATGCCTATGCAGACGATAAATTACAGGTTATGGTAGCGACGAATGCCTTTGGTATGGGCATTGATAAAAGCAATGTACGCTATGTGCTACATTATCAAATGCCGCGTAATATGGAGTCCTATTATCAGGAGGCAGGACGAGCTGGACGTGATGGGGCACCTGCTGAATGTATCTTGCTTTATAGTGGACAGGATGTGCAGGTTCATAAGTATTTAATTGAACAGTCCATTGAAACGCCGGAACGACAAAATGTGGAGTTACGCAAATTGCAGTCCATGATTGATTACTGTTTCTGTAGTAATTGCTTGCGTAAATATATGCTTAATTACTTTGGTGAAAGCACCATTTGGACAACCTGTGATAATTGTAGCTCTTGTAAGGGCTCTGCTGATAAGGTCAATGTTACGAAAGAAGCAAAGGCTATTTTTCGTGCCATTATGGGCACTGATGAGCGATATGGGGCATCAATGATAACCTTTATCGTCCGTGGTGAGCGAACGGATCGGATTATGCGTGCTGGCCATGATGCATTGCCTGTCTTTGGCTTGCTGAGCAATGTAGATGAAAAATCTATTAAAGGACTTATTCAACAGTTTGTAGCATCTGGCTACTTGCGCAGTTCGACGGGAAAATATCCTGTGTTATCCTTAACGGCTAGTGCCGAGGAAGTGTTAGCAGGTCGTAAAGAGGTAGAGGAAATCAGACAACATGTGTCTGTGCCTTCTCGCAACAGTAAATCTGCTACCTCTGTGGCACGAGGAAAATCTAGTCCTATATCGGGCGGTTTATTTGAACATTTGCGGCAACATCGCAAGCGCTTGGCTGAAGAAGCGGGCCTTAGACCGTATCTTATCTTCCCTGATACAGTACTCATAGATTTGGCAAATTTACGACCTACAACATTAGGTGAGTTTGGCAATGTTAAAGGCGTAGGGGAAGCAAAGTTGAAAAAATATGGACTTACCTTTTTACAGGTCATTGCAGAATATAAGGGATGATAAATTTTACTGTATATATGGTAGTACCATATATTTTTTAGTATGATAGTACTATATGTTTTAGTAAGATTAGCAAGATATACGTTAGTATTATTTGGCTTATTATAAATAGATTTAGGGGGATATATGAGCTTAGCTGATACACAATACCTCGGTATTATTGAAAATATTTTAGATCATGGTATTTATGGTCAAAACCGTACAGGAATCGCAACGTACAAATTGCCTCAACAAATCATGCAATTTAACTTGCAAGAGGAATTCCCGATTTTGACTACAAAATTTGTAGCTTTCAAAACGGCTGTAAAAGAATTACTTTGGATTTGGCAAATGCAGTCCAATGACGTACGCAAATTGCAAGAAATGAATGTGCACGTGTGGGATGAATGGATGCGTGAGGATGGTACTATTGGTAAAGCATACGGCTACCAAATTGCGAAGTATAAGCAATTAGACAAGCTCATCAAAACGATTAAAGAAGATCCTGATAGTCGCCGAATGATTGTAACCCTTTGGAATATTGAAGATTTAGATGACATGGCGTTGCAACCATGTGCGTATGAAACCTTATGGGATGTAGGGGATGGTTACTTGAACTGCATGCTCATCCAACGCAGTGGTGACATGGGGCTTGGCGTTCCGTTTAACACGGCTCAATATGCGGCATTACAATGTATGATTGCTCAAGTAACCGGTCTAAAACCAGGTAAATTTACACATGTTATCAACAATGCCCACATCTATGAAAATCACGTAGAGGCATTGCGTGAGCAATTAGCACGTCGCAATCAAGCGTTGCCTGCTCCAAAAATTATCGTGAATCCTGAGGTAAAAGACTTCTATGACTTTACACCAGAGGACGTTACATTAGATGGATATGAACATTTAGGTAAATTGTCCATGACTGTTGCTGTATAGCATTGTATTCATGACAATTGTTAAATAGCATAATATGTATGGCTGTTGCTATATTATTTTGTATTCATAGCCGTTGCTAAATATCATAATTTATGACTGTTGCCATATAGTATTAACCGAAAGGGGGCAGTATGTTAGCATTAATCGTAGCCGTAGCACATAATCGTGTAATCGGTAAAGATAATACCTTGATTTGGCATTTGCCAAATGATTTGAAATTCTTTAAGGAAAAAACAACAGGCCATGTTATCATCATGGGCCGTAAGACCTTTGAAAGCTTACCGTTCTTGTTGCCAAATCGTGAGCATTGGGTAATTACTCGTGATAAAGGCTTTGACGCACCGGAAGGTGTTAAGATTTTCCATAGCCCTGAGGCGGCTGCTGAAGCAGCATGTGCGCTTGATGCGGCCTACGTTATTGGTGGCGCTCAAGTATACGAGGCTTTTCTACCTTACGTAGATACTATGTATATCACTGAAGTAGACCACGAATTTGATGGGGATGCATTTTTTCCTGAGTTTTCTGAGGAGGCTTTCATCATCGAATCCGTAGTAGATGGTGCGGTGGATGAAAAGAACAAATATCCTCATCGTTTTGTAACCTATCGCAGAAAGGCATCCAAATGAGTGAAAGAATGTTTGCCATCATCGGCAGTGAATTAAATGTTAAGCCAAAGCAGGTGCAAGCTGCCGTAGAATTGTTGGACGAAGGCAATACGGTGCCATTTATTGCGCGGTATCGTAAAGAGGTAACGGGCGAATTGCAAGATGAGCAATTGCGCACCATTGAAGAACGCATTAAATACTTGCGCAACTTAGAAACACGTCGCCAAGAAATCATTGCTTCTATTACAGAGCAAGAAAAGATGACAGACGAGTTGATGAAATCCTTAGAGGCTGCAACAAAGCTTCAAGAATTAGAGGATTTGTATTTACCGTACCGTCCAAAGAAACGTACGCGTGCTATGATTGCCCGTGAACGTGGTTTAGAGCCTTTGGCTGATATGATTATCAACGATACAGTTACCTCTGGAGATCCGTTAGAAATTGCAAAAGAATATATAACAGAAGAGGTTCCTACGCCAGAGGATGCCATACAAGGCGCTTCTGATATCGTAGCGGAAATCGTCAGTGATAGTGCAGACTTCCGGGCGTACTTGCGTAAGAAGATGTGGAATGAAGGCTTTATTCAAGCTGAATTGAGCGGTGAAGAGGAAGAACAACAACAATTCTTGCAATACGCTGAATATGCTGAGCCCGTACGTCAAATGCCGTCCCATCGTATCTTGGCGGTAAATCGCGGTGAAAAATTAGGTGCTTTGAAATTAGCTCTAACTGTACCAGGTGACACCTATATTGCTTATATGTTACAAAAGTTAGAGAAAAATCCGAAGTCGATCTTTGCAGAGTATAAAGCGGCTGCTGTAGCTGATGCGTACAAACGTCTTATTTTCCCAGCTTTAGAGCGTGAAATTCGCAATGAATTGACGGAAAAAGCCGATGAGCAAGCTATCAAGGTGTTCGGTGTAAATCTTAAAAATCTATTGTTACAACCGCCATTGGCAGGGCATGTTATCATGGGCCTTGACCCAGGGTACCGCACCGGTTGTAAGATGGCTATCATCGATCAACAAGGCAATGTGCTCGATTACGGTGCTTACTACTTAACGAATAGTGAAAAGCTTCGCAAGGAAGCTCAAAAGGTATTGGCTGATAAAATCCGTAAGTTTAAGGTTACTCTTTTATCCATTGGTAATGGTACGGCATCCTATGAAACAGAGCAATTTGCATCTACTATGATTGAAGAGGAAAAATTAGATTGCCACTATATCATCACTAATGAAGCGGGCGCATCTGTGTACTCAGCATCTAAATTAGCTATCGATGAGTTACCTGATTTAGATGTTACCATTCGAGGTGCCGTATCTATTGCACGCCGTGTACAAGATCCATTGGCTGAATCTGTTAAAATCGATCCTAAATCTATTGGTGTAGGTCAATACCAACATGATGTAAATCAAAAACAATTGACTCATACCTTAGACCAAGTAGTTGAAACGGTAGTAAACCATGTTGGGGTAGAGCTGAATACGGCATCCCCAGCTATCTTGCAACATGTTGCAGGCATTTCTAGTGCGGTGGCTAAGAATATTGTTGCATACCGTCAAGAAAATGGTGTGTTTAAAAGCCGTAAGGAATTGCTAAAAGTGCCTCGTTTAGGCCCTGCAGCATTCACGCAATGTGCGGGTTTTCTTCGCTTGCAACATGGTAAAAATCCACTGGATAGTACATCCGTCCATCCAGAGTCTTATGAATTGGCAGAGCGCATCATTGGTGAGTTAGGCTTTACCTTAAAAGACTTACAAGATAAATCTCAATTAGAAGCATTGCAAGTAAAATTACCTCTTGTAGATGCGGACAAAATGGCTGCCAAGCTTGATGCGGGCGTGCCAACTGTTCGAGATATCTTGGCGGCTCTTGCTAAACCAGGTCGCGACCCTCGTGAAGATTTACCGGCTCCATTGACCAGAAAACACGTAGTGAGCCTTGAAGATATCAAGGTAGGTACCGTTGTAAAAGGTACCGTTCATAACGTAGTTGATTTTGGAGCTTTCGTAGACTTTGGGCTTAAAACGAATGGTCTATTACATCGCAGCGAGCTTTGTAACAGCCGTCAGCATCCATCTGATGTGCTTGCTGTAGGTGATATTATCGAAGCACAAATTATTTCTGTTGATGTAAAACGCAATCGTATCGGTTTATCTGTAAAAGCATTGCAACCGGAAAAGTCGAAGAATAACGATAATAACCATAATAGAAATAACAACGGTCAGCGTCGAAATAATGATAACCGAAATAACAACCGTAATAATGGCGGACGTCAAAATGATAATCACAATAATGGCTCTCGTAATAATGGGAATCGTCGAAACTGATAATTTCTTAGAAGGCTAGTTAATCTATATTAATAGATTTTAAATGAAACTCATTCTTGACTAAAAGTCATTATACGAAAAACCGCACTCTCTATGGTTTTAGAGGGTGCGGTTTTTCTATATAACTAAAATCTATGCATATTAATGCAGAACAGATATATCGAAAATGGTATATCTAATTGAAAATTTTAGATATAAGGAGTATGATGTAATCACAGAGGGGAAATTCCTAAATCATATTCCTAAAGAGGAGGTAATGCAATGAGCTTGAACCTTAAAGAAAGATATGGACTTTTAATTAATAATGAATGGGTAAAGGCATCTGACGGTGCTGAATTCAATGTATATAACCCTGCTAATGGCGAACAACTCGCTATCTGTGCAGAGGCTACATATGGCGATGTTGATAAAGCTGTAGAGGCTGCAACAGAAGCTTTCAAAACGTGGAAAAACGTTTCTCAAGTAGAACGTGCTGACTATTTATTGAAAATTGCGGATGCTATCGATGCTCACAAAGAACATTTGGCACAAGTTGAAACATACGACAATGGTAAGCCAATCCGTGAAACATTGAACGTGGATATTCCACTTGGGGCGGACCATTTCCGTTATTTTGCAGGCGTGCTTCGTTCCGAAGAAGGTTCTGCACAAGTATTTGATGAAAATACATTGAGCCTTATTGTGCGCGAACCAATTGGCGTTGTAGGCCAAGTTGTACCTTGGAACTTCCCATTCCTAATGGCCGCTTGGAAATTGGCTCCAGCTCTTGCAGCAGGATGTACAGTTGTTATTAAACCTTCTAGCCATACATCCCTCAGTCTATTAGAACTAGGGGACATTTTGAAAGAAATTTTGCCGCCAGGTGTTGTAAACATCGTAACTGGTAAAGGTTCTAAATCTGGTCAATATATCCTTGATCATCCTGGTTTTAGCAAACTTGCTTTCACAGGCTCTACAGAGGTAGGTCTAGATGTATATAAAGCAGCATCTGAACGCTTGATTCCTGCCACATTGGAATTAGGTGGTAAATCTGCGAATATCTTCTTTGACGATGCGAACTGGAAACAGGCTCTTGATGGGGCAATGCTTGGTATCCTCTTCAACCAAGGTCAAGTATGCTGCGCAGGTTCCCGTATCTTTGTACAAGATACAATTTATGATAAATTCGTAGCTGAACTTGCCGCACTATTCGATAAGGTGAAAGTTGGTTTGCCTTGGGAAGAATCTACACAACTTGGTTCCTTAATTTACGAAGATCAAGTGAACAAAGTACTTAGCTATGTAGACCTTGCAAAAGAAGAAGGTGCTCGCATTGTAGCCGGTGGTGTACGTGTTACTGATGGTGAACTTGGTAAAGGGTGCTTCGTAAGACCTACACTTATTGCAGATGCTACAAATGATATGCGCGTAGCTCGCGAAGAAATCTTCGGTCCTGTAGCCGTTGTCATCAAATTCCACAGCGAAGAAGAAGTGATTGAACAAGCTAATGACAGCCTATACGGTCTTGGCGGTGGCGTATTCACGCAAAACATCAACCGTGCTATCCGCGTAGCTCGCGGTATCGAAACAGGTCGTATGTGGGTAAATACATATAACTCTATCCCTGCAGGCGCTCCATTTGGCGGTTACAAACAATCCGGTATCGGACGTGAAACTCACAAAGTTATCCTTGAGCACTACACTCAAATGAAAAACATCATCGTAAACTTGAGCGATAAACCATCTGGGTTCTACGATTTAGATTAATAATTGAATAGACTCTACCTATAATTACATAAAAGAGGCACCAATTTAATTATTGGTGCCTTTTGTGTTATTCATTATAATATTATTATAAATAAAATACACTTTTACGATAAAGAGGATTCGAATAATTGTTGTGTACGTATATGTGTAAAAATAAGGAGAGGTGAAATAATGAGGTCTATTCCCATCAAAAAATTATATAATCCCCAATATGATCTCTTATCTATTAGTGATAAGGAGGAATTGTTATATCAAATTGGAGAAATATATAATCTAGAATTAATATCCTTTAAAGACTTTGCTGCATTTAGACAATCCACATATACAGCAGTATATCGTTCACATGATGGTATAGACTTTGTATTTGTTCCTGGCGATACTGTTACGTTAGGGTTTGATTTTAAAAATAAACCATTGCAGGATATTTTTAATGATGAAAATTTGGCGGAGCTTGCCTATCCATTTGTGGAGGGCTATGAAGATGAAATCTTTAGTGAAGACGATGTTCAAACTAAGATTCGCGAAACACTAGAAGATGAAGAGGTACTATCCAACATAGAAACGTATTTTAAACATAATTTTACTCAAGAAGATGAGTTTGTAATCCATCCATTATTGGTACAAAAAGAGTATAGTGAAACTTGTTGGACACCTATTTCAGATGAGGAACTCAGACAAAATAAAGAGTGGCAACAGATGATAGAAAAAGCCGAAAGCAAGGGGCTTTCTGAAATAATGATTCATAATATCATTTGTTTATATCAAACAGACGATAACCATTGGTATGGTAAACTTTATGAAGAAACTACATTTAAGAAATTGTTACAGAACATAAAAAATCATGGGTACTCTTTACCGACACGAAGAGAGTGGGAGTATTTATCTGGCAAGGGGTGTAGGACCATTTTTCCATGGGGGAACAATATAGATTTTTCTATGAACTTAAAACATATGGAATGGATGGATGGATAATGATGGAGAGTATACATTAGAAAAGGAAAACTTTTTTGGCTTGATTATAGGTGATGATCCGTATTGTAGAGAAATCGTCTATGACGAAGGTGAATTTTCCTATAAAGGTGGAGACGGTGGCCGCAATATATGTGGCGGCTTAGGCGTTATTTGGGGCTATTTACCTGTTTCACCATACTTTCAAGATAGTGAAATGGTAATTGGCAATAATATAAATGGAGGATATGATTTCTTTAGACGCGTTATAAGAATTAATGACAATATGAAATGATGTTACATATAATAATTCTAACATTTCAAATGATAACGTCGTCTCATACGTAAAAGAGGTACCCTAGATGGTACCTCTTTTATTAATATTGGGATAAACGGAATATTTTTCTATACTCTTGCGGTGCATCAGAACCATCAGAAGGTTTTATGATGACTCTAATATATATTTTTTCTTTGAAATCTGGATATGTTGCAGCATATTCTTTGCAGAATTGATCCATACGATTGTAAAAGTTTATTACATCTTGATTTTGTATAGCCGAATAGGGGATAGGCATTTCAATATACAAAGAAGATGTATCATATGTTCCATAGGATAACTCCTCTGATGTTAGATAGTTTTTCATTAATGGGAATGCAGTTATCAGCGGAATGTTGGTTATCAACATTCGATCAACTTGTGGTACAACAGGTGCAGAGGTGTGCAAGACTTCAGATATTTCAATGGGCATTTGTGGATATTTGTCAAAGGTGACTTGCCATCTATTGTTCCTATGAGACTCTAAGTGATATGTTAGATTAGGATAATCCTCATTTATATATTGTTGTACCTCATCTTCACTATAATGTGAGAGAAGATGACAACCCGTTGTTAGTATGAGGGATAGTATAATCAGTGGTAATAATATAAATCGTTTTAGGGTAAAAGGTTTCATTGTATATTCCTTTTATACTACTTTAGGAAGTTTAGTAAATCGTAATTGCTTAACAGGTATTGTTTAATTTATTGGCGGAATTTTGGAGTACATTTTGGAGTACATTATTTTAATTATATTATATCTTAATTAAATGTTTACTCATATAGCTGATTTAATACCACACACCTCTCAATAAATCATAATAAAGAAGTAGCCCGAAAGAGGTGTCTTTTTTGTACTTAACAATAGTCTATTATATGTAAAAGTATAGGGTATGTTATAATTGTAGCCATATAAAATCGTGTTATTTATAGAGGGCTATTATGAATTTGAAGAGAGTAATTAAATGGATTGGATATATTGTTGGCATAATAGTAGTGCTTTATATACTCATATTGGGAGTATTGATATATTTCTTGGCAAGTGGTGACTTTAAAAATAGTTTGATTTATTTAAGTGATCTTAAAGAGAGTGGATTATATTATGGCAATGAAAACCGTAAGATTGCTGATAATGTAGTTGCTGTTCATGAGGTGGATAATAAACTTTATTACATAACGTTAGACGGTATTGGTATTTTTGATGAAAATGTAAGTTTACTAGATGCTTGGAATAAAAATCTTAATAAATATAATACTTTCATTCCTCGGATAGATTCTAAAGAAACACAATTTAATGTAAGTCTTGATCAGTTATACCCTAATATTTCTAGTCTTGATGAAAGTGATAGAGATATATGGCATGAGATCTTTTATGATAGTGAGAAACGATATACAGGTCCAAACGCTGGATATACTATAAAGTTACCTTTCTATGTATCGTATAGAAAGGAAGACTCGATTAAGCATAATGATATAGTAGATCTTTCTACAGGGACTATTATTGGTGAGTATGGAAGTGAGCATATTTTAAGAAATAATGCTTATTATAACTTTAAATTTGGAAAATTGACTAAGCTTGATTTCTCTCAGAAAGCTATATATAGCTATTATTCTAATAATCTTGATATAGGTCGGTTTAGCAAGAATAATGCAGGTGATGAGAGATATGAATCTTATGCACGAAATGAGTTAAATAAAGTAAGAACGAAAGACATAGAGGTATTACCTAATTTACTAAATCAACGATTCATAGTGTTTAATTCCTTTAACGAGTTTTCTGATTTTGATAAAGTTACCTTTGAAGCATTAACCATTGATGCAATTAAAAATCGGAAGGCTTTACAATTAGGGCCGTTAGAAAATCAAACCCTGCAGCAGTATTTGAGTAAGTAACCATATAGTGGATGGTGTAAAATGAACAAATTTGAAATATTAGGATATTTTTGGATTTTTATATCTATGTCATT
The DNA here is from genome assembly GCF_018366295.1 of Veillonella parvula. Taxonomy (GTDB): domain Bacteria; phylum Bacillota; class Negativicutes; order Veillonellales; family Veillonellaceae; genus Veillonella; species Veillonella parvula_P. Next base: position 78,196 of record NZ_JAGZIJ010000009.1, read on the forward strand.
ATCTATAGGGTTATATAAACTTGAGCTTAGTAAACGTGTCATTGATGAAGAATATGAATATATTAAAAAGCATAGAGCTTTTGGTAATTTAACCAAGTATTTAACAATAATTGCAATTGTAAGTGTAGTCCTATTAAATTGTAAATTTTTAATTGATAAAGATTATTTATTTATTGCCCAATATGGTGTTGTTTGGGGAGTTTACGTACTTTTTATTATATGCACAGGTTTTTATCAAAAGCGGAATAGTTTGTATTATAAACGTGGTCTTTTTGCTATTTTTTCTATATTATTTGGTATTGCTGGTTTAGGTTATGCATTAAAGAATATGTTCTTTTAGTAGTAAATATATCAATTCAGATTTTATCAATATAGTATTGTTTTGTATGGGCACTTATGGAATGATTTTTAGAAATAAAAAATGATTAAAGGACAGTATAATTCATGATTCAATTAGATTATCTATTAATTATAGGAATATTGCTTAGTGTTTTGCTTTTTCTTTTGGTTGGCGTATTTTACTATAGTAAATCTAAACTTTTAAAGGGACTCAATATTTGGTTTTTAATAATACTTAGCGTTTTATTAAGTTATTTATTATATCCCTTATATGAACTGACAGATTATAGAGAAGAATTTACGTCAGTAGTTATTATCTCTGCGATAATTATTAAAGTAATTATCAATTTATCTATATTTATGATAGCGGATAGAATAACAACAAAATGGATTTCTAAATTATTATTAATTATATGGGTTGTTCTTGTTGAATGCTTGTATATGCCTATTTATTTGTCATATCTTGTTTTGTTATGTGTATCAGGTGGAATTGTGTTGATTGAACATTTTAAGGGGAAAAGAAATCCTATTTAGCTTAGATTCAGAATTACTTTTATAGCGCTCGCCCTCGAAATATGATATACTACTTAAATGCGCATAGTTCGTGCGCGATAGGAGGAAACACATTTAGATGTTAGAAAAATTTGAACAATTAATGATTAGCGAACCTGTTCTAAGAGCGTTAAACGATATGGGCTTTGAAGAGCCTACGCCAATTCAACAGGAAGCTATCCCAGTTGCCATGAGCGGTAAGGACATGATCGGTCAAGCTCAAACAGGTACTGGTAAGACAGCAGCATTTGGCTTGCCTGTATTGGAACGCGTAGACGGGAATGAGCGTCACGTTCAAGTAGTTATTTTATCCCCTACACGAGAATTAGCTATTCAAGTAGCTGAAGAGCTTAACAAAATGGCTCAGTACACGAATATCACAGCACTACCAATCTACGGTGGTCAAGATATTAATCGTCAGTTCCGTGCCTTGAAAAAGAACCCTCAAATCATCGTTGCCACTCCTGGCCGATTGATGGATCATATGGATCGTGGTTCTATTAAATTTGACCATGTGAAAGTTGTGGTATTGGACGAAGCCGACGAAATGTTAAATATGGGCTTTGTTGATGATATCAATAAAATCTTGGGTGCTATCCCAGAAGACCATCAAACATTGTTGTTCTCTGCTACGATGCCTAAAGCTATCCAACAATTAGCTGAAACATATTTGACAGAGCCAACATTGATTCGCATGAAACCGACTCAAGTTACGATGGACTTGATCGAACAATACTATATCGAAGTGCAAGACCGTCAAAAATTCGATGTTCTTTGTCGTTTGTTTGATATCCAAACACCTGAACTTGCTATTATTTTCACGCGTACGAAACGTCGTGTTGATGAAGTGACAGAAGGTCTTAAGAAACGTGGTTACATGGCGGAAGGCATCCATGGCGATTTGTCTCAACAAAAACGGGACAGCGTAATTCGCCAATTCCGCGAAGGTACCATTGATATTCTCGTGGCTACAGATGTGGCAGCTCGTGGTCTTGATATTTCTGGCGTATCTCACGTATATAATTATGATATGCCTCAAGATCCTGAAAGCTACACACACCGCGTAGGTCGTACAGGTCGTGCCGGTAAAGCAGGTCAAGCTTTCACGTTCGTTATCCCTCGTGAAATGGAGCATTTACATGCTATCGAGCGTTTAACAAAACGTAAAATTGCACGTCGTCGTGCACCTTCATTAGGTGAAGTTCTTGAAGGTCAACAACGTTTGGCAATTGAAAGCCTCGTTGAAATGACAGATAATCTAGAAGCCTTGGCGCCTTTCAAATCTAGTGCTGAGGAATTGTTGAATGATACAGATTCCGTAACACTTTTGGCGGCAGCTCTTAAATTGTTAACAAAAGAACCAGATACTACTCCTGTAAATATTACAGAAGAAAAACCATTGCGTGTACGCCGTCGTCGTGAAAGTGGTCGTAGTGATCGTCGCCGTCGTGATGGTGATCGTCGTCGAGATGACCGCCCACGTCGCAGTCGCGATGATCGTAGAAGTGATCGTCGCAATGACCGTAAAGGTGACCGTCGCAGAGATGATCGTAAATCTGATCGTCCGCGTGGAGAGAAAAAAACTCGCCATCAAAGTGAAGGTTTTAAGCCTTACTTTAAAGACTAATAGGATGTGGATTGCTTCTGGGCAATCCACATTTTTTATTACTTAATAGTTAATACTATTTATCTTGATAAGTGTTGAGAATTTTGATATAATAAATAATAATTATTTCTTGTAAACGGTCGATAATGGCCTATGCCTTATAGATTTCCAAGTGGAGAAAGGTAGATTATTATGGATATCGCACAAATTTTGCGTAGTCAGGGGTTTAAAGTAACCCCACAACGTATTGCGATTTATGATGCTTTGCGTGGTCATCATGATCATCCAACAGCAGAGATGTTGTATCATACGTTGCGCCCAGAACATCCAAGCATGAGCTTGGCTACAGTGTACAAGACGATGGAGATTTTTGAAAAAATCGGTCTTGTTAAAATTCTAGAAGTTGGTGATGAGCGCGCTCATTACGACTGGGACACACAAGCTCATTCCCATATCCGTTGCATTCGTTGTAATAAGGTAGAGGATATGATGGGCATTGATTTGAAAGCTATCAAAACGATTGCTGATCAAGGTAGTGAATATCAAATCACAGGTCAACATATTACCTTTGAAGGTGTTTGCCCTGAGTGTGCAAAAAAAGAAAGTCATTAATAGATAACCCCTGTTGTTGAAGGGCTCCTTCACGGCAGGGGTTATATTAGTTATCATATATCTTTATCTATTAGTGTTATAGAATAGCTATAGTAACAAAAATAGCTATAAGCATAATACAATAGATATTAGAGTTAGGCGTTTTATAATTATAAAATTGTAGAAATCGTATAGTCATATATAGAGGAGTATTATGTTTGTAATAGGCAGTCACTTATCAATTAGCAAAGGTTATTTACATATGGGCAAGGAAGCGACTAAAATTGGGGGAAATACGTTCCAATACTTTACGCGCAACCCTCGCGGTGGTAGCATGCGAGCTCTCGATGTTGAGGATATGAATAACCTTAGTGTATATATGAAAGAACACAACTTTGGTACCTTGTTGGCCCATGCACCGTATACTTATAACCCATGTGCCGCCAAAGAGGATTTACGCGCTTTTGCGAAGCAATCTATGATGGAAGATTTAGAGCGTATGGAATATTTGCCAGGTCAAATGTATAACTTTCACCCTGGTAGCCATGTGAAGCAAGGCGTAGATCAAGGTATTGAATACATTGTAGAGTGTTTGAATGAAATCTTATTTCCAGGTATGAAGACAACAGTCCTCTTGGAAGTAATGGCTGGTAAGGGTACAGAAATTGGCTCTCGTTTTGAAGAAATTGCACGCATCATCGATGGCGTAAAACTAAAAGAGTACATGGGTGTGTGCGTTGATACTTGCCATATTCACGAAGGGGGTTATGATATCGTAAATAATCTCGATGGCGTTATTGACGAGTTCGATCGAATTGTAGGTCTTGATCGTTTGAAAGCCATTCATTTGAATGACTCTAAAAATCCTATGGGGGCCCATAAAGATCGTCATGAAAAAATTGGGGAAGGACATATTGGTATCGATGCTATTGCTCGCGTTGTAACACATCCTAAATTGACGAACTTGCCATTCTACTTGGAAACACCAAATGAATTGGACGGTTACGCAAAGGAAATTGCTATGCTACGCTCTATCGTAGAAAATAAATAATTAAAATACAGATGTTAATTTAGTTATATAATAAATATGTAGAATACCTGATGCTATACTAGTTATTGCAAACTCATAAAGTTATTAAAACTATTAAAGCTGTTAAAGCTATTAAAGCTATATAAAGCTATATAAAGTTATATAAAGCTATATAAAGTTATATAAAGTTATTGAATTTCCATAAACTTATGGGACTAAGAGATCGTTTTGGCATTTGAATACATACATTGTGTAAGGTATAGGGAGAACTGGAAAGGGGGACAAAATGCGTTTTTTACATACTGCCGATTGGCATTTAGGGCGTATTTTTTATGGCCAGTACTTAACAGGGGACCAAGCTCATGTGTTGGAACATCAGTTTTTTAATATTTTGAAAGATGAAAACATCGATGGCATATTGCTTGCAGGGGATATTTTTGATAGAGCGGTGCCACCCATTGAAGCTATCGAATTGTGGGACTCCATCATCACTCGTCTAGCTATGGACTACAAGGTGCCTCTCTTTGTGGTGAGCGGTAATCACGATGGGGCAGAACGTCTTGAAGTGGGGCGCTCTATGTTGGGCCAATCGGGTATCCATATTTGGGGCTCTCCTCATCACGCGTTGAAGCCTTTTGAATTTGAAGGGACAGATGGCAAGGTGGCAATTTGTCCTATGCCTTTTAGTGAACCCCGGCGCATAGGGGAGGCTTTATTTGCTGATGTAGAGTCTACTAATACAGAAACTGCCAATATTGAAATTGCTGACATAGTAACACCGTGTTATGAACAAAATTGCGAAAGCGCTTTGAATCTGCACAATTATGACCAAATGTATCAGGCTTGGAGTAATTACTTGTATAAACAAGTGCCTAAGGGGATGCGCAGTATCGCCATTAGCCATGCCTTTGTTATGGGCGGTGAAGTAGGGGGCTCAGAGCGTACCTTGTCTGTAGGTGGCAGTGAACAGGTAAATCCTCAAGCCTTTAAAGATTTTCACTATACTGCCTTGGGACATTTGCATGGGTCTCAACGAATGGGTGCAGATTGTATTCGCTATAGTGGCTCTCCATTAAAGTATTCCTTTGATGAACATATGCAAAAGAAGTCTTTCACCATCATTGATATGGATACAAAGGGGACCGTAGATATTAGTACAATTCCTGTAGAGGTGAAGCGAGATGTAGTCATTTTGGAAGGATATTTTGAAGACCTGTTAAATGATAAAGTATTACAGGCTAAACATAGGGATGATTATGTGCAAGCTCGTTTACTTGATACGATGCCGATTATGGATGGAATGGCTAAACTGCGCCAGGTATATCATCGTTGTATGACCATTGATCTAGTTGGTCGCATGGCAGGGCCTATAGCAGATATGGGTGAGGCAATTTTCAAAGAATTAAATGAACGGGATCTATTTAATCAATTTGCAGAAACTGTGTGGAAGGAACCTTTAACAGAGCAAGAACAGCAATATATCAACTCTGTATGGGACCGAATTCTTAAGGAGGACTAAATGAAGCCTATATCATTAACTATAGAAGCCTTTGGTCCGTATCGTGATTCGGTCACATTGGACTTTAACGAGCTCCAAGACCATTCCATGTTTCTCATCGCTGGCCCTACAGGGGCAGGGAAAACATCAATCTTAGATGCCATGGTGTATGCCTTGTATGGTGAGCCGAGTGGGGAAGTACGTAAAATAGATGCTATTCGCAGTGACTTTGCAGAACCTCATCGAATGACTCGTGTTGATTTCTCCTTTGCTATTGGCGATGCACAATATCGTGTTGAACGGTTACCGAAACAGATGGTAGCAAAGAAACGTGGTACAGGGATGCGTGAGCAGAATGCTAGCGCTACTGTATATGAAAAGAAAGATGGTGAGTGGAAGGTTATTGCCACCTCGGCTGCCGCCATTCGCGATACCATTCAGCAAATTATAGGCTTTCGCAAGGATCAGTTCTTACAAGTTGTGCTATTACCTCAAGGGGAATTCCGAAAGTTACTAGTGGCCTCTACGAGTGAACGTGAGGAATTACTACATACACTCTTTAGAACGGAACTATATAGGAAATTACAAGAAGCACTCAAGACTGCCTATGATGAAGCAAAGGCAGGTATTGAAGAAAATCTAACAAAGCAAACTGCCTTCATACAGTCCATCCCTCATGATGGAGCAACTCCAATGGTAACCATTGAGCATGTGCGTGAGTTACTAGCAAATCGGGGCCCACATCGAGAAGCTCTTGCTATAGATCGAGATGAGGCAGTAACCGTGGTAGAACAGTTTAATGTGCTCCGAAATCAATGGTCGTTATATAATCAGGCTCAACAATCTCTTGCTGAGGCTACTTCGAAACTTGAACTCATGAAAGCAAGGGAAACTGAGCGTGTAAATCTAAGCGAAAAGGTTCAGTTCCTTAACTCTTTGGCACCAACTCATGAATTATATAAACAATATATTGAGAAACAAGCTATATTAAAAACTTTAGAACAGGCCCTTTCAGATGCGAAAAAACATGTGGAACTAGCAACTCAACATGAGGCTAAATGTTTAGAGGTTTACAGTGGCTTAGAAGGTCAATCTGAAAGTATACAAGCTAAGAGAACTACCTTAGCTCAATTTCAACAACAAGCAGAGAAGTTTGACGAGTTAGATGTATTGAAAAAGAAATTCTCTACACTGCATAGTAGTTTAGAAGAATTAGATAGTAAAAAAAGCGAAGATGCCTTAGCTAAACAACGGGAGCTTGTAAAAACTTTAGAAAACGACTTAGGAAGTTTGCGTAAACAGTTACAAGATAATAACAAATCCTTAGAGAATATTACTGTTATTCAAGGGCAACTAAATGATTTACATAGATATTCTGAATTAATAGAGGAAATTAGTAAGGTACAAAAAGAAATCGATGATAAAGGTCAAACGTTAGCGTCTTTAGGTGAAACAGTGCAGGTTGTAAAGGTACATCTTGAACGATTAGAGCATCTAATGCAAGAAGGGCGTGCCTTTGAGCTAGTTCATCTAGTTGTAGCTAATGAGCCTTGTCCGGTCTGTGGCTCTACAGATCATCCACAGTTAGCGGCGAAGCCAGAGATTTATCCGACTAAGGATGAAATTGAAGAGGCTCGTAAAGCCCGTGACGTAGCACTACAAAAGCAAGCTAGCGAAGTGGGACAACAGAAAACCTTAGTTACTCGTCTTGATGAGTTAACTAAGCAAGTAGAGGCACAAGTTTATACGCTAAAGTTATCTATGGACGGTTTTTCTGAGAAAAACTTTGCATCTGTTCAACAGGATTTGTTGGCTAAAATGGATCAACTCACAGCTTTACGTGGTGAGACTGAATTGTTAAGTAAAACTATAGCTGACAAGGAGCATAAGTTAAAAGTAGCTAGAGATAAGTTAGCAACTTTAGAGCTTGCCCATAATGAATTACTTAAAAATCTACACGATCTAGAGATTCGGATTAGCTCAGTACAGGCTAACATTGATGCTCTATCTAAAACTTTACCAACCACGGATATAGCTGCGTGGCAAAAACAGCTAGAGTCGTTAGATAGTGAGATTACGGTTTACGATGAGCAGGTGAAAGTTGGTAAAACTAATTTAGATGCTGCTCGAGAACAGTTGAATGCCAAACGCGGACGCTTAGAAACTTTGTCCTCTCAAGTAAAAGAAGAAACAAAAAATCTTAATTTGATGTATGAGAACTATACAAAGTCATTACAAGCCATTTCTTTAGGAGAGGATGATTTTGTAGAGGCTTTACGTGATATTAAAGAGATAGAGACCTATAGAACACAGCTGCATGCTTTGGATGAAGCCTTTAATAAAGCACAAGCTGTATATGATGCAGCGTTAAAGGTAGCAGAAACTGTGGTTAAGCCAAGTGAGACTGTTTCCGATGAAATCTATGCTACAGCAGTAGCGCATCGAGATACACTAGTAGGTAATCTTGCGGCATGGGATAAAGAAACAAAGCATATCGAAACTACGCTCACCTCATTAGAAACACTTGAAACTGCTATGGGCGAGGCTCGGGAAAAGGTGAAGTTCTTAAGCCGATTAAATGATCTCGCTAATGGTGGGGAGCAAGGCTTTAAAAATGTTACCTTTGAGCGTTATGTATTGGGGGCTATCTTAGATGAGGTCGTATATGCAGCCAATTTACGACTTCAGAAGATGAGTCGCAACAGATATTCCTTGGAAAGATCTGACTATACAGGTGGTGGTCGTGGCAAGCAAGGCCTTGATTTGGCAGTTATGGATGCTTTCACGGGGCAATCTAGACCGGCAAATACCTTGTCGGGTGGCGAAACATTCTTGGCCTCTATGGCGCTTGCCTTGGGATTAGCGGATGTTATTCAAAGCTATGCTGGTGGTATCCATATGGATACGATGTTCATCGATGAAGGCTTTGGCACGCTTGACCCAGATACATTGGAACTAGCTATGGAAACATTGGTACAATTGCAATCTTCTGGGCGCCTTATCGGTATGATTTCCCATGTACCTGAGTTAAAATCGCGCATACCTGCTCATTTAGAAGTTATTCGCGGTGACGATGGTAGTACGGCAAAATTTGTTATTAACTAGATATCATTAACTAGATATAGATTTGCCAAATGTGTTACTATAAAAAGAGGAGAATTCCTACAAAAACATCCTGTATTTACGAAGGGGGTTCTATGAAGTTTTCGTTTGCTCATAATAATATAAATGTTAAAGACCTTGATAAAAGTCTAGCATTCTATAAAGAGGCGTTATTGCTCGAGGAGTCTCGTCGTTTGGAAGACCCAAGCGGTGCTTTCACTCTCGTGTATTTAAAAAGTCCTTATACAGCACATGAATTAGAACTTACATGGTTGCGTGACTGGGATCGCCCTTATAATTTAGGGGATAATGAATTCCACTTAGCATTCTATGTAGATGACTATGAAGCGGCTCTTAAAAAGCATAAAGAAATGGGCGTTGTTGCTTATGAAAATGCTGATATGGGCATTTATTTCATAGCGGATCCAGATGGATATTGGACCGAAATCATTCCGACGGGGAAATATTAATGGAATATATGTTAACTCGTTTAGAGTGGTTGGTTGGTCCCAATAAAATCCAAACATTAAAGGACACGTCTATTGCACTCTTTGGTGTCGGTGGCGTAGGTGGTGGTGCCCTTGAGGCGTTAGTGCGAGCTGGTGTGGGGCGCATCGTCATTATTGATGGTGACTCCGTAGCGCCTAGCAATTTGAACCGCCAAATGATTACGACTCATGATACGATTGGGGCACGTAAGGTAGAGGTGGCAAAGGCGCGAGCTCTTTCCATTAATCCTGATGTGGTGATAGAAACCCATGATATTATGTATACTGAGGAAATCTATCCTGGATTTATTCAAAGCTTGAACGTTGATTATGTTATTGACGCCATCGATATGGTAACGGCGAAACTTAATATCATTGAGGTTTGTCAACGTGAAAGCATCCCTGTTATTTCTTGTATGGGCGGAGGTAATCGCTTTTACCCAGAAAAACTTATGATTGCAGATATCAATAAGTCTCATACATGTCCTTTGGCACGCGTTATGCGTCGGGAACTCAAAAAACGGGGTATAAAAAAACAATTAGTTTTATTTTCTACTGAAAAACCGACAAAACCACAGTTCCGTGGTGATGCCACAAGTCCTGGGACATGTAGTTTTGTGCCACCAGTGGCAGGTTTTATATTAGCAGCACATGTGTTGCGTACAATTTTGGAGGTACCTGAACAATGAAAAAAGCGAAAATCCATATGGCTGACGGCGGCGATATCGTAATTGAATTATTTGAAAAAGAAGCGCCTGGCACAGTACAAAACTTTATCGACTTGATTAACAAAGGCTTCTACAATGGCCTTCGTTTTCACCGTGTAATTCCTGGTTTCGTAGCACAAGGTGGTTGTCCTAATGGCAACGGTACAGGTGGTCCTGGCTATACAATTAAAGATGAATTAGTTGGCAATCCGCATAAACATGAGCGCGGTGCTTTATCTATGGCTCACCGTGGCCCTAATACTGGTGGTAGTCAGTTCTTTATTGTATATGAGCCACAACCTCATTTAGATGGTGTACATACTGTATTTGGTAAAGTCATTGAAGGTATGGATGTAGTTGATGGTATCCAACAAGGTGCTATCATGGAAACTGTAGAAGTAATCGAAGGTTAATCTCATGAATGAAGTATCTATTAAACATCCAGAATGGCTATATATCGATGTAAATGGTAAAACATCATATGGGTATGACCAAGAGTGGTTCACTGATGAGTGGCAACGCTTGTCTGGTTGTGGGCCTACATCGGCATCACAAGTATTGGGCTATTCGCTATTTAGGGATGGCTTATTAGATCTAGAAACCACATCCGACCAAACGCTTGCTTTAGAACGGATGAACTTAGTTTGGAAATATGTAAAGCCACGTTTTGGTGGTGGTGTTTATAAAACTCAATGGATGGAACGTGGTCTTACTCGCTTACTCGAGGATAAAAGCCTATCTTATGATGTACATATGTTGAATGTATCTCCGTTCTGTGCATCACGCGTAGAGGTGGAGGCTGCAGCTCAGTTTATACATGATGCATTGGCACAGGATGTGCCTGTAGCATTTTTAAATCGTCATAAAGGAAAAGAGAAGGCTCTCTATACCTGGCATTGGGTTCCGATTCACAAGATGTTTATGGACGGCGATGATATCCGCTGTGGCATCTTTGATGAAGGTGAAATTCGTGATTTCTCTTTGGCGAATTGGATGAAAGACACTATTTTAGGTGGTGGATTCTGTTACATTAGTCGCAAAGAGTAAGTAATAGAGCAATTAAAGTAATATACATACGCATCGCAGTGATTTGCGATGCGTATTGTAGTATAAATAGTAGGAGGTACTACATGAGTCAATGGATTACTGAGGAACAAACACCTCACTTACGTCTAAGCGCTGAAGCGGAAGAAGTGCTTTACTCTGGGGAATCTGAGTTCCAGAAAATTGAGGTTTTTAAATCAAAAGAGTATGGTATGATGCTCGCTTTAGATGGCGTGTTCCAAACATCTGAGCGTGAAGAGTTTATCTATCATGAAATGATGAGCCATATCCCTTTGTTCTTACATCCTAATCCTGAGCGCGTTTTGATTATCGGTGGTGGTGATGGTGGCGTAGCTAGAGAATGTGTACGTCATGATTGTGTAAAAGAAGTAACAATGGTTGAAATCGATGGTAAGGTTGTAGAGTTGGCAAAACAATATCTACCAACTATTGCTAAAGCTATGATTGAAAACCACCCTAAATTGACTGTAAAAATTGGTGATGGTATTGGTTTCATGGCAGAAGCAGAAGATTACTATGATGTAATTATCGTGGATTGTTCCGATCCAATCGGTCCTGGTGAAGGCTTATTTACAGAAGAATTCTATAAGAATACATTAAAAGCTTTGAAAGCTGATGGCTTGTTTGTACAACAAACAGAATCTCCGATGTTACATCAACCATTAGTGGAAAAAGTTTTTGGTTACGTTAATAGCCATTTCCCAATTGCTCGCTTATATACAGCTTTTATTCCAATCTATCCTGCAGGAATGCATTGTTTTACATTGGGTTCCAAAACATTTGATCCTCTAACATGGACTCCAAACCGTGAACAAAACTTTGAAACTAAGTATTATAATGCAGATATTCAAAAAGCTGCATTTGCATTGCCAAATTTTGTAAAAAATTATTTGCCAACTAAGTAAATAATATGTATAATGGGGAAGCACCATTTGTGAAACGAAAGTTTCCGATAGTGCTTCCTTATTTATATGGGGATTAAAGGGCTTATATTAGAGATAACACAATTAAAAGTTTCGTTTGTAAAAATTAATGAAATTGAGAAAAAGGTGTTGACACAAATCTCTAGAAAAGATATAATTCTCTTTGTTACGAAGACAATGTCTTCGATACCTACAAGGTGGTGGGTATGGTGAAGCGGTTAACACGGCGGATTGTGGCTCCGTTACGCGTGGGTTCGATCCCCACTACTCACCCCATAACCTACACATCGTAATCACTGTAGGGGTGTCGCCAAGTGGTAAGGCAACGGACTTTGACTCCGTTATGCGCTGGTTCGATCCCAGCCACCCCTGCCAACATGACTCACTAGCTCAGTTGGCAGAGCACCTGACTTTTAATCAGGGTGTCCCGCGTTCGAGTCGCGGGTGAGTCACCAAATTAAAACTCACAAACTTCGGTTTGTGAGTTTTCTATCTCTATTTTTAGAGATTTTGGTTATGATTGTGAGTATAAATTTAATCAAAAATCGGTTGAAAAAATCTTTGGAAAAGAGGTTGACGATTTAAGGTTAGATTGATATACTATACAAGTCGTTAGGGCGCAGAACTAACGTAACAGATCTTTGAAAACTGAACAATGATAGGTAATCAATCAAAACGATTGAACATATGCCAGAGTGCGGGTTTTGACAAAGTCAAAACCAACCATAATTCAAAGTTACTTCAATGTAACGACAACAAATAATGAGCTATTCAAATAGCTTCAAGATATCTTGGAGAGTTTGATCCTGG
>NZ_JAGZIJ010000002.1:0-250513 GCF_018366295.1 Veillonella parvula
TTAAAGGCATCGTATACCTTGAGTTCATCCGCATCAGGAGCCACCTTACCAACGAGCAAAGCACGCACATGTTGAATGAGGGCTTCCATAATTTGCGTCGCATCGCGACCTTCTGCCAATGCATCGTGAACGTAGGATAATACTTTCGGGCCATCTCCGTTGCGCAAAGCATCTAAGAAATGAATGATCCATTCCTTACTTACAAGACCGATTAACTCTTCCACCACTTGCGGTGTAATAGAGCCCGTTGCCATACCTGCACATTGGTCTAGAATACTCAAAGCATCACGCAAACCACCGTCTGCATGAACAGCGATGAGCTGAGCCGCCGCAGAATCAAGGTCAAAGCCTTCTTTTTCTGCTACATAAGATAGACGCTGTGCGATGTCATCAGAAGTAATACGTCTAAAAGTATAGCGCTGACAACGAGACACGATAGTAACAGGCAATTTTTCAATTTCTGTAGTAGCAAAGATAAACATGACGTGAGCTGGCGGCTCTTCGATAGTTTTTAAAAGCGCGTTCCACGCCTCTGTAGTGAGCATATGGGCTTCGTCGATGATGAAAACCTTTTTACGCCCCTCAACAGGCATAAATTTGACGCTTTCACGAAGAGCACGAACCTCATCGATACCGCGATTTGATGCGGCGTCGATTTCAAGAACGTCCATGGACTGGCCGCTCAAAATCGATTTACAAGCACTACACTCGTTACAAGGGTGATCCGTTGGCCCCTGCTCGCAATTGATAGCGCGCGCAAAAATCTTCGCCATGCTCGTCTTACCAGTCCCCCGAGGACCGGCAAATAAATAGGCATGAGCTACCTTGTCTTCGCGGATAGCACGCATCAAAGTATCAGACACCTGATGCTGGCCGACTACATCGGTAAATATCTGCGGACGATACTTACGATATAGCGCAATATATGCCATTGGAACACCCCCTTTTTCCGAAACTTACAATACTTTATTATACCATATTCAAGAAAATCTGACTTCTTTAATATAGTTCTCTCCACATTTTCAAAGTGATATGTTTATTTATAAACTTTGTAGATATTTACTAGTCAAAATTCCATCATATGGTTCACAATAAAACATCGTATAGTCCAAAATAAAGTATCATACATTCCTATATTAGACATAAAAAAAGCGGCCTCACAGGCCGCCTTGCAATATTCGATCACGACAGCCCCCGGGTTCCCCGTGGCACATGAAGGTTACCGCTTAGTGCTGCTACCTCTCAGTCCTGACACGATTCACAGGCCCCCATTGCACAGGCCCGAGAACTGCCATGATCCAATATTGCAATACAAATATTATACATGAAAAAGCCTCTATAGTCAAAGCTATAGAGGCTTTTCACTGTATTCTTATATAACAAAAATTAACTAAGAAGAAATATATTATGCATATTTTTCTTTAAATGCAGCTAATTGAGCTTCCTCTAAGGACAAGCCTTGTTCTTTAAAGCGTTCAATAGCAGCTTGCATTTCCTCGTATGCTACAGGTACAACCTTTGTAAATCTGTTTACAAAGTTATTCCAGTTTTCTAAAAGGTGACGGCCTTTAGCGGAGTTAGTATGCAATACATGTTGTTCTACTAGTTCTTTAATGCGTTTAAGGTCATCATTATTGGCAGGACGTAGTTCTACGAGACCTGGATTTACATAGCGTTCATCGCAATCGAGGATGTACGCATAGCCACCGGACATACCTGCTCCGAAGTTACGGCCGATGTTACCGAGTACGAGCACTTCGCCACCGGTCATATATTCACAACCATGGTCGCCGACACCTTCCACAACAGCCGTGATACCACTGTTACGAACGGCAAAACGTTCACCAGCTACACCGTTGATGTAGGATGTACCAGAGGTTGCACCATAGAAGGCGACATTACCAATTAGGATGTTTTCGTCCGCTTCAAAGATAGATTTCTTAGGTGGGTACACCGTTATAGTACCGCCGGACAAGCCTTTACCGAGGTAATCATTTGCATCCCCTTCGAGTTCTAAGGTCATGCCTTTAGGGATGAAAGCACCAAAGGATTGACCCGCAGAGCCTTCAAAGTTCAACTTGATTGTGTTATCTGGCAAACCGCTTTCACCATAACGACGAGTCACCTCAGAACCAACCAAGGTACCTACAACACGATTGATGTTAGTGATAGCCAATTTAGCGCGAATCGGTTTTTGGTCCTCAATAGCAGGACGGCACATACGCAAGAGCTTGGACATATCCAAGATGCGTTCTAACTCGTGATCTTGGTCAACCATGTGCATATGCCCTACAGAGGCGTCGATGTACGGACGGAACAATATACGTTTAAGGTCAACGCGAGACAACTTGAAGTTATCGTCTTGCGATTTTTGACGTATAAGATCGATACGCCCAACGAGTTCAGCTACGGAGCGAATACCTAGACGAGCCATGATTTCACGCAATTCACGTGCGATGAAAATCATCAAGTTTTCAACATATTCAGGCTTACCTGTGAAACGAGCACGCAATTTTTCATCTTGTGTAGCTACACCATAAGGGCATGTATTAAGATTACATACACGAGCCATTTTACAGCCTACCGCAACGAGTGGCAATGTGCCAAAGCCAAATAACTCAGCACCGAGCATAGCGGCTACAGCCACATCGAAACCAGTCATCAATTTAGAGTCTACTTCTAATTGAACACGGTCACGCAATCTATTGAGCATCAATGTTTGATGAGTTTCAGACAAACCTAATTCCCAAGGCACACCAGCGTGTTTAACAGATGTACGACCTGCCGCACCAGTACCACCATCGTATCCGGAAATCAAGATATTATCCGCTTTCGCTTTCGCAACACCAGCAGCAATCGTGCCAACGCCTGCTTCAGATGTCAATTTAACGGAAATACGCGCATCTTTGTTGACGCATTTCAAATCGTAAATCAACTCAGCCAAGTCTTCGATGGAGTAAATATCGTGATGTGGTGGTGGAGATACGAGCTCAACGCCAGGAGTGGAGTGACGAGCTTTCGCGATTTCAGGATATACCTTTTTGCCTGGTAATTGACCACCTTCACCTGGTTTTGCGCCTTGAGCACATTTAATTTGCAACTCTTTTGCATTGATCAAATAATTCGCTGTTACCCCGAAACGACCAGATGCAATCTGTTTTACTTCGGAGTTCATGCTATCGCCGTTTGGCAATGGTTTAAAACGCTCTACATCTTCGCCGCCTTCACCAGAGTTGGATGTGGAGCCAAGACGATTCATAGCGATAGCAATGGCTTCATGTGCTTCTTTACTGATGGCACCGTAACTCATAGCTCCCGCTTTAAAGCGTTTTACGATAGACTCTTCCGGTTCAACCTCTTCGATAGGAATACCACCGCCTACAGGATAGTTCAATTCCATCAAAGAACGCAATGTAACATGGTAATCGTTGCGAATCGCTTTGGAGTATTCTTTATATTTTGCATAATCCTTTTCGATAAGGGATGCTTGTAACAGGTCGATAGTCTTAGGATTGAATAGATGCTCTTCCCCATCTTTTACTGGACCATACCAACCGCCTGGTTCGAGTACTGTTTCATCGGATTTGAAAGCCCGTTCAAAACGAGCTAATGCTTCATGTGCTACACCACCAAGACCAATGCCGCCAATACGTGTTGGTGTATTTACGAAGAACTTGTTAATAAAGTTAGTATTCAAGCCCAACGCTTCAAAGATTTGTGCACCGTGGTAGGAACGAACTGTAGAAATACCCATTTTGGACATGACCTTCATAATACCACCTACAGCGGCCTTGATGTAGTTCTTTTCTGCCTGTTCTGGCGTAATATCGCCAAGACGTTTACGAGCTTGTAAATCGCGTACAGTTTCAAGCGCCAAGTATGGGTTGATAGCTGTTACACCATAACCGATTAATGTACAGAAGTGATGAACTTCGCGTGGTTCACCAGATTCAAGGATGAGGCCAATTTCTGTACGCAACACTTTGTTAATCAAGTGATTGTGAACAGCAGCTACAGCCAACAACGCTGGAATTGGTGCATGATTTTCATCGACACCGCGGTCGGATAAGATCAACACATTTTGATCTGTACGAGCTGCTTCTTCTGCCTTTTCGCATAAATCATTTAGCGCATCGCGCAAGCCTTCAGCACCCTTAGTAGGATCGAAGAGAATTGGCAAGGTTACGGATTTCATGCGACGACAATCAAGAGCTTTGATGGACGCCAACTCTTGGTTCGTAAGGATTGGTGTGCGCATAGACAGCGCATAGGTTCCTGCTTTGTTAGGCTCTGTTAGATTACCAGAGTTACCAAGCATAACCCGTGTAGATGTAACCATCTCCTCACGGATAGAGTCGATAGGAGGATTTGTTACTTGCGCAAACATTTGCTTGAAGTAGCTATATAGCAATTGTGGTTTATCGGACAAGATAGCTAAAGGTGCATCGGCACCCATAGCACCTACAGGGTCTTTACCATCTTTTGCCATAGGCACGATCATGCGCACAAGGTCTTCTTGGGTATAACCAAAAGCTTGTTGTTCTTTAAATAAATCATCTACTTTTGGAATTGTACTTTCATCGGCTTGCGTAATTTCAGACAAATGAATAACGTGTTCCTTTACCCATTCATTGTATGGTAATTCAGTAGCGACGCGATGTTTGATTTCTTCATCGGAGATGATACGTTGCTCCTCTGTATCGATGAGCAGCATTTTACCTGGTTCTAAACGGCCTTTAGCGCGTATGTTTTCAGCATTTTCGTTTACAACGCCAACCTCGGAAGCCATAATAACGCGGTCATCTGTTGTCACATAGTAACGAGCAGGACGTAAACCGTTGCGGTCAAGGACACCGCCGATAACTGTACCATCCGTAAATCCCATAGCCGCAGGACCATCCCATGGTTCCATCATAAAGCTATTGAACTCATAGAAATCATGTTTTTCTTGGCTCATGAGATTATTGCGTTCCCAAGGTTCAGGAATCATCATCATAATCGCATGAGGCAAGGAACGGCCTGTCATGTGCAAGAATTCCAATGTGTTATCAAACATAGCCGAGTCAGAACCGCTATCATCTACTACGGGGAATACCTTTTTGATATCTGGGAACAATGGAGATTCCGCTTTACCTTCACGAGCGTTGATCCAGTTTACATTACCGCGAATGGTGTTGATTTCACCATTATGAACTAAGAAACGGTTAGGATGTGCCCTAGCCCAGCTTGGAAATGTATTCGTACTGAAACGAGAGTGCACCATTGCCAACGCAGATGTAAAGTCAAGGTCGCTCAAATCAAGGTAGAAGTCTCGCAATTGACCAGGTGTTAACATACCTTTATATACGATTGTTTTAGAAGACAAAGATGCGATATAAAAATCGCTAGATAATTCCTTGCTTAATGGAATGATGCGTTTTTCCGCCAGTTTACGGATGATATATAATTTACGTTCAAATTCCTTATTGTTAGTTACATCGGGACCTTTGCCGATAAGGATTTGAATCATCCAAGGTCGAATCGCAGCTGCCTCTTTACCGACCTTTGTACCATCAACCGGTACTTCACGCCAGCCGAGGACAACTTGCCCCTCTTCGCGTACAACCTCTTCGAGAATTCGTTTTTGCTCGTTACGGAGACTTTCATATTTATGAGCAAAGACCATACCTACGCCATATTCGCCAGCTGCAGGCAGTTGAATACCAAGCACTTCGCACTCACGCTTGAAGAACTCGTGCGGAATTTGTACCAAAATACCGGCACCATCCCCTGTGTCCTTATCGGCACCGGCACCACCACGATGTTCAAGGCGCTCCAAAATGCGCAAACCATCGTCGATAATATCATGAGATTTCTTCCCCTTAATATTAACAACGAAGCCCATGCCACACGCATCCTTTTCAAATTGGCTGCTGTACATGCCATTGGCTTCGAGTCTAGCTTGATCTAGACGTTGTTGCTCTATTGTGCTTTGCTTCATATCCATAACGTGCACTCCTTCATATCACTTGATTATTCCAAGCACTGCGGCATCGTTCCGTTCGGTCTTGGTAAAAGTATAACTAACAAACTATTTCTCTATAAAATTATCAATTTAACATTCTATAGAATTTTATGTCTATACACAGTATACTCCTGTCCACTGTGAATTGAAAATATAAAAAAAACATAGTCTATGCTTTTCATGCATAGACTATGAGTTTTTATCACTATTGTTTTTTGTATACAAGGATACAGGGATAATAAGCATCTCGTCCGATAGATGCGATAGGCATATTATTTAGAACAGAAAAATCAACGGTTATTATTCTCGACCAAAATTATCCCCTACTTCACAAGTAATCGTGATAGCTTCGTCCTTACCATACGGCACGAAGGTTAGCTCCGATGCATGTAAACATTGGCGTGTATAAGGCTTATTGCGCGTACCATACATAGCATCACCTACGATAGGATGACCAATGTGTTCCATGTGTACGCGAATTTGATGAGTTCTACCAGTCAATAACTTAAAACGTAACAGAGTATTGTCTCCCTCATGATTAAGAACAATATATTCTGTTTGAGCAGGCTGCCCAAATTCATCGATAACGCGGCGATTATCAAATACTGGATCGACCCCGATAGGCGCATCTACCATACCATCCGCATCAATACGCCCTTCTACAAGGCCTGTATAAATGCGGTCGATACGACCTGCTTGTAGCTCATCCGTATAGTATTGTTGTGCTTCTTTTGTTTTACCAAAGAGAATGCACCCCGATGTATCTCGGTCGAGGCGGTGCACAGGTCGAACCTTATGAACTACGTTTTTCTTCGCATAATACCCTGCCACATAGTTACTCAATGTACAAGACTTCGTTTGCCCTGCAGGATGAACGAGCATAAAGGGATCCTTATTTACAACTAACGTATGCGCATCTTCATAGAGAACTGTAATCGGTCCCTTTTCTACATCAACCCCATAATCCTTATCTTGTGGTAACTCCAAGGTTAATACATCACCCTTTTTAAGTGCTCGCTGCGAATGAGCCACACGGCTATTAACTTTTACCCGTTTCTTGCGAAATACCATTTGGATATCCCGAGAGGATAGGGAAAATCGTTCCTTTACATATTTAGAAACCGTCAACTCTGTCGGTTCTTTCACCGTATACGTTTTCCAGCTCATATTACCACCATTCGTTAATATATGTTTTTTGTTCAGGATAGAGAATATCGAAATAGTCTAACCATTCTTCACTTACTGAAAGTTTCCCTTCAAAAACAAGGTCTCGAGCCGTAAGAGTGCCCATTAATAACTGGCTTAATGCACCGACCTCAACGGTAATATCCGCTTCACCATCAAATGTATCAGAAATCTTTTTAACGGATGGAGTTAATGCACCGCCATATTCCACTTCATAACGGCCTTCGTTCCAGCTGCAAAGCCCATCTTTTACTGCAAAGGTCATTGTTATAGGCATCATCAATGCCTCTGGATTTACAGGAATCGCTTCAAAAGCAGCTTTTACATCTACAATACGACTCATCATATACGGCATCGTAGCGTGACCAGTTCTACCATCAGGATAAAAGCGATAGTATGTATCATGAAGACCTTCATTCCAACGAATAGAAGTGCCTTGAGAACGGTGATTATAGAAGTAGTTCAATAATGCACGTTGTGCACGGCGTGTCGTGTAAACCAATTCAGAAACAGGAATTTCAGGCTGACCTAAACGATACACTGCATAGCCTTCGATGACGTTATCATCGTTGCGCACTACAGTAATGTTTACGCCTTCTGCAAAGAAGCTGCCTAATAATCGTTTCCATTCCTTTTCACCGCGCTCTGCGTAGCCGGAAAGACGAGCCGTATAGGTTTTATATACTGGATCTAACAAAGTCCATTGATCTACGCTATTTAGCAAGCCAAAGCTCAACGTTTTATCTGTCATAGGGCGCAAGTCGTCTAGCGACATGGTGTTCACCCATTGATGAGCATAAAGTTCCCAACCATATTGTTGATAGAATGCCGCCTTGGATGGCATCAAAATCGTCATAGCTTGGCCGCGTTTACGAAGCTCTTCTAGTGCAGAGGTCAATAATGCACCGCCTACACCACCACGGCGAGCCGCAGGATGTGTTGCTACGCCTACCATATAACTCGTAGGTAATACAGCACCGCGAACGTTAAGATTGTATTGACGCAAATGAACAGTGCTCAACAATTGGCCCTGTTCTAGGCCGACCATTGTATTTTCTGGTTCATAGCAATTTGTAAAATAATATTGGAAGAATGGATCTTCCTTTGGTTCAAAGCAGTACGCCCATAGATTCTCCACATGAGGCGTATCTTGAGCCGTCGCAATTCTAAATTCCATATTTATATCCTCGTTATATCATAAGAGCCATTATCTATCTGTCGTTTCACAGCGTATAATATCTAATCTAAGCACATCGCATCGTCATATCGCCATATCGCCATATCGCCATATCGCCATATCGCCATATCGCCATATCGCCATATCGCCATATCGCCATATCGTCATGATGATACAATAGTTACATTCAAATAGATAGGCTAACAATTCTATTATAACAAAATGAGCTATGGAGCACATCGGCTTCATAGCTCAAATTTTTATTTACCGCCTGTCGCATTATCAGCTTCGTTAGCATATACTGCGTCATATTTTTCAGCAAAATGATCTGGGTTATAAGATTCTTTTGCTTGACGAAGACCAGGCAAGCCCATATCTTCTTCACGGTTGATGAATTCTACTTCGCTAAATTCATGACGAATGAATTCATTATTGATAGCTTGATACAAACCACGAATATCTGGATTTGCTTTTTCAATGTGAATCAAAGCAATTCTGTCATTGAGAAGTTCACCGATACTAAAAGCCTCAACACGGCCGAATAATTTAATGGCGCCGCCTTTAAGACCCAACACATCCCAGTTGTCAAACAACAAATTGATGGCTACCAATTCATCTTCGATACCTTCTTCATGATGCGTTTCTACCCAAGATGCTGCCGTTTCACGACATAATGGGATGATATCATCTGTAATTGGCACATATTCATAGTTAGAATATTGCATGCGGAATTGGTTTAAATGGTTTTTCTT
Source organism: Veillonella parvula (assembly GCF_018366295.1). GTDB lineage: Bacteria > Bacillota > Negativicutes > Veillonellales > Veillonellaceae > Veillonella > Veillonella parvula_P. The sequence continues at coordinate 9,119 of NZ_JAGZIJ010000002.1, forward strand.
TTGACGGAATTTCTTACCAGACAAGTTGATAAGATCTTCGGACTTGTAAATATATTCATAGTTGTCACGGTCAGGTGTAAATGCATAGCGACCAGGACATAGGTCTTCCATACGTTCTTTTACATCTTTGCTAACGCCTTTAAATCGGAACGGCAATTTATTTTCTACGAACCATTCTTTAGCACGCAACAAACCATCAAGGAACTTTGCATCTTTACCAGCAAATGGAGGCAAAAGGAATGGCTCACGCTTGCCACCACCTTGGATGTACAATACGCCATTCTCTTCAGCCCAGCGAATACCGTACGGATCTTGCCACATAAACAGTGTAGTAAAGCAATTATCGGATGCTTCATAATGATGTTGTTCAAAATACTTGTCGATTAATGGTTTATCTCGCAATTCAAAACGTTTAAATTCTAAAATAATAATCCCTCCTATCAGATTCCTCTTTTGAGGTTACTTTCACGATTTGTGAAAGTTTCGATTCTATTATGTTTAAACATAAATTCTAACAATCTAGTATTAAACCCATAGGGTTCGTAATTACAATTTTACAGATTCACCTAACTCAAAGGTGCTATCCGTTGTGATAACCTTGTCACCTTCGTTGAGTCCAGAAATAATAGCTACGTCATCACCTTCAGTAATGCCTACCTCAACAACACGTACATCAACTGTATTATTCTCGGTTAATACATATACATATTTGCCATCTTGATTTTCCCGAACCGCCTTAGTTGGAACGGTCAGCATCTTGGCTTTCACATTAGATTCAATAACAAGTGTATAGAATTCACCAGCCTTGATAAGGCCTTTCTCATTGTTGAAAGTAGCTTTTACGAGGACACTTGGCACATTTTCAGGCTGAGTAATATCTACATAAGTCAATTCACCTGGTATTTCTTGGTCCCCCACCTTGAGAAGTACCTTCATACCATTCTTGGCTTCAGCTGTACCTAACTTCATAGCCGCATCACGGGGAATGCTGAGGGATGCTACCATCGGTGTGGATTGCTGAATCATCATAAACGGACGATCCGCAATCGCCATTTGACGATCCTCGTTATAAATAGATGTCACCGTACCTGCTATAGGGGCCACGATTGTAGAAGCTGCCATCTGTGCAGATACTTGAGCAATTTGTGCCTCGATAGCCGCCGTATTGACACCTCCCCCACCACCAGTTGTGACTGTTGTAGTTTGTGGTTGAGATCGTTCCAAAATACGATCATATTCTTTTTGTGTGATTATGCCTGCTTCGCGCATGCGTTGAGCCTGTTCCAGTTGGGTACTGTCTATAGATGCTGCAGTCGTAGTCGTCACAGCTGTGGCATATGATTGTGATTGGGCTTGTGCTAATTGTCCTTGCAAGGATACTAGCTGTTGTTGTAAAGCCGATGTATCTACAGTTGCCACAGTTTGACCTTGCTGTACTTGGTCGCCTACTTTCACAGCATACACGACCTGCCCCGTCAAGGTCGGCGTTATCGTCGCCTTATTAAGGGCCGTTACATTGGCATCATTATGAATCTGCAACGGCATATCCTTGTACGTTACCTCTGCGACGGATACGGTTTTCGTACCACATCCCGCAATAGCGAGTGTCATAATCATAACACCAAGGATAGCAATTACAGAGCAGAAACGATTTATTTGCATTCTGTCACTTCCTATCATATTGATTTTTATCAATACCTTAGTATATCATAAAATCAGTTAGAATTGTATGAAAGCTAATTCCTTTAATTTATGGATATAACGGAGGTTCTCATGGAAGAACGGATGGACTTTAGAATTTTAAACAATGGTAGCTTCATTCCCTCCATCGGTTATGGTACCTATAAAACAGGTACCGAAGGAGAGACTGAACAAGCCGTTGCCAATGCACTTGGCGTAGGCTATCGTTTACTCGATACGGCTGCCTATTATGGCAATGAAGAAGCCGTGGCTAAAGGAATCAAAGCATCTGGTATTAAACGAACAGATATAATCATCACTACTAAAATTTGGCACACCGATGCAGGCTACGATAATACGATGCGTGCTGTTGAAAGCTCCTTAAAGAAACTAGATACCAATTATATTGACATCATGCTCGTTCACCAACCTTTGGGCGATTACTACGGCTCTTGGCGCGCCATGGAGGAGTTATACGACCAAAATATATTGCGTGGGTTAGGTCTTTCTAACTTTTATGAAGACCGATTAATCGACTTGCTATATCACTGTAATGTAAAACCTGTAGTGAACCAAATTGAATGTCACCCATTCAACCAACGCCAAGCTCTTATACAATTGATGAGAAAACATCAAGTGGTGGGCATGGCGTGGTCTCCATTTACCCGTGATCGCCAACCGATTTTTGATCATCCTATCATCAAAAGCTTGGCTGAAAAATACGGTGTAACAAAGCATCAAATCATCTTGCGTTGGCATATTCAACGAGGCATCATTCCATTACCAAAGGCAAATAATGTAAGCCATATGGAAGCTAACTTTGATGTATTCGATTTCAAACTCACTAACATCGACATGGATGTTATGGAATTATTAGATCAACAAGACTTCTTAGAGGACCACCACACTGCACTAGGTCTTGAAAGATTATTACAACTTAAATAGAACATAAAAACAAAACCACTTATATCCTCCTTTAGGAATAGATATAAGTGGTTTATTTTAGTGCTCTTTATTTTATTATAGTTTATGTTAGTATACTTTATTTTATTTAGGTATATTAAATACGGCTTGAACAAGTATCATGTATACTACAGTGCCGGCTCCAATAGACATAAACATATTTCGTTTCCATACATGCATGCCAACGGTCACTAATAAAGCAATAAGTTCCGGTACTCCATATGGATAGGATAACACAATTGTATCTTTAAAGGTATACACAACAAGCATCCCCATAACCGCTGCAGGTAATGCCTTGCCTAAATACTGTACAAAATCTGGGTCCTTCTTACCAGGTGGGAAAATAAGAAAAGCAGAGAAACGTGTAAGTAATGTGCCCGCTACAACAATGGCAATGGTAATGACTATTTCAAAACTAGTCAAGATGTACACCTCCCCACTTATACGCTATATAACATACTACGAGCATACACCCCATAGAAGCAAGCATAAATAAGGATTTTCCCGTTAATAGAAGCATTGCTAGGGCTACAACGGCTCCAACAGCACCTAAGCCTCGAATATTATTACTTTTAGCATTAAATAACATTTCAAGGAATATAACAATAAATAAGCCAGGTAATACAAAACCAATACCTCGCAAATCTACAGATGCTAATAAATCGCCGAACAATCCCCCTACAAGAGTACTCACAACCCAGAAGATATAATTAAGCCACGATACATGGAAGTAGAACCATTTTTCATCTACATCATCGGGTAACTTCGTAGATACATTAATTGCAAAGCTTTCATCACACATCCACGCAACTGTAGGAAACCATTTCCATCCCATATGCACATATCGCTGTAGTGCAGATAGACCATAGAAGAAATGGCGCCCATTGACAAACAAGGTCAACATAAAAGTATTCACTGGATCAAAGCCTGCCATTAACAGCCCAATAGTTACGAACTCCATGGAGCCTGCAAATATGGTACTAGCTAAAACAGGAGCGGTCCACCAAGGAAACCCTTGACTGGTAGCATACAAACCAAAGCCTACTCCAAGAAAAAGGAAACTAAGCCCCATGGGAATCATAATAGGAAGTGCAAAAGAAAATGCACTTCTATTTTTTATTTTATTTATAGGGAGCGCCTCCTTTCCATATCATACAAGTTTACACTGTTAATCCCCTTAATTATAAGGCACGCATTAAAATCTCGCGAGCTACTTCTGGTGTTACATCACCATTTTCACCAAGTTGTGTCATGCCATGGTCCTCTAATTGTTTCACAATTTTATCAACTGCTTCTTCACCAAGACCATAGTCTTTCAAATGCGTAGATACGCCAAGGGACTCGAAGAATTCACGAGTTTTAGCGATGGCCTTGTCCGCTTTTTCTTCGTTTGTACCTTCTGTAATATGCCATACCCGTGTAGCATATTGTGCCAATTTTTCAAGTTTGTCTGCTTTTTTCACTTCTAACAATGCAGGTAATACGATAGCCAATGTAATACCATGGTCAAGATGGTACGCCGCAGTTAACTCATGGCCAATCAGATGAGTTGCCCAGTCTTGTGGCACGCCGGCACCAATTAAACCATTTAATGCCAATGTAGAGGCCCACACGTGGTTAGCACGAATATCGTAGTTTTCTGGATTTTCTACTGTTTCTTTGCCGATTTCAATCATAGTTTTTAAAATACCTTCGCTGAAACGATCTTGAATACGACCTTCTACAGGGTATGTTAAATACTGCTCTGTGGTATGCACAAAGGTATCGATAACGCCATTCTTAACTTGTCTTTCAGGCAAGGTGAAAGTCAATGTTGGATCAAGCATGGAGAACTTAGGGAATACTAAGCTACTGAATACAGGGTATTTACCGTCACCATAAGTAATAACTGCACCATTGTTCATTTCGGAACCAGTTGCAGGTAGTGTCATAACTGTGCCAAATGGTAATGGATTTGGTACCATGTCTACCGGAACCTCTGGCACACCAACTTTCATTACCTCAATAACGGGACCATCATAGGTAGCACCCATAACGATAAGTTTTGTAGCATCTACTACAGAACCGCCGCCTACAGCGAGAACGAAATCTACGCCATGTTCTTTAATGAAAGCTACCGCACGTTCACAAGTTTCAAGAGATGGGTTTGGCTCAATACCACCAAACTGCTCAACCTTGCGGTTACCAAGAGCTTTCACAATGCGATCAATAAGACCACTGTGCACAGCGGAGCCACCACCATAAGTAATGAGCACCTTTGCATCCTTTGGTACCAATGTATCTAATTCATCTAAACGGTCTTTACCAAATACGATATGTGTAGGGTTATAAAAATCAAAATTATACATACATCCTCCATTAATCCGACATATAGATATATGAATCCATATTAGAATTATACAAAAATATTTAAAATATAAATTTACTACCTAGCGATCACACATTCAATATAACACATTAATCAATATATTATATTGAATTGTATTATAAATGAGCTAGAATTTCACCATAGTTTTAATCTATAGCTAACTGATATGCTTTTATCATATACAAATCCCCTTCATCCATGATAGGATATAACCATTATAAGACTTGAAAGGGATGATTATATGAAATTAAAAACATTGTTAGCACCATTACTTATCGGTGCTCTTGCATTTGCTATCGCTGGTTGTGGTAGTACATCAAATCAATCAACACAAACACAAAAAGAAATCAAAATAGGTGCTACATCTGGTCCTCATGCACAAGTAGCTGAAGCTGTAGCAAAAGAAGCTAAAAAACAAGGAATCGATCTTAAAGTAGTTGAATTCTCAGACTATGTAACACCTGATAAAGCCCTTGCAGATGGCGATATTCAACTGAATGCTTATCAACATGTACCATTTATGGAAAACTTTAACAAACAAAATGGTTCCAACTTAGTAGCAATCGGTAAAACAATTTTGGTGCGTATGGGCTTATATAGTAATAGCGTACACAGCGTACAAGATGTACCTGAAGGCGCTACTGTTTCTATCCCAAATGACCCTACTAATGGTGGTCGTGCATTAGCATTATTAGCTAAAGCTGGATTAATTACGTTAAAAGATGGTGTCGGCTTCAAAGCAACAGTTGCAGATATCACATCTAACCCGAAGAATATAAAGATTCAAGAACTAGAAGCAGCTCAATTACCTCGTAGTCTAGATGATGTAACAATTGCAGTTATTCCAATGAACTATGTGCAAAGTGCTGGTCTTAGTGTAGAAAAACAAGGTTTCTTCTTCGAATCTAAAGATGAACCACTAACAGTTATCGTACTTGCAGTTCGTAGTGAAGACAAAGACAACGAAACATACAAAAAAATTGCAGATATTTACAAATCTGATGCTATTAAACAATACATCGACGAAACATTCAAAGGCACTATTACAACTGCCAACTAATAAAGTTTATATCGTCACTATATAACTAAAAAGAGATGCCCCAATGATTACAATCATTGGGGCATCTCTTTTTTACTCTTCTGTATCAAATGTAACATCTAATGGTTGACGCTCTACAATATTGCGATATCGTACTTTAGGATATCCCATAAGAATGCCACCAGCTACAATTTTATCATCAGGTACACCTAATTCATCTAATAATGGTTGGTATTCAGCTTCTCCAGCATGTTCAAAGAAACCAGCCCAACAAGTACCAAGGCCTAAAGTCGGCGCATATAGCTCAGCATAAGACAAGCAAGAGTGACCACTATCATGGGTACGATGAATATCTTTTTTAGAGCCAATTGCCACTACGAGAGCCGGCGCATCGCGCAAGATATACTCCTTGCCTTTATCTACCTCTGCTTGAGCAGCACGAGCATAGAGACGCATAATCGGTACTGTTTTTGCAGCCAGATGCATCCACTCTAGAACAAGATCAGCAATACGGCGCAACGTTTGTTTATCTCGGATTACTATATACGAAATACCTTGTGTGTTAGTCGCTGTTGGCGCCATTCTTGCAACGTTTAGCACTTTGCGAATGAGCTCTACAGGGACTGGTCTATTTTGATAGTTACGAATAGAGCGACGACTACGCATGAATAGCTCAGCTTGCTCAGGCGTTAACTTAGGTTCCTTTGTAATATCGATTTGCTCCTTACGCGGTGTCATATCGCTATCAAGAGCAAGCGTTGGGCATACGGAAATACAATGCCCACAGGAGATACAACCTCCCCTGCCAGTTACAGGTCCAGCATCGGACATCACCAGCAATCCGGTCGGACAGTCAGCAACGCAAAGGCCGCATCGTGTACAGACTTCTGTATTGACGGTAAATAACATCTGAATATCCTCCAAATACTACTATAAAGCCTATTATAACATACAAAATCAAGTCATATCTAGTTTTAAACAATTATTCTAATTGTAATGGAGCTAATCCCTGTTCCTATATTTGCCTTTTGGATGGGGCCCCGTTTCATTAATACAACTTGGTAAAAAAAGTAAGAATACGCTTGCTTGCTCCGTTCTTCGCAAAGTCGTTGCACAAGCGTATTCTTACTTTTTTATCACTGTATTTATAAAGATGCCCCATCCAAAAGCGTAAATAATCTAGCTAATACTTATATAGAGTCATTACAATTACACCTTGAAATAAATCATAGAAAACACTATCATTTTACACATTATAATAAACTTTATAGTAGTGGCGCCATGCCCACCGTATGGGAAGGACTAGCCAGAGGCTAATCTACTGGCTTGTCTTGATGCAAATTCAGTCAAAACTACTTAACCGCTCTCGCCTCTCCGCTCCTCTAATTATAAAAGCATATTGAGTAAATATCGAATGTAGCTTGTCATGGGGCCGCTCTGTATATTAGTAGGGTAAGTCGCTTTGCTATGGGACTAATTTACATCAGGTGTTATAAAAATGAAACTGGATACCCCTGCAGCGACTTTACGAAGGACGGAGCAAAGAAATACCTAGTTTTCTAAAAGCTTCCCCCATCATATAAAAGCATATTGAGTAAATATCAGATGTAGCTTGTGATGGGACTGGTTAATAGCAGACGCTCAAATAATAAAAAGAGTTCCCTATGCAGCGACTTTGCGAAGAACGGAGCAAAGAGGGAACTCTTTTTATTATTTATTAAGTTGTCGCAATCTAAGTGGGCCCCATCACAAGCAACCCAAACATATTTACGCAAATGCTTTTACATATTTACTCAAATGCTTTTATAAGTTCCATGTATTGCGCTTTGTGTGTCATTCTCCATGTCCCAAAGTCTGGTTCTGGAGATTCGTTTAGAATATTTGCCAAAGATTCCAAAAATTCTGGAATTTTTGTAGCTACAATATTGCCAGCCATTTTACCGAAGTTTTCAGAACCCATGTGTTCTGATCCACCATCTACAAGGATGAATGCTACCATAGGTTTTTTATCTACTAATTTTACAGCACCATGGAATCCAATTTCACCGATTTGGTGTGTACCACAAGAATGTGGACAGCCGGATATATGTAAACGAGGTAGTTTTCTTGTGTCTACACCCTTTTTTTCAAGGTGTGCGAAGATATCTTTTAACAGACCGTTAGAGTCTTGCATACCAATCTGACATATAGTAGAACCAACACAAGATACGGAACGGCGGAAATCATTTTCGGCACTATCATCAGTTATTTCCGCAATTTTGCGTGCTTCATCAGCTGTAAGATTAATGAAGAACAATGCTTGGTCTGGCGCAATACGTGCTTCTACTTGGTCAAGTGTCACCGCATAGTCAAGGGCAGCCAACAAGTGTTCTACGTTCGCATCACCACCTGCTGGATGGTATTCTACGTAATATAAACCTTCTTGTTTTTGACGGTGAATACGATAATTTTCCACAGAATCATCACGCTTACCAGTTTTTGTAATTTCATAAGCATAATCAGCTGGATTAATAGTTAGGTGTTCTACTTCTTTTACCATAGCTAGAGTTTCTTCATAGATCTTGATGAAAGCTTCCGCCCCACCCATTTCAGCAGGCATATAACGGGTACGAGCCTTACCGCGGTTTTTGAAGTTACCATGGTTAGCAAAAACCATAAGCATAGCTTTCACATGGTACAAAACATCCTCAGGCGCTACATCATGTGCCACCGGAATACCAATGCGAGGATTAGGACCAATACCACCACAAGCATACACATCAAAAGTATTGTGTTTTGTTAAGTTAAAACCTAGGTCCTTGAACGTAGAATGTGGGGTACTATCAAAACCATTATCTATACCCATTTTAAATTTGCGAGGGATCTTGATATAGAACATTTGCTCCATAAGAAATACGCTAATAGCTGTTGCATATGGCGTAATATCTAAAGTTTCACGAGGATCAATGCCACGTAAAATACTAGCCACCACATTGGGATTGTCACCGCCAGCGCCACGGTTATAGATACCGTGGTCATAACATTCCTTATAGAGACTCAATATAGTATCACCATCAAGGCCATGCATTTGTAAGCATTGGCCGGTAGTGAAATGTACGTGTTGCAGGTTATATTTACGAATGGAGTCCGCTAAAAACTGCATGTGCTCGCGCGTCATGCGACCACCGTTGAAGCGCCAACGGCTCATGCCAGTATTTGCACCGCGCTCAGCGTAACTACCATAAGCACCAGATTGTCCTTTATAGTCTGCAATGGATAGTTCTTTCTTATAGAACTTATGTGTCATATCCTCAAACTTTGGATAATCTGCAATTAATCGATCTTTCAATTCTTGTGTAATCATACTATTACCCTCTTGGCTTATATTTATTAAGCATAATTCGTAACTTTATAACGCTTAGTATACCATATATGCATAAGTATGTTAGTAGCTAAGCTCACAATTTCAATATCGATTATTAATAATATAGTTTACAATCTGTAATAATTATCACTTTTAAAAAGGCAAAAGAAGCTGTAACCAAATGTGGTTTTACCACATTCAGCTACAACCCCTTTTTATAATAATTATATGATTAAGTGTTGCTAGTTTTTATACGCGACCTTCGTTAGGATTATTGTATGCGTCTTTATCGATAGTTCCCATGATTTTATCTACTACGAGAGCATTTGTTAAGGAACCAGATACGTTCAAGCATGTACGGCCCATGTCGATCAATGGATCGATAGCTAAGATTGGACTAATGGAGGTGAAGTATGCACCAAGGCCTGTCCCACTAAGGGATACGGATGCAGCCATTGTAGCCGTACCTGGCACACCTGCGATACCAACGGAACCGATAGCGATAACGATAACACTCATGATGTACATAGTCATATCGAATGGAATATTCGCTACATTAGAAATGTAAACAACAACAAGTGCAGGGAATACGCCGGCACAACCTTGCATGCCCGCAGTAGTACCGAAGGAAGCTACCGTATTAGCCGTTGTAGCATTTACGCCAAGACGTTTTGTCAAGGTCTCTACAGTTAATGGCAATACCCCCATCGAAGAACGAGAAGTAAACGCCAATAAGAGTGGTGCTTTCGCTTTCTTGAAGTATGTAATCGGATTGTAACCAAAGCTAGTAATCAAGATCGCTTGTACAACAAACATAATCAAAAGACCAACGTAAAGCAATACTACGAACAAGCCCATATCGAGAATAGCTTGTACACCGCGTGTTGCCAATGTAGAAGCTAATAAGGCAACTACACCATATGGCATAAGACCAATAATGAAATCAGCTACCCAGGAAATCAACTGGTGAAGTTCATTAAATAGTTTTGTGAATACCTCCATAGAGTTTGTCCCTGTTTGTTTTAATAGACGAGCTACGCTACCCAAGATAATTGCAAATACAACAATGCCGATAACATTTGTTTCAGCAGCCGCTTGAATTGGATTGCTTGGAATTAGTGCTCGGAATGTATCAACCATAGGTTTGATTTCACGAATCTTCTTACCAGATTCAACAATATCAAAACCTTGACCTAAACCGAAGGCATTCCCCAAAATTAGACCGACTATAGCCGCAACGGCTACCATGCCGAGATTCGTAGAAATCATAGCAACTACTAACTTTTTGAGGTTAGCACCTGCCTCCATGTGCAAAATAACGTGAACAATAGAGATAAAAACGATAGGAATAACAAGCATGCGGATTAAGTCAATGAAACCGCCCCCTACGAGAGAGAACCACTTTGTACTTTCCTTGATATAAACCACTTTGGATGGATCATCAGGGAAGCCTGCAATAATTTGGACCGCTATACCAAGTACGGCACCAGCAATAGTACCAATAATAACGAGATTACCGAAGGATGTGCCCTTGCGTTGCAATACATAAATACCTATTAACACGAGCACGAACACCGCGATAATACCAATACTTAATGGATTGCTTAACATGAGGTAATCTGTAAAGAATGGAATATTCATAATACACCTCTTTAATTCATATCACAACAATAGGTTATGAACTTAGTATAGCATATATCGAAAAAAATACAAGTACAATATTTAATTTTTGATAACATTTAATGTATTCTGTAATATATGCACCAAAAGGCGATTTTCTAAAAGAAAATCGCCTTTAGTAAATCTAGCTATTATATTATCTATTAACTAAGATATAGGTTACTTGGATAGGACCATGAGCACCATCTACAGTTACCAATTCGATATCCGCTGTACGGGACGGACCAGAAATCAAGCAGATATTTGTAGGGAACTTAGCTGGATCGTTATGATACCGTTCAGCCAAATGTTCCATTGTTTGTGTCATACGTGGATTAATTGTGTCAGTATACAACACAGCAATATGTGTTGTAGGCAACAAACTAATCACACGGCCAGAATCCTCACCAGAAGCTTGTACTACAGTAGCAGTTTCCGCAATACCGCAGTATGGGAATGTAATACCAATATCAGCATTAGCAGTATTAGAAATACATTCTTCACGACCTTTAGCTGGATCCCATTGGAAGTATGTACGAGTGCCGCCATTATTAGTTGCATCTTGTTCGAACAATTCTTTTAATTTATATTCTTCTACTTCAGGAGAGCTTGGGAATACAATTTTACCGTTTCCCCAGTCGTCGATAGCTGCCAAAATTGTTTCACCTAGTTTGTCAGGTGTAGTTTCAACGAATTTTGTACCAACACGTTGACATTGTTCCTTAAACATTGTCAAAATTTGATCGCGATTCAAATCTTGGAACATAGTTTCTTGAGGACCATGGCTATAATCAAAGCCTTCTACAAAAGCAGGGCACATTTCTTGATCACGGCCTAATGCACGAGATAAACGTGCAATAAATTGATTACGTTTAGCTACATCCATTATTTTTTCTCCTTCTTCTTGTTCTTTTCATGTTCAGCATACAAATCACGGAATTTCTTGAATTTCAAGGAACCCAATTCTTTAGATTTAGTCCAACCGTTCATAACTGGAATAGCTTGAGTCCATTCAGGCATGTTACCCTCTTTATTACTAATTAAGTTCATACCGATAGCACCAGCTTTTGTGCCAAGATCAAATAATGTTGCATTACCAAACATCTTAGCAGCTGCTGTGAAGATAGCTTCTTCTGCTTTTGGACGAGTCTTTTCAATATCAGCCATGATATGACGGTGCTCCATCAACAATTCATGCAATGGAATAGCTACTGGACAGTTTTCTGTACATGCACCGCATAATGTAGAAGCATATGGAAGATCGCCGGCTACATCGTAACCTTTGAATAATGGAGTCAATACAGCACCCATTGGACCTGGATATACAGAACCATATCCATGACCGGAAACGTGACGGTATACAGGACAAATATTCATGCATGCGCCACAACGGATACAACGTAGCATTTCTTGGAATGTCCCACCCAAGATGCCAGAGCGTCCGTTATCGATAATAATGATATGAGTTTCTTCGGGACCATCAGCTTCACTAGAACGCGCAGGGCCAGTCATCATGGAGAAGTAGTTAGAAATTTTAGAACCTACTGCAGAACGGTTCAACATTTCCATCATAACATCAAGAGCTTTAAAATCAGGAACAATACGTTCTGTACCTAAGAAGATCAATTGAGTCTTAGGAATAGAGCTAGCCATACGACCGTTACCTTCGTTGGAAACGATTGTACATGTACCAGATTCAGCAACTGCAAAGTTACAGCCGTTAACACCTACATCAGCTTTTAAGAAGCGCTCACGTACATAACCGCGTACAAAGTGAGTCATTTCCGTAGGGTTTTCAGTTCCTGTATAACCTAATTTTTCAGCGAAAATTTCGCGAATTTTGTTACGTTCAAAGTGAAGACCTGGTACTACGATGTGAGATGGAGGACTTACTGCAGTTTGCAAAATAAATTCAGCCAAGTCAGTTTCGTTAACTTCAATACCAGCTTCTTCTAACACTTCGTTCAAACCAATTTCTTCAGTTAAGATAGTTTTGGATTTAACGATCATTTTTGCTTCGCGTTGGCGAAGGATATCTAATGCAATTTGAGTTGCTTCTTTGTCATCGAACGCAAAGTGAACTTTAGAACCAGCTTTTTCAGCGTTGTCAGCAAATTGACTTACATAGTAATCCAAGTTGTTAAGTACGTGATCGCGAATTTTAGCCGCTTCAGCGCGGAAATCTAACCATTCAGGAACATCCGCAACTACTGTATTACGTTTATCATAAAACACGTCTTGTGCTTTTTTAATAGCTGCAACTTTGAAATCGTCAGCCAAACATTCTTTTATACGTGTTTTATAGGGGCGATTGTCATATATAAGTGCCATGTCGTCTCCTCCTTAACGGCAGTTTAAGATTTCAGCAATATGCATAACTTTGATACGGCGATCAATTTCGCCTTCTTTATGAAGACGATCAAGCATACCAGCGATGTTCATCAAGCACGCTTGGTCAGAACCGGAGATAACGTTGGCACCTGTGCCAGCAATTTCCAATGCTTTTTCGCGTGTCATAACTTCACTGATTTCAGGGTTTTTAACTGAGAAAGTACCGCCGAAACCACAGCAACGATCTGCACGTGGTAATTCAATCAAGTTGATATCTTTAACGTTTTTAAGGAGTTTGAAAGGAGGCTCTTTAATGCCCATCAAACGAGTTACGTGGCAAGATGTATGGTATGTTACGGATTCGTTGAAACGAGCCCCTACATCTTCAACACCTAATACGTCAGTAATAAATTGAGTGAATTCGTAAATTTTACCACTCAATTTTTCTGCGCGCGCCAACCACTCTGGTTGATCTTTTAAGAAATGATGATATTCATCGCGGATTGCAAAAGCGCAAGAACCGGACATGCTGACTACATATTCAGCGTTCTCAAAGCATTCGATTGTATTCTTAATTGCATCCATAGCTGCGTCATTGTAACCGGAGTTAGTAAACATTTGTCCACAGCATACTTGTTTCTTAGGTACTACAAGCTCACAACCTAATCTTTCAAGTACTTCTACACCAGCCATACCTACATGAGGGTAGAACATGTCAATCAAACACTGTTGGAAAAGATGAATTTTCATATTATCTTCCTCGTCTTTTCTAGTACTTAACCTAATAAAAAATTTTGATATGTATGTGTTATGGCAATTTTTAGTAGTGAATTTTTCGACTAAATTTCTGCCCTGAACATTACTTATGCTTTCAAATAAATATTCAAAAGCTCATCGCTATAATTATAAATTAATCATGTAGATATTGTCCAAAGAATTGCTATATTCGTATGTACCCTTTTATTTCTTATATCGTTATGACTATTTGTAATAGTAAACATTGAATTTTATCACATCTATTATTTCATTTATCATTTTTTCTTGTAAAAGCCCCATGAAATCTAGATTTTGCGAATGTTTATCATTTTGCATTTTTAACTACTAGAAAATCAACTTTTATCTATATTTCATTCTATATTTATATAATCAAACTTAATTTTTCAAATTCATGTAAGTTTTATCCTTATATATTACATTTTCTTATAGTAGTGTATAAATTTAAAAAGTGTTATAATTTATTTTATATAAGTATAGTTTGAAAGGAGCCCTTTTCATGAAACTAAATAAATTATCTTTGTCTTTAGCAATTACATTGGCCCTTGGCTCTACATTCAGCATGGCTCACGCTGAAACAACTGCGACTCATATAAAATCCGAAGTATCTAATGTGGCTACTAGAGCTGAAGTTTCTGCTAAAGCGGATGAACACCGTGTTGATACATCTGTTAAAAACGATACTAAACGTATTGATACATCCGTAAAAAATGATGCTAAACATGGTAGCACAGTTGTAAAACGTGATGCAAAACATGCTGATGCATCTGCTAAAAACGCTGCTAAACGCACTGATACATCCGTAAAAAACGATGCTAAACGCGTTAACACTTCTGTAAAAAATGACGTTAAACGCATTGATACTTCTGTAAAAAATGATGTAAAAGAAGATGCTGTAAAGGTAGAAGGTAAAAAAGCTGTAAAAGCTAAAGAAAACTTACCTGCTGGTATATACCCCGACACAAAAGATAACTGGGCTCGCGATGCTATCCAAGCAATGACACAAGCCGGTTACCTTTCTGGTTATGCTGATAATACATTCAAACCTAGTGCACAAATTACTCGTGAGCAAGCAGCTGCTATTTATGGCAAAGTGCTACAACACAACTTAAACGAACAAGAATTAGCGGAGATTGCAACAAAAGAATCCTCTACCTCCTACTCTGACGTGGAAGCAGATCGTTGGTCTAGCTCTGCTATCAAATTAGTTAGTGCTGCAGGCGTAATGGAAGGCACATCTAAAACAGCTTTCACACCTAGCAAAACTATGGACCGCGAACAATTCGTTGCATCCGCCGCTAGCCTAGCTAAAAAATTAAATCTTTCTACACCTGTAAAAGCAGAAAAAGTAACATTTAAAGACGAAGCTAGCATCTCCTCTGCTTACTTGGCAGATATCCAATACATGGCTCAACGTGGCATCGTAGCATCTGGGGCAACAGAAAACTTTAACCCTAAACAACCTGTAACAAGAGCACAAGCGGCAACAATCTTGAACCGCATGCTTAATGGTGCTGGCCTTGCAACACCGAAACACAGTACAACTGAAGCTAAAGCTGAAACAACTGTAAAAGAAGATATAAAGAAAGCTGATACAGCAATCGAAAAAGAGGCCTCCAAAGTAAATAAAGATGCAAAAAAAGATATGTCCAAAACTGATAAAGACATGAAAAAAGAGGCAGAAAAGGCAGATAAAGTAGCCAAAGCTGAGGCAAAAAAAGCTGACAAAGACTTAAAGGGCAACAAAAATGCTGCAGTAGCGGAAAAAGCTGAGCCTACTCACACAGTTCGCCCTGTTCGTCGCAGCACACTAAAAGCACTTGATCAAAAACAACAAGCTGCATTAGAAGACAAAGTATTTTCTGAATTAAATAAAACTTATAAAACAGAAGATGCATTCCAAAATTATGGCGTAATGTACTGGCGTGACAATCAATTACACGTAGCTTTGAAAACAGACAGCGATATTTCCACAGTAAAAGCTAACCTTGCAAACCGTGGTGATTCTACTGTAAATAACTATGTTGTAGTTGAATCCTCCCAATACAGCCAAGCTGAATACGATGCAATCGATACAAACTTCCGCAACTACTACAACAAAAATGAAAAAGCAGGTACAATTCTAGCTACATTCCCTGATGTAGAAAATAACCAACTTTACGCAGTTGTATCTACAGCGTCTAAAGAAACACAACAAGGGATCTCTAAATTATTCGGTTCCAAAGTAAAAATGACAGTAAAACGCTAATCGGCGTTACACTTAACCAGCCAAGGCAGCGTATACTCGATAGTACTACGCTGCTTTGTTGTATATCACTATGCATGCCAACTAATTGACTATGATGCGACGGATATAGCTTTTTATGCTGGTGAAAGTTTATATTCTACGGCTATCAAGCGCTAGCCTTTACCATGATTAGGAAGGATTTTTATGTACAAGAATACCCCTCACGCATTACGTGCCCTCGTACTCGGCACATTATTGACTACAACAGGCCTTGGTTTTGCTTCTGCAAACACAACCACTACAACTCATGCTCCTGCAACTACTGTTGAAGCCACTAAAATGGAAACTACTAGAGCAAATGTAGCTAAAACAGAAGTAGCTAAAATGGATGTTACTAAAACGGAAACAACCAAAATCGAAACAGCTAAAATTAAATCTACTAATACTGCATCACCTGCAATTATAAACACCTCTATTGGTACACCTCAAGATATTCAAAAAATCCGCGCCCACATCTTTACAGATGTGCCTAGTGATTTTTGGGCGGCTAACTCGATTAGCACTGTAACAAAAGCAAACCTAATGAAGGGGTATTCCGATGGTACATTCCGACCTAACCAACCTATGACACGTGAAGAAGTAGCAGCGCTCTTCAACAATATCACGGATGATGGTACGGCCGCCTTTTTATCAAGTAAATTTAAAGATATTACATCTGACCGTTGGTCTGCTCTTGCTATTGAATCTGTAGCGCGCAAGAATATCATCAGCGGATATGGCGATGACACATATAAACCAGAAAAATATATGTCTCGCCAAGAGTTTGCTGTAGTAGCAGATAACTATATCCATTATTTAGGATATACCACTGAAGACCCAACAGTTCTTGATAATATATCCTATGGAGACCAAAAATTCGTGGCTCCTTGGGCACAAGATGCCGTTCGCGAGCTTGCCTATCTTGGGTTCACAAACTACGCTCCAGGTACATTGTTTAACCCTGAAAAATATGTAACTCGTGCAGAAGCAGCGGAAATTGCGTACCGCATGACACAAACAGAACAAGCACTTGCCTTCCACAATACATTGTTCAAGCAACAAGTAGAAAACAAAACAGCTAATATCATCGACAAAGCATTAGGCTATGGCAATGATTTCACCAAATTCCGTCAAGACGGGGCCCTCTTCTGGGAGGCAGGCCAATTACATGCATCTTTAACAGATCAAAAGAAAACTGACCTCGTCTCCAACGCAATTACAGAGGCACATGATCCACAGCTAGATAGAACTGTAGTCGTATCAAAAGGTAAATTAAATCAGGCTCAACTAGAAGAGTATCAATCCGATGCCATTGCCCTTTACCAACAAAAAGAACCTCAAGGAAAGATTCTTTCCATCTCCCCAAATACTGATACGAGTGCCCTTCTCATTACCGTTGATTCTATTCAAAAATCGACGTTGAAAGCATTTAAAAAGAAATTCCATGATAATGTATTCTTACAATTACCACCAGAACCGCTTACAAAGTCAGACGGAAATATTCAATTCCCATTACCACCGCGCGTAAACTATTATAACGACAAACAATAACATAGAAAAAAAGAACCGCCCCCTTAGGAGCGGTTCTTTTCACAATTAAACAGCTGTTACTATACACACATAATCGAATTTACACAGTTCGATTATTTTTTTGTTACATCATTTTCGCGGTCACGCAAGATACCAACTGGTACATATACCGTACCTGCGCTATGGATTGAATCTACGTCTTGTTGCAAGATCATTACAACGGAATAATCATCTGTTGTGTAGAATTCAGTAGGCATTTTATCGATATTTACATCGCCACCTAATTTATCTTTCACATCTTGATTATTATTAATCGCATTCACCAATTCTTTTTTATTAAGACCACCAAGATCGTACAAGGACAATTGTCGACCTGTTGTGGTGTTAAATGTGAAGCCTTTTACATAGTTTACACCATTGGCATCATGATCACGCATTGTATATGTGTGAATCAATACGCTGAAAATGCCGTTTTTATCTGTTTTAACATCATAGTACATAACTACATTTGTTTTATCAGATTCTTTAGCATTTAACTTTTCTACATCATTTTGTATTTTAGAAACATACTTTTTGATGGTCGTATTGATTGCTTTTTCTACCGTAGGGCTAACAGATTTAACCTCTGGGAATACTAAATCCAAATGATCTGTAGTAGATTCCACAGGTGATACAGCAACCTCTTTGCGATCCATATAACGATCCGCATTTGGAGCTACCACTTCCACTGCATTACGATCTACTTTAGACGCTTTAGAGCGCAACGCACGGTTCTGCTCAGGTGTAGCAGTGCTAGAAATACGATATGTTAAATCATTACGATTTACACGTTTCGCATTTGTTTGATTTGCTTGTACATTTACAGTATCTTGCGTTACAGGTATTACTTCGCTTGCTGCGAAGGAGACTACTGGCAATGCAGCAGCCATAATGATGAGTACAGACTGTTTTAATTTCATTGTTTAACCTCTTATTGTTCTTGCTCAGCTTTCATAGCAAGAGCTTCTTCTTTATTGAACTTGTGTGTAACAACACGGCGAACAAGATAGAGACCAGCGAATATGAATGCAAGCAATCCTAACCATTGTGCTGTGCTTTCAAATTCAGGACCTACTAATTCAAGTGGGGATTCCCCACCACCAGTTGTAACAGACAATACAATAATAACAGCTATGATTACACCAATCAAGCTTTCACCAACGATCAGACCAGAAGCAAAGAGAACACCGCGGCGATTGGATTGCTCTACATCGTAGTCAGCAAGCTCACCGGCACGCATTTTAGCACGAGCTACAAGATAACGACCTACGAAGTAGCTGATGAAAGAACCAATAATAAGCGGTACTTCTAAAGTAGGTGGTAAATAAATACCCATACCAACAGCCAACGGAGGCAATGTTAAGGTAGCAGTTGTGCTCTTAAGAATCAAGTTGACGATAATCGCCACAACACCAACGCCAACGCCGATTAAGATATAATCCCAATCCATGCTAGAGTTGAAGATACCTTGCGCAATGGTAGTCATCAAAGTCGCTTGAGGAGCAGATAATGCAGCGTTTGGATCCATTTCAGCACGTGGTAACGCACCTGTGAAACCATATGCTTGGTAAAGCAAGTTAAGAACTGGAGCAATTGCAATGGCACCAGCTACAGAACCAAGTAACAAGGCAATTTGTTGACGCCAAGGTGTAGCACCAACGAGTTGGCCAGTTTTCAAATCTTGTAAATTATCATTAGAAATAGATGCAATCGCAATAACTACGGATGTCATAAAGATAGCCATAGCGGTAGCGAACTGAACACCTTCTTGTGTAGCAAATAAATTATTTTCCGCTGCGATAAAGTATACAACCAAGGAAGAAATAATAGTCGCTAAAATACCGATACCAGAAATTGGAGAAGCAGATGTACCGATAAGGCCTGCCATATAGCCACATGCTGCAGCTACGAAGAAGCCAATCAATAAAGCTACTACGATACCTACTACAACGAGTGTCCACATTAAACCTGCACTAATAGGTACGACAGATACGAAATCCCAGAATGTAAATACTAATCCAATAAGAATAAGTATGAATACACCTAAAACGGATTTTGTACTCATATCTGTATCCATACGATGCAATTCACGTTCTGTGGAACTGCTATTCATAGATTTTACAGAAATCTTCATGCCTTCGATGATAGGTTTAATTAAGGTAATCAAAGTCCAAATCGCAGCAATACCAATAGCACCAGCACCGATGAAACGAACTTTAGATTTCCAAACAGCCATTGCAAACTTGGCAGTAGCACCGCCATCTGGAGCAAACATGTTAGTGAAGTAAGGCACGAAGCCAGCCCATGCGATGAGTACACCGACGAGGATAGCGATACCAGAAGCGATACCGATAAGGTAACCAGCACCTAACAACGCTGTAGAGAAGCCCAAAGGAATTTGAGTAATACCTTTGCTACCTACAGGAATCCAGAAGCTCATGCTATCGCCAAGTACTTTGAAACCATTTGCACAAAGGCTAATAAGACCAGCTACAAAGCCACCGGACACGATGTCTGTCATACCGGAGCTAGATTGAGGGCCTTGTTCACCATTGTGAGAGCCAACCTTCAAAATTTCTGCTGCTGCACGACCTTCAGGATATGGTAGATCGCTATTCACTACCATGGCACGACGCAATGGAATGGTGAATAATACACCTAGAGAGCCACCACAGGCACAGAGCAAGAATGTTTGCCAGAATGGAAAGCCATTCCAATACCCAAGCATGAGTAAACCTGGCAAAATAAAGATAATGGCGGACAATGTACCAGCCGCAGAAGCCTGCGTTTGTACCATGTTATTTTCAAGAACATTAGAATCCTTGAAGAACCGTAAAATTGCCATTGAAATAATAGCTGCCGGAATGGATGACGAGAACGTCAAACCTACCTTCAAACCGAGATATACGTTAGACGCTGTAAAAATAACAGTAATCAATGCACCAAGTAGCATCCCACGTAACGTCAGTTCCGGCAGATGAAGGTCATGGCTCGTAAAGTCATGTTTCATAAGTACTTACCTCCTCTGTGAAATCATAAACTTAAAACAATATACTAAGCTACTTCCATTTTATCGTGTTAAAGCGATGATTTCAATATATATGCGACATTTATAATGTATACATATGAAAATTATAAATTTAAGTTTTCCCACAAATATCTTGAAAGGTCTATTCTGTATCCAAAATACTTTATTAAGCGTGGTAGCCCTCCAAAAGCCTCCAAAGCCACCCACCCTGCTTCGCAGGGCCGCTAAGTCGTTTTTGGAGGACCCCCACGCTAATATATACCTAATCGTTTACCCTAAGAATAGACCTTTCATTATTCACCAAATGAAATATTTAATTTATAATTTTTCTACATATAACGCATTATCAATCTTACATATAGATTGAAATCATAAAGTATGGAGAGAAGGAAAGCACAATATACTTCCCCTTTCTTATATGCGCATTATGCATATACACCTATCAATTATATGAAAATAGAAATCATTCTCTTTTATTCTGTACAAATATACAGGATTTTATATAATTAAAGTACCGACAGTAGGGTCGGCATGTCTTTTAAGGAGGTTGTAAACATTATGGAAACAAGAATTGAATATGATTCAATGGGACCAGTCGAAGTCGACGCTAGACGAATTTACGGACCTCAAACGCAACGCTCGTTCAATAATTTTAAAATCGGTGACCACCGCATCCCTATTGAACAAATCAAGGCGCTTGCGCTTGTAAAAAAAGCATGTGCTTTAACCAATGCAAAGTGTGGCGCAGTAACTGAGGAAAAAGCGAAACTCATCGCTCAAGTAGTAGATGAAATCGTGGATGGCAAATGGGATGAAGAATTCCCGTTAACCGTATTCCAAACAGGCTCTGGCACACAAACTAACATGAATGTGAACGAAGTCATCGCTCACCGAGCTAAACAGTTAGATGAATCCAATCCACTTCATCCTAACGACGATGTAAACCGCGGCCAAAGTACAAACGATACATTCCCTACGGCAATGCATATCTGTGCATACTTTGAAATTACAAAACGCGTAATTCCTGCATTGGACGGCCTTATCGGATCCTTTGAAAAATTGCAAAAAAAAGGAAAAGGATTGCAAAAAGTTGGTCGTACCCACCTACAAGATGCTACTTTTATCATGGTAGACCAAGAAATTAGCGCCTTTGTGGACGGCCTAAAAACTGCCAAAACTATGCTCCTTCAAAATGCTGACCACCTACTCGACGTAGCACTCGGTGGTACTGCGGTCGGTACAGGTGTGAACACACCTAAAGGCTATCTAGACGTTATGGAAACTGTATTGCCAGAGGTAACAGGTGCTCCATTCCGTGTTAAGAATAACAAATTCCAAGGACTTGCTCTCAAAGATGCATTTATGATGGCTCACGGTGCACTTAACACATTAGCGACTACCCTATTTAAAATCGCCAACGACGTCCGTTTCTTAGGCTCTGGTCCTCGCTGTGGCTACGGCGAATGGCATCTTCCTGAAAACGAACCGGGCTCCTCCATCATGCCAGGCAAGGTAAATCCTACTCAATGTGAAGCTTTGACCATGGTATGCGCCCAAGTATTCGGCCACAATACAACTATGACGCTCTGTGCAGGCAGCGGTGCGTTCCAATTGAACGTGTATATGCCTATCATGATCTATGACTTTGTTGAAAGCTGTCGCCTCCTCGCAGATGCTATGAACTCTTTCACAACACATTGTATCGACGGCGTAGAATTTGTACCTGAAAAACTCAACTTCTTCGTAGAACAATCTCTCATGATTGCTACATCCTTAACACCATATATTGGCTACGACAAGAGCGCTAAGGTGGTAAAAGAAGCGTACAAACGCGGTTGCTCTATTAAAGAAATCATCTTGGAAGAAAAACTCATGACCGAAGACGAATTTGCCGAAGCAGTTCGCATGAAATAAAATCTCTCACCTCTATGACATATCTGTAACATCCTCTCATACCTCAAATGAACGGAAAATAAAAGGACGCTATAGTCTTGAAACCTTCAGTACTACTTATTACTGAAGATTAGACTATAGCGTTCTTTTGAGTTTTATAAGACTAAAAAAATTAGATTGTAATTTTTTGACCTAATAAAGCTTCTAACCCTTTGAAAACTTTAATAATATTAATATATCCTTCTTGAATAGCGTTTGCGTTATATGGAGATCTATAATCATTTGCTTTTGTATTTATTACCATATTTCTAAAAATTTCTTGGTCGTGTATAGAGAAATCATTAAATGATGTATAAATAACTAATGTGCTACCATAGGCTTTTTTCATATCAGCTATTGTATCATCAGCATAACTTAACTTTTCACCGTATCCTTTTTGATTATAAAAACTATCATTGGGTAGTTTCTCTATATAACCTATAAACGGAACATTTAATATTTTTGTGAACCCTCCAGCCCCATAAACATATATAAAAGGAAAATGTGTTTCATAAGAAAAGACATAACCTTCTATTCCTACTCTTTTCCAATTATCCCGTAATGCCATATTAAATTGATACGGCCATTCATATCGCCCTAAAGCCCAATTCATTGTGCCATCTAAATCAAAATTATAGAACCAACAAAAAGGAAATAAAATTAGAATAGTAATAAGAATATTTTTTAATATCCGCATGTCTAATACCAAATCCAGATTTCTCACGAATTCTAGATTACCACTTGCAAAAACTCACGCTAAACGAATCCAAGCAAAAGTATAATATTTAATAATAGGTTAAAACATATAAATATATGTATAAGGCTACTAGAAAAAGCCAAGAGTATAAGGCGCCTTTAAATAATTTTTGATGCTTTTGTGTTTCAACCGCATCATAATTTTCACTACGAGGTATATAATACATTCCGATTAAAGAAATCCCCATAACAACTGAAGACAAAAAGAATAATACAAATATCGAAACGACTTCATGGAGCAAACCTACCCCAAGCCATATAGACATACCTAACATTGCCACAATTCTGGCTAATGAAAGCTTACCTTCATGAGTAATTAATTTGTATACAAAAAATATTATTCCTATTATTATAATTAAGTCCTGAAGCATTACTTCTCTATATCCTTTTTTAAATTAGATTTGATTCTATCCTTATAATAATCCCCAAATGACGCTCCAGCAACACCAACAGCAAAAACCCTACAGGGCCCGCACTACCTCCTACAACTCCACCCCCTAATCCAGTAGCTACTGGAATCAAATTAGCTCCCCAAGCCTTTACTAGTTCACGCCCACTGTACATTTGGTAATCATTTTGCATATCGTTAAGTAAGAAACCTATTGAAACAGGCCCTCCAACTTTCGCTACAGTTCGAGTAATTTTTGATGCGTTCTCTGCATAATACACATATCCAACCCATGGTTGATTTGCTACTTCAGATAATACATTTTGAGCAACAGACTTGCCTAAGGCATCCTTAGTCCAAACAAATATAGACTTAGATTCAGATACAGGCATTACACTCACTTTATCAGATGTATCAACAAAAATGAATCTTTCATTATTGGATCCATTACTGTATTTGGCTCTAGCCAAAGTAGCCATTTCATCTAGTATGATTGTAGTACCTAATGATACATCTTTATTCATAAGAGTGACATGATAATTTATGCCTAGCTTATTGACTATCCTTGCTCCTAATCCTTTAACCCCTAGAAACATATCATCATCATAAAAATAACCTTCAGCTTTAATAGTATAAGTTCCATCTACATTTTTACTAAGAAAAGGATTCTCAGCTTCTTGAATATAACTTATAGTTACGCCATTTTCAAGTATTCTTATTAACTCTTCAACACTACCATTATTATCAAGGTTTCTAATAATTGCAATTCTTAAAGACTCTATCTGATGCTCACTCAATTGATTTCATTTAGTCCCATATTGTGCTTCAGCTGCACCTGTTACAGGAGAATAACCTAAAGTACCATTTACAGCAGCACCTAGTAATGCACTTAATGTTTGAGCTACATCAGGTTTTTCTTTTGCAATTTTTTGAATTTCTCCAATTAATGCTTCATTGGTAGCACCAGCATAAAAACCACTACCTGGTTTATTCCCTGCCATACGGGAAGATACTTCAGCGACTATGCCATGGGCTATCGCTTTTGCAACTTTACCTTCTTTAGAGGTTGGATTCAAATTATGTAATTGGCCAAAGGCTTCTTTTGCAAATAATTTAGATAATTCTTGACGTTCTTCAATTTTCTTGTTATCAAAGATTTCATCAAGCTTATTCAAGCTATCATTTGTATCTCGTTACAGTGTTTGAATATTAACGCTAGCGTCTCCCTTGTGGATTTATACACCTGATATTATATTGGTATTATACTTAGCTCAATAATAAGGATATAGCTAATAATAAATCAAAATATATAGAAAAATATATAAAGCTATCATAAATATCCAGGAGTATAAAGCCCCTCTATATAGCTTTTGATGCTTTTGAGTTTTATCCTCATCATAATTCTCACTACTTGGCACAAAATACATTCCTATCAAAGAAATCCCGATACATATTAGCCACCAAAATAGTAAAACAAATGGAGATATCAGTTTACTCAGCAATACTAATCCACAACCGACAATAATAGAAAACGTTGCAATAACTCTAGCCATACTAAGCTTACCTTCATGCGTAATAAGTTTGTATATGAGAAATATAATCCCCAATATTATAATCAGATCTTGATACATTACTTATCTACATCCTTCTTTAATCAGATTTAATTTTATCTGTAGCACACTCTCACTTGCCGCAACAGATGTAAAAGAACCGACATTTCTAGAAACGACTTTCTAAATATAAATCTTATAACAACACTACATGATTAGGCATCTTATCAAACGGCATTACATATTCTGAAAGACTTGTTAATTCGTCCAAATCATTACGACTTATTACATATAGATGAAGTCCATCATCTTTTTCAACTATATCAGCTCTCCCACCATACCATGGTCTTTTATATGATAATATCTTGCTTTTTATATCTCCATTGAGATTAAAAATCTGTAATTGATTCTCTGCAACAGCTAATCCATATTTATCAGTCACAGATATGTCATAATACGGAACAGAAATAGGGTTTTGAATCTGAATCTTTTTTAGATTATCTAATATCGTAATATTATTTGTATCCAAGCATACTAATTTTCCATTATGAAGAAAGGACTCTTTTATTTCACTTTCATAAACAAAATATGCAAATTTTTCATCATAGTCTGCTATTTCATCTATAATACGAACAGAATAATCAATCAATGACAAAGATACTACCCCTTTATTGGTACGCATTAAAATTATGTCATCACTAAATTTATATAATTGATAAAAATAGAATTCCTTAATATTATTAGGAATAGGTATTATCTTAACAAAATGTGCATCGATATCTACAAAGCATAAAGACGACTCTAACTTAAATACAATTCTATTTCTCACCACATCTGTGTAAATTGCTTCAATAAGTAATAATTGTTCGCCTATATAAATTCTATTAACTTCTCTCCACTCCAGGTCCAAAACAATTAAACCATTAAGTTTATCATTTATAATCATATAATTTGCACATCGCAAAGCAAAAATTATAACATTTTCTAAACTTGGACTTTTTATCTGCTTAATAGAGTCTAATTCTATCATCTACATTCCTTCTATAGTTTCATTAGATTATAATTCAGACCCTTTACATTAAAAGCAATCCACACTCGCTCTGCTCTATAATATCTTTTAAACTCCTCCCATTTATTAATGGATTTTCTAATAATGGTAAAAAATCATTACATTCTACTAAAAGATCCTCATCTTTCCAGAGTTGCCATAACGTCCTATAAGTAACAACCCCATATGTGGAATCATTATAATATATTTCTAACTCTCTGTTACATTTCAAGCCTTCAAAAACTTCATCATATAAAGAAGCACCCGAATCACTCATTGATGTTTACTCCTTCCTAATTTTTCTAGTCAAACATACTTAGCCTTAAGATGCTGCCAATTACCTTATAAACACTGATATTAAAGGTTTAAAAAATGTACAAAGATTTTTCATCATATAACTCATTAGCAAAAATATCACTAATTGTGTGATCTTCTAAGCAAGGTATCATTAAAAAAGTGTCTAAATCTGGCTCTTTAATGACACATTCATCATTAATCCAAAACTCCCAAATAACACTATTTGGAGTTATAAAACACTCTAATCCTTTATATCTAAACTCAACCTCTTCGTTCATGTCTAGATAACATCTTATCTCTTCTAGTTTATTCATTTTCTCTCACTAATTCAGCTTTTTCATACCCCCTGCTACTAGATTCTCATAGCAGGAGAATATCAGTTATAAAGGATAATAAAAGATTGAGTTACTTTCCTGATCATATAATGCAGATGTTTTATTATATAGTAAATACAGCACATATATATTAACTAAAGGTACAAATAAGCAAATAAGCCAAAAAATACTACTATTGGTATCCATCAAGCGTCTACATATCATAGTAATTACAGTATATGTAAGATAAATGTATAAAGTATATCTTAGAATGGATGGCTCAATAGTATAAGTTACAACAAAATTATACATAATAAAAGCTAAAAACACATTAAACATATGCCACTGACGAACAGTACTGCGTCCATAAAACCATAAACTATCTATTAAAATACTTTTATAGATATCAATCCAAAAAGGGTAGGACTCCTGTCGACTATAATATAACTTTAAGGTCTTAATTTGCCCATCGGTTAAATCATTTCTATTGCCCCACCACACATCAATAACTTTATTATCAAAAATAATCCCATTAGTTTCAATAGTATTATGAGCAGACCATAATTTATCGATTCCAAATGCCCAAAATAGTATCAACCCCATCAGAAAAGGAAAGAACATCTCAGGTGTATCTACGCTCCATAGTACCTCATTCCCCAATATATAATCAGTAGTGCCTCTAAAGCTAAAATTAGAACTAGAAATAGTAATACTTTTACCCAAAAGTAAAACCATTACTAAAGAAATCATTATAATGACATTAAGCCAATTAAAAGAAGCCTTTTTATAATAATTCAACCGCATGTAATTTGTAATAAAAACAAAAAGAATATAAAGAGTATGCCCTACATAAAATAACATATTATAGTATTCTTGATTATATATTCTATCAAAAGGAAGAGAAAGCATGAAAATATTTGCTTCTATGCCCAAGAAAACTAAAATATTTATTGAAAGATAAGTTTGCACATTCATCGTAAGTGTTTTAAGATTTCTTACATATTGAATTAACGCTACTACTTCAATTTTAAACTTACTAAATTCATCAACTAAAAACTGTTTCATACTTTTAATTATCATATAGATACCAATAATGGTGAAAGTTTTTAGCAGTATTTTATATAATCCAATATAAAACAATCACCGAAAAAAGATAGATTCCAGAACTAATGGTAAATGAATGCACACAAATGCTACCCTCTTTTACGTCTTAAATAGTTATAAATATAGTTCCATACCACATAAAACAAAAGTATTATAACATATGCGATAACAAAGAAATAAAAATCTACTTCATCTTCAATCAACTCTGGATTTGTGACAAGACTATATGGAATACATATAAATAAAAAAAGTACTAAGCCTCGCACAAAATAATTATAAAGTTTTAAAAACATATGCTTACTCCCAACATAAAACCTATATATTCATAACACAACCAAAATTTTTAATTCTAATATATCACACTTATTATATAAGTTCATATAATAAAAAGAGGTATTATATTTTCAAATACAATACCTCTTTTTGTTTGTACCCTATATTTTTCTAATATTTCACAAGGTTTATAGTCATTAATACAATCAAGAATATGATGAGAATAGCCTGTTTTGTATTTAACAGTTCATAGGTCTCGTTAAATGTATCATTCTTAAACGCCTGTATTAGCAGTATTTCTTGTTTACTAAGTTCCAGGTATAAATCTAAATGGCATCCAATTGCCACTAGTATTGCTATTTTGAGATATCTCTTATATATATCCGCTGTCATATCGTAGATTAGAGAGATATCAAATAGCATAAGCACAATAATACATATAAGGATTTTATAAATAAAGGATTTACTATACATTAATGTATACCTATAGTGAGTTTGTCTTTCAAACTAAGCTACTCCATCAAAGAATGTAATAACCGTAATTTCTCGTGGACAGTTGATACGAATTGGGAACCAGTGTCCTGTGCCGTTATTAACGTAGCATACGCTTTGTTCTTCTACATAGCGACCTTTTGTATATGGTGTGCCTGTTGGTACTAACGGCATACCCATAAATACGATTTGACCTCCGTGGGTATGTCCAGATAGAGTCAACGGAATCTTTCGTTCAATAGATTCTTCGAAGAATTCAGGGTGATGAGCCAATAGGATAACAAAGGCATAGTCTGGAATTCCAGATAAAGCCTTATCAATCATAGCTTCACGCTTTTCTTTTTCCCGATCGTTATCGTACGCAACGCCCGCAATATATACAGGTTGTTTGCCCCCCATGATTTGAATATTACTATTCACAAGAATATTCATAGGTGTATTTCGTTTAAGTGAATCCAGCACCTTATTTACATCGTGATGATACTCGTGATTTCCCAAGATAAAGTCAACCCCATCTGGGATTTGTTTTGCAAAGGTTGTCAGTCTTTCACAGACTTGCGGCAACCATGCAAGCTTATCAATGAGGTCACCAGTGATGACAACGCGATTAGGCTTTTGTAAAAGCGCTAGTTTTAGGATTTCATCAAAGTCATCTAAGTCGATACTCGGTCCTATATGAATATCACTAAGTTGAACAATTTTATAGTTTTTCAAACCAGGTGGTAGGTTCGTGTAGCCAAAGCTTTCATGAGTTACCACTAGCTCTTGTTGACCCGCAAAGGCAGCATAGCTAGAGCCACCAATAGTAGCCAACGGCACTATAGTTGCAGCAGTTCTAAAGAAGGCGCGACGGCCTGTTCTATTTTCCTCTGGTGTTTTGCTCCAAATCTTATTGATTGTCCAATATAATAGACTAAGTATGATAAATACAGGAATCGCTAGGAATACACCAAAGAGGAATCCGTAGCTTTCAGTACGGAACATATTCATCAAAGGATAGTACATCGTACCATATAAATCCACTTGATTGAGTATATAGTATCGGATAGCCGCGAACCACGCACCGATAATGATTATATAGCCCACCCAGGCTGGCCATTTCTTTTTAGGCTTCCACAAGTTGAGGAATAGAGCCCAAAATCCTACCAGACCTATTGCGAGGATGGCAGAAAAAATGATATTAAATAGAATTCTCATTCATTGCTCCTACAAATTACTTTGCGATTTCCGTCAGTTTACCATGAGGTCCCGCCCAAGCATAGTCGGAGAACTCATCACGCTTGATGAGCATCCAGTCCTTTGGCAATTGCTGTTGGATATCTGCAATCGATATATTATTAGCATCCCCTGTGTACGTTAAATCACCGCGGAATGCTTTCATAAACCATTTTCGGTGAGAGAAAACATGTGTTATTTCTTTCACAAGTACTGGTTGCAAAGATAGATCAAATCCAAGGGCCTGAACTAATTCTTCAAGGCCTCGTTCTCCGTCCTCAAAGGCAGATACCATTTCCACAGATGGGAATTCCCACATGGATCGTAAGAGTCCACGGTTCGGCCGTTTATGCAATAAATAATAGCCTTTATACTGCAAGATCCCCACGAATAAAGGCACCTCTACTACCTTTGTTTTCTTGATGCGCACAGGCAGTTTATCTGTATCCTTATGTTGGTATGCTTCGCACATATTTACAATAGGACATTCGCCACAACGGGGTGTCTTTGGAATACATACGGCAGAGCCAAAGTCCATCAAGGCTTGGTTAAAGTCGCCAGGTCGAACGTGAGGTAAAGTCTCCTCTACGATAGCCGTAATAGCCTTTTTACCTTTAGTGCTCAAAATATCATCAAAGATGCGATACAACCGAGCATAAATGCGCAGTACATTGCCATCTACAGCCACCTCTGGTTCGTTGTACGCCATGGATAGCACAGCCCCTGCCGTATAAGAACCTACGCCCTTCAAGGATTCCATGGTCTTACGGTCATGAGGCACGATACCGCCGTAATTTTCAACGACGTCCATTACGCCAAGACGCAAGTTACGAGCACGACTATAATAACCAAGCCCTTGCCATGCGTGAACCACCTCATCTTCGGAGGCCTTTGCCAAATCCTCCAAGGTTGGAAATAGACGCATCCAGTTATCATAATAGGGTTTCATTGCCTCAATGCGGGTCTGCTGACTCATCACCTCGGATACCCAAATCTTATAAGGGTCCCCACAACCGCGCCACGGCAACTCCCGTTTATGTACATCATACCACGCCAATAGCTGTGGCACCCACTTTGGGTTCTTTTTATCAGTCATATTACCTCAATATATTATAAATTTAGGAGTCTAGTACCACTTTCACGGCTACATACTCCCTATTTTATACTCCAATACCCACCAGATAACGATTTTAACGTTAAATTGTAACAAATCGTACATTCATCATCCATTAATATACAGATCGATGCGCGCCAAGTGTTCGCTTTCAAGAACAGTATCAACAGTGGTCAAATCCATCTTATCCACCATATTATTATCTCGTCCAAACACAATAGGTCCTTTTAATTTCTTACCTTCTAACAACATCGGCAACCATCTGCGGTCACCATCCCACATATGTTCATAAGGAATTTGATTTGGTTCTAGCCAATGAGGCTCCATTTCGTCTGTTTCCTCTACATCGCCTGTGAAAGCACGCAAGAAATACACATAACTCACGTGCGTTAAGCTTTCATCAAAAGGAAATTGAAAATCAAAAGCCGCGACACATTCTAAGTCTTCAAGATTTCCCTGAAGGCCAGATTCCTCATAGAGTTCGCGAATGGCACACTCTCGGAAGCTTTCACCATCATCAAGTTTACCACCGAAACCATTATATTTATCGGCCCCAAAACCACGCTTCTTACGCCCTAACAATATACGATTTTGTTCATCAATGGGAAATACGAGCGTCGTTGGTTTCATAGGGCCTCCTTAGTCACAAAAATAACACACTATTATTATACCATTATTTCATGTACGAATGCGCTAGTTGTGGTATGATTAAGAGTATAGAGTTTCTTACAAGGAAGGAGGCACATGATGAACAAACCACTTAGATTTAATATCGAATTAGGACGAACAAAGCCCGTCAATATTCGCAATGAACAAGTGCGTTGTCCCTTCTGTGATCGTTCCAAATTAACGGATATTCTCGATACATCAGGTCATATTATATGGCTCATGAACAAGTATCCTGTATTAGAAAAAACTTGGCCTACCGTCATTATCGAAACGGAAACTGACGAAGGCGAATTTTCTACCTTACCTACAGACGAAGCCGCCCACATTCTCCAATTTGGTCTCGATAAATGGCGCGAAACTCGTCAACGTAAAGAGTTTAAATCCGTACTCTTCTTCAAAAATTATGGCTATATGTCCGGTGGCTCTATTCGCCATCCTCACAGCCAAATCATAGGGCTTGAGAATTACGATTACCATAAAGATATTACGGCCCAAAATATGGAGGGTTGGCTCTTGCACGAGGATCAAGATGTACGCATCACCTTGTCTACCCATCCAATTATCGGGTTCTTTGAGTACAACATTCGCTTCAAACCAGATGCACCGGTTCGTACTGTAGCCCTTCGACTACAGCAAATTTTGCGCTATGTATTGCATAGTGTAGCAAACTTTAGCCAGTCCTATAATTACTTCGTATATAATCTTGAGGACGGCTATGATTACATCAAGGTAGTGGCGCGTTATGTAACGACGCCCCTCTATGTAGGCTACAAAATTCCTCAAACTTGTGATGAGGGACGAGCTGCTAAAATCAAGCACGATATTACGCCTTATTTTCAAGCTACTAAATAGCTCTAACCATATACCGTATATAATTTGATATATTATTTTATATGGTTTTAACCATACATAATTGAAAGGATTTTTATGAAAGTATTTGCCATCGGCGACCTCCATCTATCTGGCAATCCTCCGACAAAGCCGATGGATATTTTTGGCCCGCACTGGAATGATCACTGGTCCCGCATCAAAGAGCATTGGAATGCCAATGTAAGCGATGAAGACATCGTCTTTCTCGTAGGTGACATGAGCTGGGCGCTCCGTCTCAATGAAGCTGCCTGCGATTTACAAGAAATTGCATCTTTACCTGGTAAAAAATATATGATTCGTGGCAACCATGATTATTGGTGGGCATCAGCAAACAAGATGCATAATCTCATGAGTGACGCTATTACCTTTATACAAGGTCACGGCACCGCAGAAGTTATCCAAACCGAAGAAGGGCCGCGCCTTATTGCATTCGGTGGAACGCGCGCCTACCTCTGTCCTGGAGACTCCCACTTCTCCCCAGAAACGGACCAATCCATTTACGATAGAGAACTGATGCGTACCGAAGCAGCACTACAGGAAATGGATAAGGCAATACATAAAGTACTTGAGGAACTCAGGACGGAAACAAAGGTCTGTATAACAGAATCATCCGGTTCTAAAAAGTCCTATTCACCAACACCTGATTCAATTAGAGATATAGAGAATATTCCTGTAACAAAGTTATTGTTGCTACATTACCCTCCATTTAACGAGTCCAACGCACCTTCGGGCTTTACGGATCTCATGGAGCAATATAACGTAGATATCTGCATTTTTGGCCACTTACACGATCAAATTTCTTTTAACCGGATTCCAAAAGAATTTGGTACGACAAAACTAGAGTTGGTATCTGCAGACTATCTAGATTTTAAGCTAAAGCAAATTATCTAAGGAGAGACCATGAGTCGTATTCATAAAGAACATTTACAAGCTGGCTATATCTTTGGTGACAATGTTAACCAAGAATATATTTACTTGCCTTCTGGTGAGGTAGGCACGGAGCATCCGTTAGCAGTCCTAGAAACACCAACGAAGCGCGAAGATATTACATTGGACGAAGCAGTCCATATGATTGATACCCTAACACTAAAACGTTGTAGCCACCCTACACTAGGTAAAAAATCATTTTAATAACGCCATCAATAATGTAATTAATTGAACAAAATAATAAAATAGCGGATAGTTGACTATAATCTGCACTCCAGAAAAGGATCATAATTTCTGATTTCTGAAAGTGCAGATTGTTATTAACTCAACTATCCGCTAGATGAAAAGAGGCTGTTTATCACGACTTCTTTTGTTTTTTCTTTAGTTTATAAAAGAACTATTTTGTTGTCTTCCTTTTAGTTTAAAAGGTTATTTCAAGACAAGTAATTACTTCGCATTACGCTCGATATGACTACCGTAAACATCTCTGTAATCATTAGTTTGCTTATTGTCTTTATTGTTTACACGAAGTCGTTCTACCTTATGACGGTCATTGTCTTTACCCGAGATTCGATCTACACGAGTGCGATCCAAGTCACGAAGACGAGCCAATTCAGGATTAAATTCGTTAATTGCACGTCCCATTTTGCCATCAATTGGAGCCCCCAATTGTAAAGCACGGTAAATAATCGCAGCATATTCATAACGAGTCATTGCGCGATCGCCTTTAAATTCGCCATCAGGATAGCCTTCAACAAGACCTTTATCAGCCAAGTCTTTTACATATTCATAAGCCCAGTGATTAGCTGGTACATCAGGGAAGTTCACATCTTTCATTTCATACTGAGGTGCCATTCCCATGGATGCTTTCATTTGTTGAATTTCTACATTTTGTGCTTTTACAATGGCCTTTAAGTCTTGAACCTCTTTAGCCAAAGCTACTCTAGATGTAGATACACCATTTTTTTGACCTAATTTCAATGAAACGCCAGCATTGACCATGTTTTCACCGTTACCCATGGATCCAGCTACGCTGAACATAGTGTCTTCATTTGGTCTGTAGAAAGCACCTAATGCCATCGCATTTTCACCGGCATAGTTACCGTAACCAGCCGCAAAATTCCACTTATCATCTGGATCAAAATCCAACGGATGAATGGCCGCTAATGCAGCTGCACCGGCACCAACTTTTCCTATTTTACTATTTAATAGGTTCACACCATTACTAATACCGCTAGTAGCTTGATACAATTGGCTACCGTTAACGGCATCTTTAGATGTAGCGGATACTTCACCATCGGCTACATTAGTGATTTTATTGCCACCATTATTTAGACCTTTATTGTCCAAAGAAACATTACCAAATTTAACTTTATCTACAGATACTTTGTAATCAGTACCACCAGCAGCATTTGTGCTTGTAGTTACAGTTACATTATTACCTGCAGAAATGCTAGTATGTTTTTTAGCTTCTTTTAATGCTTCTGTGGCTAAAGTCTTATTATATTCAATACGACGTTCATGACTTTCGATACGCTCACTATGATTTTCAATTCGAGCATCATGATTATCAACACGATTATCTAAATAATCTAAACGCTTATCTTGATTGTCAATACGTTTTTCTTGATTATTCATACGTTCAGTTTGATTTTTTAATTGAATGTCATGATTTTGAATTTGATCTTCATGACGAAGTAAATCAGCATCTTGACGAAGATTTTCTTTAGTTAAACGAGTAATTTGATTATCATGATTTACAATTAATTTATTATGTTTTTCTAATTCTTGACTATGTCCATTTAAAATATCTTCATGTTTTTGTAAGACATCTGTATGATCTTTTAATTTTCGTTCATTGTCGGCAATTTTTTCTTTATTTTTATCGATTTCATTAATATTATTTTGAATTAATGTATTGTGATTATTAAGAATTCCGCCCACTGTATTTGCTACTGCATATAATTGACTACCATTTATAGCATCCGTGCTATCGGAAGACACTTTCCCAGATGCTACATTAATCACCTGACGTTCTTTACCAGATGCACCAACACTCGTAACGCCGTTACGAGCTGACCCTACCCCAGCAAAGCCGGAATAGTTAATACCATTTATATTAGCTTGTGTTTCTGTTGTGGCAGCTCTATCGGTAGATGCATTGCCTAAGAGAACACTATTTCCTTGTGTTGACGTCACATTACTGCCCAGTACATATGTATTTGCTTGCGCTACGTTATTTCTAACCCCAAAAGCGCCAGAATCAATGCCAGAGACAGAATTACTGCTACCAATTCCAACTCCACCACGTGCAGTAATCGTATTACCTGAACCTAGTGCAACAGCATTTGCAGCACCAGCATTAGCATTATTACCTACAGCAGTTGCACTCTCTTCAGCTTTTGCATTATATCCAACAGCTACTGAACGATTTCCCTTTGCTCTAGCATCATTACCATATGCTGAAGAGAAATTACCAGATGCCTCAGCATTAAAGCCAGTAGCGGTACTTGAAATACCACTAGCCTTTGTGCTATTGCCAACCGCTGTAGAAGCTTCAGCAGATGCTTTAGCGGATGAACCAAAGGCATTTGAATTACGCCCTGAAGAAACTGATCCATGACCTATTGCAGTAGCATTTTCACCTTCTGCCCGTGCACTCCGACCAATAGCATTAGTATTATTAGCAGTTGCCTGTGCACTTCGTCCGATAGCTAGTGAAGTCTCACCAGATGCGGTAGAAGACTGTCCTACAGCAGTTGAATATGAACCGGATACCGTATTTCTGAAACCTACTGCTGAACTATGGTCACTGGTAACCGTATTTTCATCACCAAAGTGACGTGAATACTCTGTCGGATTTCCTTGTGCTTCTACATGTAATACAGTTCCCGTACCTAACGCAAGTAGTATTGCCAATGATAATGCAACTTGTTTGCTTTTCATCGTTTACTATTCCTCCCTACATCTAAAATTATAAATACAACGGATAATATATTATCATTTATAATATATATTCAACAAAACTCAGCATAAAATATGTCCATTATTAAATAATGTATTATCATTATCCTTAACTATTATTGTACTTTAAATATTAAATGAAGTAAACGAAATTTTTAATAAAATCGATAAAAATATCAATTTTATCGATAAATAAAAATTCTACCAAATTCATCATACTATAAATTAATAGCATAATAACAATATAAGGAGATAAGATTTATCTTATCTCCTTATATTGGCTATATTAACTATATTCATTATACTAGCTATACTAATTATTCTAGTTATATTATTTGCTTTAGCTATATTACTTAAAATAGCTATATTGGTTATTCTAGCTAATCTTATTATACTAGCCTATTAGCCCAAGAATCCTCCATGACCCATAGCTATACAATCTTCTTTGGTGATTTCATCATCTGCGATGAGGCGTGGCACAATTTCATCAAAAGCAGTCGGTTTGCTGAACAATACACCACCTGGTACACCAAGAATTGGTGTGCCATCTGCACAGTAAGCAATGCAAACCATGGACCCTGGTAACACAGGTAATCCATAAGTAACTACGCGATCTGCATAGCGTTTAATCGCTCCTGGAGTGAGATCATCTGGGTCAACGCTCATACCGCCAGTGCAGAAAATGATATCTGCGCCTGCTGCTTTCACCTTGTCGATAGCCGCCACGATATCGTCTGTATTATCCGTTACAATTTCGTGAGCTACCTTTGTAACACCAAATTCAGCACAACGTTCTTCAATGATTGGTGTGAAAGCATCTTTAATACGACCTTCAAATACTTCAGAACCAGTCGTAACAATCCCCATTGTTTTGCGCACGAACGGCTTTACATGTAACAAAGGCTTACCATCAGCAATTTTTTTTGCATCTTCTACTTGTTGTTCTTCTAACAATAATGGAATACAACGCATACCTGCTAGTTTATCACCAGCTTTCACAGGTGTGTTATTAAATCTCGTTACAATAGTCAGTTCGCCAATGCTGTTGATAGCGTGTAAACGTTCCACATCGACCTTGAAAAGACCATCTACATCTGCAATGGCTTCAATTTTACCTTGCGCCATAGGGCCATCGTGCATGTTTTCGCCGCCTGCCATATGGTACAAAGCACGAGCTACATCCTCTTCGTGCAAGAAACCTTCATCTTCCGGTTCCATCACAAAGATATGTTCCTTACCAAGGTCTAACAATTTTGGAATATCCTCTTCTGTGATAACATGACCACGGCGGAAGGGCGTGTCTTTCACCTCACCTATGACGATTCTTACGAGATCGTGTAATAATATTTGCCCTACGGCATCTTGTGTTCTAATAGATTTCATAATATCTCCCAAGTCATTAATAACAAAATACGTTACTGTATAACATCAAAATGTATTTAATACTATTATTCAATATTAATATGTTTAAATAGTACAGAGTAGACGCACTAATAGCATACCAACCCAACAGAGGATTAAGCCCCCTACGACTTGTACTGCACCGTACCATAATGCTTGTACATAGGATTCAGCCATCATAAGCTGTAGCATTTCAAAGGCAAAGGTTGAGAAGGTGGTAAATGCACCTAGCCCACCTACAACGAGGAAGAATCTCGCCCATTGAGGTAGATCTGGCTTTTGCATATAAAGGCCTAAGACTAGACCGATAATGAGGCAACCAACGAGGTTTACTACTACCGTACCATACGGAAACGAGCTGACCTTTGTCATAACCCATTCACCGAGAGCCATACGGCATAAGGCCCCAGTGGCGCCACCGAGGGCAACGGCTATATATTTTTCCATATTGCCTCCTCTACTTAAGATAACATACTAGATGGTATGCTCACATTACTATAGCATACATGTAATACTACTTTCACAATTCGTGTAATTATCTGTAATAACCGATAATTATCTAGTTTTCTATATTAGTCAGATGCTAACAATCTCAGTATACTATATTTAGAGAGTAGGGAAAAGGAAGGAGTCCCTATGAACCCCTCGTCTACACCACTCACCGAACTGCGGATCAACACGTACGAAGACCCATTTTTACAACATCAATATGTGTGTTTAGGTCATAAAATCGCCATTATTCGCGTATCCCTAAATATGTCTCAGCAAGAGTTAGCTCGTCACATTGGTATCAGTCGCAGTTATTTAAGTAAATTAGAATGTGGTACAGGCATCTCCGGCATGTCTTTGGAAATTCTTTTTAAAATCGCTCAAGCCTTTCAAATCAACGTAGGTCAGCTCGTAAGACTGCGTGTTGTAGACTATAAAAACTGTAATGCTCACCTAACATCACACTATAAACGACTAGAGTTTCTAAACCACACCAAAAGGACGTCTCAAAACAAAACAAGAACAAACTAATCCGATAGGCTAAAATAGCGGTTAATTAAATACAACAAATGATACCTAATTTATATCAAGATACGCTAAATACTCTAAATGAAAGTTGAATTAACTATTCAAAATAACAATCAAAAAAGCTCCGTCAATAGCGGAGCTTTTCATATGTCATTATGCCTATTACAGCATCAGCAGGCATTATACTTCATTAAGTTTTTTATGTTGTACTTCTGCATTTGCTTTTTTGAAGATAAATGCATTGTTAATATGCTGACGCATAGCTGTTTCTGCAGCAACTTCGTCGTGACGTTCAATAGCGTCTACGATTTGATCATGTTCGTCATCACAGTCATGTGTACGTACAGCATTGAAAGAACTGATGTACATGTCGCGATTAACGCGTTCACGGAAACCTGCTAGATAATCTACAATGCGTTCATTGCCAGAGTAATGAGCAATCATTGTATGGAATCGGCTATTCACATCAACACGTTCTGTGGCATCTTCAATTTCATGCATTTCTTTACAAAGGGTTCTTAGCTCTTGTACTTGCTCAGGTGTAGCATGACGAGCACATAATCTAGCACCAAGTCCTTCCATTACTTCACGAACTTGGTAAAGTGCTACGATTTCTTCTGGCGTGTCAGCTTTTACAGTAACGCCTTTCCAAGGAACGATAACTACGAGATTATCTTTAGCCAATTTGCGGAATGCCTCACGTACAGGTGTAGCACTCACTTGTAATTGTTCTGCAATCTTTACTTCGTTAAGCTTCTCTTGAGGCATCAATTCGCCTGTTAAGATAGCTGTTTTTAATGTTAAATATACTTGTTCACTGAGAGGTAATCTTTCGATAGAATCCACTGCGGACAATTTGTATTTATCTTTTGAACTTTGTCTTCCCATTACTAGCCCCTAAACCTTACTAACCATTCATGCTTTCAGACTTTCAAAGAACGGTTAAAATGAGTATAATATAGTATACAACATATCTTAGACAGTATGTTGTGCGAAATTAAGTGCATACATTACAATTATAGAACTCATCATTAAGACTGTCAATTTAACTATAGATAATAGCTATATCTCATTTTTGAAAGTAAGGAAGTATACTATGAGCCGTTGTTTGATTATCATCAACCCTGTCTCAGGAGGCGGTGCAGCGCGCCGTTACGCCCTCGATTTACAATGGAAATTGAGTACCTTGTTCGAAACGATTGAGGTCAAATTCACCAGAGGCGAAGGCGATGCTACACGTTTCGCTAAGAACGCTTGTGAACGTGGGTTTGATGCCGTATTTTGCATGGGTGGTGACGGCACTGTTAACGAAACCGTTAATGGTATTGCCCAAGGTGGATTCTCCTGTACCTTTGGATTTATCCCCGTTGGTACAGTAAATGATATGTCTCGTGCGCTCGGCATTCACCAAAATCCAACACAAGCTATCAGGCGTATCGATATCAATGAAACTCGAACCATTGATATCGGCCGTTGTAATGATCGGTATTTCTGCAATAACATTGCAGCTGGCGTTATTCCTAAAGTTGTAGATGAGGTTACACCAAAGGAAAAAAGCATACTCGGCCCTCTTGCGTATTTCTTGCGAGCAGGCCAAGCGTTGTTCACTACAAAGGACTACACGTACCGCATCAAAACAGAGAACGACGATTTCATCTGCAAATCCCCTCTCGTTTTAGCCCTACTTACCAATGTAGTGTCTAGCTTTGAACGTTTTATGCCAGAAGCCTCTGTAGATGATGGTTATATGCGTATTATCATCTTCAAGGAATATTTTATCCTCGATATTCTCAGCGTATTACCACTCATTATCAGTGGTGCCATCTATAATTCTCGTTATACAACGACATTAACGGTGAAAAAAGCTCATATCGAACTTCTATCTGACGTCGATGATTTATCGACTAATATGGATGGTGATGCAGGTCCGGATATGCCTGTGGATATTGAAGTATTGCCACGCGTACTCAAAGTATTTGCACCTGCAAAGCACAAAAAGAAAAAAGCCTTAAATCTGCCTAAACTACCACATATATAATAAGTAATTGGTAACACAAAAGCTCTCTATCAAAAGATAGAGAGCTTTTGTGTTTATTAATTTATAAGAATCTATGCGCATTAGTCCACAATAATTGCATCATGCAAGCGGAAGCTATAAATGTAACATGCTTTCACGGGCATTCCCGTCAATCGCTGCAAGGCCTCTTTATAGAGGTCCATTTGGATTTTATATCGTTTAATGAGTTCTTCTCCGGATGTAACGCGATCCGTTTTGTAATCTACGAGAACCCATTCGCCATCCTCTTCAAAGGCCGTATCAATAATACCTTGGAGGAACAAATTTTCCCCGTCCTCTAAGGTGTCGTATACGCGTTTTCCTTCAAAGAGCATGCTAAACGGCAACTCTCGTTCGATACGTTTTGCATTGATAAGGCGCTTACCAAGATCAGAGCTAAAAAATTTATACAAACTCGTATCGCTTAATAAATTCCGTTCTTCCTCTGTAAAAGTCCCATTCGCCACCAGTGCATCGAGTTCTTTCGTCAAAGAAGCTTGCGTATACATCACAAGAGGTAGCCATTGCATAGCCTCATGCATCAAGGTCCCCCATTGAGCACCGGTTAATACATCATCTTCAGACTGTAATGCTTGTGGCTTTCGACCGAATACGGAGTTTGCTAGGTCATCTGCTGAAACTTCTACCGTTGCAATCGGTTCATTCAAAGTATCAATAGTTCCTGCTTCAAGTTCTCGTTCTTGGAATCGTCGTTTTAATTCACTGACAGAAATTTTTGCGGTTCGGCGAGTAGCATCATTGTACGGATAGCTATAGTTGAAGCGGTCCACGATTTCCTGCGGTAATTCTACGGAATTAACAGCTTTTAACTCACGCACCTTGTTGATGGTTATCTCGTCGATATCCGCTTTGTAATCGAGATCACCATAAAGAGAGCCATCATGGATTTCAACCTTTAAACGGCACTGTTTATCCGGTAAATCAAAATAAGTTGGCCCTTCGTACTCAATGGCTACGCGCAATGGATTGCCACCATCTAAATGACGGGCAAATCCCATGATCATCCAGTCTAGATAGGTATTAGCTTGTGTAATAATATCTGTCGGTAACTGTTGAGTTTCTACGGAAGCCGCATTTTTAATGAGCTCACCTATGGTGCTTAACACACCTTTAGAATTTTTAAAGCCTTTAATAAAGCCTGTCATAAACAGCTTATCTCGTGCCCGTGTCAAGGCAACATAGAGAATGCGCTGCTCCTCCGCCTTGAGGGCCGCTTCTTTTACGTCTTTCACATAAAACCAAGGCATGGTCGGGAAGGACACTCGAATATCTGGGAAATACCCTTTCAAACCAAGACCTGCATTTTTATCGATAAGAAGCTCTGAACGCAAGTCCATCATGTTGAATCTTTTTTGTACACCAGATAGGAACACTACAGGGAATTCAAGGCCCTTACTCTTATGGATGGTCATGAGGCGCACCACATTGTCTGCCTCGCTCACCACATTGGCAAGAGGCATATCTTGGTTGCTGTCGCGTAAGCTTTCCACAAAGCGCAAGAACCTAAAGAGCCCTCGGAAGCCAGAGGCTTCATAGCCCTTGGCTCTATCGTATAAGGCGAGCACATTGGCACGGCGAACGAGGCCATTCGGCATAGCTCCCACATAGTTTACATAGTCTTGAGATTCGTAAATATCCCACAACAAGTCGGTCACACCATGACGACGCGATAAGGTGCGCCACCTTTCCATATGCCCAATAAAGGCCAATAAACGCTCATCTTGAGCCTCTTCTGCATAGGCTGGCATAAGAGACCATAAGGAGCCATCACCAGACAGGCGCAATGCACCTAGTTCATTGGCATCAAGACCTACCAGGCCAGAGTGCAACACGGCAGCCATCGGTAAATCTTGTTCCGGATTATCTATGACGGATAACAACGCCAATAAGAGTTGAATCTCTTGGGCTTCAAAGTAACCGTCTCGCTCATTTACAACTGCAGGAATCCCCGCTTGCCGCATGGCTTCTACGGCACGGGTGCCCCAGCCCGCTAAGGATCTGCGCAAAATAGCAAAGTCTCGCCACTCGATTTGACGGAATGTGCCATCTGGATTTTGTACCTGCTTCTTAGCCGCATGAATTTCCTTGATTTTTTGAATGATGAAATCTAGCTCACGCTCGTTGTTTTCAGGATCATCTCCTTCGTCCTCGTCACTTTCACTAGCACCAAGGGTATCCTTACTCACATCTAAGAGCTGTAATTCCACGTCACCACCGATCCA
This sequence comes from Veillonella parvula, assembly GCF_018366295.1. Lineage (GTDB taxonomy): Bacteria > Bacillota > Negativicutes > Veillonellales > Veillonellaceae > Veillonella > Veillonella parvula_P. The sequence continues at coordinate 52,769 of NZ_JAGZIJ010000002.1, forward strand.
ATCCTCTGGCGCATCCTCTACGATGCGGCCAGGAATGAGCGATTCAGCCTCTGTATAATTGAGCTCTGCCGCGTCTGCCGTCATGATTTGGTAGAACAAGAAATTCGTTGCAGCCAAGATATTTTCGTGAGATCGGAAATTCTTCGCTAGGTCGATACGACGTTCTACCGCATCATTGCCGCCGTACGTATTATATTTCTCCATGAACAGAGAACTATCGGCCATACGGAAGCTATAAATAGCCTGCTTCACGTCCCCCACATAAAACCTATTATCGATGCGAGAAATCAAGTTAATAATCGTCTCTTGCACGCCGTTCGTATCTTGGTATTCATCAACCATGATTTCTTTGAAAGTATCTTGTAGTTCCTTCGCTACTTCAGATGGCTGAGGATCATCCTCTGTGCCAGGCTCAACGAGAAGGGCCAAGCATAGATGCTCAAGGTCGCTAAAATCCATGATGCCTTGCTCTTGTTTCATATCCCGATACGCTTGATGGAACGCAATCGTCAGTTCTACTAACCCTTCTATGATTGGATATTGAGCCTTAAACTGCTCTTGCAAGGTAGCCTCCGGAACGGTGAATATAGCGGTTTGCATAGCTTTGAGGTCATCTTTATTTTGACCACCCAAAGATTTAAACTCTGCCACCAATATAGGGTCATAGGCTTGCGCCTCTTTTGAGCCCATACGGAACTGATCTTTAATAAAGGTATCCATATGTTTACAAGCTTCCCCCATGTCGTCCCAAGTTTGAGCCGCTGAAAGCATGCCTAGTGCAGCCAGTTGATTATCGTATATGTTTTGCCATTTATGAGGTCCTGTTGGATCGAGCAAGATTTGTTCCATCCGCTCTAAGCGCTCGCGAATGCGATCGATGACAGCCATGTGATTAGACCACATATATTGACCCCACAACGTATCACTAGGGTTTATGTCCATCGCCTCTTTATAAGGCTCTAAGGCTTTGCGTAGCCATCCATCGGGATTGGCGAGGGACATGGCGTAGTTATACAGGGACATAATCTTCGCCGTTAAGCCTGCATCGGATTTATCATCGCTGAAGAAATCCGCTAGCTCATAGATATTATAAAGGCCCTCTTCATAGGATTTAGTTAATAAATCGGCTAATACCTCTTGTTGTAGCAATGCCATTTCTGCTTCATTGCCGATGCGCGCTGTCGGATTAATGTCGAGCTTATAGAAATAGGAACGAATCACCCATTGGCAAAAGGAGTGCAATGTAGAAATATGAGCCGAGGGCAACAGATTGAGCTGTCGTTCAAGGCGCGCTTGTAGTGCAGCATCATCTGTAGATTCCATGGCTTTAGCCAAGGCAAGGCCAATACGAGCGCTCATCTCTTGGGCCGCAGCCTTTGTGAAAGTTACAACCATGAGTGCTTGAACAGATAAGGGATTATCCATGTCCTTAAGGCGCGTAATAATGCGTTCTACTAGGACCGCTGTCTTACCTGAACCGGCAGCGGCCGCAACAAGTAAGGTCTGATTATCTAAAGAGGAGTCCTTAGGCGCTATGATGGCAGACTCCTGCTCTGGCGTCCATTTAACACCCATGGTTTTCACCTCCTTTGCTACTATTATTTCCGTCGTTTAAGACCTCTTTCATCCGTTCTAATGCATCATCTTCGGACAATTTAGACAAATAATTATATCGATTACGGCTAGAGTCAAAGCGACATACCGTTCTGTAGTCGCAGAATGTACAAGGTCTAAGGCCATTCAATTGATATGGCTTAATCGGGAACTGCCCTTCCCCAATGTGACGACCCGTCTCAGCCATCACGTGATTTGTATAGCGGCACATTATGTCAAATTCACCTGTAGACTTAACCTTCCGCAAATCTCTGCTAGAAATGGTTTGATCTTTTTTCGTAGCAATCGGCACATAAGGCCCTCGCTTAGATCCATAGGACAAGAACTTATTGTCAATATGCGTCAACAACTCTATATCATCGGAGAAGTACCCACTGTTTTGCCAAGCATCGCTTTCATTAGCCAACGAAACGGCATCTTCATAAGATATAGGCGCATCAGCAGGGATTTTAGGGTTCTTCACGTAAGAGTAAACCACCGCCGCAGGGGACATAGATCCGCCATGTGTTTTACCATAAGCGGACTCCAAAGCCAACAGATAGGTCATGAGTTGCAGTTTAAGTCCATAATAGACATCTTGGGCCGTCACATGAGCACCACCCGACTTGTAGTCGATAACCATGCCATAGGTTTGATCATTTTTTGTATATTCGTCGATGCGGTCAATTTGACCGATGAGTCGCAAGTAACGGTTTTCACCAAGAGGGACTCGAATAGGATCCCAGCCACCTTGACGACCAAAGTCTTGCTCTAAATACTTCGTATCAAAATCGCTGCGCTTAGACCACTCTATGAGGCGGTCTACCGTCACATGTAATGTTCTCTGTACACGCTGTTCAATGGCCTTTTGGTAGGCATCGCTCGTTTCTTCACCTAGCTGATTTTCTTGCAAGATTTCGTCTGCCACAGTACGGCATAGATTTTCTTGTTCCTCTTCGTCGAGGTCACGCCATTGTTTGTTATTTTCTAATAGATAATTACCTAAGCGCTCTAAATTAGCATGTAAGAACGTACCGATTTCAGGAGCTCCAAAGGAGCGTACTGGACGTGGTTCTAGTTTCAAACCATATTGGGCATAGAACTTAAACGGGCATTGTTGGTATCGTTCAAGGCGTGTCACAGAACCAGACATGTAGCCTTTAGACAAGAATAGACCATTCACTAAATCCTGCGTTATGACAGGCACATCGTTGTTATCTCGAATGCCACGTGACACCTCCGCTAAACGAGGACGATAGGTTTCGCTTTCACGAGCCCAGTTATAGAGTCCCCACCAAAGAGGATTGACCTCATAACCACTAAAGAGAGCCCCCCAACGCTCAGATAGCAATGACAGACTTTGGAGTGGGCGCCACACGTAATCTGCCTCTGTATCAGGTGCAATGGAGAGAGGAATATCTACTGCCTGATCTATGTACCCAAGAGATTCTAATCGTTTCACAACGAGGGATGGCTCAAGACCTGTTCCATCCTCACCAGAGCCCGCATAGGACAAGGTCAACGAATCAGACGCCCGTGTCATGGCGAGATATAATAGGAAATTCTCGTTGAAAGCCTTCGGCAAGGCCCCTTCTGCTAAGGTAATTCCTGCATCGGCCAATTCTTGACGCTCCTTATCCTTAATGAGCCCTTCATCGCCCATACTTTGAGGGAATACACCTTGGTTGAGACCCATTACAAACACCTTAGGCCACCACTGGCTGTAGCCACGTTCGATGGTAGTAATCACCACATGATCTAAAGAAGGTGGAATCATAGAGTAGTTTACATCGCTAAGGCCTTCTTCGAGGAGGAGCATCATCTCATCCAGAGTCAATATTTCATCCTTCATGACCATAGAAATTTCGTCTATAAAGGAAAGAACCGCATTATACATCTGTTCATGACTAGCTTTGGATTCTTGATCACCTATAGTTTCTGCGTCCTTCGCCCATTCATAGAGCCGCTCTGGCACTTGTAAGATTTCTAATAAACCATAAAGTTGTGTACCCCACTCAGCCCCTGTATGACCCTCCGCATTAGCAGCAAAGTCAAACCATGGAGATAATATATCCATAATGGTTTCTCTTGCTTTGTTAACACGTGCTCTGCGTGGTGCATCTACGTGGCTCTCTTCATCTTGCCCCTCATGAAAGCCTCGTAGGTACGGCCAGCTTTCACGTTCCCATTTATAATGGTCGATACCAAACTCGAGAACGTAGTTCTCTAACTCATCTACAGCCTCACGAGTAAGCGGCATCAAGTCCGTCTTGAGCAATAGAAACATGCTGTCCCGACTATAGTTATGACGCACGATATCAAATAGAGCCGTCAATAGCTCGCCTAATGGATGGTTTTTCATAGGCCGCTGACGGTCAATAAAGTGCGGAATGCCGTAGCGAGCAAAAACCTTTTCTAAAGTGTCACCATAGCTTTCAGACTCGCGGAGCATAATACATACATCTCGGTAACGAGCCTCTTCAGATGAGTCTATATAGGCTAAAATACGACGAGCCACCGCATCGGCTTCGCGTTCCCTGTTATAGCCTCGAATAAGCGGAATCATTGCATCTGTAGTATTTTTCTTACTAGGGCTAGCAAAATAATTAGCCTCTAGCGCTTGAACGATTTGAGGTCCTCGTTTCCCATCAAAGCCAACCCAGTTGATACTAGAGCCATAACGAGCAACTAAGGTGTCGTAAATCTCTAAAGGGCGGCTGAAGAGATGCTCCCCTCGACGAACTAGATTTAACGCCTTTGGGGCCATCGGTAAATCGATAGTAATAACGGCTTCCTTTGCCAAGTCAAACAAGGTATAAATCAACTCGTAGTGTGTGGGCGTAAACCAATGAAAACCATCGATAAAGACGTGGCTATTCTCCATGAGAGGAGATTGTGGCAAAGCCTCTACGATTTCCATGATAGGATCGATGTCGCGCTCCCCATGACGACTGAGTTCCTCTTCATAGGCGGACATACAGATAGCTAGCTCGCGCAATTTCTTTTGTAATACATTATTTTTAACAGATTCTGCCCCTCGTTCTAGATCAGCAGGGCCTACACGGAAGGCGCGGAATTCAGAAAAGAGCTGTTGCAATACGGAGGAAAACTCAGGCCGCTTTGTAGCCTGTTCTAACAGCCCCAGTTCCTTTTGCTTTCGTTTCATTACAAGGCGCAACAACATAGACCGGCCAAAGCTTGATAAACTTGATTGACCAGCCCCTTTTGAGCCTATAGATTGATATACCTGATAACCCAAACGCCCAAAGCCTACGACACGAACCGTAGTAAAGCCTTTTTCAGGCATAAATTCAGCTAGCTCCCGTTCTACCCGATAGGTGGCAGGTTCAGGAACAAGTAAAATTATTGGTTCCCCTGGACAATCTGTCATGACCTGACGTATGCGCTCATATACGGCACGTGTCTTGCCTGATCCAGCCCGTCCATAATAGACGCTAATACTCATGAGACCTCCCTAGTGAAACTTTCACCATCTCAATTGATGTAATTCACAAATGTATGTTGCTCATATCATTTAACGCATTAGATATAGCACTACACAAATTAGTTGTAGCACTATACGAATTAGATATAGCATTAAACGAAGTTTTTCGATATAATAAATTACTATACTGATTATTATTATATAGTAATATGACATTCTATGGCTAATTGTACAATATTTGACTCATCTGATTATATTTATTTATAATTAAGATAATATTTTATATTTTATTTACAATTAGCATGAATTCCTATATAATACAATTTAGTATCTGTGTTATTTGTAAAATCATGTATTTAGGAGTAAATTATTATGAACAAAAAACATTTAGCAACTGCTTTTGCAGTATTTGCAGCGACAACAATGTCTTTCTCTGCTTTTGCTGCAACTATCGATGCTAATGCACGCGCTTATGAACGTGCTTCAGCAGAGCAATATTCTTATCCTGCACCACAAGCGGCTACGCCAGCTTACCAAACTAGTTATGCCACAAGTGCACCGCGCCCTGGTTACAAACCATTGCCAGCAGTGCCTTATACAGCAGGCGATATGGCTCAACAAATGCCTGTATCTAAAGAATTAGGTGATCCAATCTTTGTGGCACCACAAACAACAGCTGTAGGTCTTCAAATCATGGATCCTATCCCTACTGAAGCCCAACCGGTATACCAAGAAACTGTAAACTCCGTAACAGCTAATGGCAACGGCAGCTCCTACATTTCTCGCTACAAAGCTAACCAATTAAATGCGTTTGACTTATTGTTAAATGGCAAAACTTACACATATGACTTGCCTGCATACACTAATGGCTACCAAGTTAAAACTGCTAGCTCTTACAACCGTGCTGGCAACGGTGTTGCGAATGTATTCTCTACAAACGTAATCACTGAAGCAGTTGTAAATAACAACTCTTTGCGCATCACTGTAAACATGACTCAACCAACAGCTATAGCAGCTGCTAAATTGCGTTCCATGCAACAAACTGGTCAAGTAGCAAATGGTGAAGTAGCTGCATTGTTCGCTTACAATGAAAGCTATGATGGTGTAAAACAAGCGGCTCATTACGATATTTTCAACAATAACGGTCGTTACATCGTTGTTAAATCCGGTGCTGTAACTGTACCAAATGGTGCGCAACATCCTTACGCAACTGCATTATTCGCAGTAACTGAAGACACTGTAGCAGCTGTAACCGTATCTGGCAACACTGCTGAAGCTTCTGATTTAGTAAAAGGCACTGCATACGCAATTGCACAATCTGCTAAGGTGTCCAATAACAAAGTATCTACTAAATCTAAAAAATAATTCGTTACGAATTTAATTTTATCTGGTGAAAGCCCCCAACTTTCACTAGCACAAAAGACTATAAATCACTAACTCCCCCAATGAGGCAACTCATTAGGGGAGTTTTTATGTTCTTTATATTACGTTGTATTATAGTCCCGTTCCAGTTCTATTATAGCTCCGTTATAATCGCGTAAAGACCTCTAATGCCTTATACGCCATTAATCGATAACCACGCTCGTTGGGATGAACCTCTCCGGCAAAGACAATTTGTCCAATTTGATCTGCTTCAAACAAGGTAGTATAGAAATCTATAACTTTAATATTATGCGCCTCTGCGTAAGCTTTTAGCTGTTCATTAACCTCTCGTACAACCAGATCCAATCCGTCCATATCGCTATCAATTTGAGTTTCTAAACCGATGATTACCTTCCCTTTTGTACTAGCCAGCTCAATAGCTTTCACCAAAGCCTTGTACACATAGGTACTATCTCGACCTTGTAAAATATCGTTAGTGCCACACATCAAGAAAATATAACGTGTTGGATCGGATACAGCAGTAACCGCCCAATTTTCAATATTATATATCATCCCCTGTACGGAGCAGCCATCTTCACCATAATTTGTAAAATTAACACCCTCTATGGATGCATCACAGATTTCGACCCAACCCCGTCCATAAGGCACATCATAGCCACGCGTAATGCTATCGCCAAAACAGATGATTTCCATTTACATCCCTCCTGTACTATGACTCAATCATATAATAAAAGAACACCATACACAATATACATATTAATTACAAAAAGGACCCGTTTTGAACTGCCCTCCAATTAGATACAATTTTTAGAAAGGCAGTTCATTTACGGATCCTTTTATATTATTTAAGACGAATGAAGAACAATGCACATGCACCGATAATAGGCGCTATAGCGATAGACATCAAAGACATTTGGTAGCTACCCGTCATGACAAGGACATTGCCCAAGAGAAGTGGTGCCAAGAGTGCACCAATTTGGTTAAACAAATTTACAAAGCCCGCTGTTGTGCCGCGTAAATGAGGCGCTGCAGATTGAACTACAAGGGCATTGGTCAACGCACTATGCATAAAGGCACCTATACCGAGGATTGGACCTGTTACAAAGAGCATATTTGGATTTGCCGTACTTGCAAACAAGATTAAAGCTGGCGCAAATAAGAACATAACGAGCGCCGCTAAATGGTTCTTCTTAATTGGCAAAATATCAGATAAAATACCGATCGTTGGTTTTGCAATTAGCGCAGCCGTACCGAACACGCTCATGACTTGGCCTGCATAGATAGCCGTTACACCTAATTGTTTAACCATGTACAAGTTCGCCCATTGCGTTACGCCCCAAGTCGTACCTGTTGCGAAGAAGCCAGCAATCGCTAAGCAACGAATATTGCGGTTAGAAACGATGTGCTTCAAGTTTTCTACTAAAGACGTTTGTCCTACGCCAAGCTTAGCAGCCGCTTCAGAAGCCTCTGCCTCTCGTTGTGCGAGAACTTCTGCACTAGGCTTACGCACCGTGAAGTAACATAACACGAGTACTACCAATGGCAAGATTGCTGTAGCAAGGAATGCAGTTTGCCAACCGTAATGTGTAGCCACATACGGTGCGTAAAGGTTTACCGTAGTAATACCAAAGGAAGTACAACTCATGAAGATACCTACGGCCGCACCGCGTTGGTTCGGACCGAAGTGATCGCCGATAGCACTCAAGCAAGAAGCTTGTACAGGGCCAGACATAACACCTAGCAAGAAGCGCAAGCCCCAAGCCATGTTATAGTCTGTAATGGTACTCATCAAAGCCGTTACAGCAGCCATACCAATCAAACTAAACAAGATAGTACGTCTATAACCGATTTTATCGGCTAAGATGCCACCTGGTAATACCGTTAACGCATACCCAAAGTAAAAGGCCGAAATGTGTTGAGCCCCCATCTTAGCTGTAAAATGCAACGCCTCATTGAGGATAGGCATAACAGATGCCCAAGACAAGCGCATAACAAAGCTCAACAAGAACGTGAGCCACACGCTAGCGAGAATTAAAATCTGAGTTCGCGAGAAACTAAGTCGATTCATACGAGCTCCTTTCTACAGAATATCTAATAAATATATCGATAGCATACCATAGTGAATAAAGATTGAAAAGCCCTCTAGGCATAAACCTAGAGGGCTTTATTATGGCGGAGAGGGTGGGATTCGAACCCACGGCCCCTTGCGGAGTCACTGGTTTTCAAGACCAGCTCCTTAAACCACTCGGACACCTCTCCATAACGGTACTATTATATCAAATTGACCTAATAATAAGCAATAACGTAATACGTAAAGAAGCAATAATATAATACATAAGCAAGCAAAAAAGCCGACTTGCAGCCAGCTTTTTCATTTGTATTTAACATTTAGTATTGCCCTAATCTTTTAGTTATTTGTCATATATGCTAGAATAGGTCTTTTTTCCACATGCCTATGATAGCAATGATGGAACACACCACGGAAATACCTACTACTTCGTAGAATCCATTCGGATCATCCTGGAACGGCAACGCCACATTCGTTCCCCACAGACTGAATATGATTGTGGGCACCGCCAAAGTAATCGTAAGGGCCGCCAACATTTTCATAACCATGTTGAGGTTGTTAGAGATGATAGATGTGAAGGCGTTCATCATGTTCATCAAGATATTGGAATACATTTCAACCATCTCGATGGCCTGTTTATTCTCGATGATAACGTCCTCTAGTAAATCTTCATCCTCTTCGTACATCTTGAGCAAATGTCTATAAGTGCTGTGACCACGCAAGCGCAATAGGCGTTCCATAACAGTTCCATTCGTACGCAACGCAGAGGTAAAGTATGTCATGGATTTCTGTAATTCCAATAGTTGGAAGAAGTCTTTATTCTTCGTTGTATGACGCAACTGAACTTCAATATCGTCGGTACGGCGATTAATTTGTTGCAAATAACGTAAGAACAATGTGGCTGTACGGTACAAGATTTGGAACAAGAACCGCGTCTTTTTATATGTATAGAATGTAGACAGTTGGTTTGAAATGAACGGATACAACACCTCGGATTCTTCAAGACATACAGTAATGAAGAAGTCAGGCGTCAAAAAGATACCGAGCGGCACCGTATCGTACATATCATTACCGCGAATCGCAGGAATGTTGATAACCACGAAAATATAGTTGTCCTCTAACTCCACGTGAGAACGTTCTTCCATATCGAGGGCGGTCTTTAAAACGTCCGTTGGAATTTCCGTCAAAATATTGATGAGGGACAACTCATCGGGGTCTGGGTTCACCAAATTTACCCAAGAACCTTTTGTGGCATCTGATACAGTGCAGTCCGAAACTAACTCTTCTTCTATGTGTTTGTACACCGTGATCATGCTATCCCTCCTTTCAACGAACATATAGTAATCATCTAATAAATTATATACTATTTTATAGCTATTATTCAATTCAATTGTGAAAGTTTTGTTTATGTAGTATATACATAAATCACTTTATGTCTATTAACAATGCACAATTGTATATGTTAAAAGCATCTCAAAACATCCTTTTATCAAATCTACCAAAAAATCTAGCGAGCACATAGATTAATAAAGCTGCTAAACTAAAAAATCCACCAAAAGATTAAACCACTAAAACTTACAGTGAGTAAGTATGCAAACAAATAATCAGCAATATATCATTAGGTTAAATCTTATAAAAATAACCTCTATACTAGCTTATCGCTAATATAGAGGTTATTTGTTTTATCCTACTCTGTCAAATCAGAATCATGTCATTTGTTATATTTCTGCATTAATCTATAAGATTACTTTCACCAAATTAACGGCGCAAGATACGAATAGAGTTCAAAATACAAAGAATGGATACGCCAGTATCACCGAATACCGCCCACCACATGGATGCATAGCCCATAAGGCCTAGCGCCATGATAAGAATTTTAACGGCAATAGCGAATACTACATTTTGCCAAGCAACACGCAATGTTGCTTTGGACAAGTCTAGGATATGTGCAATGGCAGTCAAGGATGGACGCATGAACACAACATCTGCCGCCTCGATAGCCGCATCAGCACCACTACCCATCGCGCCACCTACATCAGCACCTGCAAGTACTGGAGCATCGTTGATGCCATCCCCTACGAACATAGTTGGACCATATTCAGAGCGAATATCTTGTACAACAGACAATTTATCTTGAGGCAACAACTGAGCACGTACAGCACTTACGCCAGTTTCTTTAGCAATGTAATTTGCACTTGCTTCAGCATCACCTGTAAGCATAACAGTTTTAATATCTTGACCATTAAGATTAGCAATCGCTTCAGCAGAGTCTGGGCGAGCTTCATCGGCGATGATGATACGACCTAAGTATGTATTACCTTCTGCGACAAGAACTTCTGTGCCATATTCAGCAGCTTCTGTTGGATAGCCTTGCACATTATAGCGTTCCATAAGACGACGGTTACCAATAAGTACTTGTTGACCATCTGCCATACCTACCATACCTTCACCAGCTAACTCTTGAACGAAATCAGAAGGTTCCACTGTAAGGCCTTGATCTTTTGCTTCAGACACGATGCTTGTTGCGATTGGATGTGTAGAAACGGCTTCGATAGCTGCCGCCATGGATAACAATTGACTGGAACTTACATGAGAGCCTACAGTTTCTACGCTGTGAACTTTGAACTCACCAGATGTGATAGTACCAGTTTTATCAAGAGCTACTGCTTTCACATTAGCCAACGCCTCGATAACTCGACCACCTTTTAATAAGATACCGTGTTTAGACGCATTGCCGATACCGGAGAAGAATGCAAGTGGCACGCTAAGCACCAATGCACATGGGCAAGAAATAACGAGGAATGTTAAGGCTGTGTAGATCCATTTATGCCATTCACCAGTAATAAGGGATGGGATGATAGCTACAGCCAATGCAAAAGCTACAACGATTGGTGTGTATACGCGAGCAAAACGAGTAATGAAACGGTCGATTTTAGGTTTAGAGGATGCTGCATTTTCCACGGCATCAAGAATTTTAGTAACCATGGATTCTTCAAGAACCTTATCTACACGCATTGTAATGCGACCAGATTCGTTGATACAACCAGACATAAGTTGAGTGCCAGGTACGGCGCGAACAGGTACAGGTTCACCTGTTACAGGTGCTGTATTAACGCGTGTTTCACCTTCAAGCACTGTGCCGTCTAGAGGAATTAAATCGCCAGGACGAACTTCGATAGTCCAGCCTACTTCAACCTTTTCAGGAGCCATAACTACGATTTCACCACCGCAGTCTGTATCTACAACGCGCACCTCTTGAGGACGCATATCAACAGCGTTCATGATTTCTGTACGACTACGATCAGTTGCTTTTTCTTCGAAGAACTCACCGATACGGTAGAACAAGATAACGCCTACGGCCTCAGGCAATGCATCGATAGCAATAGCACCCAATGTAGCGATAGACATCAAGAAGTTCTCGTCGAACACTTGGCCTTTTAAGATATTGCGACCTGCGATGCGCAATACTGGGAACGCAAGAAGAATATACGCAACATAGTAAATTGGAGTTTCAATACTCTCTGGTAAGCTGATGGATGGGACAAAGGATGACAAAACATCATAAATCATAAATAACAAGCCTGCTACGATGACTGCAATTGTTACAGCATCACCATCACGATCCTGGTCAGGACCATGATCATCCATAGCCGCTTTGGATTTACGTTCATAATCTGCTACGGTTATGCCCTCTTCGATGGCATCACAAATGTCTTGAATGTCACGTTTAAGAGCTTCACGGTCTTCCCAAGAGCCGGTTAATTTTAATTGATGTGTAGCAAGTGTGAAATTGGCAGTCTCTACCACATCCATTTTACAGATACGATCTTCAATTTTTGCTGCGCAGTTCGGACAGTTCAAATCCTTCAATAACAATGTTTCTTCCATGATATCTCCTTTGATAATAGTGAACGCTTCTATCCTGTATTGTAAGTTAATAGGTAATATTTTTCTAATACTTATTAGACATATCTTGTTTCATATCTTGTTATATATGTTCCTAAACATTTTTCATCAGATATTTTTATTTATATGAATACCTGTTCATATGTTTATATTACATCAAAGGAGATTAAATGTCAATACAAAATCATATTCAACATATATCAAATTTTATTTACTTTAGTTCTAACTATATTCACCTTATATCAAATTTCGTTCTACCAGGAATTTATGTGCTACATCAGCTGGTAGTTGATGTTCCGTTTCAACGGCGTAATTCATCTTCGCCATCTCTTGATCTGTAATCGTATGATTCAAACTTTCTAATACAGGGCGCAGTTCAGGATGAGCAATCAATACTTCGCTACGTACCACATTGCCAGACATATAAGATGGATATAAATGTTTATCATCTTGTAACACCGTAATCGGTGCGATACTTAATTGACCATCAGTCGTGAATATCGGCATTACATCCACCTCATCACGACTAATAGCCGTATATTTTAGCCCTATATCCATATCTTTAGTAGCTTTAAATCTCATGCCATACACGCGTTGTAATCCAGCATAGCCATCTTCACGTCCAAAGAAATCATATTCCCCTCCTAATGTTAGGGATGGTGCTATACGAGCAAGATCAGAATACGTTTTTACGCCATAACTCTGAGCAATTTCATTACGCACCCCTATGCCATAGGTATTATTAAAACCGTACATGCCGACCCACTCAAAATTATATTTCTCTTTATAGGCCTGTGAAAGCTCATTAAATAGACTTTCATCATACGTATCCGTACGTTTTAGCACAGCAGACCAAGCTGTACCAGTATATTCAGGATATATATCAAATTGGCCAGAAAGCATAGCTGGTTGAATATTTGATGTACCACCACCGACACCTTCTGTAACCTCTACGGTTAAATCAGTCTTCTTCTCGATCAATTCTTTTAAAACATTCCCCAAAATAAGCTGTTCCGTCATGGGTTTCGTTGCAATATGAATAACATCGGTCTTCACATGACGGCAATACATAGCCCAACCACCTATACCCATCGCAATTATCATCATCATCGAAACAAATATAATCGTATAGCGCTTCATATGAGGGCTAATACGCGTTACTCTTTCACCTAAAGAAAAGAGAGCATCAACGGTAATGGCTAATAGGGCAATCAGTAGACTGCCTGCAATTGTCAAAGCACTTTGATTCGTTGTAATCCCCCTATAAATCGCTACACCTAAGCCACCAGCACCAATAAAGGACGCAATACCTGTCAAGGCAATGGTCATAACGAGCATGGTCCGTATACCAGCCATAATAGTCGGCATAGCCAAAGGAATCTCTATATTCCACAAACGTTGAATCCGCGTGAGCCCTAATGCAATCCCCGCTTCACACATGGCTTGATCAATCTGGTTAAGACCAGTAAATGTATTTCGTACCATCGGTAATAAAGCATATATAACCAATGCAATGATAGCCGTCGTATTACCAACACCTGATACGTACAACAAAAGGCCTAACATCGATATAGATGGAATTGTATATAGGAAATTAACCACTACCATAACTGGCGCAGCTAGCCGTTTATATTCGTATATAAACACACCCAATAAGCCACCGATGATGGTAGCAATAACAGAAGCTAATACTGAAATTTCTATATGCTCCCATAATAGCTGGAGGAAAAAATCATAGCGATTTATAAGTAATGATATGACATCATGCATTACATACACCGCCTTTCTAAGTCAAAAACACGAAAAATTATATAGGTATATTAGAGTCAACAAAACTAAAGAAATCTTTATAAAGCTATATTTACCCATGATACTATTGTATACCTAATTATTTCTTAACTCTAGTCTATTTACCATACACAGTAAAAGCCATCATTTATATTTATATATCATACAAGTTTAGCTCTTTAATATATCTGAAAGGAATAACAGTTCCTTGTACAGATAGAATTTGTAATTGCTCACTAATCATATCAACAGCTCCTATAAGTTCCGTATATTTTCGTTTGTTGTAGTAAACGATTCGTACCCACTCCCCACAACGTACAGATTGTAAAACTGTATTTAACTCGTCTATTTGATCCTCTGATAACTCTGCCCGATTTTCTTTTGGCTTTGCTACAGCGGCTAATAACGCTTCAAATCCCCTCAATGCCGCAAAGGGCATAAATTGTTTTGCTCGCTGTAACCGAGACATGCGATGTTTCATTAATGTATACCTCCCCTTACGCGACTAATGTATTTCCAATGTATCCATTATAATATCTATTCCCCATTATGACCGCCTACCAAGGTATTTCTAAAGCGCATGGTTCCTTCCTCTTGTAAGCTCGATGCACGCAAAATAGAATTCTTACCAAACTGTTTCTTAATGGATAGCATAGCCTCTTGTACCTGTCGCTCTTTTTCCTCTTCATTTGTAGTAAGAGTGCTAAATAGGTCCACCTCTTGAGGTATGGCGGATCGATTGACTAAATCCTCAAAGCTGACCCCTATACGCCGTATGAGCTCATTCTTATGGCAATGCTGCTCGTATAATTTAATAACCGCCGTCGTCAAGGTCTGTAGAGAATCTGTATACTGCTTAAGCTTTTTAGAACCTCCTGTAGAGCGCATCATTTCATTAGCATAGCCGATATGAACATAGATATGATTTGTAACCCCTTTAATTTGTAAAAGCTCTAACACCAAGGACTCTACCATTTCACGCATAGGCACGCATGCCTCTTCATAGGTATAATTGCGCAACAAAATCTGACTGTGCGAGATAGAGTGCTTAATGGGGCGATACGCATGGATATCCGCAATCGTACAAGGCTCACGGCCCCAAGCATGGTCAATGATGAGCTCTGCATTAATGCCAAACTCCTTGTACAACTTCGCTTCTGGAATCATGGTAATACCATGTAAATCATAAGCACCATACTTATGCAAACGATTAGCTATGCCCTTACCAATCTGCCATATATCGGTCAAGGGCTGATGATACCAAATTTTCTCTTTAAAAAGGCTTTCATCAAGATAACCTATAAAATCAGGTGCATGTTTCGCCAAAATATCGAGGGCAATCTTGGCGAGAAACAAATTCGTTCCAATCCCAACGGTGGCATAAATCTTCGTTGCCGCTAGCACCGCATCAAGCAACATCTGCGCCAACTGACGAGGCGTCTTTTTATATAATGGCAAATAAGGCGTGATATCGATGAAATACTCGTCGATAGAGTACACATGTACATCTTCGGGCGCCACATACTTGAGCAAGGTTCCATAAATCTCAGCAGATACCTGCATATACCGCTTCATATGTGGCTTCACCGTCAAATACTCAATATGCGGTGGAATCTGAAATAATCGGCTGCGATTTTTAACACCTAACTTTTTTAAGGCTGGAGAAATAGCCAACGTAATAGCCCCCTTGCCACGAGAACCATCGGCCACCACCAAAGGTGTTGTAAACGGATCCAGTCCCAAATCGGCGCATTCTACAGATGCGTAAAAACACTTCAAATCAATACACATATACAGCCGATCCGTATCAGCTGAACCCATACAAACACCTCCCTAAAGCGCTAAACAACTAGCTTTTACAAAAATTAAGAACACAAGAATTTGTATGACTAGTATAACAAAAATTCGCAGTATTTTCAAACATATGTTTGTCTTTATAAAGGTAATTTTATAGAAAAATAAAAAGCACCTAACACTAGATATATAATCTAATGTTAGATGCCATATGTTTAACAAACTATTAAAGATAGCTAATTTATTTCTATCAAAACAAACTTAATAACACTAATCCCCCTAATACAATTGAAACAGCGCCATACTCAATAGTTATCGTCACATTATCTATACTTACTTCTCCATTTTTTGCAAGCACACCTGTCGGACTAAATTGAACCATAGGTCCACTGGTTGGTGCAAAAGGAATATAAAACTCTACACTCTCAGCAGTATGAGTTTCACCATTCAAAATATACTTAATATCATAACCATAAATATATCTATCCGCACCAATCACTCTAAATGGTATTTCCTTTGTAACTCGTGGAAGTATAGACACAATCGTTACTGGAGTTCCATTGCGACGTAATAAAAATCGTTTGATAATTAAATACAACCCACTAATTATTAACCCAAGAGCCACACAAAAGAAGTAAAACACAAAAAACTCAGTACCTCTAACCATCATACGCTCCTCTCCCAACAATACAACGAAAACTATCGAGTGCCACTATATTGATGGGACACCTTCATATCTACAGTGATAAAAAGAAAGGACTATACTTATGCAGCGACATCAGGTCACGAGGAGCAAAGAAGTATAGTCCTTTCTTTTTAATTAAAATGTAGCTATGTCACGGGGCCCCATCAATATAGGCCCCCCCACGATAGTTTTCATTATTGTTCCGGCCCTAGGTCTCGGAATTCTACGTCTCTAAATTGTGTTAATTCTCCAACGAATTGGAGTTCCACAGTACCGACGGAGCCATTACGATGTTTACGAATGAGGACCTCTGCATTGTCCCCTTTTTCAGAGTTTTCATCGTAATATTTATCGCGGTACAAGAAGATAACGATATCCGCATCTTGCTCGAGGGAACCAGATTCACGAAGGTCCGAAAGTACAGGCCGTTTGTCTGGTCTGCTTTCAACACTACGAGATAACTGAGACAAAGCGATAACCGGTACGTTAAATTCACGAGCAATCAATTTAAGATTACGAGAGATTTCGGACACCTCTTGTTGACGGTTCTCGCTGCCCTTGCCAGCGTTGCGACCTTGCATCAACTGAATATAGTCGACGATAACGAGATCAAGACCATGTTCCACCTTGAGACGGCGCAATTTGGAGCGCATATCTTGTACGGTAAGACCCGGCGTGTCATCGATAAAGAGCTTGGATTTACTCATGCGGTCCGCTGCGGCAATAACCTTTTCCCAGTCAGCAGGATCCATGTTCGCACGGCGCAATTTTTCAGAGCTCACACCTGCCACGGAGGACAAAATACGACCAACGAGCTGTTCCTTGCCCATTTCCAGGGAAAAGAACGCCACCGTCTTGTCGTACAACATCGTTACGTTTTGAGCGATGTTCAAGGTGAAAGCTGTTTTCCCCATCGCAGGACGAGCCGCTACGAGGATGAGGTCAGATTTTTGTAAGCCGTTGAAAATATGGTCCACATCTTTAAAGCCTGTTGGCACACCTGTAATAGCACCATCATGCTGTTGCAGTGCATTAAGTTTATCTAGATTAGATAAAACCACTTCACCAATAGCTGCAAAGGAGGATTCAGACTGAGTTTGACCGCTTACGTCTAGCACCATTTGCTCTGCCTTATTGAGGATTGCCGTCGGCTCATCTTCGCCAGCATACGTCATGCCTACGATTTTATTCCCTGCATCGATGAGGCGGCGCAACTGAGCTTTCTCGCTGATGATTTTCGCATGTTCCTCTACATTGTAGGAAACCGATTCATTCGCAAGAGATGTAATATAAGCAAGACCACCTACTGCATCAAGGCGCTTACGACGGTCTAGTTCTTCACCAACTGTGATAAAGTCAGCCGTCTTATTGGCATGCACGATTTCTAGAATAGCATCGTAAATAATACGATGTGCATCTCGGTAAAAATCTTCAGATTTAAGAATACTCGTCACCGTATCTACAACGGCACCCATATTGGATCCATTAGTTAATAAAGCCCCCAAAACGGCCTTTTCCGCATCTAGATTATGCGGTGGAATGCGTACATCCATGATAATCCCCTTCACACAACCACTATGGATAAAAGAATTCACCATACTCAAAGAGCATGGTGAATACTATTATTCGGCTACTACATTAACCTTGATAGTACTTGTAATTTCAGGATGAACACGAACTAATACGTCATGTACGCCCAATGTTTTCAATGGTTCTTTAATTTCGATTTTCTTTTTATCGATATCTACTTTGTATTGAGCTTTAGCAGCATCAGAAATATCTTTAGCAGTAACGGATCCGAATACACGGCCTTCTTCGCCCATACGAACTTTTACAGTTACTTCAACCTTAGTCAATTGAGCTGCCAAGATCTTAGCTTCGTCATTTGCAACGGCTTTATTATGAGCAATGGATTCTTGTTTTTGTTTCGCATTATTTACGTTAGTTGCTGTACCTTCAAGGCCGAGGCCTTTTTTGATCAATACATTACGACCATATGCGTCGCTAACTTCAACGATTTCGCCCTTTTTACCAACTTTTTTAACGTCTTCTAACAATACTACTTTCATTGTTGTTCCTCCTCTTGTTCTACGGAATGAAGCGCATCAAGAGCATGCTCCAAAATGGCCTGCTTCGCTTCCTCTATGGTCATACCTTGTAATTGAGCACCAGCCACAGTTCTATGACCGCCACCACCCAAGGCTTCCATTACAACTTGTACGTTCACCTTGCCTTTGGATCGAGCGCTGACGCCGATACCGCCATCATTTAGGGAATATAGTACAAAAGCTGCTTCAATATCTTCATTACTAATGAGCATGTCCGCACTTTGTGCAGCCAACGCCATCATATCCTTCAAACCTTCAGGCGCTACGGAAATAGCAATCCCTTCAGTACGACTTGCTTCAAATACCATTTTAGCACGCAATTGGATAGAATCGAAAGTTTCAATAAACAATTGTTTAACTCTGTCGATATCCGCTCCTGCACGGCGCAAAAATGCTGCAGCCTCAAAGGTACGCGCACCAGTTTGTTGAACAAAGTTCTTCGTATCTAATACGATACCTGCATAAATGCCTGTAGCTTCCGCTTTTGAAAGTTTCACAGGAACACCTGCATATTGTACAAGCTCTGTTACGAGCTCAGATGTAGACGATGCAGATGGTTCCAAATAGGTAAGTAATGGATTTTCTACAAAGTCCGCTGCACGACGGTGATGGTCGATAACGATGCGTCGTTCAGAAATTTCAAGCGCCTCTTGAGCCGCCACCATTTCCTGACGATGCGTATCACACACGACAGTGAGCGTATTCGCATCTACCCATACTCTTGCAGCTTCTGCAGTAATAATATTCTCTTTCCAGAACTCTGACTCGTTAAGAACATTCACCATTTTATCAATGGCGCTAGTTTCTTTTGAAAGTGCAATGCGCACGTCTTTACCAAGTGCTCGAGCAATGGCGGCTACACCGATAATACCACCTAATGCATCGTAGTCTTCACGTTGATGCCCCATGATAAGAATCTTATCAGAATCAATCATAAGCTCATGTATTGCTTGAGATACAACACGAGCACGAACGCGCGTATTCTTTTCAACGCCTGCCGTATTACCACCAAAGAAACGTGTACTTTCACCATCCATAATACAGACTTGGTCACCACCGCGACCTAAGGCGATATCTAAGGCTGCACGAGCACGACCAGATACATCTTTCACAGAGCCTACATTTTCACTAATACCAATGGAAATCGTAGCTGGTACTTGACGTGGAGATGGTACTTTACGGATTCGTTCGAGCACTTTAAAACCATCTTCCTCCATCTCATGAAGCGCACCACGAGAAATGGCAAAGGTATACATATCATCTTGGAAGTTACGAATAAAACCTTCGTAGCGATCGATTTCATCCATAATGATATTATTTATATCTGTCCAAATACTAGTATACTCACGATCACTAAGGCCTTTTGTCAATTCTTCGAGATTATCGATTTGAATCATACCCCATACAGGTTGCCCCTCTTCGGCTTTAATACGGGCTTTTTCTAGGTCTGTAATGTCCTTGAAGTACAATGCCATCACTGCATGTTCTGCCAGTTCATCTTCACTATCAATATCTGATCGGGTATCCCGAGGATCGATAAATTTATAAATAATTTGAAAATATCGATTTTCATATTTTTCCGTCATATATCCGGACTTACCCCAGATTTTATCGATACGGAAACCAGGTAACAAGGCAGACATTTTTTGGAGCTTATTCCAGTCGACCTTAACCCAGTCAGCGAAAACACTATTATTCCACACCAATGTGCCTTGTTTATTAACAAGAACAATCCCCATTGGCAAATTTTGTAAAGCAAAATTAGAAGCTTGTGTGACATTTTTCATCATCGCACTAAACTGTTCTCTTGCTAAACGACGCCGGTTATGAAGGGTATTATAATTAACCAAATACGCCGCTACTACAATGATTAATGCTAAAATCGCAATAGCCCAATTTAAATAGGCCAGCAATAATAGCAATAATACGAGAACGGCAACAATGGTAATTTCTAAACCTTTCCATCTCCGTTGAAAGGATTTCATAACGGCCTCCTTTCTATTATGAGCTACGTTTTTCGAAACGTGCTCTCATATCTAAAAACATATCAAAAATACCATAGAAAACAAGACCATACGGACTCATTGTATATAAGAAGAAAAGAATTATAAATTGAAAGAATCCATTTACTCCATAGTTTTTCATAACTGCCATTAAACAGGTAATACCATTAACTAAGCAAATGAAATCCCCCACAAAAGCAACATTCATTCCGATATCTTTAAGTAAACTATTATCATATCCAATATAGGATAAGCCATAAATAATAATAATCCCTATGGCTAGAACTCCAGCACCCCAAATCGGCATACGCCAAGTAGCCATGGGAGGTAATTCTCTATGAACTGTATTAGTTCGACGACCAATATAAGATACTAACTTAGCCATGATATACGTTATGATAGAGCATGCACAGAACCATAATGACAACATCATACGTTCTGCTTGAGCAAATGAATAATTAAGTTGCTGAATCATCGTATCAATCTGTTCTTGCGGTGCTGATTGCTGTCGTATAGACTCAATCATAGCTTCTTTTAACTCATTATTTACATTTTGTCCTAAGCTAATAAAATCTACAGATGCAAAACTATTAGCAACCACTAATTGTAAGAGGCCCATACCAAGCAATACAGCAGCAGGCACTAATATTAACTTTCTAAAAGACCAGTTTGCTCTAAAAGCTTCCCCCAAAAATATACTAGGCAATGAATATACTAAAATGGTAGACATAGCAATTAATGGTCCAAGAAAGAGTGTTACTAATATAAAGGCTACTATTGAGGAAGTACAGCTATATCTACTACCCCAACGGATACCAATGATAGAAATACCTGCTGGAGCTACCATAGTTGCTAGAAAAGCTGAAAACGGCATGACTGCCCCAATTATAGTCAACATAGCAACAATGGTCGATACAAAGGCAGTTTCCACCATCGCTCTTGTATTTGTTTTATTCATAAATCACCATTCTTACATAAGAAGATATATTAATTGGTATCTTTTAATTATAACAGTTTAAAACGGTAACTTCAAATACCCCATATAGTAGACGAATGCGATAGCAGTGCTATTAATGGTAGTTTTTATTGCTCTTTTAAAATGTCAAAAGTACCACACCATGAGGTGCGGTACTTTTCTGTATTATATAAGATTATACGTCTTGAATAATCGGCAAGATCATAGGACGACGACGGGTTTTATCATAGAAGAATTTACCCAATGCATCACGTACGTTTTGCTTAATAGTTGTCCAGTCTTTGATGCGTTGCATTTCGCAATCTTCAAGAACTTGTTCTACGCGGCGCTCTGCAGCAAGCATAAGTTCTTCTGCGTCACGAACGTATACGAAGCCACGAGATACGAGGTCTGGACCAGCTACGATAGTACCGGAAGCTTTGTCCATCGCCATAACAACGATAACCATACCTTCTTGTGCCAATTGTTGACGGTCGCGGATAACGATATTACCTACGTCACCAACGCCAAGGCCATCAACGAAGATAGCGCCAGCTTGTACGCGGCCGCCTTTGCGACCACCATCTTTATCAAATTCAAAGATTTGACCATTATCACCGATAAGAACTTTCTTAGGATCTACGCCCATGGCCACACCAAGTTCACCATGACGACGCAACATACGGTACTCACCATGAACTGGGATAAAGTATTCTGGACGAACAAGGTTAAGCATTGTTTTAAGCTCTTCTTGGCTCGCATGACCAGATACGTGGATACCACGGTCTTTACCATATACCACATTACAACCTAAACGAAGTAAGTTATCGATAGTTCTACCTACAGCACCTTCGTTGCCTGGAATTGGTGTAGCGGAGATGATAACAGTATCATTCGGTGCCAATTCTACAGTACGATGATTGCTTGTTGCCATACGGGACAAGCCTGCCATCGGTTCACCTTGAGAACCAGTCGTTAAGATCATGATTTGGTCATCTGTGTAGTTGTGCATTACATCTACGTCGATAATTGTATTTGGTGGAATATTCAAGTATCCGCGCTCTTGGGCGATTTCTGTAACATTGACCATGCTGCGGCCCATAACTACAACCTTACGGTTGAACATAACCGCCGCATCAATAGCTTGTTGGATACGGGATACGTTGGATGCGAATGTTGCCAAAACAACGCGGCCTTTTGCTTCTCCAACAGCTTGTTTAATCGCAGGACCTACAGAACTTTCAGAACCGGTAGTACCTGGTTTTTCTACATTTGTAGAGTCCGATAATAGCGCTAATACGCCTTTGTTACCGAGCTCAGCAAATTTGTGCATATCCATCAAACGGCCATCAACTGGGGTTTGGTCAATTTTAAAGTCCCCTGTATGAAGAACCGTCCCGATTGGTGTATTAAAGTATACAGCGCAGGAGTCAGGAATGGAGTGATTTGTTTGGATGAAACCAACAGTCACTTGACCAATTTGAACTTCATCGCCGGCAGCAATCGTACGAAGACATTTTGGAGATACCTTATGTTCTTTAAACTTGCCTTCGATTAATCCACAAACGAGGTTTGTTGCGTATACTGGGCAACTAATTTCTTTCATAAGGTACGCCAAAGAACCGATATGGTCCTCATGACCATGAGTAATTACGACAGCTTTCACGCGGTCTTTATTCTCGATGATATAGCTCATATCAGGAATAACGATATCTACGCCAAGCATATCTTCACTAGGGAATGCAAGCCCTGAATCAAGAACGATAATTTCGTCCTCGTATTGGAAGATGGTCATATTTTTACCAATTTCACCAAGCCCACCTAATGGAATGATTTGGAATTTTCCCTTGTTGGCGCCATTTGGCGTACGACCGACTAATTCCACTTGTTCCTCTTGATTATTCCAACCTGTAGAACGGTTATTTGGGCGGTTATTATTGCGGTTCTGACCATTTTGACCATTGCGACCATTATTAGTACGCGTATTACGTGTATTTTCACCACGCGGTGCACGAGTTTGGCGAGTTTTGCGTTCTTGACCTTCACCTTGTTCGGCATTGCGACGTGTATTTGTACGGCGAGTCGTATTAGTACGGCCACCATTCGCACTTGTGCGAGTATTTGTAGAACGGCGTTGGCGTGTTGCACCCTCACCTTCACCAGCTGTTTGTTGGCGCGTACGACCTTCGCCAGCAGGGCGGCGTGTATTTGTACGGCGACGCGTTTGTTTTTGCTCGCCTTCAGCCGCAGCTGTAAGAGTAGCAGTTTTTGCTACTGTTGGTTCTGCTTTCACTTGCGCAGTAACCTGATTATCTGTTGTATTCACAGTTCCTCCTAAAATTTTGTTCATTAATTTATTTAACATAGTTTTTCTCACCTATCACTTGAATTGATCTATGCCACGAGGAAATGTCACACAAAGAAAAAGGCGCTATTATACTAGCGTCTCGTCAAATGGGCGCAAAAATGCGCTATCAAATTTTGCCGTTCCTAGTTTGTGTGCCATTTGCCGTAGCAAATGAGTATAGTGCACTATCAGATGCTTCAACCGCAAGAGACTTCTATTTTTATCTCAATCCGATACGCAGTGCAATATAGTCCGATCTGTTTTGATGAAAGCCTCACTTTCATACGTTGTGCTCATTATAACATAAAAACAACATAAACAAAAGAGTTCTACGCTTGATTCATCAAAAGTAACATAAAATTTTACTACTACTTAAAAGGGCGGCTCAAACCGAACCGCCCCAAAGCATTTCATTATTTATCATCTGGCATACTTTTATAAAATCCTTCAATATGCACTCACCAGCAATGCAACGAGAATTCGAGTAGTGAAAGCGCTACTCGTAGGCGATATCTTCATAATAGATGCCAACCGTTTGTCAATGGCGATGTTCCTCAACGCCTCACCATATTGATTGGCCTATAGCTTTAGCAAAACCTTCACGGTATAAATTAGCCCCACCGTTAGCCGGATGTCTAAGACCGATGGCTGAAAGGCCGAATCGACCCATCGTATCCGCCGATTTTTGACCGACGGCGAGCACAAGCGGTTTCGGTCCTCCTAATTCGGTGTGCAATGCCAACAGTTTTTTCGTATATTCCCAACCCAACTGCTGCTCCGACTCAGTCGGCGTCCGGTTAGTGAGCGGTTCTCCCGCCTTATGAGGATGAAAGGGAAATATATTCCACAGCAACGCATCGTACGGATCAATCCCCTGTTCGATGATGGCACTCCATACTACCGTATCCGTAGGTTCGTTGAATCCCTGTTCCTGCTGGGTCCGTTTCAGCATAGGGCTCGCAGGGGAGCTGGTTCTTTGTAATGTAACAGGCGTTATCTGATGGGCCCGAATTGTTTTATGCTTATCCAACAACATACGCTCACAGGTAATGGCAATACCCGAAAAACGCCCGCCTTGATATCCGACAGCCTCCGCCACCACAAAGATTTTGGACCGTCCCAACCGCGGCAACAAATACGCCATCAAATTGTTACGACGCACCTGAGCCGCATCAAAGTCAGGTCGAACCATTTCGAGGTCAGGGTTCACCTCACCCCACGGATTGTGAACAAGCTCTCCTCTATATTGACTGAGCCAATCTACAAACTGCTGTACTTTTGCAATCTGATTCGTATCAAACGAGGCCATATATTCATCAAAAGACATCTTCTTTTCTTTCTCTGATGCAAATAAGCACATAGGCTCTCCTCCAATTTATACTACCGAACTATATAATAAATAATGCTGTATATCATGATTACCAAGCTTTTATATACTGTATTTATACACTAAAACCTATAGTAATACAATCCATATATTACGATGCCCAATCATGATATGTGATACTATATCCGATAATCACGCACTACATAAAATGTTGCTGTTACTATATTTATAATAGCACCTATTTCTGAAAGTTTGATGCAAAATTAATATTCAAAATATCCACATACAACATCATATTTATATATAAAACTCGATTTTGTCTTCTTTGGCGAGTTGGAATTGTTCAAATATGTGGTTTCGAATATTGACGAAGGATGCCGAGGTCCTGTCCGTCCTATCGATGAGATTGACAGGGATGATCGTTTGCACCCGTCCCGGATTAGCGGCAAGCACTACAACACGGTCTGCAAGAACCACCGCCTCTTCGATATCATGCGTAACGAATACGACCGTTTTACCCTCTTCACGGCAGATACGGGAGATTTCATCCTGTAAATTGATGCGTGTCAACGCATCGAGGGCCCCTAGCGGTTCATCCATGAAGATAATATCCGGATCGACCGCCAACGCCCGCGCAATGGATACACGTTGCTGCATCCCACCGGACAACTCCGCCGGATAGCGATTGCGCGCATGGTCGAGTCCCACCATTTTCACGTATTTGTCGATGATAGCAGGTCGCTCTTCCTTAGGTACGTTCTTGCTTTCAAGACCCAGTTCAATATTGCTTTCCACCGTTCGCCACGGCAACAGTCCGTAATTTTGAAAGACCGTTACATACCGCAGTTGAGGTGCTTTCACCTCCGCGCCGTCGATGGTAACGGAGCCCGAGGTAACGAGCTCAAAGCCTGCCATAGCATTTAAAAGCGTACTTTTACCTGACCCAGAAGGACCTAAGAGACAAATAAATTCACCTCGTTCAATGTCCAGATTAATATTTTCAAGGATGGTGAGCGGTTCTCCATCTTTCATAAATTTCTTGTGTGCATTGCGCACCGAAATGTAACCCATGTGTCCACCTCCTATTTCTCAATGCCCCAACGTCTATAAATCCATTTTTCGATGAGGGACACGCCCCAATCGAGCAAAAGTCCCACAAAGCCAATCGTCAAAATCGCCACCATCAGAAGATCGTTACGCAAATTATTCCGCATATCGATGATGAGGAATCCAAGACCCGTCTGAGAGCCTACCATTTCCCCTGTCACCAGGAAGATCCACGCCGTGCCGAGCGCGATGTGAAGGCCCGATGCGATGCCGGGAAACACGGCGGGCAATACAATTTTAAATAACAGTTCCGGCTGCTTGATGCCAAAATTTCGAGCCACCTTGATGTATACGGGATCAATATTCTGAATCGCGGACACCGTGGACAACAGAACTGGGAAAAACGCCGCGATAAAGATGATAACGATGGCCGGCGCCTGTCCGATACCGAAAAACAGTACGATAAACGGCAACCATGCCACCGGTGAAATGGGACGAATCACCTGAACGATGGGATTTATATAGCTCCAAATGCCTTTATACCAGCCTAAAATAAGGCCTAAAAACACGCCGGCTACGACGGAAATGACATAGCCTATGAAAAAGCGCACCAAACTGTCTGCAACATCCTTGAACAACACGCCGTCTCCGATGAGCTCCCCAAAACCGAGCAACACTTTGTATGGCGTCGGCAGCAAGGCTTCGTTAAATCCGCTGAGGCGAACGATTAATTCCCAAATTAGCCACGCTGCGATAAATGAGCCTGGCACATATGTATATTTCTTCATGGTCCCCCTCCTATGGTAACAATGTTTGATCTACAAACTCTGAATAGCTCGGCACGTTTTTGATTAAATCAATATGTGTCATGTGATGCACGAGCGCATTGTAACGCTCCTCTGTAAGGGCTAAATCTTTAAACCCAATCACTTTGAGGGAACGTTCAATAACAGGATCCTTAAACTTCATGTATTTTAAGGAAATCTCCTTTTGCGCCTCCGGATGCTCGTCTAAATATGTACCTGCATCGAGATAAGCTTTTGTGAAAGCCTTCGCCAAATCGTGGTGTTCATCGACGAATTGACCGTTGAACACGAGGGCGCAACAGATATTGTCATGCCATAAGTGATCAGGGTCTTCAAAGACCTTCCCAGCTCCCATTTCTATAGCAAGAGAACCAAATGGCTCCGCCACGCTATAGCCAGCGATTTGACCGACCGACAATGCGGACGGCATTTCAGGAGGGCTCATCTCCACTATCTGTACGTCCTTCTCGCTAAGACCTGCCCGTTCAAGCATGAGGTCTACGAGGATTTTTTGAGTTGATTGCTTATGAGGGATAGCAAAGGATTTACCTTTCAAATCCTGTACAGAGTTAATATCGTTATTTACAACGATAATGTTGCCTTCCGTATGACCTAATGCCGCCGCGCGCACATCTATGCCCTGTTCACGAGCCTTTACGCCGAGCTCAACGAGAACGGCTGCAGCGTCTACTTTACCGGTGTTGAGCGCATCCATGAGTTCCGGCCAGGAACCGTATTTAACAAGCTCTACATGGACAGGACCATCTGCTGTCTCCAATTCCTTCGTAGCAAATACCGGCAGCGCATGAGTAATCGGTAAATACGCAACGCGCACGGTCTTCAGCTCCTGTGCTGACTTCGGTACCGTATGCTGATAATATGCATACGCCGCACCTCCGATAACGAGAAGCACAACAGCAATGATTAGATACCAAATTTTCTTCATAATGTCCCCTCTTTCTACCTCACAACAAGGGGCGTTTATGACTCATATCAATTTCCGCATTTTTCTAAACCTTAGATGAAATCAGGCTTTAGAACACCTCGTCTTCTAAACTTAATATAACCTACTATAACAATATGTATTAATTATGTCAATAAATCATATTAATATTGTAGGTATTATTATTTATGTACGAAAAATGTCAATATAGACAAGAGCCTATTCATTTAAATAAGCATTTTAATATAAAAGGCAAATAAATAGATAGTATGTAGAGGATCAACACCAGTAAACGTTCAGATAACATAAAGCTGCAAGATTTTAATTAACCAAAAACAGCAAACAACTAATTAACAAAAAGTGGTAAGGCGCTAATTAACAAAAAACAGGTAGCATCTATTGGATACTACCTGTTTTTAATGTTTATTAAGTTTTCACAATTATTTGAATAGAGTCTTTTTATTTAATACGTAAACTTCTGATGTACCCGCTTCACTAGACTCAGATACATGTGGATAAATGGAGGACTGACGGAAATGCTTAATTTCCCCTTTTGGAACGATTAACATAAGTGGCTTACCAGATTCGATAATCTTGTTAAATTCCTCTTCACTTACTTGTTCCATAAGATATTTCTTCTGCCATTCAGCGCTACGTTTTTTTAATTTATCTCGATCATCCCAGCGGCTTTCATCACCATTAATCTTGATAACCTTATGGCCCGTATAATACACAACAGCCGTACTATAGCCGTTATAGTAATAGACATCCCCTTCATAGGAATCCACTACTGGAACAACATCAATATTACTACGTTGCTTAACGAATGGCTCTAAACCTTCCATAACAACTATAGAAGATATAACCATCGTACCAAGGACAATAATTGTAACTAAACGATATCCTCGTTTCGTATACCATGTATAGAACATAGCCAATATTGCCATAGCAACCACGACATAGAGCAAACAATAAAAACCCCATGGTGCGAAGAAAGAACCTGCTACATAAGCAATCCACAAAAGCAACGTCGGCCCCATAATAATCCATTTTAAGGCTCTAGATTTGCCTTTGCGAATAAGCTTCATAACGCCCAAAGCACCGATAGCACTAAATGGGACTAAGCTAACAAAGGTATATAGAGGGTATTTTGTTGCCATCAAGGTGTAGAATAGCACAATTCCAAC
The DNA here is from genome assembly GCF_018366295.1 of Veillonella parvula. Taxonomy (GTDB): domain Bacteria; phylum Bacillota; class Negativicutes; order Veillonellales; family Veillonellaceae; genus Veillonella; species Veillonella parvula_P. Next base: position 82,154 of record NZ_JAGZIJ010000002.1, read on the forward strand.
ACCCCAAGTCATATTATAGATAAACCCTGTATGACGTTGTTTAAAGCCATCGATTATACCGTAAATAACAGCACCCGTCCACGGCATAGAAGCACCAAGGAAGATAGCGAGATAATACCACCACACATTATCTTCTGGATGTTCCGATTGAGTAGCACGCGTTACATTGTGAAGTCCTAAGAAGCCATTGATAAAGTCTTGACCATGAACGCTATACATGTACACATACCACGGCAAACAAACTACACAAAAAGCTAAAATGCCACGCCAATTGAAGATGGCTTTCACCATAGACCAAGAACGATTAATACCTGCAAAAACAAGCAGAATCATACCAGGCAACACAATGGCTACCGGACCTTTAGTGAGTACGCCTAACGCAGCAAATACATAGGCTACAATCATGGCATACGGTTTCTGTTCCACCAGTCCCTTGTAGGAGTAAATCATGACCATCAATGTCATATAAAGGAGCACCATATCTGTAACAACGCCATGAGCTACGGTCCAGAACATGAGAGATGTGCCTAGAACGGATGCCCCAATGAGACCAAGCGCCCACTTACCGCTCATGGTACGCGTAGATTGATACATGGTCGCCACCGACAAAGCACCGAAAATAGCACTCGGTAGGCGCACCACCCAATCAGCAATTCCAAAGACTTTAAAGCCAAGAGCAATGAGCCAATAAATCATGATTGGTTTATCATACCAATAAGTACCATAAATCTGTGGAGATAGCCAATCACCAGAAAGAACCATTTCCTTTGCCGTTAACGCATAATTAGATTCAACGGGATCTGTAACAGGCAACATATTATTGCCAAACATATAAAACACTAGCCACACAATAAATACGACTGGTGTTAATCGAGAGAGTTTCATAAGGGGTCTCCTTATCGACGATTACGATAGTATCTAAAGCCCAGCACTGCAGCTATAATGACAAATACAACGATCATACCAATCAAGAACTCATGATTGTACTCGATAAGGTCTTGCCAATTTTCACCAAGTACCTTGCCTAAGTAAACGAGCAAAATCGTCCAAGGAATCGTACCGAGTACCGTCCAGATGATGAAATGCCACATGGGATAGCGTGCCATTCCTGCCGGAAAGGAGATAAAGGTACGAACACCGGGTAAAAGTCGACCAAAAAATACAGCTACACCGCCATATTTATTAAACATCTTTTCTGCCAGTTCAAATTTATGTTCATTAAAAAATATATATTTACCATATTTCAATAATAAAGGGCGCCCACCATGCTCACCCATCCAGTAGGATACTATAGAACCAACAATCCCTGCTAAGATACCTACTACCATTGTCGTATGCATATCAAATATGCCTTGAGCTATCAAATACCCCGCAAAACCAAGTACGATTTCACTCGGAATAGGCACGTTAGCATTTTCTAGAACCATTGCAATAAACATGGCCGTATAGCCATATGTTTCCATAAACGAAATAATATATTCCACTATTTTACCTCACTAAAAATCCCCATCCGGGTTCTATAATGTACTTATTCTTGTACATCATTTCGTGAAAGTTTCACCCAACCATTTGGTATACCATATATTTTACCATAATAAAGAGACCCTCACCACAAGTGGGGCCTCTTTAAGGTATAAACAGTATGTGATTTTCGCAATAGCTTTTTTTGCTATTGTGTACAGCTCATTAAAACAACTAACAATTAACTAGCTATACGGCATCCAACCTCCTCTGTTTAAGCAAGACCATATGGTACACATATAGGACATGTTTCTTCACTACGAGGACTTTGTAAAATATCCGCTTTAATGCCGAACCAATTTGCTAGATTCTCTGCAGTCATCATCATATGCGGAGCTCCATCACCGACGATAGTCCCCTCTTTGATGGCAATAATGCGGTCACTATAGCGCAAAGCTAGATTCAAATCATGTAGCACCATAACGACCATGATATTTCGTTCCCGCTGTGTACGTTTAACCAGTTCCATCAATTCAATTTGATGACGACTGTCAAGATAGGTAGTCGGTTCATCGAGGAGTAAAATATTTGGTTCTTGAGCCAAACTTAATGAAAGCCATACGCGTTGCCGTTCACCGCCGGATAGTTCCCCTATGTGACGATACCGATATTTCCATACATCTGTGCATTTCATCGCCTGCTCCACAGCAGCTAAATCAGCATCAGATAGTTCCTTAAAAATCGATACATACGGATTTCGTCCGGATCGAACCAACTGCTCAACTAACATTCCTTCAGGGGCTGTCGTAATTTGCGGTAACAAAGCTATATGGCGCGCTAATTCCTTTGTATTCCACGAATGTAAAGATTTTTCATCTAGCGATATGGAGCCTTGTTTTAGCTTAATAAGTCGGGCCAAAGCTTTCAAAAACGTTGATTTTCCCGAACCATTCGGACCAATGATAGATATTATTTCCGGTTTATCAAAGACGATGGATTGATTCTCCAGTATCAATCGTTTTCCATAGCCTACCGTTATATTATCGACTGTTAACACACTCATCTTCGCCCCACCCCTTTCAATAGATACAAGAAGAATGGAGCACCCAAAAAGCTCATCAGTACGCCTACAGGGATTTCACCAGGCGCAATCATCATGCGCGCCAAAGTATCGGCATAAACAATTAATATGCCACCAAAAACCATAGACGTAGGAATCAAATAACGATAATCCACACCTACAATGAGACGCGCCACATGAGGCACGATAAGGCCTACAAAGCCCAACATTCCCGACACGCTCACCGCTGATGCGGCTAATAAAGAAGCTAATACGAGTAAGGACAATCGACATCTTTCAACATGCACACCTAAAGTGCGCGCCGTATCATCGCCTAAACTAAGCAATGTAAGCCATCTGATAGATATCATAGATCCAATAATTCCTATAGCCGTATAAGGCCAGATCATCATTACATCGTCCCAGCTGCGCCCTACAAAACCACCTGCCATCCAGCTCACCGTTCCTTGAACACGATCTGGATAAAATACGGATAGAATCGTATTAAACCCGCCAAAAAAAGCAGCCACAGCCACACCGGCCAAGATAAGGCGCAACGGATTGAGCCCACCTTGCCAAGAAATCCCATAAACCAAAAACGATGCCACTAACGCACCAACAAAAGCGCCAATAGGAACAAGCATAACGTAAGTAGGCATGAGAATCATGATAATCATAGCCGCCAAAGCACCGCCAGAGGTAATGCCGATAATTCCGGGATCCGCCAAAGGATTTCGCAAGATACCTTGTAAAATCACACCAGCTAAGGCAAGATTCATGCCAGCTAAAAAGCCCACTACAACACGTGGTAAGCGTATAGTCATGATAATTTGACCAATTTTCGATGTGTCGCCACCCGTTATGATTTGGTATAATTCGCCCCAAGTTAATGGAACGGCGCCCAGTTTCATACTCAGCAACACCCCTGCTATTAACAGAATCAGCGCAGCCACAAAAACGCGTAGGCCACGACGTTCCTGCACATTAATGAGATTGTCCATATAACACCTTTTCCGCATATAATAACACTTGATCCATTCGAGCGGTCGGCACCGACGCAAACAAAGGACCCGGCAAGACCTCTATATTCCCATTAGCAACAGCAGGTACATTCTGCCATGCCGGCGTTTTAAAAGCCTTTTTAAAAGCTGCTATATCTTTCTCACCGCTACTACCATGATTAATCAAGATAACCTTGTCACAATCAAGAACGGCCATCGTCTCCAGATTAAGCGGAATATATCCATCCAAAGCATTCTCCGATACATCCTGCGGCAAATATACATCAGCCACATTTTTTGCCCCTAATCTTTGGAGAATATCTCCCACATATGTTTTACTGGAGGCTAGTTGGTAACTCGTAGGTGTCCCAAAAACGATGAGGACACGCGGTGCAGACTCATCTTTATGACGCTGTATGATTTCCGTTAGGATATCATTATATTTCTGGACCAACGCAGCCGCCTCCCTATCATGACCAGTCATGGTGCCCACATGTCGAATATGGTCCATGATGTCATCATAATTGGAGGATAAGTGGTAAAAGCTAGGAATATGATTCGCATTAAAAGCTTTGCGCAACGCCGTTTGAAACGGCATGGCAATGCCGATAACGAGATTTGGGTCGGACATAATAATTCGTTCAATACTTGGAGATACAGCACTATTCATATTCGGATACTGTGCAATTTTAGCCTGCACATCTGCCGGTAACTCCCTTGAATTTACTACGCCTACGGGGCTAACACCTAAAGTGATAAGCAATTCACTATCCGCCGAAGAAATAGATACTACACGACTTGCTATGTTTGGCAACGACACAATTTGCTTCGTATCATCTTCAATCTGAATAGCACCTGCCTCGCTGAATACCTCTCGCTTGCCTTCAAAGCTCATAACCGTAGTGAAAGCCCCCACAACGGCAACAATCCCCAATAAACATAATAACGGCTTATTGATAATGATCACCTCGCAGATTACTTATGCAAGCTAAACCTCATACATTATAGTTTCAAATTAATGCCACTATATTACATACACCAATACATATGCATGTATTTCATTCATACATTAAGGCCTCAGCATTTCATGCGTACATTAATGTCTCACTATTACATACGCAAGTTAAGGCCCATGCGATAAGTAGCACCATGAATATCCCGTAAGTCTTGTTTTTCGCCAAATATATTTTCAACCCCTACATACATGGATGCATTATCATTCAACTGACGAGTCACCATAACATTCCAAGTTTGAATGTTTTTCTTCTTCGGAATACTGAGACGTGGGTTAACAACGATAGCATCAATGCCATCAAGGTAGTTAATATAATAATTACCCCAGAACGCGCCAGTCCAGCGACCTTGATGATAATTAACACCACCACTGAATACATGACGACCACGATTTAACAGACGATTATGGGTAACGTCATTCTTCGCATCCAAATAAGTATAGTTACCGAATACATCCCATTTATCATTGAGTCTATGATTTACAGATAATTCCACACCTTGCAATACAGCACGAGGTAAATTGGAATACGAAACATAAATACGGCGATTTGCCATATCAATACGATTGGCACCACTTTCAATATAATTTTTAATCACATTGTGGAAATAGGACGCCTTAACATTTGTCCGTTTCCAATCTTTTTCTACGGAGAAATCAAAGTTATAAGAGCTTTCAGGTTTCAAATTAGGATTACCTTGCAAATATATATCGAAAGCCCCTAATCGCCCTCTTGGCACATTAGATGCCATAAGCCAATGATGATACATTTCCGTCATACCAGGTGTGGAGTAGCCTGCACCATAGTTCATTTTAAAGCGAAGACTATCATTTGCTTTATAGGTAACACCAATCTTAGGCGACCAATGGCTATCAAATGCATTTGACGTATCATAGCGAACAGCAGGAATAATTACCCATTTACGACTAGGTTTCCATTGATGTTGCACAAAGTAACTACCGTAATTAATGGTTGCCTTACCCGCGGTATCTGTAATGCCTTCTCGAGTTCTTGACCATGCTATGGAGCCATTATTAATACGTGTACTAATCGCTTCTTGACGGCGGAATTGAACGCCATACGTCAAGAGATTCTTCTTATCAATTGCCGTGTTAACCTGTGCCTCTGTAATCCATTCTTTATTATAATATTCATCCCAAATGGATAGTTTTTTTATGCCACCCGTGCGCTTATATTGATCATAAGTGTCTTTGTAATGATTGTAGTAAGACTGCACCATAAGCGATGACCGGCCGCGACGGCCATTCCAACGAAGACCTGTGCTTGTAGTAGTCGTATTTTTATCAACCGATTGAGTCAATGCGCTACCCTTTTTCGTATTCATGTCCAAATCTTCAGTTTCTCGATCTATAAAGAAGGAAAATTTATCCCTTTTTCCCGCTTGATAAGATACGTCAAAATGAAGCGGTATTCGGTCACCATGATAGTTATTATCCGATCCAGAGTCATTATTTCCCGCTATATTCCTGCGAATACCGGCACCAATCGATCCGTTCCACTTTCCTTGTTGTCCACTACGAGCCAATACATTGAAGTTATATCCTGTTGCACTCGATGCATCACGCCGGGAAATTTCAGTATTAACCTCTACACTTGGCTTTCTGGATTGTTTTGTAATAATATTAATAACCCCACCGTTCGCTTCGGAACCATAAAGGGCACTCGACGGACCACGCGTTATTTCGATGCGCTCCACATTATCCATGCCTTGACGAAGCCAACCCATGGCATTAGCTCTCGTTTTCGTCAACTCTCCAGTAACACGTCGTCCATCAATAAGAATTAATGTATGACGAGATTCGGCACCACGCATTGTAATATTTTGTCCACCGTGAGCATCAGTGCTGAAAGCAACGCCTGGCACACTTTGTAAGGCTTGCTCTAAATTACGATATTGACGATCTTTAATTTCTTCTTGTGAAATAATCGTTGTCGCAATTGGCACATCCCGAACTAAAGCCTCCGTACGAGTAGCAGTAACCGTAATATCTTTCATGCGTCTCGACTGCTCATCACTCGCATTATTTTGAGATTCATTCATACTAACTACACTTGTAGAACTATTATTTTCTGCACCTACCACACCTGCAGCAGATGTTAGATACACAACACACAATAGTGCTGCCCATGATTTTTTCATCACACACCTCCAGAAAATATATTAGGGCTCTAATAGCATAAAACGATATCTAATCTCAATTATATATTCATTAAGAATAACTATCAATATTATTTTATGTTATCAAAGTAATATATATACATATAAAAAAACTAGTATCTATAAAGATACTAGTTTTTCATTATACTTATAAATTATAGTGAATTGTGATATCTGCATATTGCTGTGTACCTGTAGAATTTTCAGCGCCACCCACACTATAAGCATATTCCCTAGCATGTTCTGATAACATAGGGTCATCAGAGTTAAGAACTTCCACACTGGCAACACTGCCACCTGGGGCAAAATAAATTCTTAGTGTTACATCACCTTGAATTCCCATAGTGTATGCATCTGTAGGGTAATTACTATTAATTGCACTTTGTAAATTACTCCAATACCCATCATAACTGAATGTGCCGCCACCACCGACATCAACTTCAGTACCTCCGGTACCTTCACGATCGCTAAGCCCTTCTCCGCTACCTGTTGATGCATACCCGATCCCAGAACCTTCAGCTCCGACAAGTCCACTCCCCGTATTGCTACCAACAGAAGATTGTTTAACCGTTCCTATTTCACCAGCACTCGCTTGTTGACTAGACGGACTTACATCACTTTTTGTAGGAACAGCAGAGTTGCCATTTTGTCCTCCATGACCGGCTCCTCCGTTATCAAGTTGAACATTATTATTTTCCAATTCTTTTGAGTGTTGGATCTCATGAGCTTTTTCTTCTTTAATTTGCTCTTTAATTTCCTCTACTTGTTTCTCTGCTTCCTGTTCCGTTAGAAAATTAATTTGTAACGATCCAGTCATTTGAGATTCGATATAATCAGAAAAAGAAACAAAGGCAACACCAACCGTAATAATACTTATAACTGTAGCAATAACAAAGGCTTTTTTATAGGTCATATGTGGATATTTCCACACATCTACATATTTTTTCGCCATAGCATCACCTATTTATTAACAGTGGCAATACTAATACTTGCAGCGCCGGCTAATTTCATCTCATCCATTAATTCCACAACCTTGCCATAACTCAAATCCTTGTCAGCACGAATAAGGAAGTTTTGATTTTTATTCTCTCCAATTTTGGCTTTCACAGAGCTAATAAGCTGTTCTTTCGTCACATATCCATCATCAATCATCAGCTGCCCAGATTTTTCAAAATCAATTAAAACCGGGCGCAACTCTGCGGACTGTTGTGTTTTTGTTTTTGGTAGCATAATAGACAAGGATTGTTGCGGAATCGTATATATGGTGCTAATCATAAAAAATACGAGCAAGAAAAAGATGATATCAATCATAGGGATAACCATCAAAGTAGGCTTTTCTCCCTCCATACGGCTCATTCGTTTCATGCAGCATGCCCCCGATCATAAGAATCTAAGACACGAGAAAATGAATCTTCTAAACGAGATATTGTCATACGTACATGATGAGTAAATCCGGCATGAAAACACAATGCCACAATAGCCACGCAAAGACCAGAAGCAGTTGCGACAAGGGCTTCCCCCACACCACCGGTAATAGCAGTAGGTACCGCACCGTCAGCACCGAACACCTGAAAGGCACCGATCATCCCCGTTACAGTACCAAGCAATCCTAATAATGGTGCTATCGTAACAATGGTAGAGAGCCAATCAAGACCACGGGAAGCGTGCGTATAAACATGGGCCACCATATCCTCCATTTTGGATTGCAATACATTGCGATCATGACACTGTCCAAGCACGCGAGTCAGATTATACGAAATATTAGCTGTATATTTAGATTCTAAGCTAGTTAATAAGGATTGCCAATTTATTTCGCTCTCTTCTAATGCATCATTCAAAGCAAACATTTCCCGCTTCAATTGTCGATAATAAGCTATACGTTCTATCGCTATAGCTACGGTTATGATAAGTGCCACTAGTAGCGGCCACATAACAAATCCACCATGTAAGAATAATTCCCACGCCTCTTTCATCGTAAACCTCCTTTATAAGTAGCTTAATTCTATATACTAATTTCCTACACTAACAAACTGATTATAAATAGACTATCCTATTATAAATTGATAAATAAAATCACTTAATAAGTCTATCACATCATACTACATTTTCCAATCTTATATGTATAACAAGCACTTTAGAGAACATTATAATCTATGAATCTGAAATAATTTTGAATTTATATCTCAATTAATGCGCAAAAAAAGCGACCAGGATTTCTCCATGATCGCTTTTATACTACCTTTAGATTATATTTGTACCTTTCTAGACTACAGCATAGAAGCAGTACTATTGCAATTCAGTAGTTTGTGTCTTTACTTCACGAGCTGTAGTAAATGCTGCTAATTCTGCATCACCAGAACCAAGAATTACTTTATTAGCCACTAACGCATTAGCCGCTGTTTTAGCATCTTGTAAAGTAATTCCAGCACGAGGAGCACTAATTGTGACTGATGTGCTTTTACCACCGACCGTAGAAAATGTAAGATATACAACGCGTTTTTCCGCCATGTGGGCGCCTCCTTTCACGTTTCATAAACAAGTTCATCGAATCTAGATAGGCTGTAAACATGTTAGATTACAAGTATACGTATCTTCGATTCATATCAATAAGGATGGGAATGTGTGGACTTGCTATTTCTACACCTCTTTACGACTATCTGAGAATGTACGAATCTAGCAATAAAATGTGTTTGGAGCACCTAAAACAAGAATGAGTAGAAACTCTACCCTTAATGCCCTAAGGATACTTCATTGACGCGGACCACGTCGGACAAGCTGTGGTCATACAAGGCTGCCAGCGCATTACCAACGGTTTTCACATTATCGTCAGACGCTTCTTCTGCAACACGAGTATAAGTTACGTCTTTGTACTTCGGCGCATCTTCGGTACCGATGTTAAAACGCAACACCAATTTAGTGCGTTTAATGTTAGCCATCGTATCACCTCCTTTCACCCTCTTATATTCCTGAGGGCCTTGTTCGACAACCCCCTTGCCGTTATTTAAGGTACTTATGGTGAAAGTAGCTGAACTCTGACTGTAATACTATAAATTGAAATAGAAAAAGACCTCTACCTAATGATATCTAGAAGATTAATATTCTAGATATCACCAGTAAAGGTCTATAAAGTGCTCTTATTACGAGTACTATTCAAATACATATTATTCGGTTTTCAACGCCAATATAAAGTCATATGCTTTAACAGCAGCTTCAGTGTCCACAAAATGTAGAGGATTTAACATACGACAGAATTTAAAAAGATATTCATGTTTACGCAAAATGTCTTTTATATGTAGCACTGTCTCACGGGCTGTACAGGCTGAGCTATAGCCATTCATCATAGCATATAGGTAAGAAATAGGTAAATTATCCTCCCGAAGGAAGCTGTGAACGAAGACGAGTAAATCCCAGCCTTGCGGTGTTAACTCAGGCCAACGACGGCTATTCTCCCAATCGAGCAATGTGATCTTATCTAGTTCAGGCTCATAGGTAATGTCGCGCATAGCAGGACGGCCATGACTCAAGCCATAATCATGCAACTGACCTAATGTCTTGCCAAACATATAAAAAATATGACTTAACATATCCTGCAAACTATCATCCTCTGGATGTTGAGCGGGCAATTGGCTATAATATGTTAACGTTTTACCACAAGCTTCTGTAACAAAATAATGTTCTCTAAAACCAACAATAACAGGAGCTACTGGCAATTGCGTATTCACAAAAGAAATCTTGTAAAACTCATAATCAAAAGAAGCTCTAGGTGCGGGCTTAATCCAACTAGAGCGATGGTTACTTATATCCTGTTTTACAAAGTACTGTTTGTTGTTAAAATCCACAGAAAAAACACGATGTTCTGTCTCTTGATCAATCATTCGATCGATATATTCTAATAGCATATCATTCATTATTTTCCCCCCGTATATACACTCTATAATGCTAATCGCCCTCTCAAAGCATAATAACTAGCATTTCCAATATAATATCTCCCAAATTTATATTGTATAGTCTAGTATGTATAGCATTATAATAATTTATGAATTACAACATATTAGCTATTACTCATATAAGTGTATACAATTTATGTACTTATTATACTACAATTATCAATCGATATCAAAATCAAATTTATTTATAAAGTTAGTATTTTACTGTATTTATTTTACATTTATCGGTTTATATATATTTCACGATTAATATTTCAGTACACTTAAATCCAAATCTATTACTATTACTATTACTATTACCATTAACATTACTGGAGCTCTATTTATAAAAAAGAAAAATCCCCTAGCCTAAGCTAGGGGATTTTTCTGGTAATTATGATAATAGGTTTAGATTCAGACTACTATATAGACCAACTCTGATCATGTCTAAATCAAACGAATTAACCTACAAATTTTGTCACTGCCGCAGTATCAGTTAAGTGACGTTTAGGCATACCCATTTCAGCAGGAGAAATGCCAAGAGCAAGACCTACTAATTGGGACATGTGCAAGATTGGCATATCTTTGCCACCGCCAACAACTTCTTTAGCTTCTTTTTGGAACATATCAAGTTGCATTTGGCAAAGTGGGCAAGGAGTTACTACGCAATCTGCGTCTTCTGTAGCTGCATCTTTGTTGATGGAACCAGTCATTTGCATTACGGAATCATGTGCAGGGTATACAGCATGGAAACCGCAGCAATCAAGTTTACGGGAGAAGTCAATTGGTGTAGCACCGATAGCAGAGATCAAATCTGCTAAAGATGTAGGCATTTGATAATCTTCGAAGCCCATTTCAGTTTGAGGACGAAGAATATGGCAACCATAGTATTCAGCTACACGTAAACCAGTTAACGGTTTAACAACTTTAGCTTTCAATTTATCCAAACCGTAATCGCGGATCAATACCCATAAGAAATGAGTAATATCAGTTGTACCGCGGTATTGTTTACCGATTTGAGCTAATTTTTTATTAACTTCGTTCTTTTCTTTTTCGTTTGCATCAAGTTCATTTTTAGCTTCACGAAGCATCAAAGTACAAGTGTTACATACAGTTAAAAGGTTCAAACCTTTTTCTTCTGCCAATGCAATGTTACGAGCATTTGTAGCAAGTGTAATTTCTGGAGCGATGTCTTGAACGTGGGACGCGCCACAGCAAGTCCAACCGTCAAGTTCTTCCAACTCGATGCCTAATTTTTTAGCTACAGCAACTGTTGCTAAGTAGTCTTCTTTGGCAGCGCTTTCAAGAACGCAACCTGGGAAAAATGCGTATTTCATTATTTGCTTACCTCCTCAGCTGCTTTCATAAGTCTGCGAACACCATCAATACCATTTACAGGTTTTTGAGGTACTACAAGTTCGAATGGATTGATTTTGCTGTGTTTCCACAAACGTAAAGCATAGAATGCTTGTTTAGCGGAATCAACAACACCATCAGATTTCAAGCTCATAGAAACTTCTTTCAAGCGACCAGTTTTGTAAAGGTCCTCTTTGAAAGCAACTGCATGGCGAACGCCTTTGCTGTTAGTAAGACCAGCTTTTGTAGCTTCTTTACGCAAGTTGGAAATATCTTGAGCAGGTTTTAAGTGTTTAGGGCAACGGGAGATACAGTTCATGCAATGAACGCATTTCCAAAGGCCATTGTCGAATGCAGGTTGAATGTGAGCCATAGGTGCATCATCACGGCTATCCAATACGAAACGGTTAGCTTTTGTGAATACATATGGTTCTAAGAAGTCATCTTGACGTGCAGTCAATTTGTTACATTCAGATGCGCAACAACCGCAAAGAATACATTCTGTACCAGCAACGAATTTTTTGAAGTCAGCTGGAGTTTGGCGAACGATTTTGTCCCCTTCGTTGAATTCAGCTTTAAGGAAAATCCAAGGAGCAACTGTTTTCAAGCGATCAACTTTGGATTCCCAGTCAACAACTAAGTCACGGATAACACGGAAGTTGCCGATCGGAGCGATTGTCAATTCGTCTGTGCCATAACGTTCTGTTAATTCATCGATTTTAGATTCACAGCCGAGCATCGCTTCGCCGTTTACACGAATGGAGCAAGCGCCGCAAACTGCGGAACGGCAAGCTGCCAAGAATGTCAATGTTGGATCCTGTGTATCTTTAATTTTTTGAAGGCCCCAGAGGATTGTACGGTCAGGTTCGTAATCAAATTTGAAAGTCTGTACAAACGCGCGACCTTGTTGGTAACGGTGAATATGGTAGGTGATTTGTCTCATCTTAGTACTTCCTTTCTTGTGGTTCGTATTTAGTGAACACTACGTCGCGTTCTGTTAATTCGTATTGACCGTCAGCACCTAATTTGATCAAAGAATGTTTTAAGTATTTTTCATCATTACGTTTAGGATGGTCTTCACGAATATGAGCACCACGAGATTCACGGCGGTGTAAAGCGCCCATAGCAATAGCTTTTGCTACTGTTAACATGGAGCCGATTTCACAATAGTTTACGAATGCCATATTGTAAGTACGTTCAGGGTCACCTACATAGCAAGTTTTATAATCTTCAATCAATTGTTCGATTTCTTTTAAGGCTTCAGTAATACCTTCTTCATTACGGAAGATACCTACTTTATTCCACATTGCATCAGCCAATGCATCGCGGATTTCTACAACCGGACGACCGCCTTCACGGGATGTTACTTCTGTGAAACGAGCTTCCCAAGCTTTTGCAGCTGCAGCAAGTTCCGCATCTACGTTAGGTTGTTCATGTGTTTCAGCATAATCAGCTGCGCCAGCACCGGATACCTTACCGAATACTACACCGTCTGCCAAGGAGTTACCACCCAAGCGGTTCGCACCGTGGATGGAGATACAAGATGCTTCGCCAGAAGCGAACAAACCAGGCAATTCACATGCACAAGTTTTGTAATCCACTACGTCGATACCGCCCATTGTATAGTGACATGTAGGACGAATAGGTACCGGTTGAGTCAATGGATCGCAATGTTCGAAGCACATAGCTAAGTCGCGGATACCATGAAGTTTTTCAATAATAACTTCAGGGCCCAAGTGACGAAGGTCAGCTACTACATATGCGTTAAGGCCAGAACCGAAACCACGACCTGCAGCGATTTCATCTTCGATCGCTTTCGCTACAACGTCACGAGATGCCAATTCCATTTTGTTAGGCGCATATTTTTTCATGAAACGTTCGCCTTCAGCGTTAAGAAGGTAACCACCTTCACCACGAACCGCTTCGGACATCAAGATACCAGTACGACCAAGACCAGTTGGATGGAATTGGATCATTTCCATATCTTTCAAGCCGTTACCAGCGCGGAATGCTGCTGCCATACCATCGCCTGTGGAAAGGAATGGGTTTGTAGTACGAGTCCAGAAGATACGGCCTGCACCACCAGTAGACAAGATAATAGCTTTCGCTTTAATTTGTTCTACTTTACCTTCTTTCATGTTCCACACAACAGCGCCACCAACGTGACCTTCTGCAGATTTAACAAGATCTAAAAGATACCATTCTTGTAAGAAGTGTACGCCTTCTTTCAAGCATTGTTCGTAAGTTGTGTGCAAAATAACGTGACCAGTTTTATCCGCAGAGTAGCAAGTACGTGGATAGGATTGACCACCGAAGTTACGTTGCGCAATTTTATTCTCTTCAGTACGGGAGAATGGAGCACCCATGTGGTCCATTTCAAGTACGCCTTCTGGACAACGAGAGCAGAAGAATTCGATTGCATCTTGGTCGCCAAGATAGTCAGAACCTTTTACAGTATCGAAAGTATGAGTTTCAACTGTATCTTCAGCTGCAACGTTGTTCAAACATGCATTTACACCGCCTTGCGCCATTGCTGTTGCAGAGCGAGTTGGGAAAATTTTAGTAATAAGAGCTACTTTTAAGCCTTTGCGACGACCTACTTCAAGAGCCGCACGCATGCCGGCGCCACCGCTACCTACTACTAGAACATCAAACTGTTCCATAATGACCTCCTCATAACTACCTATTAATAAGAAACCTGTTAGACTATCTCATTTCAAAAACTTATAAAAATTTTTGATAACCTAATCATTTTTCTTTCAAGAAAAACCCCATACTTATGCGATTTTTCTTATTTCTTTACCTATAATTATAGAGAGCATTTCAGGTCATGTCTAAACCCTATTATGCATAATTAATTTTGATTAATCTAATTGATAATTTATTTCACTTAGCATTTTTAAGGTAAAAAGAGGAGTCAAAAAATTACCTATATGAATAATTTTTACAAGAAGTTAAGGATTTTACGAAAGTAGTTCGGTTCCGAAATTTTTCTATATTTTTATTTCCTTTGGTATCTATAGAATTCGCATAAACACTAGCTTTTTAATTATTGCTAACCATTCCTAATAATTAATATCCATTAAATTCCTACTAAATTTACCTCGAATTTAATCATCGAAAATTATCGTATTTCTCCGTTCATAACAAGCATTTATTTCTGTGATAATAATTATCATAAGTTTTTTTAGTGATTTATCGCACATCATCTAAAATCGATAAAATCACCCTCATCTATGCGCATACGGCAATCTTCGATATAGTTAGATTTTATTCATTAGTAGAATTCATTAAGTTTCAGTCTTTCACCATTTTTAAGGCTTTCAAAAATGAAGAAAAGTCTTGTAAACTCGCATGTACATTCATCTTTTGCTCATTACTATTGTATAAGGTATGATAATAGATAAATAAGTTATATAATATTATATATATAGTCACCCTTATATGGTGTTGTGGCTTTCAAAAAAAGAAAGTTTATATATATATATATAATGACTATAATTAATGTAGTTGGAGAGCTATATTTTTAAATCATACATAAGGAGAACAGAGAATGAAAATTTTACTTGTAGAAGACGAAGAAATGCTGAATGGTATCACGGCTAAATATTTACGTGCAGAAAATATGACAGTTGATACATGCTTCAATGGGCAACAAGCGATCGATTACGTTAACACATCTAGCTATGACGTTATCGTAATGGATATTATGATGCCAATCCTCGATGGTATCAGTGCTCTTGCACAAATGCGTAACGACGGTAATACAACACCTGTATTGCTTTTAACAGCAAAGGATTCCTTGCAAGATAAAGTTACAGGCCTTAACACTGGTGCAGATGATTACCTTGTAAAACCTTTCGATCTTGAAGAGTTAACTGCTCGTATTTATGCATTGGCTCGTCGTAATGCGCGTCATGCACAAAACGATATCCATGTAGGTCCACTTACCATCAATGTTCCTCAACGTACAGTTAAACGCGACGGCGAAACAATTACATTGACTGCAAAAGAATTCGACCTATTATTCTATTTAGCAAGTAACGAAAATATCGTATTATCTCGTCAACAAATCCTTGACCATGTTTGGGAATACGATTATGAAAGCTACTCTAACCTTATCGACGTATACATTAAAGATTTGCGCAAGAAAATTGATACTGATGAAAATGTAAAACTCATTCAAACGGTTCGTGGAGTAGGGTATGTCCTCAAAACAGAAAACTAATGATCCTCACCGAGATCTAGATACCATGTCTGGGGCAGCCACCGATTTATTTAATCGGCTGCCCCTAACCTTTAAAATTATGTCGTGGTATACCATCTTTTTGCTTATCATTTTGATGGTTGCATCCGCATGGATTTACGCATATACACATGAATCCGACAACAAAGAAGTGCGCGAGCGCTTACAGCAGCAAGCGATGATTATGGCTACGGATATCCGCAAGTTTAAACCGTACCAAGATAATACATTCTTCTTTGTATCAACTCAAGACGGTTATATTATTAAAGGGGCCTTGCCAGATGGGTTTCCAAACCAAACAATTCTTTCCTTAGGCCAAGTTGGTGAAATTGCTGCAGGTGATGATACCTTCTACTACTACGATACGCCTGTCAATGAACCAAACTATCGTGGTATTTTGCGTGCTGTTACAAAAGTAAAAACAGCCTCTAAAAAGACGGAAAACCTTTTATACAGCCTATTATTAGGAAATATCATTTTCTTACTAATTTCCTCCCTAGGTGGTTATCTTTTTATCAAAAAAGGACTTAAGCCCGTCCGAACTTTGACGAAAACAGCTAAAGTCATCGGTAAGAACAACGACTTGAGCCGTCGTATCGACATTCCTGCTCGCACGGCAAGAGATGAAATCTACGAGCTGACCACAACGTTTAACCGTATGATTTCAGGTCTTGAGGATTCTTCCAATCGTGAAAGACAGTTTAGTTCTGACGTATCTCATGAGCTACGTACACCAATTGCCGTTATTAAAGCAGAAAGTGAATTTGCTTTAAAATACGGTCGTACAGAAGCAGATCTACGGGAAGGTTTAACACATATCTTAGAGCAAGCTAAGTTCATGACTAACCTCGTAAGCCAACTGCTTGATGTAGCCCGCCTTGAAAATGCACAAGGTCTAAGCTTTGCACCTGTCAATGTATCATTGATGTTATCCAATATGGTCCACGACTATACAAGACTCTGTACAGAAAATACAGATAAACAGATTACGATTACATCTCATATTGAGCCTAATTTACATATGAATGCTCACGAAGTATCATTACGTCGAGCTATCACAAACCTAGTGGACAATGCCATTAAGTTTACAAACTCTACTATTGATATTTCGGCTAAACTCGTAGGCAGAGACTTAGTCATTACCGTAACAGATAATGGTATTGGCATCGAACCTGAAGCTCTGGATCATATTTGGGATCGGATGTATCAGACAGAACAATCGCGAAATAAAAAGTCTAATCACGGCATCGGCCTAGGCCTATACTTTGTAAATAAAGTTATTAACTTACACCATGGCACAATAACGGCCACGAGTGAACCACAAGTAAAAACTACATTTACCGTGCGATTGCCGTACAACACAACGGAAGAATAACATAAAAGGGACTGACCATTGGTCAGTCCCTTTTCTATATCGATTTTAATCTTAAAAGCCTATAATATAGAATTAATTAAACCATAAAAAACTAGCATATAGAAGCTCCTTCTATATGCTAGTTTTTGTGTATTTAATTTTAAAGCAACTTATTATAGATAATTAACTTTAGCCTACAAATTGTTGCCAAAACGGCATATATACATATTCTAAGAAGGTCCATACAAGCAGACCCGCTACAGCACCAACGATAGCACCATTAATGCGGATCCAGCTGAGATCGTCCTCCACCTTAGATTCAATAAAGTAAATAAATTTATCTGTACTGAGGCCACCTAATACTTGACGTATGATAGTTTCAATGAGGTCATACCCTTGTTCAAGTACGTAGTCGCCAATATCGTGTAAGGTTTTTTCAATACGATTTCTAAGATCGTCCGATTGACCGTATACATTCCATAATTCAAGAGCAATATTAACTAAAACCTGAGCCGGAGTCTCTCCGTTTTCATCCCCTACGAGCAATAGTTCTTCTATATAAGGGCATAAATGGTTTTCGATAACAGATTCCCAATCTTGTTCGCGAATCCAGCGTTCCCACGCTTCATTAAGAGCATCGCAGACTTCATGATTCTCTTCAATATTACGAATAGGTTCTACCCATTGTCGCAACCAAGCAGTTCGTTCGGGACTGTTTGGCCGCTTCCAGCTTTCCAGCATCGCATAGGCCTCTTGAACAATAGCCTCTGCCATTTCTTGATAGTTTACTACATCGGTAGCTTCGGACATAGAAATAAGGAAATCAGACCAGAAGCCTTTTCGCTTTTTCTTATGTGCCTCTTCTGCTACGACAGCAGTAAGCCAGGTAACCATAGCGGGATGATTAATCCGTTCTTGAATCACGTTTAGAACTTGCACAACCATACTTTCATAGCGATTATGCTCACATAAATCGAGTAATACGTGTTTCAAAACGGGCACGAGAGAATGTTGTTGAAGCAATCCACGAATGCGTTTTGCCCCCCATTGTGCCCATTCTTCATTAGTTTGAGATTTCCATAAAAGGTGTAGTCCTTGATGAATCACAAGACGTGCTGCTCGCTGCCCCTCAGGAGACAACAAGAACTTCTCAAACAATGGCACAAATTGCACATTTTTCAATAATACTTTACAACGCTCCTTGGTAAGCATCTTCGTCTCTACAAGTTTAATAACGCCATTAATGAGGCGATCTTTATTTCGAGGAATTAGCGCTGTATGATATGGGAAACCTAGTGGCTTACGGAATAATGCTGTTACAGCAAACCAGTCGGCCACACTACCGATGAGGGCAGATTGAACAGCCCAGTACAACGGTTGATACCAACTTTCATAGCCAAAGAAAAATTGTCCTACAAAAGCAAAACAATACAATACGGCAGTCAAGCCTAGAATGCCATTAGCACGCTGTTTCAAAGTAAGGGATTTCAAATAACTAATCATTTAAGCACCCCCTCTACAATGATGGTCAAACCGTATAAGATGCCGCCAAGGACAGCCCCTATGAGTGAACCATTAATACGCACCATTTGAAGGTCATAGTACATTTTGCCACGAACAATTTGAGTGATTTCATCAGGCGAGTAACGAGATAATTCCTGACCTACCACACTGTCGATGAGGGGGTTCAATTTCTGCAACCACGGAATACTACGCAACAAGAAGAACCGCTCAAACGGAGCCTGTTTGTCTGGATTCAACAAAATTTCGGTGCCGAGCACATTAAAGCGCTCCATAACGATGTCCATGAGGCGTTTCCAATCCAATGTATCCCCATCGATAAGTTTGCCTTCCCATTCTTCAAGAACCATTCTAATCCACTGATTTTTATGTTCTTCAATGAAAGCTTGCCACTCTGTATTAGTTTCCAAATTATTGAAAAAGCGAATAGCTTGGCCCCATACATAGCGCCCCAATGCAGAGTCAATAGATTCATTTTCCTTCAAGAATTGAACGGCTTTTTTCTGTACCGTTTCTACCAATCGTTCTGGTGAAAGTCCATCTCCGCCAAAGGCGATGGCCAATTCACGAAAGAAAGAATCCTTTGTATAAGTTTTCATAATGTCTAGCATGACGCGATACAAATACGGATATACCTGATTTGATGCGATAACACGCTGACATGTGCGGTTAAAATAAAGCCAAAACACGCTTGCTGTGTGACGTTCTAACATACAACGGCCAAAGAGAATAACAAGGGGTGTTGCTTTCCAGTTTGTAACCCCCTTATAAATGGCCTTATTAATCTCTTGACGCATCGGTTCAATATCCATATGAGATAAAACTTGATTGCCCACACCGTACAAGAGATTTCGAATTTGAACTTGTCCGACATCGCTCATGCCGTATTCAACGATACGGACCATAACGCGTTCTTTTTTGATAGCATAATACATCTGTGGCACGCGCAATAGCTCTTCGCTGAGCATAGTGCGGCCTATCTGAATTAATCGTTCCTTACTGCGCGGCAAGATTGCCGTTTTGAAAGGAATGCCTAAAGGCTTCGTAAAGAGAGCCGTTACTGCATACCAGTCCGCGAGGCCGCCTATCATAGCTGCCCCAGAGATATGCATGATAAAGGCCCAAAATGTATCATGTCGCTGCGGATATGAAATTAAAAATATAATAGCCATGACAACCAACAGGGTGGTTGCCACTGGTTTAGTTTTCATCATCACTTGATCCTAACTTACTCAATTACGCATATAGACTGTTCCTATATAACGTAGTGACCTCGAGGTCTACGGACTTTCACACTTATATCTACAATCTAAAATGTAGCCTCATCGCCATCTTTTTGAGGTTCCCAAATCGACACCTCCCCAAAGAGAGCTTTAAAGTACACAGACGGTGTCCATAATGGACCATTCAAATGCATTGGAATAAAGGCTTTATTCACCTGTACACGGCGCAAAAATTCAATACTGCCCCATTCCATAGCGTCTTCCAAACGATTGTCTACAGGGAACATCGCTACATCTACGGACAAGCCCTCTAATTCCTTGAACTCACGCCAAGCCATACGCTTTGCATCCGCATTGTTTTCTGGCGTATCACCAAGCCAATGCCACCAGTTAAGGTCTCCTGCATGGAAGATAGAGTCAGAGTCGATATTCGCCGTATTTGTCTTTATGTAAAAAGAGCCACCTTCATCGGTGCTGCCATACATATGGATGCCTACATCATCTAATAGTGCATCTTGGCCAGGGCGCATGGTAATACATTTTTTTACCTTGCCCTCTAACGGCACATCTTGATGACAAATATAGCGCGTTTGAGGACCATCAAACTCCGTAATGGATGGGTTAAAGTGATCTCCATGAGTGTGACTTACGAAGAACCAAAGTTCACGACCTCGTTTAGCCAACTGCCAAACAATATTATTAGGATCCTTATAATAATCAAACACATAGCAACGCTTACCATCCTCTACGAGAAATCCGCTATGCGCTAAAAAAGTAACATGTAACATTATTATCAATACCTCTAATTTATTGAGAATTTATATCATTCGTATTTTTTATTATACCATATTTTTCTAAATACATGGCATAAACAAATGGCTATTCATGACACATATAAAGGACTTTTTTAAAGTCTTATCAAATATATAGTGCCCCATATGTATCATAATAAGGGCAGAAATGCCGCTGGCA
The DNA here is from genome assembly GCF_018366295.1 of Veillonella parvula. Taxonomy (GTDB): domain Bacteria; phylum Bacillota; class Negativicutes; order Veillonellales; family Veillonellaceae; genus Veillonella; species Veillonella parvula_P. The sequence continues at coordinate 103,466 of NZ_JAGZIJ010000002.1, forward strand.
TTTCTTAGATGCGGCCAGCGGCTTTCATATAGTCGATATATTGGTTACCCCAGTTTTCAAGGGAAGCTAATACAGTTTTAAAACCAGCTCCCACTTCGGTAAGGCTATATTCAACCTTTGGTGGAATGGTTCCATATACTTCACGATGTACAAGGCCGTCATCTTCCATTTGGCGCAACGCTCTTGTAAGTGTAGCTTGTGTAATTGGATGTAATCTCCGCTCTAGTTCACGGAAGCGCACAGGACCTTCAGATAATTCATGCATAATCAACAAAGACCATTTACCAGCCAATAACTTTTGGCTCGTTGCAAAAGGACACCGCCCCACTAAATCATGAACATTTACAAGTTGCTCTGCCATTGTCATTCTCCTTATATATCTAGCTTAAGTAGCTTGTTATAACAAAATTAACATCTATAACTAAGCTACTCTTTATAGCTACACTACAATTTCTATTTCGGTATTAGAAATATTTCCACTTAATGTAGTTCAAATCATATCACAATTTTTTAGAATTGCAAGTATTTTATAGTATCATTTTTTAGGGTACAAAAATTTTTGAAAAATTTTTAATCAGTAAATATCACAATTCTATCATATTTGATAGTACCTATCTCAAATAATTCTACTATTCAAAATATTTGCACCAATATATAATAAACTCACTAACTAAATACAATTATCGGTTGGTGAATCAATAACTATTAGATTTAATCATCAACATTTATAGCTAAACAATTGTATCAATTTTACAGCATTAAACAGATTACACATTATCAATTGAAGGATTAGGTGATATTATGAAACGCATGCCTACACTATTCGTCGGTCACGGCAGCCCTATGATGGCTTTAGAACATACAGAAACAACAAATACTTTCAAACGTATAGGACAAAATATAATCAACAACTATGGCAAACCAAAAGCCATACTCGCCATCTCTGCTCATTGGTATGCAGATGGCACCTATGTTCAAAGCACAGAGAATCCAAAACAAATTTACGATATGTATGGATTTCCGCAAGAACTCTACGAAGTTGTATATCCTGCAAAAGGTGACAGCAATTTAACGAAAGAAGTACAAAAATTACTGGGTAACTCCGTTTCTATAAATGACACTTGGGGCATCGATCACGGCATGTGGACCGTATTAGTTCACATGTTTCCTGATGCATCGATTCCCGTTGTCCAACTATCTATCAATAAATACCTAAGCCCAAAAGAAGCCTATCAACTAGGAACAAAGCTTCAGTCATTACGCGATGAAGGCTATCTTATCATGGGCAGTGGTAATATCGTTCATAATCTAAGACGCATAGAATGGGATAATCCATCCGGCACCTCTGCCACAATTGAGTTTGACCAATATATTTCTAAGGCCGTCTTAAAAAACGATATAGATGCTATTGTTAATTACACTCGACATCCTCAGGCTAGCTATGCTGCACCTACACCAGATCACTATCTGCCATTAATCTATATTATGGGTGCTAGTGAAAGTACAAAACCGACTGTATTTAATCAAACCTATAGTTTGGGTTCCCTATCGATGACAGGATTTATCTTTGAGGATGAGCCTCAAAACATACTTTAAGCCCATAAAGATACAAAAATCTCCTAGGAAATTTTATTTCCTATTCACATAAAACCTTACATTACTATGTATAAACAAAAATAAATAAATATATATGTATTTATTTATTTACACAAAAGAACCGCTAGTTACAAAAACTAGCGGTTCTTTTCTTTACCATACTAATGACTCTACTAAATGAGTTTTTTAATGAAAGCTTCCATTTCCATCGGTTTTACAACAGGCTCGAAGCGCCCTACCACATTACCTTTACGATCTATAACAAACTTAGTGAAGTTCCACTTTACCTCATCGTCCTTTAAATAATTAGGATCGATACCATTGAGATAATCTGTAAGCATTTCAGTTTTATCACTAGGTGGGAAGCCTTGGAATGGTTGTTCTCGTATCATGTATTTGAAAAGGTCTAATGCACTTTCATCGCGTACATCTGCTTTCCCCATAACGGTAAAAGTAACACCGTAATTCAATTTGCAGAAAGATTGGATTTCGTTATTAGAACCAGGTTCTTCCTCTCCAAATTGATTGGAAGGAACAGCAATAATTTCTAATCCTTGCTCTTTATATTGCTTATAAAGAGCCTCTAGACCCTCATATTGGTGAGTAAATCCACATTTGCTTGCCGTGTTAACAATGATAAGAACCTTACCTTCATAAGTTTGTAAGGATTGTAATTCACCAGACTTAGTAGGCAGGGAAAATTGATATACAGACATGGAATCTCCTAATTTAAATTAAAAATCTTTATTACACTAATAATGTTTTCACATCATAATTAAATTTTGCCGTTGTTTCCGCCGCAGTTTTTTGCCATTCTGTTGTTGCTGTACCATCTTTTTCAAGGAAGAATCCAGAATCAAGATAGCGAATGATAATATAATTGGAATCTTTTTGATCAAAGCCATTACCACGAGTGAAATCGATACCATGACCTGTATTGCGCGTTACGATAGCTTCCAACAAAGGCAACGTAATGGCATTCAACGTAATTTTCATATCACATTTGTCGAAAATCTTTTTAAAGAAAGAACTAGGTTTTTCTTCTTTATATACTAATAGTTTACTAATTGTACCATTAGATGCACACACTACGCGACGAATTTCATTAATAGGAATATCTACCTTACCATTCGAAATAACACCGTTTTTAATAGTAATTTCTCGTTTACCCATATAGGAGTAATCTAGTGGCAATTGAAGAGTATCTAAATTCGCAGGGAAGTCCGCTGTCAATTTATGGCGAGCAAAAGCAGCAATGATTGCTTTGGTTTCACGAATATTATGACCAGTATTATAATCTGTACGGTCAGTATCTAAATCTTGACCTTCTATATTTTTCCAATTATGGTCTCTAAATATAATCGAATAGTTACTATTTGAATTTAAATATCTTGTAAGATGAAGCTCATTTACATCATCAAAATCAATGTCAGTTATAACTTGTCCATTCGAATCTTTACAGAGTACACCATTGTAACTAACCGTTAATATACGATCCGTACTTTCAAAAACAACAGGATTTGTGTCGAATACAGAAATCATAGCCCTCTCCTTTTCACGACTTCAAACATACCTACACCTGTATATATCAAGTGCATTTACTCAATATATTGATTAAAGATATTAATCAAATATAGTTAACTTAATCATACACCTTCTATATGAATTTATGCAAATGATGTATTTCCCCCATACTATAGCTACAAACTCATGATTCTCAAGATAACAAAAGACACCAACCATTCAATTGGTGTCTTTACTACATACAAGGAGCCATTTTGCAATAGCTCCTTGTTCGTTATATAGATGATATTATAATCTATTTCATGTCAAACAAAACAGAATTTTCTAAGAAAATATGTTCATGCAGGCCTTCTTCTAAGGCTTTCATGGTCTTAAATACATAGACATAAGTAGCACAACCATCTGCTGGTGCCGTGTACTGATTGGTCAATGCACTTAAGGATTCCAAAAGTACACCTGCAGCTTCGTGTTCAGCACGAAGTTCTTCAAAGTCTACGGGTTTACCCGCTTTAAACTCAGGGAAGTCTACATGTTCTTCATGCCGGAAATGAGGTACAAGAGCGGATTTAAGTTGCAAAAAGGTTTGATAAATCTTTGTCAATTCCTCACCATGATGGTCATAATGTACATTTAGCAGTTTTGCCAACCCTTGGTCAATTTCATCAATCATATTTAATTGTTCTCTATGATAGGTATGAACAATGTAATCAATCAATTGGTCTTTAGAATAGCTAAGCACCTCTGCACGAGAAGATTTCTGAGCAACTTGTACATCATTTAGCATAGCAATGTATGCATCCACATCTTTACCTTTTTCTGCAATAGCCTCAGCTAAAGGATGTCCACCACCACAGCAAAAATCAATTCCATCTTTTGCTAATACATCCATTAACTCTGGATTTACTTTAACCGCATCAGCTACGGTCATGGATTTATTAATAGTTTCAAAACTCATAAGATACACCTCCAATGGTTTACGCCGATCTATATTCTTATAGTTATACTATACGGCCAACCATGGATTCTGTCTGTCGCAGTGGCTACGAATTTGAAAGTAACATGACAATAATGGTAACGCTGTAAGAAATAACATAGCGTGATGAATATAAAAATATATGGATATATGTTGAACATACAAAAAGCTGGCCTTATAGAGCCAGCTTTCAGCATATCAAAACATATATAACATATGTGTATATATAATTGTTTAGGCAGCTATTAAATGCTTTCAACAGCAGCGATAGCAGCAACGTCTACAACGTCTTGAGCAGAGCAGCCACGAGAAAGGTCATGAACTGGTTTAGCCAAGCCTTGAATCAATGGGCCAAGAGCATCAGCGCCGGAGAAGCGTTGTACCAATTTGTAACCAATGTTAGCAGCTTGAAGATCAGGGAAGATCAAGATGTTAGCTTTACCAGCTACGTTGGAGCCAGGAGCTTTCTTTTCTGCTACGGAAGGAACGATGGAAGCGTCCAATTGTAATTCGCCGTCAAATTTGAAATCAACGTTGCGTTCTTTCAAGATGTTAACAGCTTCAACCACTTTATCTACTTCTGGAGTGGAAGCGGAACCTTTTGTGGAGAAGGACAACATGGATACGCGAGGGTCAGCCATACCAACAACTTTGCGAGCTTTTTCTACAGTGGATTCTGCAATATCAGCCAATTGTTCGCTAGTTGGATTAGGCAATACGCCGCAGTCAGAGAATACTAGCATACCGTCGTCGCCATATTCTTTTTTGCTTGTGAACATGAACATGGAAGAAGATACAGTTTTAAGACCTGGTTTAGTACCTACAACTTGCAATGCAGCGCGCAATACGTTTGCTGTTGGGCAAGCGGAACCAGCAACCATACCATCTACTGCGCCAAGGCGAACAAGCATAGAGCCGAAGAACAAGCAATCGCCTTTCATAGTTGCGTCAGCTTTTTCAGGAGTCATACCTTTTTTAGCGCGCAATTCTACGAATGTATCAACCATTTCTTGGTAACGATCGTAGTTAGCAGGATCGATGATTTCAGCACCTTCGATGGATACACCAACAGCTTTAACAGCCTCAGCGATTTCAGCAGGATTACCAACGAGTACAGGTGTTACAAAACCTTCTTTCAAAATAATTTCAGTTGCTTTCAATACGCGTTCATCTTTGTATTCTGGCAACACGATTTTTTTACCTAATGGTTTTACTTGGTCTTTTAATTTTTGAATTAAATCCACGATTTTTGCCTCCTTAACATTGGCTTTACGCCATATCAATACTATTATTATAGCAAATTCAACCTATTGGTAAAAGTAAAAATTATTTCTTACCATATCATTCCTAGTTTTGTACCCATTTAGTGAAAGTTGGAATTCATTCCAACTTTTCTATTTTTTAGTACTCAATTTGGATTTCATTCCAACTTTTACACTTTTTTATGACTAATTTGGATTCTATTCCAACATTTAACAAATATAGATACTAAGAATACTTTATAAACTATTGGCTTAGTAACATATTAGACGTTACAATAGTACTAAGAAAATAATTGCTGCTATGCCAATAATCATGGAGATAATAAATATCACTATTTAGGAGGTCTTATGGCAAATACAAAGACAACGATCAACGCTGTTATACATCCAAAATACAATGACACACCTATAGACATAGAGAAAACAATTAAAGCCTTGGAACGCAATAATTTTGTAGTCCATTATTTCGAAACAGGTACTGAAGCTATTTCCTATTTAAAAGATCGTATTCAAAACAAACATGTAGCCATCGGGGACTCTCGCACGTTACTAAAACTCAATGCTTATGAAGCCCTATCCGAAGTCAACGAAGATGTAACGGATATTCAACGTCCCCTTCCTGGTGAAAGCTTCCGCGACACCGCATTGCGCACCATGGGGCGTGATGTATTTCTCACCTCAGTCAATGCTCTTGCTCAAACGGGGGAAATAGTCAATATTGATGGTACGGGTAATCGTGTTGCCGCCTCACTCTTTGGCTCTCAAGAAGTATTTTTTGTGCTAGGCATCAACAAAATTACGCCGGATTTAGCTTCCGCCATCTATCGTGCACGCAATGTGGCCGCTCCGCTCAACAGCAAAAAGAACAAAAAGAGCTCTCTCAATCCATGTGCCACATTAGAAGAGAAATGCTATGACTGTGGTTCTCCCGACCGCATATGTAATGCATTAACCATTTACTATAAAAAGATGCGCAATATGCAAACCATGGAAGTCATCATCATTAATGAATCTTTAGGCTTCTAATTGTTTGCGGCCCATTCAAAAAATCTTGTATATTCATTTCTCCAAGTCCATACACTACTCTATAAATTGTGGACCACCGAGGATCTACGGCACCACTTTCAAGATCACTAATATAAGATTGGGCTAAACCAGATTTATCTGCCAATTGATATTGAGTCATTCCCAATTGTCTGCGCCAAAGTAAAATCAATACACCAAGCTTGTGAACTTCTTGTCGAACTTGTAGATCTTGACAACATACGATAGGATTCATGCCAACCTCTATCTACTTTCTCCCTCAACACATATTTATGCCTTTACTATAAATCTGGGCTCAATCATTTCCTAGTAGTAGTTGAAAAGCGATAACACAAAAGCCTTAACAAAAACTAATGTGTAAATCATTTTAGTTAAGGCTTTTGTACTATGCAGATTTCATTGCGTAGGATTTCATCATTTCGTGGAATTTTAGTATATATAAAAGTTATTATCATTAAAAATACAGATAGCAAATCAAAAATACAGGTATTATCTACATATTGCAATTTTTATACAGCATTTATACATTATGCATACACTTGATTTATAAAATCACCTAGTTCTATTCATAATACAAGAAGACTATACGATATATAGTAAATGCGATATATAGTAAATACGCAATATTGTTAAAATACATTTAGGAATAATAAGTCTATTAACAATACAAAAGGACTATACAGCTGAACTGTATAGTCCTTTCTATGTATTTATATAAAATTATTGATTTACACTTTCTTGTGCTTTTTTGATTTCCATGTATTTAACCATGCCATCAACAGCTTTTTTAGCTTCACGCATAGCCAATACTACGGTAGCCGGTTTATGAACAACGTCACCACCTGCAAATACGCCTTCACGACTAGTCATACCATATGGATCTTCAGATGTAATAATATAACCTTTTTCATCTACTTTTAAGTTATTACCTTCACCTACAAGACGAGCATTTGGTTTATGACCTGCGGCGATAATGATTTTATCAACAGGCATGACTTGGAAATTACCAGTGCCATGGATACCTGCACCATCTTCGTTAAGCGCCATCACTTCATATTTGAAGCCTTCTACCTTATCTGTACCTTCTACGCCTACTGGAGAAGCGAACCATTGGAATTGAACGCCTTCAGCACGGGCTTCTTCGTATTCAGACAACAAGGCTGGCATTTGTTCTTGGCTACGACGATATGCTACTGTTACCGCTTCGCAGCCTAAACGTACGCATGTACGAGCTGCATCCATCGCTACGTTACCACCGCCGATGATGATAACACGGTCACCTTTTTTAACAGGAATTTGATTTTCATCAAGTTCCCCATTTTCTACCAATTGTACATTCGTCAACAAGTACATTGCTTGGAATACACCAGGTACTTCATCGTTTTCCATGCGCACGTCTTGAGGAATATGCGTACCAGTACCGATGAAGATAGAATCATATCCTTCAGCAAAGAGATCGTCCAAAGTTTTATCTTGGCCGATAAATGTATTGCATACGAACTTAACGCCTAACCCTTCAAGGCGAGCGATCTCACGACGTACAACGGCTTTAGACAAGCGGAATTCCGGAATGCCAAATAAGAGTACGCCCCCTGGTTCAGATTGACCTTCAAATACGGTTACTTCATAACCGAGTTTAGCCACATCACCTGCTACGGACAAACCTGCAGGACCAGACCCTACTACCGCTACCTTACCAAGATCTTGTTTAATCTTCTTAGGTTTGCGAAGTTCATTGATGCTTTCAAAGTCAGCAGCAAAGCGTTCTAATTTACCGATGTTAATAGGCGGTTTTTTTGCCTTATTCATGATACAGTTGCCTTCGCATTGATTTTCACGTGGACATACGCGACCGCAAATAGACGGTAAATTTGTTCGTTCCGCTAAGATATCATTAGCTTCACCAAAATTACCACGTGCGATAGCTTGGATGAAACGAGGTATTTCGTTTTCAATAGGACAACCCATACGGCATAAAGGTTTTGGACAATTTAGACAACGTTTCGCCTCCGCGAGCGCTTCCTCCATCGTATAATCCGCATCAAAATGTAGTGGTTTTAATTCGTTACTCATGGCACATGCCTCCTAACAAGGATCCAGTATACTATACTTACAGCGTTGCATGCACCTAAGCATTCCGATGAGCCCTCTCACATAGGGACGCCGCCACATGCTGCTAACATTTATCTTTTGTAACCATTCGATAGACGTGTGGTCACTGGTCAGACTCACACTATTCTATAGTATATTCTAAATTGTGAAAGTCCCAACAGTCAAGCAAATATAGCACCTTTTGTATACGAATATAGCCCCTATTCATGCAAGGATTGCATAGATTTTATACAAGTCCATTTACATATAATAGGATGCATGTATACTGATAATAGATACAGTAATAAGAATTAGAGATACACCTTACAGAATAGAAATATCTATTTCGTAATTGAATATATACATACATATAAGAATTAAAGATATAAAAGCCAAGGTATATCCTTATATGAGGTTTCTTATGAACACAGCAGAATTCACTAGCAAATACTATATAGACCGCCGCGGTTCTCATTCCCGAAAATGGGACGGTGAGCATTTAAAATTCAGTCGCACCGACCTATTACCATTATGGGTGGCAGATATGGACTTTATGCCACCTCAGTGCATCCAAAATGCCATCTGTAACTATGTGAAAGCCAATCCGTTAGGTTATACTATGACAAATCCAAATTATATAGAGGCTGTTATAAGCTGGTATAAACGCCGTCACCATTGTAAGCTTCAAGAAGAATGGCTTACAAGCGCCCCCAATGTAATTACTGGTATTATGTGGTGTATTGGGGCTTTCACAAAACCAAACGATTCCATCGCCGTTCTAAGTCCTGTATACGGCGCCTTTGATACGAGCGCCAGCGATGCACAACGTCAAATCATCGCTGTTCCCATGATGCGTAACAAAGATAATCGCTACACCGTGGATTACGATGCATTTGAAAAGGCTATCACCGAACATGATGTGAAGCTGTTCATTCACTGCAACCCACACAATCCTGTGGGGCATGTGTGGACGGAAGAGGAGATGGACCGATTATTTAGTATCTGCCAACAGCATAATGTGCTCATCATAAGTGATGAAATCCATCAAGATCTCATCACAGGACCAACAGCCTTTACATCAGCCTTAACCGTAAAGAACGGAGCCTATGCAGATAACATGATTGCCATGTCCTCCTTGTCCAAGTCATTCAATATGGCTAGCTTGCACCACGCAGAGGTTATCATTCCTAACGAAAAGCTACGAAGCCAATTCAACGCCTATAAAGCTCATGTATACCATACGGACTCAGACGTTATTGCCGAAACTGCCATCACAGCAGCCTACACTCACCCAGAGGCCGAAGCATGGTTAACAGATGTACTGGCCATGGTTCGTGAAAACTATGAATATCTATGCCGAGAGCTTTGTACGGCATTACCAAAAATCCGCATCAGCCCTATGGATGGCACCTATTTAGCGTGGATTGACTTTAGTGCCTATGTAAAGCCCGAAGATATGCACGACCTATTCGAAAACAAATGCCGCCTCGCACCAAGCTTTGGCGAATGGTTCGGAGGTGAAAGCTACGCAACCTTTGTACGTCTTAACTTAGCTACAAGCCTAGAAAATATAAAAAGCGCTACCCACAGCATTATTAGAAATATTTAATATATCAGCCATATTAAGCATAATAATTGTATTTAATCATACTATCCCCTACACAACCTTAGTACATACAGGGATGTATGTGCGGTAAACTATAAGGTATGCAAAAAGGCTGCTCTACCATCAAATCGTGTAGAGCAGCCTCTTTTCTATACATGTCTTACTTTTCTATATATGTCTCATATATGTTACCTATTCAGGTTACCACATATATAGGGTCTTATTTAGTTCTAGCGAAATGATCTTTTGCAAATTGCATGTCTTGTACGAGTTCCAATGTACCAATATAGTTATTGTTTTGATCACGAACAGCCATGTAATTGACATAGAACGGACGACCTTGTTTTTCAAGCCATACTGCTACATTATCGCGATCACCTTTACGGAAGGAATCAATGATACCACGTACGATTGGTTCTACCTTTGGCGGATGGCAGGAATACACATCGCGACCGATAGCTGTCGTAGGGCGTTTAAAGACCTTTTCACCATCGTTGAAGTAACGGTTAATGTCTTCGTGATCAACGAAGGTGACTTCCATTGGCATTGTATTAAGCATGGCATTCAATTGATCCACAGTCAAGGTACCACCGATTAGAGCAATGGTATTATCATCGCCACTTGCTTTTGTTGTTTGTGTTGCTAATGCGGTTTCAGCCTCTGGCCAAGCAGTGCGTTTTACTCCAAAAATCTCTTCATATTGCGCTGTATCTTTGTAGATTTGGTACCACTCTTCAGTGCTGAAGTTTTCTGCGCAGATTGGGAACAAAATATTTTGTTCTTTATAAATCATTTCTTGAGCACGTGTAAGAAGCTCATCAAAACGTCTATACCAATCATCTACGCTTTGGCTAGACTTAGCTAAATCACCTAGTTGGTCCCGAATATCACCATCAACAGTCCACATGACCATAGATGGACCAGAAATATCATAGGCTACTTTCAAATGCGGATACAAAAGGTCACCCTTCTTAGCATAGTGAACAGATACTTGACGCACTGCATTTACATCATCAACAGTTGCCGTTTTATCCGCCACCTTAGGTCGAATGGATTCAATTAACGCATCAAGAGCCTTGTTTTCTTCTGTTAATTGATGGAGTGGATGTCCTACAGTTTCAATCAAGGACACCACACTTTTGCTCTTCTCTTGAGCCTCTAACACAGCCTCAACCTTAGCATGTTCTGACTCCATTTGTTCATGAATGGTAGAACCGTGGAACAAGGCAGAGTGAAGGTCACATAATTGTTGCACCTCAGCTAACGGTGTACCTTCACGCATGAGACCTTGCTCAGCTTTCATAATTTCACTAGCCTCAACATGGGCGAATTGACTAGCAAAATCTTCACGAACGGCACCAAGCTCTTCGCCCGTACCTAACCGTTTCAAGAAGCCTTTAAGCTGCTCTACACGTTCGCTGTCTTGAACAGTATCATCAGCATTGGCTCCGAAATTCTCTTCCGTGTTAGCTTTTGCTGTAGTAGATGCTGCTGCATTTGTTTCTACTGCGTCTGCTGCGTCTGCTGCAACTGTGCTAGATGCTACGTTAGCAGATGCGTCCGTAACATTAGGCTTTGTAGTCGCTTCAGTAGGTATCACACCAGGATGCACCGCAGATTCCGCATCATCACCCGATAAGTTTGGCATGTCACCTTCTAAGGTAAAACCTGCTTTCATAAAAGCACCCACGATATCAATCATGGATACACCCTTCATCTTAGCCCCTTTTGGGATAGTCATGATTTTGCCAACAGAATTCAACATCACCTTATTTGTGATTTCGCTGAATCCTAATTTCTTCATAATCTCTGTTACTTCAGGATATTCTTTTACCAAATCATATACAGATTTGGATAAATCTAATTTCTTTTCCATTTTGTTCCCCTCGTGTCAAAATCTTTATAATATACTTACTGATATTAATCAGCCCCTATACGTAAAAATCTCGTATACAAGGCTATCTATTTACTGTGAAAGGTCTGTATATAATGACCTATGGTTCTATGATAAACGATATCGATTAGAAAATCTGTATCCGTGGCTATACTTTTGAAAGTTATTTATAAGAATGAATAACAGTAATAAAACACCGGATAATCGATCATGTAGACCAACTATCCGGTATTTACGTTACATTATATTATTATGCCTGTTTCTGTTTCTGTTTCTGTTTCTGTTTCTGTTTCTGTTTCTGTTTCTAACAAGTGTACCCCTTAATCATGGTGTGGTTTCAATGCTTTTTCGTAGTTTTCAGAAACTTTGTCCCAGTTAATAACGCGGAAGAATTCCTTGATATAGTCTGGACGACGGTTTTGGTAGTGCAAGTAGTATGCATGTTCCCAAACGTCTAAACATAAAATTGCTTTTTTACCTTCCAATAAAGGATTATCTTGGTTTGCAGAGGATGTCACTTCTAGCTTGCCATCTTTGTTAACTACAAGCCAAGCCCAACCCGAGCCAAAGCGTGTAGCTGCCGCAGTAGAAAAGCTTTCAACAAACGCATCGTAGCCACCAAGTTCAGCGTCAATAGCCTCTTTCAAAGGGCCTTGCAATTTAGAAGTATCTGGTTTTGTCATAATTTCCCAGAACATGGTGTGGTTCTTGTGACCACCACCATTATTGATAACTGCTTGACGGATATCTTCTGGCACATTAGCAATATCGCCGAGAATGCAGTCTATACAACCATACGCAAGATCCGGATATTTCGCGATGGCCGCATTCAAATTATTAACATACGCTTGATGATGTTTGTCATGATGCAATTTCATTGTTTCAGCGTCGATAACAGGCTCTAGGTAATCATAAGCATACGGTAATGGTGCAAGTTCGAAAGGTTTCATAGTAGTCCTCCTTATAATTAGGGCATAGAACAATGCTAATTATTTCGTATCATCGTTCTTGTGAAAGCGATTCGATGCACCTGCATCGGTAGTATAGAATCAATCTACTAGCATAGCATATATACTTTAAGAAGAGACGTATTATCCTAACTTTAACCAGAAGTTAAGATATACTTTTCAGCCAATAAATTGATATGAATTATCATTCTTTATCTAATTGTACACATTATATAGAAAAACGTCAATATAAAAGGCTAACATAAAAAGGCCATGGGAGCTCCCACAGCCTTTCATTAGTTGATTGTTATGTGACTTTTGCTCAGCAATAACACATAGTTCTACATAAAAACATATACCAGTATATACAAATTATTCGACAATGCACTGACACATTTTCATGGTTGTTAATGCCGCTTGATGGGACTCCTCTGTTACGCCAGCACAACAGCTCGAATCGATGTGAATCGGAATCTCTGGCAAGCCTGCTTTCAACATAATCGCATTGGACACAACGCAAATATCTGTACATAAGCCGATGAGCGTAATAGACTCAATAGGATTTACTTTATCCATGCCCTCTAACCGAGTGAGCAACTCAAAAGAGGCAAAGTTTGGTTTATCTACAAAGGACACAGGACTCATAATTGATCGACCTTCTGCAGCCTCAATCAAACCATCCACAATATGCCAGCCCTCGGTATTTTTAACACAATGTGGCACTGGTAAAAGCTTTCCTTCTTGGTGTTCCAAGTAATCTCTATCATGCGTGTCACGCGTAAAGATAATAGGGCCATCAAAGCTTTCAATTTTCTTACGCACATTATCTACGATTAACTGTGCTTGCGATGAACCAAGGGCACCATCTACAAAATCATTTTGCATATCGATTACTACTAGAACCTTTTGCATAGCTCCTCCTGTATATAGGCTACAAAACAAAGTACTTATTTCCAATCAATATTATTTATACTCTTTATTCTTTATACCATCAATAGTATCTAGCAACTCTATAAATTGTTATCAAGTTGTTGTGAAAGTGTCATCAAGTTGTTGTGAAAGTGTTATTAATGAGTCATCGAAGCCCTCCTCATACTTTACCGACAAGTAGATATATAATGGACTTCTATTCTTCTGCTATAGCATGTTGCACGCGATTTGGTTCATTATGTGCCAGTTTTCCTGCCGCTGCTGCCGCTACAGCACCTACCAAATCATCGAGGAATGTATTACAGCGTCCCCCTTCTTCACTATCCAGCTTTTTGATGATACCTGGCTTTACCTTGTCTAAATAGCCATAATTTGTAAAGCCAATAGACCCATATAAATTAACGATGGAAAAGGCTAAAATTTCATCAATCCCATACAGGCTTTCATCATTAGCAACAATGCGTTGCAATGGCTGAGATAGTTTATTTTGCTCCGTTAACTTATCAAGCTCTATGCCCGTAATAATCGCATTATGCACCTCCCGTTTAGATAGTACAGAAGCCACACTTGTGCGACACTCTTCTAGTTTTAAATTCGGCATATACGGTTTTTGTACGTAAAAAACAAGCTCTGCAATGTCATCTAATGTGACACCACGCTCAGCGAGAAGATCATAAGTATATTTCTCTAAATCTTTCGTAGTTTCCATAAGCCCTCCTTTATCGTTTCTTTGAATTAGTATCAGATAACATGACTATACTAACGGGAATCGTTACAACAAGTGCTTCATCAGTATCAACATGTTTAGTATTCCAAGCCGCTTCTTTTGCAGCCTCCTCAAAGATAGGGTACGCTTCACGATCTAGTTTCCAATTATTAGGACCTGCTTCAACAGCTACAATATTACCCTTATCATCCGTCTTAACCTCTATAGGAACGATTAATGTTCCATCTGCACTCGTTTCAAAAGCCTCTGGTGGAATGATCACGTTATAAGAAATCTGTTGTTGCAATTCATAATTACGCTTGTCCGCAGGCTTTATATCTGCAGCTATAGAACTAATAGGACTCATCACAGACACTAATAAAGCCAACAATATAACACGGTTAAACATAGTTTCCTCTCATCTAAATACTCTCATACTATATGCATTATAAGTTGATTATACCACGAAAAAATCCCTACCGAACGTCTCGATAGGGATTTTTATTAGGATTCATTATATAAATATATTCTATGAAAGTCCTAAATTATTATAATTGATACGCTTTCAATTATAACAATTGTTTAGCAGATTGTACGTGTAATACTAGAACACGATTGATAAAAGGATATTCTGCGTACATTTTATCAAAGATTTCACCTTCAGTTAGGAAGGATGTAGTACATTCCAAACGGAAACCCGTACCTTGATAACCGTTAAAGCCTTCTACTTCACGAGCACCCAATGTAACGATAGCGCGATTATTCACTTTCAAATCGTTCTCTGAGCTAGTCAAACCGGCTGCAGGCACCCAAAGATCATCGCCATCAACCTTCAAATATGAATTCCATGTATTAGTAACATGCGCTTCATTATTCGCCCACGTTGTAATCGATACAACACCTTCATGCTTTAATACTTCTAATAATTTTTCTGGTAACATGGATACATTCCTCCATTATAAAATCAAATGTTATACAGTCATTACACCATCATCGTACCATAATACACTCTTAATTAATAGTGATTTTCATTACGACCAGGATTTATAGTATTGGAATATACAAAACCTCCGCCCCATGAGAGGCGGAGGTACTCATAATATACATCATATAAAACTTGGTTACATTATATCTTCTTAACCATTTCGGATTTTAATGCCATCGCACCGAAGCCATCAATTTTACAATCGATATCGTGACCATCGCTTGCATCGGTGATGAGGCGAATATTTTTTACACGCGTACCTTGTTTTAATACGCCAGCGCCTTTTACTTTGAGGTCTTTTACAACAACCACTGTATCGCCATCAGCGAGCTCATTGCCGTTAGCATCGCGAATGATACCCGCTTCAGCTGCAGCTTGCGCATCGGCCGCTGTCCATTCGTTGCCACACATAGGGCAGATAAACATATGACCGTCTTCGTATGTGTACTCGTCGCCACACTTAGGGCAGTTAGGTAAATTTACCATTTAGATCTCCTTTGTTTATTACATAATGAAAGTATTATACCATACCTTGGAAACCGGGCTCTATATTAATATGATGACCATTGACTCCAGATTGACGATATACGCCAATCTCATTATAATGTAATAAAGAGATAGTCGACGAGTGGTTCCGTCAGGCTCATCCCAAAACATTATAAAGCACGAAAAAATGGCCTTTCGTTTTCAGCTACCAGTTGGTAACGAAGGGCTATTTGTCGTTATTACGACAAATCAGCACTATCAATGCTCCAAAGGAAATAACGACAGTTAAGATCCCGAGGACAATCATGATGACTTCATAAGCATTCATAGGCTTTCACCCCCTTCAAAGAAAAAGGGTGGCCCAACCTCGTTCGACTATCTTACGTTCATTATAAACCGAACTTATGTTCTATGCAATAAAAAATCTATTAATAAATATTAGTCTATTTATAACTAACAAAGGGAGACTCTTGATAGAGTCTCCCTTTTATTCGTGTACAAGTTGTACGAAATTAATCCGTGTTTTTCAATCAATAATTTCTGCTATATACTAATAACGAAAGAGCCATTAACGTGAGTTAGGTTCATCTCCGTCTTTTGAGGGAGGTGACATTATGACTGTATACGAAGCATTATCATTAATGATTTTATTCGCTACCCTCGTAGTGTTAATTCTTAAGAAATAATCAATATATTGATTATAAAATAAGATAAACCTAACGTTTAAGACTAAGTACGGCAATACTTAGACACGTTAGGTTTATCAAATTCACAATTCTTTGATGAGCCTAACGCCTAGAACACGTTAATTGGCTCTTTTGTACTTATAGTATAGTCTGAATTCTAAAGACTGTCAATTTACATCGTCATTAGAGGATATTATAAAATTAATGGGAACATGAAAAACAAGTTCTTCTTTAACATCAATATACCCTATATTCCAAACGGTATCCTTTGCGGACTGTACTAACTCTAAATATATCTCATCATTAGAGGTACTCTCATTTGGATCTAACTCAACAGAAGTAATACGACCTTGAGTATCCGTTTTTATCTGTAAGGCAAAACTATAATCTCTATTAAGCTTCGTTTTAAGGACTTTTGCCGGAATCTTTAACTGAGACTGTATCTGCTCATTAAGAGAGCGTTGTATATCAAGCGTGTCCCTCTGATAATCAGCAAAAGCATTAATAGGACTCAAAACAACTAGCAATAAAAATAAATATAAAACTCTAACCATAAAATTTCACCAATCATAACACACAACATAAAATTATTATTGAGTTTTATATTAACAAAACAAATAAAATATGTCCATTTATCTAAGCATCAATACTTTAAGGAAAATAATGACAATTAAAAGTTCATGGATAATTATAATAAAAACAAAGAAAGCACAGCGCTACTAGCGCTGTACTTTCTTGAGTGTCATCATTAACTATACTAACATCTTTTTCTACATCGTATACCAATAAGTATACTATTACGCAAGTCGTCTCCGTAATATAGCATATAAAATCATGCTAATAATGACACTCATAACGGCTTGAATGGCGTTCGTCAATATACTAGCAATGGCTACGCCTAGGTCGAATACAAAGTATTCAGCGATAAAGTAGCCTGCTACGATGATAATACCACCTAGGATAGTTGCCGCTAAGGCAGAGGTAGTTGTCTTATTTTTATAGACAGTACCGACAAGATAGCCTTCAAGTCCTTTCACCACGAAGGTGATGGGTACAAAGACTACATAGCCGAGAAATAAATCGGCTAGCGCCGGGCCGATAGCACCAATATAGGCGCCATATTTTCGACCTAATAATAGAGCTGACGTCATAATAACGACATCTCCTACATTGAAATAGCCGCGAATGCCAGGTACTGGAATTTTCGTGTACATGGTAAACAATGTTGCGAGGGCAATCAATACGGCTGTGAGTACTAACGCAGACGTAGTACTGCGGGTTTGAACGTGTTGCATAGCGTCCTCCTTATAAAGAAAAATAGATATGCGATAAAATACACCGCATATCTATACTATATACCTTTATAACAACACCCGCAAACAGAAGGAATTAATAATACACTCTTCCCAACATTTATCGTTATTTACGTTTAGAATAGGTGCTCTTCACTAGACTTTAACTTAATATAGCTACCATTTTACTATACAGATTCTCTCAACCTGACGATGATTAAATAGAAAGGAACTAGCCATGAATATTTTAATCATTTACACCTATCCTAATCATCAAAGTTTTAATGACGCTATTCTGAAAGTAGTGCAACAGAATCTTTCAAAAGACCACAATGTGAACACCTTGGATTTATATGAGGAGCAGTTCGATCCCATATTGCGATTTGATGATACGCACAAACGTCGAGATTTAAGCACTGTGCCGGACATGGAAAAGTATCGCAACTTAATTACTTGGGCAGACCAAATCATCTTTATCTACCCAATTTGGTGGAGTGGTATGCCGGCAATGCTCAAAGGCTTTATTGATCGCGTATTTACAGCGGGCTTTGCCTATTCATATGGAAAAAGAGGGCTTATAGGTCATTTACAGGGAAAATCCGCCTGGATCATCACCACCCACAATACTCCCGCCTTTTTGACGCCGTTTATTCAGGACTATGGCAAGGTGTTAAAAAATCAAGTTCTGAAATCCTGTGGCATTAAACCGGTTACACATACCCAGTTGGCTGGCACAGAAAATAGCTCAGACGAAAAACGCCGGCGCTTCTTAGACAAAATCGCTAATATCGCCGGCAGTATTTAACATTTCTAGTATACTATGATTTTTTACCAAAGATTACTTGGTTACCAAAATCACAAATAAATTTACATTAGACTGCTTACAGTTTGCTCTAAGTCAAAAACAAGCTGTATACGAAAACCTTCCCAATTACATAGATATTACTCTTCAAATCTCTCTTCTACATTGTAGAGAACCTCGCAGTCACAACCGCCACCTTCGTTGACGATCCAGTCTAATACGATTTCTACATCTACCTTTTGTTTTTCCAAGAATTCCCTAGTGAAAGTCAAACTATGATCGCAACCGTCATTTTCCTCTAATTTCTCGTCTACATAATCAAAGAGATTCCAAAACAACTCTTCATCCATAGGTAAACTATCTTTAAACGATTGCTTTTGCTCGTCTGCATAAGCTTTCAGCAACTCTTTTTTACGTGCTTTATCCATGATAATAATTTCCTTTTATGAACTTAACAAATCGATACAAGCACATGCCTATTAGCTTCAAGCACTTGTTTATAAAAGCGTTTCATTTGCTCGAAATCATGAAGAAGTTCGTCTCTGATTTCTTCCTCTTCCTCATCGTAGTCCCAGATATTTGGATATAATTCTGCCTCTTTGCAGGCTTTCATATCAAAAGATTCCAGAGCATTTTCAATATCAAACTTCTCTAAGGCCACCACGATATTGGCTAAATGATTGTGTTCTGTATATGCTACATAGTCTGATACATCCTCCACAGCCGTTACGCCTAATACCGCTTGGCTAAGAGGGTTATTATCGTCCTTATGGTCAGTTCCTACTCCGGTAAGCACGAAATGGAGTACATCCCACATCTTGTCGATATCAAGCAATAACTCATCATTTTCTCCCCACTCTTCAACGCTATCAAGGATTCCCTCTTCTTCTGAGCCCATCGCCTTAAGTTCTTTTAAATTCGCATCGCTTAAACAGTTATAATTTGCAATTAATCCCATAGCCCATAACCTCCTAATCCTGTAATCTCAGTAGATATGTAATAATCTGCTATCCCTTTAGATATTTAGTACTCTATCTCTCATTTAGTACTCTATCTCTGTCAGTAAGTCTAGTAAATTAGCTTCTCCTTCATGAGATTTATCTAATAACGGAATAGCTAATAAAAGCACTTCCAGGGAGTAGTAATAGAAGCTAAAGAATAAATCATCAGGAAATACGTCTTCTTCCTCATATCTAAGAACATCTTCGTCTTCATCGTATTCTTCAGACCAAAGGTATTCTTCGTTAAGCATATCCACAAAATGAGGTAATGGATCTGCATGCTCTAGCACGAGACCATCTCGGATGCACTCAGCAATCACAGTAAATAGGTCTACCAATTGTTCTGCTAAATAATGAGCTACTTCATTCTGAGTTCTCTCTTCTAGGGCTTTCTTAAAAATACGAAGCAAGAAAATCATAGCAAATGGTGTAGCATGCCACAATGTCGATTGGTGCTCAATATTCATTGCTAACGCCTCACCAGCCGCATCAACAGCATCAATACTTTTCATGCTCCACAACACATCAAGCTCTGTAGGAAAATCTGTGGCACGACCGTAAGTTGTGGTTAACCGATGCCACGGTATATCACTGACTTTCACAGTTTCTATATATTGTTTCGTCACAGTATCCATTATAGTTATACCTTTAGCATTATATATACGCCACCTATTAATGCGTTTACCCCATAATTATTTCTGAATAACCTTTTTCACCAGTTCATAGGTGTCTATGAGACGCAGTTTTCCTATCCTAGGATTATCTGTAATCTCCTCATAAATATCTTCCAACGTGCCTGCTGGTGCTAGTTTCCACAATTTACACGGATATAGTTCGACGTTCCCTATGATTTCTAAATCGTCTAGCAATAGGCCTAGGTCTTTATGATTAAACCAACAATCTGTATCGATACCGAAATTTGTATTATCTTTCCGGCAGGCGATTTTACTATTTAAAAACTGCTCCATTGTAGGTTTTTCTTCTTGTAAAAGTCGCGTACAGGCTAAATGATATTCGATTTTCCGCGGTGATTGATCCACGTCAGATACAAAGACAGCACCATAGTCATTTTCAAACTTAACAGCTAATACGTCGCCCACCTTAAAATGAGGTTCTCGCTTTGTTTTAGATTTACGAACCTTTAGAGGCTTTGGATTTTCACTTTGTAGTTGTACGGCTAATGTATCTAACACCTTTTGCCGTTGTTTGAGCGCCTTACTATCAATTTCTAGCCAAAACTCATGAGCGCCCTTCGCGATTATGTCTAATGCTTTCTCTTTGATATCCTGCGGCAGATGACCTATCTTCCACAGCGAATAAGCTACGGCAGTCCAATAAATTTCTGTATAGAATTCGTCAGTACAAAAATTCTGCTCTTCAGCCAGAATTTCTGAAACAATGGTATCAATACTGATACCATCTCTATAGCGCTCAACAATCAAATTATAAATATCATGGCCATCATCACTATCTATGATTTTTACTCCATCAATAGCCATATAATTCTCCTTTTAAACAATACGTCTAGAAAAACAGATTATGTGATTCTGTAACGGTTCCATCATCTTCATGGAAATAACAAATATATAAAGGAGCTCGATGTGCAGCGTCATAGAATTTTTGTAATTCAGCAGCCACATTTGCTTCTAAAGGCATGCCTAGCACCTGAACAACGGTTTCCCATACATCCATTTCTGTATAAGAAGCGATTTGATCATGTCGCTCATTGGCATAGGCTTCAAGAGTAGATATGTCCGTATATTGGCTGGCGTCACAATAATCATGCCAGCAAATGCTATACACCAACAAATGGATTAAATCATCTACACTTTCAGCTATACGACCACATTCCCCTTCGCTACTCATATATCCGATAGAGCCATCCTCTAATTGATGATATTCGCCACCGGCACCATCACGAGCAAAAGCTACTCCGTCCACGGAAAAGGTACATCGCCCCTCTACCTCATCACGTTTTGTAGGTTCATCGAGTAAAAAGAAATCAAATAGAGCATCAAAATTTGCTGCCAAGCTAGAATCTTCACACAATAGTTTTAAATAATCCATATTCTTCCCTCTTATTGATTCTCTCATCTCTCTATTTCATCTATTATTTTCTCGTAATTCTAATAATGCAGAAACTTCATCCATGTCGAGATTAAACATATTACTTTCAAGATCAATTGGCTCAAAATAGTAGCGAACCGTATCCGCCCCAAATTCATCGTCTAATTTGGACCATTCTGCCCCTGAAAGCACGGTAAATCCGAGCGTATCATTTCCAAGGCTTTCAACAAACCAACGCACCTCATAATCAGGTTTAACGAAGTCGTTGAAGTATTTGATGGTCACATCCCGATCTTTCTCATCACCGTAAGGAATTAAGAGTTCTTTATCGCCTTTTTGTAGCATAATATCGTCACCATAGGGCTTGCCATTACTAACGGGTTGAATGTCGATAGGCTCATCCATTATGTCATTAAAATAGTTCACCACATCTTCGTCATCCTCGCGCCAGTCAATCCAGCTGATAGCTTCGGAATCAAATAAACCATATACATCAATGTCATTGGCAAAGAAACTTCTTACTTGATTATATATATCTTCCATTATCTCTCCTGTATATCGTTTATATCTTAAGCTAGGCTACTACACCCATATCGCCACTTTAAAATAACTCTATAATATTTCAACTTTATAATGCTTCATAAATCACATCTTGTTGAGCCGTAAAGTTTTCATCAAAAGAAACCAAAACATATAGATGTCCTGCTGGGGATTCACCTATATCATAACCTAGTGCAAATGCATCGTAACAACCTGACTTATCCAGCATTATATCCATTAGTGTTAGCACTTTATCCTCTTTTGGCGATATATCCTTTAGTATGACTTCCTGAGCCAATCGATCTAATTCATCTAATTGAACATATAATTGTCCCCACATTGGTAGTGAAAGCACCTCAGCCTCAGTATAATCGGTACAACTAATATTGAGATTTTGAAAGGCTTGTCCTATATTCTCTAAGCGATTAGTACCAAATCGGCGAGATACAAAGTAAACCCCATACGGTTCTACAGACCAGCTTTCAATATTCCATAATGTCATTAATTCCGATTTTCTCATTAGGATGCTCCATTAATTGATTATCCTGCAATATCTGCATCAACAGGGTTCCCATCCGCATCAATATGGGCTATGATACAGTGTCCCCAGAAGATATCATCGTCGTCATAATAGACCTCTATGGTGCCATCATTACGAAACGCCAATTCGCCCATAGTAATACGCTTGGCAAATACGTCCGCTGTAATCGGGTCTTGGTCATCGTTATCTAGCCAGTCATTAGCAAGATCTAGCAATGTCTCACTAATATATGCACTAATTCGTTGTTCAAATGCTTTGAAATTCTCGATTGTATTGAAAGCCGCCAATGCTACGGTACAGCTTTCATCAGAACCCTCATCCACATCAAGGGTGAAAGCATAATCATCAATTCTAGATGTATAGTATTGATACTCTCGATTTAACAGGAAATCGCCCCTGTCAGTATGAAGGTATTTAGGGGTTTTCAAATAAGCTGACAACACCTCCAACTCGCTATGTTTAGCATGTTCCTCTAACACCGCAAGCACATAATAGCGATTATTCCAAGAAGGGCGCATATAGCCTAAATCCTCTATAGGTTTTGCTTTCTTAACTAACAATTTGTAGACCCCATGAGGCTCAAAAGAATAACCCCATCTATCTTCAAGACCATCAATAATCCACGTCAAAATACCTTCGCTGCGGTCAAGTACTCCAGTTCGTGTATCTAGGATAGCATCGGTGGATACTAATGGTCTATGGTACTTATCCAAATAAGGACTAGCCCCATTCGCATCACTGCGCGGCAATGCATAAATTTCAAACTCTTCCGATTCAAACTCTGCTTCATATTCTGGTAGACGTACAATACTCATATGACTCTCTCCTACATTATAATCACGCTACTCATCATAATTTTCTGTTATATCACGAGCGTTCAGCTACATCGATTCTATGTAATAATTCTTTCGCTAGTTCTTGGGCTGTTTTGAATTCCTCATTTGAAAGTACCATGAGCACAAAGCTATCTGTTCCTATGTCCATATCTACTAACTTATAGTTTTTCCACGTAGAATTAAGATCTGTACTCCAATCTGTAATGCATTGCTCTTCATCTAGTGTAGCGGTATCAACAACTAAATCTTCGCCAGCATCTAAAGACTTATTACGTATTAACATCTGTACATAATAAATAAAGTCCTCTAGTTCACATTTATAGTCTAACTCTACGGCATATCCTTTAGAGACTAGTTTCTCATAGAGGTTCCACCAGCTATCTTCTAATTCTTCCATGGAGCGCAACTTAGCCTCGGTCATAAAAGATTTAGCTTGTTTAGCATCGCCTAGCAATAGCGTTGCCAGCTCTGTAAATGTCGATTTCATCTGCTCTATATCTAGATACGCTACTTCTACACACAAACTACAATCAGGTACTCTGCGTTTTTTCACAAAGGCCCGCATTATCTTCACTGCATCAGGATAACTTACATCAGCCATACGATACGTCTTACCATCTATATCTAAGAATAAATCTACTGCATCCTGCGTTTTACTTACACGTGCTTTCATGGCTGTACATCCATCGATGGCATGAGGTGGGTATACCTCCACGTACATAGAAAATCCATCATGCATAGCCTTTAAGGTATTATCTATTCCTACTATATTAAAACCATTTCGATTATAATCAGAGCACTTCAAACGCCATTCTTCGTAATCATCAAACAGTTTTTCTTGAATCCAATTGTAAAAGCTCATATACACTCTCCACTCTCCACTCTCCACTCTCCACTATACACTGCTACTTATATGTAATACATATCTTAATAAATGTCTTAATATGTATCTTAATTATATCATTATTAAGGAATACTTATAATAAAAGTACAGCCCCTTCTATACTGGTGCGCCTAACCGGAATCGAACCAGTGATATCTATTAACTATAAATAGATATACAATTTTCATCATATATCTATTTAATACGAGTGTATCTATTGATTATAATTATAACTTAATAATAAGAAGACTCTCCTTTATCTTGTATTTAATATACTCATCTTACTTTCCCTTTATATTCAAAAGTATAATTTTTAGGAATAACACCAGTATCATAAATTAGTACCCGCAAAAGATTTTAAATACATATTGAAATGTGATAAATAATCCGCTACTATAACAATATAATATTCTTAATACTATTTTCAAACTATAAAATAGGTGATGAATATGTCTATTCAAAGTATAGTTCAGAAGTTAGATTCCATCTCCCGAAATTCACATGTGCATTTTAAAAAACTCGACGATTGGCTAAATACATATCTTGATTTTATTCCTCTAGAAAACAAAAATTGTGAAACAAAGCTTCCAAATATAAAACGCGGTCAAATTCTTTATGTTAATTTTGGGTATAATGTTCTAAGTGAATTCAGATATAAACATTATTGTGTAGCACTAAATAATAGTCCCAAAAACAATCCTAAAGTAACAGTAGTTCCAATAACATCTAAATACCATCCCCATCAATTATCCATCAGTTACGAACTCGCAGATAACTTAGAAACTATAATTAGAGATAAAGAACGCTCTAACTTTTGGAAACCATTTAGAATGATATATCCCGAATTACAGACTAGAGGCTTTACAGCAATTTCACCAGCTATAGGAGCATATGATACAATACTTCCTAATTGTACTAACTTCATCAATCATGCCATGACATATTTATCAGATGAAGATATTGAATTACGAAATACTCTAAAACAAATACTAATATCACTAAAAAAATTTGATAACTTTTACAAATCCTCCCCTAAGCTTTTACAGTCTAGCTTTTTAAAAGTAGAAGATATCACGACTATTAGTAAAGCACGAATTATTTCTCCTCAGTATAAATCACACCCTTTATACCAATTAATGTTATCTACATCTACATTAGATCGACTTGATCAGGAGATTATTTCTAAATTCACAAAGCCGAATTGACGTTTGAGTAAAGCCCATTTATAATATAGATATAGACAAGGGCTAGCCCCTTACAGATATCTGTTTCTTAAAGAGTAGCTTGCCTACAAAAGTAGCTGTCATTAGACTTTCCTAATGACAGCTACTTTATTTTATAGCTTAAATACATAAATTATAATTTCAATTTAAAATTCTTAAACGCAATCATCGATTATCTATTTTATAAGGATATGGTGGAGTTATTAACTTCAATTTAGAAAGTTTTTCTTTATAACCGTCCCCCACCTTCGTTATTCCATAACTATCTCTATACCATTCATTTCCTTGAAAATCTCTAAAAAATACGCCAACCACTAAAAATTTAGACATTCCTAGTCCTCGATATTGCATCGTAAAGTATTCTCGGCACTGCCCACGTATCTCCCTAATATAGCAAGCTTTTGAAGTGCATTGCCCATTAAATATATCCATATTATTCAAGCCTTGAAGGACAATAACATCATATACTTTAAAATCAGATTTATTATGAATCATAATTAAACTTCTATTTTCATCAGGAAATATATTGTCATAGCTAGACTCTATCTTTACTGCTTCACTAAGTGATTTATAATACTGTTCTTTCAGCCAAAACTTTTCATTGTTTGTACGAGATCTCCAACTATTGTACAAGCTTACTACCGAAATAAAACAGCTAAATATTGCTATAATAAGAGTCCAATTAAAATCATAAATAATACTTTCTATCATATTAATCACCCATAATAACAATATACTCCCTCTAAAATAATTGATCATGAAATATAAATATGGCCTTTATGCACTCAGCTAAAAATCAAACTAGGAACACGTATTAAGAATAAAATATCTCAATATCAAGATATAATTTTACTTTTACAAATGCAATCTGCTAATAGCCATTTTTCTTCTTTGCAAATAATATTCAAACATTATATGCGCAGGAATTTCTCGCGCTTGAATACATTCTAAACCTATTTTATTGAGCATCTCTAACTGAGCATAGCCTATATGAGTAATATCATCTTTTTCCGTAGGCATCAAAAAACAGTTTTTTACATGTTGTATTTCATTTAACTCAATAAAATCTTTATAGGCTAATTGATATAAATATTGTTTTGTGATATCCCCAATTCCTGGTTGACCATTTATCTTATTATTTTCTAATCGTATTGTATAGTACTTAGCATCTAATATAACAAAGCTATATCCATTCCCATATTGCTCTACAGAGATCAAATCAGGTATAAGAGTATCTGAAAAAGCAATATTATTCTTTGTAGATATCCATTTGGGGCGTTCTATTAAATCCTGTAAAGTCTTAGGTTTAGTATCTAATATATTATTAGGAATCTTTACCGGTTGTGGTAAAGGTAATGATGATAAAGGTACTTTCAACTTATTATCAAAAACATCTGCACAAACACATTCCCATACTAGATTAAAACTATTAGTCCCAAATAAATTGATATTATTAGCCTCACTTACAGATGAGTATTCCATTATCAATGCTGACATGAGCTTCAGTACATACTGTTTTCTCGAATTAAATTCAATATTAAGTTCATTAGAAATACGATGAAGAAGATATTCTTTATCGCCCAAATCCTCTAACAAAAGATCTGTCAAATCAACACCTTGTATATCTAATAATTCAAGTAATGTTAGTTCTTCAAGTTCACGACTACAATGAGTAAGCAAACACTCATGAATTCGTTGAATGAAGTTTTTATCATCAATTGTATTTTTGCGTGTCCATAAATTTATATAATAAGGCTCTTCCTCTTGCCACATGGGGTGAATAAAGTTAATAGTTCGATTCCAATTAATTTCTCCAACACCATTAAATTCATGTACATTCTGTGTATTAATATAAATTCCATTTTGGAAATAATCATCTAACAAAGCTATAATTAGTGATAATCTACTAAATGATGATGCTTGGAGACCTTCACAATATAATTGTATAGACTGAGTATTTGTATTATATCGATGTAATACCTTAAGAACCTGTTTTAATAACTGCCTACATTCAGTTTTATCCTCTATCTTATCATGTGAAAGTAGATACTTGGGATAACAACATAACAAATACCCATCAACAATTATAATTCCTACATAGTTAAAGATATAACAAGAACTATCTTGATTATCACTTTCCCAAAATAAATAATCATCTAAAATAACAAGATTAGATAATTCTAAATGCTTAGATATTCCTTTAACCAGCTTTAAAATCCCATAAGCCTTAAGATTACTTATAAATATATTTAATTGATTAGCATCTAACTCAGAAAACAACTCCATCAGTTCTGACTTTGTATAAAGTTTTCTTTCGCGGATGTAAACCGACTTCATACTTCTACAACCTTCGATTCACTATTTTCAGTTATTGTTTCTTCTGTGTTCTTTAACCATTTAGAATTAACAACTCCCTCGGGGAAAATTCCAATTCCAACTTCATCAAAAGCACTACAAATAGAAGAATATCTACTACTAGTTTCACATTTAAAAAATAATCGACGTTTTTGTTTAACTACATCATCAAACAAGTACATTAACACCTTATTTTTAAAGGTTTTATTAAAGCTATCATTATCTTGTAACGCAGATTCTTTCAAAAAAAATGGCCCCATTAATTTATCTTCGTTAATGTTATAACTTTCAGTAGACAACTCATCATTAATTGCCTTACGCAACCCATTCCAAGAAATCAACTTGTCCGATTTTCCGACTTTAAATCTTGGCCGTACCCCAAGATCAGATAGCTTATCTTCTCCATCATCAAGTCCATAATAGGAAAACTCCCAACGCCGTTTAAACGCTGTATCCATAGGATATACACCTTGATCTGCACTATTCATAGTTGCCCAGACGAACATATTCGAAGGTATTTTGATAGTATTAACATCATATTTGCCCACAAGCTGGCTTTTTAAAAAGTGTCTCATATCATCACTTGTTGTTATACTATATTCACTTTCCCCATTATCATTTCGATCAAGCAATTGGAATATATCTCCAAACACAGCTGCAACATTAGCACGATTAATTTCCTCTACAATTAATACGTAAGGTTTATGAGGGTTTTTTAATGCTTTTACTAAGAGTCGCATAAACGGACCCGGCACATATTCATATGAAATTTTTTCTTTATATGAATCTTTTGATAACAACTGGACATATTTTCTTAATGCTCGTCCATGATTTCGTTCAACTGAATTATTCTTAGCAGCCTGAGTCCCATCTTGCTTAATCGTTGTAAACTCATCATCAAAATATAATCCTAAAAGAGCAGGTAACCGTGTCAAATCATTATTATTTTGAAAGGTTTCTACAAGAGTATCATATTTTTCTTGTGTAGTCTTAGTCTCATCTAGTAATACTGAGATAACATTTTTCGTATCTTCATCTAATCCATCAAATTTACTTGTCTTCATAATCGGTTTATAAGAACCTACAAAATTTGCATATGTATAATCTGGATGAAATGTTATTCTTTCAATCTGTTCATCATTATTGCTAACTAGAGCCTCTGCTTCCAGCTTTAATGCATAAGATTTCCCTGTCCCTGGTGCGCCAAAAAAAATTCTTTGTCTAGATATATTATTATCTATATAGATAGGCTCATCTAATTTTGAGCTAATAGCTGAGTCTATATTAAATTGATTGGAGTAACTAATATTAATATTGTTAGAAGATAACCGCAAAAAACATCTAACTCTGCTCTCATATTTCTGTAAATCAATATCTTTATCAGGCACAATATCAACTACATTATTGGAATACTCTAAAAACGAATTTAAGTTATCCTTTAACAATGACTTTAATATTCTTAATGAGCCCTTAGGCTCTTCATCACCATTAATATCTATTGGTCCATTAGCATCGAGAATTTTTCTATATATGCTATCCAAATTAAAAATAATATCCTTATTATTATCTACAAGTTTAAATACAGCAGGTTCAGATAATACCGTTATTAACTCTATCAAATTCTTTTCTGCTTGTTTCAAACGGTTAGCATAATTATCTTGTTGACTATAATCTTTTTCAATACCCAACCAATATAACAACACACCTAAATATAACTCTCTATCAGTTTCAATCAAAGAATTAATAATGTCTATATTGATTGTATATATTAATTTTTTAGGGTATCTAACCCTTCCAGTTCTTTCAGCACTATAAGGCTTAGAACTATCTAAAAATTCAACTTTAGCCAATCTCCAAATCAACTCAAAAGCAACAATTAAAGATTCTATTTGCGCTGTAAATATTGGGTTTGCATTAAGATTACTCAATAGATTATCTTTATCAATACTTATAATTTCAAAAGTATCTATCATACTAATTATTTTTTCATTTAAATCATTAGTTAAAATAATCTGATCCTTATCCTGAACTGAATACTCTAATTCTCCTGGAGAATCAGAAACGACCCATAGGAAAATAATCATAGCTAAAGCACTTTTAATATTAGGGAATGAAGATTTTATACCTAATTTTAAATCAATATCAGGATATATATTCAAGGGGTTTGGTCTATTCATTATTATCTCTCTTTATATCATTCATAATTACACGTGCTATTTTTCTAGCTAATAACGGCGGAACAGCATTTCCAACTTGCTTCATTTGGGACATTTTACTGCCAATAAACTTAAAAGTATCAGGAAAAGATTGTAATCTAGCCGCCTCTCTGACGGTAATAGCTCTATTTAAAAATGGGTGAGTAAATTTTCCAGAGGAAGGAGTATCAAATCTAGTTGTTATTGTTACTGCTACATCATTCTGTTTCATTCTACTCCAAGTCCCACTATATACAGACTTCGTAATATGTTCCTTCGGAAGTATTTCTTTCCCCGCATTTGGAGGAATCAATGATAAACGCTCTAATGCCAATGCAGAGTGTTTTGTTGCCATATGATTATATAGGATTTTAGATCCTTTACGCATTTTCTTTTCATAATCACTCTTAGGTGAATTTCGATATTCCTGTTCAAATTCACCTTCACCAGATTCAAGATATGCTAAGTCACTTATCGCATCCCAAATAGTGACCTTTTGCTTACAAGGTAGGGGCAATTCAGGTGGAGTCGCTAAATATTTTCCAATAATAATGGCTCTTCTACGATTTTGTGGTACCCCATAGTCTGCTGCATTCAGAACGCCATATCGTATAGAGTATCCATAGCCCTTAAACAACCCCTTAATTTCATTAAGAAAGAAACCTTTCTCTGCTGTTAATAAATTAGGAACATTCTCCATTACAAAATACTTAGGCTTTACGAATTTTACTACTTCAACATAATGTTTAAATAAAAAATTTCTTTCATCATTTATTGTTTTTCTTTTACCCTTTTGTGAAAATCCTTGACAAGGTGGTCCACCTATTACTACATCTATTTTATTAACATATTCTCCAAATACTTTACTCAAATCTAAAGACGTTATATCGCCCACAACAACGTTTGTACTCTTATGATTCTCCTTATATGCAGTCGCAATTGATTGGTCAAACTCATTTGCTAATAATATATCAAACCCTTCCATCTCAAATCCCAATGAAAGTCCTCCTACGCCTGCAAATAAATCTATAACAGTTGGTTCCATAAGTCATCCTTTTATTCTAGAAACAGCTATATCAAAATACTTTTTATCTAACTCAATTCCAATAAATTGTCGATTATTTTTCTGTGCTACAACACCTGTAGTTCCACTTCCCATAAATGGATCAAGTACACAATCCCCTTCATTAGATAGAACATCAATAAAGTGTTGTATTAGAATTTCGGGTTTCTGCGTAGGATGCTTCCCATATCGTCTCTCACCATTAGGGGTAACCGAAGTTTCGATAAAATCATGAATAAGTCTTCCCTGATTATTAAAAATACCCGTTCTCTTTTTATACGTAAAATATATCCAAGCCTCTGTAGAATTCACAAAATGTAGGTTCATATTTCTTGGCATAGGATTAGTTTTATGCCAAATCCCCGTTGTTTTATAATAAAATCCATGCTTCTGAGCTAATCTTATAATTGTCTCTACCTTTATAATAGCCATAAAGACAATCATTGAACCGCCCTTTTTTATAACTCTAGCTGACTCTTCAAAAAAACAATCCATAGATTTTTCCCATTCCGAAAAGTCCATATCATCCCAGCCTGCTGATCCAAAAAAATTATCTCTCATTTTACTAAGATTCGTATCGCGGTTTCTCATAAAATTTCCCAAATTATAAGGAGGATCTGTGATAATTAGATCAATAGAATTTGTATCAATTTTTTTCATTGCTACTATACAATCTTCATTATATAACTTCGTTTCTAACACTATATTATCCTTCCTAAATGGGTCCATAATAATTAATTGTACAAATTGTTTATTTACACCCTTCATTATACAAAAATACTATCAATCTTTTTATAATATAAAAAATAGACTATAAATACAAGGTTACCTATTTATAACAATATTAAATGGTAAAACAAAAAGACACAAGGCATTTAAAGCCTTATGTCTAATAGATTTTAATTGGTGCGCCTAACCGGAATCGAACCAGTGACACGCAGTTTAGGAAACTGCCGCTCTATCCAACTGAGCTATAGACGCATGTACACTTTATTATATCGTTTTTAATAAAGTATACGCAAGACGTCCTTATTGTTGTAAATATTGATTATTCACTTGTTTTTGTTCTTCTGGGCTCAGGTTTTGGTAGCCTTTAGCTAATGCACTTACCCAAGATCCGTAAGCAGGGTTTGGGAATACCACAAAGGTAGTACCAAAGTCTTCTTTATGAGCATCGATGATGCTATTTCTTTCAGCTAGTGTCTTACCTTTTGTGCCGATTGGGAAATCACCAGCGTTATCGCCCATGTATAGAATGACATAATATTTTTTAGCAATCATATCAAAGCGAGGTTGTTTGTCAGAGTCTTTTTCGAATAGTAGTACATGGTCTTTATCGACAGATGGGAATCCTAGTTCTTTAAAGTTCTGTATCGTTACATCAAGGTTTACAGGTGCGTAACGGTTTGAAACATAGAAGATTTCTACCCCTTGTTTATGTACTTCATTTAGGAATTCAACGGCGCCAGGCATGGCTTGCGATTTGCCTTGATGCACGGCTTGACGCCACCAGGGAGCATCAAAACGGCCATTACCATTTACAATGCTTTCACCCATCAACTTGGTATTATCCACTACGGTTTCGTCCGCATCAAGAACGATAGCTAAAGGTTTTCTTTGATGAGATGGATCAGTAACGGCCATCTTAACGGTATTCATTGCCACATTATACCCTTGATACGCTAGCGCTCTGTACTCTGCAGAGATACGCATCCATAGCAAGCCCATCGTTTCAGTTTCGGCTTGGTACTGTTGCTTTTGCTTGAGGGCTTCCTGTGCCGCTACATCATTAGTTACTGCATTATTAGTTACTGTATTATTAGTTGTAGCACTAACTCCATCATTCTTAACTGCGGTAACAGTAACAGGCTGAGCTGGTTGAGCCTGCGTTACAACAGCAGTAGAAACAGGACTATTTGTTTTTACATTAGTCGGAGAATCCGCTTGTACCACAGGCCCCATACAAAGGCTTCCTCCAATACAAGCCACCGCCACATACCATGCCAAACTACTAGATTTCATAACTGCCTCCTATTCACATGTAACATTTCGTGTAAATTCAACACATCATATAATTCTACATAGTTATACTAAAATCCTTTTAAAATTTGTATATTTCTAAAAGCAAAAAAAGATCCTATGCACCATACCATAAATCGATTCGATTCAGATAGTTGCTTAGGCTCTTTTAGGAGTTAATAAGTACAGTTTTAAATCTATCTATGCAAAAACTATGCTATAATACAGCTATTGATGGTATTAGAGATTTCTTACTAAAGAGAGGTATATGTAATGAAACTATGTAAACGATCAATTATTGCCAGTTCACTATTAGCTATATTAGCTATATCATCTGCATATGGTGCTACCCCTATGCGATCTACTGAAAACACAGATACTGCTATGGTTGATATGGATTACTCCAATCTTCCAGAGCTAAAAAAATCTATCGAAAGTGCAACACCGGCTATGGTCCAATCTACTCTTGCTGCTTCTAAGGGAAAGCCTACTAAAGATAAGCCCATCTATTCGACAGTCACTATGACCGGTAACCGTGTTGTATCCGTAAAGACCTACAAAACTAAAGAAGAACAAGAAAAGGCCATGTTAAAGGAGCGTGAACGCTTAGACAAGGTCAGTGCGGAACGTCGTGCTAAACGAAAAAATGAAACTCGCGCGGATATGCTAAAAGGTTTAAAAGCAATACCTATGTATCCACCTGTTAATGAAACACGAGCATTACAAAGCGAAATGTTCTCTCAACCATTTGGGAGACAACTCGATTTGCGTTTAGTAGAGGCCTACACACAAGATTACGACAAGGCCAAGCCCGGCGATATTTATGTCTATGCAGATTATGTGGACTATACATCTAAGCAACTATTAGGTGAAAAAAATGATACTACTGCTATTTCAGCCATGATTCTACGTACAATCATGAGAAAGGACGAAAATAAAGCTTTCAGCATCGATGTAAATGCGTACTTCATAAACCCAACAACGCATACGATTTCCATAAGTCGTTCTGAAGATGTAAAAGGCATCGATATCAAGAAAAGTGAAATAGCTGAAACCGTATTTAAACTACCGACACACCAGCTACAACCGGGTGATCCACAATATGAAATTGCTAAGCTCATGTATCAAGACTTAACAAGTAAAAAATTTGATTAGTAATATTTAAATACACTCTCCACAACAAAAGCCCCTCCTTACTATGAGCTATATAGCAAGGAGGGGCTTCGTGTTAGTTTAAGGGAGTTCTTTTATCGCATTAGTATTGTTTAGATAAACTATTTTAATATTGTTTAAATAGTATCATTAATCTTATTTTACATCGCTGAAATCAATATTCATACCCAAGGCTTTAGCAACGCCTTCACCATAAGCAGGATCACATTGGTAGCAATGTTTTGCATGACGTTCTTTGATAAAATCAGGTACGCCATTCATAGCTGCTGCGGTGTTATCAAATAAGACTTGTTGTTGTTCAGGGCTCATGAGGCGGAACAGTTTACCTGGTTGTGTAAAGAAGTCAGAGTCGTCTTCATAGAAGTCATATTGGTAGGCTGGGCCAGATACGTCGAGAGGAGGATTTTTGAATTCCGGTTGTTCAGCCCATTCACCAAAGCTATTTGGTGCGTAGCCAATTGTAGACCCATGGTTTCCATCTATACGTCCTTGACCATCACGATGATAGATATTTACAGGACATTTAGCGGCATTAACAGGGATTTGATAATAATTTGCCCCTAGACGATAGCGTTGCGCATCCGCATAGGAGAACAAACGACCTTGTAGCATTCTGTCAGGAGAGAAAGAGATACCAGGAACGATAGTTGTTGGTGCAAATGCAGCTTGTTCTACATCTTGGAAATAATTTTCTGGATTGCG
Organism: Veillonella parvula; assembly: GCF_018366295.1. Taxonomy (GTDB): domain Bacteria; phylum Bacillota; class Negativicutes; order Veillonellales; family Veillonellaceae; genus Veillonella; species Veillonella parvula_P. The sequence goes on from NZ_JAGZIJ010000002.1 coordinate 138,888, forward strand.
ATTAAGTTCCATCACACCAACTTCAATCAATGGGAATTCGTCATGATACCATACTTTAGTTAAATCGAATGGATTGTACGGCATATTGTTAGCTTGTTCTTCCGTCATCACTTGGATGCATAATTTCCATTTAGGAAAATCGCCTTTTTCAATAGCCTCAAAGAGGTCACGTTGGTGACTTTCACGGTCACTAGCTACCACATTAGCCGCCTCAGCATCGGAAAGATTTTCAATCGGCTGTTGGCAAACCCAATGGAATTTAACCCATACGCGCTCATCGTTTTCGTTGATAAGACTGTATGTATGACTGCCGAAACCATGCATTGTGCGGTAGGATTTAGGAATACCACGGTCACTCATGACGATTGTTACTTGGTGGATCGCCTCTGGCAAGCTAGTCCAGAAATCCCAATTTGCTGTCGCATCGCGAAGATTTGTTTTCGGATTCCGTTTTACAGCGCGGTTCAAATCAGGGAATTGCAATGGATCGCGGATAAAGAATACAGGTGTATTGTTACCTACGAGGTCCCAGTTTCCTTCTTCCGTATAAAATTTTACGGCAAAGCCACGAATGTCGCGTTCTGCATCGGCCGCACCACGCTCACCGGCAACGGTGGAGAAACGCACGAATAACGGCGTTTGCTTGCCTACTTCAGAGAAAATTTTTGCTTTCGTATATTTTGTAATATCGTTAGTTACTGTGAAAGTACCAAATGCACCGGATCCTTTAGCATGCATGCGGCGTTCAGGAATCACTTCGCGCTCAAAATGAGCTAATTTCTCCATGAGCCAAACATCTTGCATCAATACAGGACCACGTTTACCTGCTGTAGCAGAGTTGCGATTATCTGGTACGGGAGCGCCAAAGGCGGTTGTTAGTTTCTTTTCATTATTCATGTTACAAACTCCTACTTAGAGATCAAAATGAAAGTAATTTACTTTACATAATTTTTAAATCATATATCTCAATTACGATAAAAATTATTAACGGATAATTATTATTCATTAATCTGTAATTAGAATATCATAATTTTTTTAACAGAACAACCCTAAACCTTTATAAATTTTGTATACACGATATCATTTATAATTTTAAAATGAGAATTTCAATGCTATATATTTAAATGCTGTTAAGATGTACCTACAAAAATACGCAAAACAAAAAACACCTTGTTTCTACTAACTTGTAGATCACAAGGTGTTTTCATTCAATTTATGCCGGACGACTCCAATCAACTTGTACGTCGATTGCTTCCCACATACGTGTTAAAGCTAACTTAAGATTATCCAAAGATTCTAATGGTTTTACGGTCAATCGTTCATACGTATCAAGACCTGTAGCATGCTCAATAGCATGTTCATTATTCAAGTAAGCGATTACCTTATCCACCCACTCTTGTTCAGGTAAATCTACGGACACTGTTTTTGTTTCTGTATCATAGGACAAGAAACCATTGCTGTTTACGCCATAATGAATGGCCACACGAAATAAACTCATATCTATACCTCTCTTGCGGTAATTTATTAACACTACACCCATATTGTAACACGAACAATTATATTAGCGAAAGTATTCAATATAATCTTTATAAGTCCTTTTTGACGGTCTTTTTAGGTCCTTCAATAGATGGGTGTGTGTCTGCAATTGTAGACCGATTAGCCTCTTTAGTTGAGACTACATCAACATTAATAGACTCCCCATCCTCTTGATCAGGCTGTGCATCCACTGCCGCTTTCAACTCTGACCATTTTCTGCGTATTCCATTGTCTCCGTGAAAGCGTTGCCATAACGCCCCACTCATGACAGCGGTTTCACCAAATTTAGCCTCTAAGGAGTCTAACACACTAGATAGCTTATCCTCTGTTTTATCCTGTGGGGATTCAAAGAGACTGTCCTGCATAGGAACCTCCTCATCGAGGCCACTCACAGTAAGGCCTAATAAACGGATAGGACCAGGCGGATCCATAAAAGTAATCTCACTAGAACTACTATATTTAGAAGTACTATAATTAGAACCAATATGGTTAGAACGATTATCTTTAGAACTACTATATCTAAAATCAGTAGATTTCACTTTCATAGTTGCCCCTAGTGCTTCTACGTCTTTCTTTGTACCTTTCGGGTTCTTACTCGTTTTATCTTGCATGAGCTTATTCCACAAGAGCAGCGCAGTTTCAAAAAATACATGCTCATGATCTGACGGCGTATCTAGCCGCTTCTGCCGTGATACGGTAGTGAAATCATCATACCGAACCTTGATAGATACAGTATGTCCATAAAGGCTACGTCTACGAAGCCGTTTCGATAAACGGTTTGCAAAGTACCTAAATTCTAATTCAATAGCACGGCCTTCTGTGAGATCTTCTTCGTAGGTTTCCTCAGCGCCAATCGATTGTATCTTTCGGTCTGTTTCAACAGGTCTATCGTCGATACCATTCGCAAGTTCCCATATGCGCTTTGCCTGATTTCCCACAAGAGGAATTAAAGTGCTTTCATCAGGCAAAGACTGAATATGACGTATCAGATGAAAGCCACCAGCTTTCAAAATTTTCTCTGTCCGAGGGCCAACACCCCAAATACGTTTAATAGGCAAAGGAGCTAGCACCTCTTTTTCACGACCGTATGGGATGACCACAAGACCATCTGGCTTATCTAAATCAGAGGCTAATTTAGCAAGAAATTTATTGGGTGCTAAGCCTGCAGAGATAATAAGTCCTGTTTTCTCGAATACACGATCTTTAATGGCTTGTCCTAGAGCTTTAGGACCACTATACATGGTAGACATGCCGCTCACTTCAAGAAAGGCTTCATCAATAGATAGAGGCTCAATATAAGGGGTGAATTCTTTCATGATGGAAAAAATTTGGTTCGACACTTCTTTATATCGATCCATCCGAGGATATACATAGATGCCATCAGGACAGAGTTTCTTAGCTCTCGAGATTGGCATCGCAGAGTGAATACCAAATTTTCGAGCCTCATAGGAACAGGTAGCTACAACACCACGTGAAGAAAGACCACCCACGATTACGGGGTGGCCTTTATACTCTGGATGATCCAGTTGTTCTATGGACGCGAAGAATGCATCCATATCAACATGCATAATCCAACGTCTCATTGTTATGCTTCTTTTTCGTGCTCAGAAATGCGGCAGTATTTAATCTGCGCACAAATGCACTCATCTTTAGTTTTATATAATTGAGGGAGAATATCTAAAATATCGGCAAATGTAGCTTCATTAATGGAGTAACGCGTCCATAAACCATTACGTTGAGAGTTGACTACACCTGCATCAATTAAGATTTTCATGTGGTAACTCAACGTAGATTGAGACAAATTGAAGCTCGCTAAAATATCGGCTGCACATAATTCATTGCAAGACAACATATCGATGATGTGTAATCTTGTTTCATCACTTAATGCCTTAAAAATCGTCGCTAAACGTTCGTAAGAAACTTCAACCATATCTTTAACTCCTCAGATCCTTATCAAAAAATATCAATCTACTTCTTGGTACTATTATATACTATTTCTTAATGTAAATCTATTTTTTTCTTTATATTTGTATCTTAATAATTTATTATGAATACAAAAAAATTATAGATAAGTAAATTTCGTCTTATTATAAACTAATTTAAGCACGTATTTCTTTGTATAAAATGAATATTTTAAACAAATTTTCATTTTATAGATTTATCTGAATATACATTTTTCTGTATATATAACAATTGCATTCTATTATTTATTATATATTTCTCGATATACTCACACTTTAATAACTATATAGCATACTTCGATATACCGCACTACTGTAGCAACCTAAAGGATTAGATATAGAGTATCCACGTTTATATTCTACATCTATTCAACACAAAAGACCCCTCTACGAGGGGTCATATCTGTATAATTCTATAAATCGATTGCATAGCAAAAAATATTAAAATGTATAATATTATATCAATGCTACCAAATACAAATTTCCTATTATATCAAATTAGTATAGCTTAGAATACATTTACTAAGTCGATAGTTTGGCTACGGTTAGGGCCAACGGATACGATACCCAAAGGTACACCTGTTACTTCAGCAATGCGTTCTACATATTTACGAGCATTTTCAGGCAATTTATCGTATTCACGAATACCAGAGATATCAGTTTCCCAACCTGGCAATGTTTCGTACACTGCTTCGCATGCTTCAAGATCTTTCAAGTTAGCTGGGAAGCCTTCTACGTCTTTACCATTTAATTTGTAGCCTACGCAGATTTTCAATTCTTTGAAAGTATCAAGAATATCCAAGCGAGTAATAGCCAAATAATCAAGGCTGTTAAGACCTGCTGCGTATTTTACAACCATGAGGTCTAACCAACCACAACGACGAGGACGACCCGTTACAGTGCCGAACTCATGACCAAGTTCACGAAGGTTATCGCCAGTTTCGTTAAGAAGCTCTGTAGGGAACGGACCTGCACCAACGCGCGTAGCGTAAGCTTTTACTACACCGAAGATGTTTTTCAAGTAGTTAGGACCCACACCAGCGCCTGTGGAAGCACCACCTGCAATTGGATGAGAGGATGTTACAAATGGATATGTACCATGATCAAGGTCGAGCATAGTAGCTTGAGCACCTTCGAACAATACCTTTTTATCCTCTTTTACAGCTTTAAGAACAGCCGCATTAGTATCTGTTACATAAGGTTTCAAGGCTTCAGCGTATTTGATGTAATCCGCTAAGATTTCATCATAGCTAACAGGTTCAGCATCGTATACCTTAGTAAGCATTTTATTTTTGAACTCTACATTGTACGCTAATTTTTGTTTAAATGTTTCCATATCATACAAATCACAGATACGGATGCCGATACGATTGATTTTATCAGCGTAGCAAGGACCAATACCATTTTTAGTAGTACCGATTTTAGCATCCCCTTTAGATGCTTCTTCCGCAGTATCTAGAGCGATATGGTATGGCATAATGACATGTGCACGGTCAGAAACTTGAAGGGTTTTAGCAGATCTGCCTTGCTTTTCAAGGCCTTCAATTTCTTGTAACAAAACTTTAGGGTCGATAACAACACCAGTACCCACAATATTTTGTTTATTATCGTATAAGATACCACTTGGCAAAAGGCGAAGTGCAAACGCTTTATCATCAACTACAACAGTATGACCCGCGTTATTACCACCTTGACTGCGCACCACAACATCCGCACGTTCTGCGATCCAGTCAACAATTTTACCTTTCCCCTCGTCACCCCATTGAGTGCCGATAACCATACTAGTTGCCATATCTATATCCTCCATATAACAGTCGAAACAATTCATTTTTATTATACAACAATGTTCGGATTCTGTGAAAGTATTTATACAAATTCAATCTTTAGTTTCTTCCCAAACGCATGGGCTATTTTCTGCAATGTTTTCAAAGATGGATTTCCATTGCCATTTTCAATCTTGCTAATATCAGACTGTGTAATACCTGTTAACTCAGATAATTGCATTTGCGTCATATGTGCTGCTAATCGCGCCTCAACTATATTCTGAATAATTTGGTATTCATCATCTAAAGCATCCCACTCTTTTTTAAACTTCGGATTTTCTAATTGCTTTTCTAAATATTGATCTAACGTTTCCATATTATCTATACCTCTCAATATAATTATTTTTATATTTAATAGCTAGTTCAATTGCACTTTTAGGTGTTTTCATAGATTTCTTTACAAAACCATTAGTTAATACAATTCGCCTTCCCACAAAGAAGAAATACAATATTCTTGAGATATTTGAACCTTGCTTCGTTCGCAACTCATAAATACCATCCTCTAAATATTTAGACTGCGGTTCCCTTAAACGATTGCCATATAATTCAAGTATCTTTAAATCTCGAATTGTTTTAGCCCGTTGTTTATCTGAAAGTTCATTTAAGAATACTTTTGCTGGCTTATCTCCACTTAGGGTTTCATAAAAAACAACAGAAAACGTATCCATGTCATTCCTCCTAATACTAGAAGAAATCTTTACTTAATTATATGTTAAAACATATATCAAGTAAAGATATTGAGATATAGAAAATCAAAGTCTTACTATATCCAATATAGATAACTGGTTTATTAAAGTAAACAAATGGGAGGTGACCAATGGTCACCTCCCATGTATTGACATTTTATCGAATCAAAATATTCTATTTTAGTTCTTTTATACGATTTTGCTACTTACATGTTATTATGTCTTTAATATGACCCTATTGCATTGATGTTATTTTGGTTCTTTCAACCAGAAGCTCATAAGCAAGCCTATAACCCCTACAGGGATCAGTGTCATCAATGCCGTTTGTACGTCATAAATATCTGCTAGATGTCCTACATAAGGTGCCACAAGGCCACCTAAGGTAATGCCAAAACCTAGCGTAATACCAGATGCAAAGCCCGCATTTTTAGCAAGGTATTTTTGACCTAACACCGTAATTGGCCCGTATTGTGAGAACACACCAAAGGCCATCGGTATCATGGCGCCAAAGAAGCCCCAAATATTAGACACAAATATAAATACTAAAACAGAAGGCAAGAAAATCAGATTACCTAAGCGTACAGTTTTAAGAAATCCAAGTCTATCAGATAAAGCCCCTCCCATATAGGTAAGAACGGCCCCCATCGCAAAGTACGCAGTAAGGGCCAAACTAGATGCACTAGCTTCACCATTAATAACGGTAATATACAAAATAGGAATAAAGATAGCCAATACAGAGAAGAGTATAGATCGAGAGGCAATCACAAAAAATAACTTACCAAAGCTCGCCCAATCATTTGTAGCAGTACTAAGAACCTTAGAATGACTTTCACGGTTACCAGTATCAGCAGTATCAGCGGTATCAGCTTCACCCTCGCCCATAAAGGCATAGAGATATAGCAATACGCCGAGTAGCGCGATAATCGTAAATACCCAAAGGAATTGTCCCCCAAAGACATATACACCCCCAGCGAGGAGAGGTCCAAGTGCAAAGCCAGCGCTACCACCGACTGCAAAGCGCCCCATAGCATTACCAAGCTCATGAGATTGCGTACGATTTACCAGTAGAGCTGCCTCAGGATGGAATAACGCAGCACCTACCCCGGCCAAGAGCGACAAAGCAAGAATCATTTCGTAACTCGTAGCCAATGCCATAGCGCTAATCGACACAAGAGTCACCGTAAACCCAACGGGAATAAACCAGGGTACGCGCCACCGATCTGCCACATAGCCCAATACGGGCTGTGCCACGGAAGCCACCACGGTATTACAGAAAATGATGGAAGCCGATTGATAATAATTAAGGCCAAAGTTAGCGATAAAAAACGGTATGAGGGCCGCCAGCGAACCTTGACCAAAGTCATTAATACAGTGAAAAATAGGCGGTCCGTACTTCCGTATAATACGTTTCATATAACCTCCTAAAACAAATAGATGGTTTCCTAATGTAAGACGAGTATATAAAAGCCTGCTAGAAAACTAATTTATAATTATCTGTTAAAATAATATACTTCTATCTAAAATGGCATATTGCTTTCAAAACAAAAAAGGTAGATATAGCCAACACCTACTGCATGTACCATAGGCTTGTTGGTCTATACCTACCCTAGTCTTTCATATGTTATGTGGGAAGTACCCTACAATTATAGGCCAAAGCGAGCCATGATTGTATCTACATGTCTTAGCAATTTATACGGATCAAAGCATGCATCGATTTCCTCATCAGTCATGTACTTCTTAATGTTTTCATCAGCTTTTAAACCTGTTGCGAAATCTTTGCCTTCAAGCCAGCGTTCCATAGCATGTTTTTGAACCCAACGATATGCTTCGTCACGTACCGCACCTTTGTCTACAAGGTGTGTCAAAATTGTTTGGCTAAATACGAGGCCCCCTGTAAGGTTAAGATTTTTAAGCATAGTTTCAGGGTATACCAACAATTTATCAATGGTTCGGATTGTTAGGTGCAACATATAATTTAACGAGATTGTCGCATCCGGCAAGATAACTCGTTCTACAGAGCTATGAGAAATATCGCGTTCATGCCACAATGCTTGATCTTCGTAAGCAGATTGTGCATAGCCACGAAGTAAGCGAGCCATACCGCAAATTCTTTCACATGTAATAGGGTTGCGTTTATGAGGCATCGCAGAGGAACCCTTTTGTTTAGGGCTGAAATATTCTTCTGCTTCGCGTACCTCTGTACGTTGTAAGTGACGGATTTCCAATGCGATTTTGTCTAATGTACCGCCTACAACAGCGATGGTAGACAACAACTCAGCATGGCGGTCACGTTGCACCACTTGCGTAGCAATTTTAACAGGCTCAAGGCCTAATTTTTCACACACATATTGTTCTACGAATGGATCGATATTGGAGTATGTACCAACAGCGCCAGACAATTTACCAACGGCAACGCTTTTACGCGCATGCTCCATGCGTTCAATATCACGTTCTACCTCTGCCATCCACAACGCCAATTTCAAACCGAATGTAGTTGGTTCGCCGTGGATGCCGTGGGTACGACCGATCATAGGAGTATATTTGAACTCAGCTGCACGACGACGCAATACTTCGTGCAAACGCTTTAAGTCACCAATTAAGATATCGCAGGCTTGTTTCATCATGTACCCAAGCGCCGTATCTTTCACATCTGTAGAGGTAAGGCCAAGATGGATGTATTTAGCCGCTTCAGGACCTACGTATTCGCCCACTGCTGTTACGAAGGAAATGATATCATGGTTCGTTTCCTTTTCGATTTCATGAATGCGCTCAACGTCGAAATTTCCCTTTTCCCGGATTGTTTTCGCCGCTTCTTTAGGAATAACGCCCAACTCAGCTTGTGCCTCAGATGCGAGGGTCTCCACCAATAACATTGTGTCGAATTCGTTGCGTTCGCTCCAAATATGGCCCATTTCTTCTCGTGTATAACGTGGTATCATGATGTCTCCTTTGCATGATAAAAGCTAGATTTATAGGATTATTGTACCATATGTGAAAGCTCCATTCAACGAACGGAGCTAAATTTTCCGAATGATAATTATATTAATTTTACTTATCGTTCGTGTTTATTAAATTAATTATCACTTTAACGATTTTCTTTAAGACTTTGCTTGAGATTATATACCTCTATCCCTTCATTGATACGTTGTATTCGCTTAATCATTTTTGGATGAGTAATAAACAAGCGACTGAAAAATCCTGTACTTTCACAATCATATAATTCACCATTCTCTAGAATACCAATTTGTTCAGTAGCAAGTCCTAATGAAACTAGACCATCACGCAGCTCCCGCCCCAAACCAATCGAAACGGCATAGGCATCAGCAGCATACTCTCGACGACGGCTATCAAAATAATAGGTAATCCACTTCGGTAATAGAAGTACATATTTCACGATTGCAATCATAACGATAAGAATTAATTGAATAATACGTACTACGATATTAACAATTGGTATAATAGCCAGTATATTTAAAGCAAAATTTAGATATATTACAAGATTTAAAATTAATTGCCCTAGTCGATCCATAGCATAGGTAATGGTTAAATAGATAGTATCACGATGTCGTAAATGGCCTAATTCATGGGCAAGAACACCTAATAAATGCCGTTTATCTAACGAATACAAGGCTCCTGTATAAATCGTAATGTGATTTAATCCAGATGCAAAGGCATTAATTTCCTCATCTGTACGCATGCGCAATATCAGTGAGTTACGTGCTACACCGCTAAATGCACATAATTCCTCAAACAGCGGTTCAATATATTCAGATTCTTCTGCATTTGGTTTTCTTTCACCTTGCAATACATGGACAATCCAACTAAAAGGTGGCAAAAATAATCCGATGGCCACAATAATAGGCAACGCAAAGGATATAATAATATATACATCGAGCTTATCCACTAAATGTAGCGGTTTTATAAGCCAGTCCCATGAAAACGGATACACATATTGAACTACAGATTCTAAAATAGGAAAAAATACAAATACAATAATAACATTAACAATATAGGTAAGAATAACTTGAATCATAATCTCTCACTCTAATTTCTCATATAGTTATATAGTAATAAATTAATCAATACTATATCATAGCTATACATTGTGATATATAATAAACATACAGACTAAATGTACTGCGAATAATTGCTCAATCTATACACGAGCTTTATACTAATAGTAACAAACATTTCTACTATGGGGGAGGCTTTCATGGCAACTTTAAATCGTAAGGAACGCCGCGCACAGCGCAACGAATCTAATACTATAGGTATTCTATTACGTCTATTCTTTGGGCTCAGCTTTATCGGCTTGGCGGTAGTCCTTTTTGGCGAGTTTGATTACAACTTTATCTTCTCCATCTTTACGGCAGACATCGTAGTATCTTTAATTTACGTAATGATGAATAAATCGCGTATTACTACATCCTTAGCAGTAAACACAAATGTACGTGTTATCATCGCATTTCTCATCATGTTAATTACTATGTTCTTCTACGCTTTTGCATTGTGGCGAGCTGATCAATTCAGCACACCTATGCAAGTCACATTATTCATCGGTGGCCCCATCGTATATCTAGCGGTCTTCAACTCTACGAAAACGATGCTTACCAATCAAAATTAATACAATCTTTTTTTACAACCATAACAAAGAGGCATATCCCATACTAATGTATGTAAGATATGCCTCTTTATTGTCCTAAAACAACAGGGACTGCTAGATATACAGGTTCCCCTCTTCGATTGATAATAGAACCACTGCTTTTAACGATGCGCATTGCTTCCTCTTTGACTGGTTGCGGTACATCCTCTGCGATGAGCGGTGTATGTTCTCCCACGATGACATGTCCATTAACGTCAAAGTTAACACGCACTACAACCTTACCTGTTACGATTGACCCCTTCCCCTGTTCTTGTACCGTTCGTAAATATTCTTGAGGGTTGATATCCGACTTTTGTAAAAGCGCTTGTTGCCCTGGTGTTAAGAGCCCCCACGCAAGATCAGATAGGAAGGATAAATCACTAGCTTCGGCAAAGCCGTTTCCATTGGCATTCGGATCAGATGTTATATCCTTACCCTTAGGAGCATTGTCAGGCTTAGAGGATTTTCCGTCTTTGGAATCATTTCCACCCGTAACTACAGCTTGTTCATTATTAGTCGTTTCCGATTCTATGGCCTTGGGAACGGCCCATTCGCGACGAGCATTAGATGTAGTCTTATTGGCATTTAAATTATGAATACTTTCATCACCTGTATTTTCCGTTACAAGAGGATCTGCCTTAGGCGCAGGGCCTTCTGGAGTCGGAGGTTCAACCGGTGGCTTATCCTTAGGTATAGGCTCAATAGCCGTAGTTTCCGCATCACTTTCACTATCCTCAGGCAGATGAAAGCTAACCTCTGCGGCATCATACGCCACACCGGTTCCAACGATACCACGCAAAGAAAGCCCCATGCCAGAGATAAGCATGATGGTAATGCCTAAAGATACAATAAAAGGTTTCAGATAATGTGATTCAAACATGGAATCACTTCCGTTCCGTAGCGACGCTAATATATTTAGCACCGTTCACCTTGAGCATGTCCAAAAGCTCGATAACATCGTTATAATATACATCTTTTGAAGCGCGAATCACAAAGGCCTGTTGAGGTGCTTGTGTAACGATAGATTTGACCTCTTGCGCCAAGCGATCCGAAGAAATTTCCTGATTATCGATATACAGCGTGTGCGTTGTAGTCAAGGTAATGGTGATAGGTTCGATAGATTTCGCCGTAGACGACGATGCAGATGGTAAATTAAGCGGAATTTGTTGCTCTGTATTCATGTACAGCGTGCCTACCATGAAAAATACTAATAAAAAGAATACGATATCAATCATAGGAATAATCATGATGGTAGGCTCTTTTTTAACCCCTAACGTGCGTCGTCTCATATATCATGTTCCTCGTTGTACGCATCAAGGATGTTGCCGCACTCATGTTCTAATGTCGCCACAGAATCATTGACCTTTGCTGCACAGTAACTGTGAAAGCCAAGGGCAATAATGGCCACGGTCAAACCTGTAGCCGTTGCCACTAAGGCTTCAGAAACACCACCTGTAATAATGGTCGGAGCCCCAATATCGCCGCCTACCACAGCAAACGCACGAATCATGCCGAAGACCGTCCCCAGCAACCCCAATAACGGAGCCATTGTTACAACCATGCTGAGCCAACTAAGGCCGCGTTTTAAACGTTCATCAGCGTACGACACCACATCTTGAAGGCGATTTTCCAAGCCATTATAATTCTTTGCATTGCGGATAGCACGGGCAAATAAAGAACCAAGTTCCTCTGTATCCCGTTCCAAAACACTTGGTAACATAATCCAAGATTGATTCTTCTCTAAGACCTTATTAAAACGGCGCAAATCCTTTGTAAACTTGCGATATAGAAAGATACGTTCAATGCCAATCATCAAGGTAAACAGTAAAAAAATCACCAGCGGATACATAACAAATCCACCAGCTACAAATAAATGCGCTATACTACTCATACTAACCTCCAAAAGCCACATACTTTTAGGCTCTATCCGGGTTAATTATACCACGTTTTATCCCACCGAAAACAGATATAGAGCGTAAAACCACAACATAAATAGATATAGGATGACTTGCAAGATAAATATAGACTAATTCGCTAGATAGACATAAGCTAGCTAAAGTCCACAGGATAAAATTAGGGTTATAGGGCAAAACCAACACGTTTTGTCCTATAACCCTAAAATTAAAATACAAAAAGGCTGCACTAGAAATGATATACATTCTAGTACAGCCTTTGATACGTTCCTAAATAGATTAGTCTTTTTTAATAAAGCCTACAATGAAGCCACCTACTGACAGTGCAATGCCTAAACCGCTACAGAACATACCAATAGAATACCACAATGTGTAAGATTGGTTATTCTCAGAAATCGCCTTTGCTGCCGCTTGAGCATTTGTAGCATTTCTCGCAATTTCCAAATTAGCCGCCCCTGGATCTGGATTTAATAATAGAATCGCAATACCAATAATTAGAACGACTACACCTACAGGTAATAATAATTTTTTGTTCATTTGAATGCCCCTCTCGTAACATTAAACGATTAATAAATAATATAACTTAATTATACACTGATTTTTGCATTTTAAAAAGATGAACTTATATATTAATCATCTTTTATTAGACAATTAATAGCAAATAATTAGTCGCAATTAGTTATTATGACATAGAAAAAGGCATAGTATGCAACTACTATTGGTCCAAATCCAACAGTGAACATTGATACTATGCCTTTTACAAATACATCTGTAGTTATATCGAAATGCATACGATTGCTAGTGGAGTGCGTATTAAGATAAGTTATGCCGGCTTATCTAATATATATTTAGCAATACGATTATATTTAATAATACAATATGTATTTACCGATCTACTTATTGTAAAGACTTATCGAAAACGCCAATAAGTTCTTCAACGGCTTGAGATTCGCTCATTTCACCGTCTAAGACAGCAGCTTCGACTTCGCCCATGCGACCTTGAATGACTACATTGTTAAAGAATAGGTTGTGCAAGTGTTCGTCAATCATATCGCGTACCCAACGAAGGGATTGTTCTTGACGGCGTTTTAAGAAGACCCCATTTTCTTTGCCTTGTTCAGTAAACTCTTGGATGACATCCCACAATTCATCGAGGCCATCCTTTGTGACAGCTGAACATGTATAGGCTTGAGTCTTCCATTTTTCCGTAGCCGGACGGATGTAATGCAACATCCGGTCATAATCGCTACGAGCAATGAGAGCTCGTTTGAGGTTATCCCCATCGGCCTTGTTGACCACAATAGCATCCGCAAGTTCCATAACGCCTTTTTTGATGCCTTGCAATTCATCGCCTGCCCCCGTTAAAACGATGAGCATAAAGAAGTCTACCATGGAACGCACGGTAACTTCGCTTTGCCCAACCCCAACGGTTTCAACGAGAATAATATCGTACCCAGCAGCCTCACAAAGTAGCATCGTTTCTCTACTTTTACGAGCTACACCGCCTAGTGTACCACCAGCTGGCGATGGACGAATATAAGCCTCTGGGTGTTTCGTCAACGTTTCCATCCGCGTTTTATCACCCAAGATACTGCCTTTTGTGACTTGGCTCGTAGGGTCTACAGCCAGTACGGCAACCTTGTAACCCGCTTCAATGAGCATGTTACCGAAGGCTTCAATAAACGTACTTTTACCGGCCCCAGGCACACCAGTAATACCGATGCGCAACGCCTTGCCCGTACGAGGCAATACGGCTTGCAACACCTGTTGAGCTAGTTTGAAATGGTCCTTATTATTACTTTCTACTAATGTGATAGCCCGTGAAAGTATAACGCGGTCCCCCTGCTCGATACCGCGTACATAATCAGCGACAGTTAATTTCTTTCGCCGCTGTACGGGACGTACCGCTGGAGCCAGATGAGCTGAACTAGATAAGAGGCCATCATGCATTTCCTTGACGCCTTTCATTACGTGACACGCGTAAGTGTCATCTTTCTTCGCTTCTTCTGGCACCCAGTCGGGACGATAGGTACTACCCTCGGTGCTTGCGTTTTTTACACCTAATTCAGGGGCTTTGCCTTCACCAGTGGTGAAAGTTGCGTCCTGTGTATTGCGCAATTCATCCGGAGTAGGCCGTTTGTTATCAGTCATGAGACTCGTCTTGAACGTGACTAGTCAATGTTTCTAGTAATTTTTTCGCCGCTACTGGCAAAACTGTACCAGGGCCAAAGATAGCCACTGCGCCATGTTCGCGTAGGAATTCATAGTCCTGAGCAGGGATTACGCCGCCGATGGCAACTAAAATATCTCCACGGCCCCGCTTGTTGAGTTCCTCTACAAGTTGAGGCAATAATGTCTTATGCCCCGCCGCAAGAGAACTAAATCCGACAATATGAACGTCATTATCCACCGCATCTTGTGCTGTTTCTTCTGGAGTTTGGAACAAAGGTCCGATATCCACGTCAAAGCCCATATCCGCGAAGGATGTAGCGATAACTTTGGCACCACGGTCATGACCGTCTTGGCCCATCTTCGCAATCATGATACGAGGACGACGACCTTCGAGTTCTTCAAAGTTATCTGCCATTTGGCGTACTTCTTTGATTACATCGTCATCTTCAAATTCGCTGGAGTATACACCGGAAATAGAGCGAATAACCGCTTTATGACGACCGCATACCTTTTCAACAGCAAAGGAAATTTCACCCAAGGATGCACGAGCACGAGCCGCTTCAAGTGCAAGGGCAAGTAAGTTGCCTTCACCCGATTCTGTAGCCTTTGTGATCGCTTCAAGACAGGATTGAACCTTTTCTTCATCCCGGTTAGCACGCAATTGTTCGAGACGACGAATTTGCGCTTCCCGTACAGCTGTGTTATCTACGTCGAGGATATCCAATGGATCTTCTTTATCTAGACGATATTTATTGATACCAATAATTGCTTCACGACCAGAGTCGATACGAGCTTGGCGACGTGCGGCAGCTTCTTCGATACGCATCTTAGGAAGCCCTGTATCGATAGCTTTCGCCATACCGCCAAGGGATTCGATTTCTTGAATATGACCCCAAGCGCGACGAATCAATTCGTCTGTCAATGCTTCTACATAATAGGAACCGCCCCATGGGTCGATAACCTTACATACCTTAGTTTCATCTTGGATGTAAAGCTGAGTATTACGCGCAATACGTGCAGAGAAGTCCGTAGGCAATGCAATGGCTTCGTCAAGCGCATTCGTATGTAGAGATTGCGTATGACCTAACGCGGCACCCATCGCTTCCATACATGTACGAGCCACGTTGTTGAACGGATCTTGTTCTGTTAAAGACCAACCAGATGTTTGGCTATGGGTACGAAGTGCCATGGATTTAGGATTTTCAGAGCCGAAGCTATTGATAATCTTAGCCCACAACATACGAGCCGCACGCATTTTTGCCACTTCCATGAAGTAGTTTTTACCAATTGCCCAGAAGAAGGACAACCGTGGTGCGAACTGGTCAACATGAAGGCCTGCATTAACACCGGTACGGATATATTCAAGACCATCGGCCAATGTGTAACCTAATTCGATATCTGCAGTAGCGCCCGCTTCTTGCATATGGTAACCAGAAATGGAGATACTGTTGAACTTAGGCATGTATTGGGAGGTATACGCAAAGATATCACCGATAATACGCATGGATGTAGCTGGAGGGTAAATATAGGTATTACGTACCATGAACTCTTTCAAAATATCATTTTGGATTGTACCAGCCATAACCTTTTTATCTACGCCTTGTTCTTCACCAGCCAAGATATAGAATGCCATTACTGGCAATACGGCGCCGTTCATTGTCATGGATACGGACATTTGATCAAGAGGGATACCAGAGAATAGAATTTCCATGTCGAGGATGGAGTCTACCGCAACACCCGCTTTACCAACGTCACCTACTACACGAGGATGATCGGAATCATAACCACGGTGAGTAGCAAGGTCAAAGGCGATAGACAAACCTTTTTGGCCCGCTGCCAAGTTACGACGATAGAACGCATTGGATTCTTCAGCTGTGGAGAAACCAGCGTACTGACGTACTGTCCAAGGACGAGTAACATACATTGTGGAATAAGGTCCACGCAAGAATGGAGGTACACCAGCCATATAGTCAAGGTGTGTCATTCCTTCATAATCCATCTCTGTATAGAGAGGCTTTAGTTGGATTTGCTCCATTGTTGTATTATATAAATCTTCAAAGCTTTTTCCTGTTTCTTTTTGAAGTTCAGCAAGCCATGCATCGCGAGATGTTGCTGTCTGAGATCCCAAGCCAAGAGAGGAGAAGTCTGGATTTTTAAACATGAGCTCACATCCCTTTCTTATCTTGTAACGTATTCAAGATTTCGTAACAATTTGCACGAACAGAAATGAAGTCGTCCACGCCAGCTTCACGGTATACAGGTTCTAAGTCCTTAGGAGGTGCCCCTGCTAAAATAACCGTTACATGCGGCATAGTTTCTTTCAATTCCTTAGCGAGTGGTGGTACCAATTCTGGATAGGTATCATCTGTAGAACAGATAACAACTACATCAGCACCACTTTCACGAGCAGCTTTTGCTGCATCAGCCGTTGTTTCATGGCCATCATTTTTGATAACTTCAAAAGCCCCTACTTCGAAGAAGCCTGTGGAGAAGTCCGCACGAGGTTTATGTTGAGGGATTGGCCCCATGTTAGCCAAGAATACCTTCACATTATCTTTCGTACGTTGTTTATAATTCTCAGTGCGCATACGAAGTGCTTCAAACTGTTCAGTCCAACGATGAGCTGCAATGGATTCAATCGTTTCGGAAGCAATATCGCCAGCATCTAAAGCCTTCCGGATTTGGCGTATTGTTAATTTTTGTAATGCACCGAGTTCAATAAGGCCAATCAAAGCGCCTGGCTCTGTCGTACCTGCTTCTAGGGTAGCCTGTGCTTTCACAACCGCATCTGGCTCCGCACTCGCCAAGTACTCTTCGATTTGAGCAACTCGTTTTTGACGCAATGTTTCTTGATTTTCTGGTTTTGGATCAAGCAATTCTTCAGTCATGTTCGCATACATGTTGTTACCTACAGCCACATCTCTGCGGAATGCAAGGTTTTTGAAGCGTTCATCAAGAACCGTTTTAACTTGAGCTTGTGGATAACCTTCTTTCAAGGCTGCTATTATACCACCTTTAGCCTCAATAGTTTGGAATTCAGCCCAAATTTTTTCGCATAATTCGGCTGCCAATGTTTCCACATACCAAGAGCCACCTACAGGGTCCACTGGTTGACGCAACTCGAATTCAGTTTGCAACATAACTTGAATATTACGGGCAATACGGCGAGAGAAATCGTCAGCTTTGCGAATTGGTTGGTCAAATGGGGATACTTCAAGGCTATTCAAACCGCCTACAACGCCAGAGAATGCTTGTGTTGTATTGCGCAACAAGTTTACATATGGGTCGTATACAGTTTTTGTGAAAGCCGATGTTCTGCCGTGTACATGAACAGCACGGTCAGCTTCTTCGGCACCGAACGCTTCCATGATGCGCGCCCAAAGCACACGTAATGCACGTAATTTAGCAATTTCCATGAAGAAGTTTGCACCCAAAGAGAATGTAAACATCATGCTGTTAGCAATAGTGTGAATATCGATGTTCCGTTGTGCTAATTGACGCACATAGCAAACTGCTGTTGCCAATGCATACGCAACCTCTTGCACATCGTTCGCGCCACCATTAGCGTATACATCACCAGATACGAGTACAGTTTTAAGCTCTGGAGCTTGTTCTTTAGCCCATACAACAGTATGTGCCATTTCATCAAAGGCTGTATCTAAAGACATATGCAATGTACCATCTTTAGCCCAAACACCAATAGGGTCTGCACCAACGAGACCTTTCAAGTCAGAGGTTTGTTTTTTAGAGCCTTTCACCGTAGCGGCTAACATACCGAGCAAGATAGCTGCAGAAGCACCTGTTTCAATATATAAAGGATTTTCCTTTAAATTAAAGCGCTCAATCAATTGGCTACAATCATCCATAGTAGACAGAGATGTACCGCCGATACCAACAGCTGCGCCTACTTGCACATCTTGATCATGGCGTGTTGCTTCATCAAGGCGAATATTGTGAATGGTGCCACCTTTTACAATTTCGTATAAACTTGCATGGTTAGCATCCTTAGGAAAAGATTCGTCTACATATTGGGATACGCCCCAAGAGTCTTTAATATAACCACTTGCCTTTGTGCCACGTAGGAACTCACCTGCCCCAGGGTATACACCCTTTGGAATTTTTTCTCCATGCAATGCAGGCGTATAAATTGGTTGTAACGTAATTCCCTCATAGGTTTTAGTGAACATCTTCTTATGGAAGTCGCCACCTTTTAACGCTTTTTCAACCTCGGCCTGCCATTGTTCATACGTAGGTTTCTTAAACTCATCAAAGGATACAGGTGCTAATAAATCGCGTTCAGCATCCTTTGAAGTCTTTTTGTCAGACATATATGTGCCTCCTTTTCAACTCGAAACCATACCGAGAAACAGCGCACCGTACCTGCGAATTGTTAGATATATGAATCACTCGAGCTTTATCTTATTGGACCACATCAACCTCAAAATGTGTCCATCTGTTTAATATCTATAAAACCTGATTCCTATACTCAACATCCACTCTAAGGGCAATAAAAAACGTGCCACCTAAAGTGACACGTAAGGTTTCTTATTGAAAGGTACACTAAAAAATACTGTAGCCAGCATACCCCAATCCCCTTCCTATCGCTCGTAGGTACATAACGGTGATTATCAAATAGGCAGTTCTCCTGGCTCGGGATCATCACCTCGCTTTCGCCTTCCCAGATTACTCCAGTGACATGTATGAAAGCAGGCTCATCCTTACAGTGGCGGGACCGCATCGGCTTATACCGATTTCTCTATTAAGTCTTGCGACACCTATTCTCTATATTCGTTGTTCTAAGTCCAATATAGTGTAACAATATGCACAAAGTCAATGAACATAACATTTAATCATAAGTGCCAAAATCAAAGTTATAACTGAAAATCATACGTAATAACTAAAACGCATGACTTGAGTATTAGTGATATAATAAGTACTATCACGAGGAGGCATTATGGAACATACAAGTAAAAAAGGGTTAATCACAGCCCTTAGTTGTTATATAATTTGGGGCTTACTCCCTCTATATTGGGCATTATTAAACCATGTTTCGCCGTATAATATACTGGCACAACGCATTATCTGGTCAGGTGTTTGCATGGCTATCGTTGTATTTGGCCTACACTTTAAACAATTCAAAAAGGACTTTCAATTACTAAAAGAACAACGTTCACAATTATTCCTACTTTTAGTTGCGGCAGTCATCATCAGTGTAAACTGGTTCACCTACATTTGGGCCATCGCCAATAATCAAGTTATGAACACGAGCCTTGGCTATTACATCAACCCACTCTTCAATGTAGTATTAGGTGTTATCCTATTTAAAGAGGTTCTATCGATACCCAAAAAGCTGAGTGTCCTTATCGCTACCATCGGCATCGCCTTACTCACCTATCAAGTGGGATCCTTGCCATTAGTATCGATGATTCTCGCCGTTTCCTTCGGTCTCTATGGGGCTGTAAAAAAGAAACTGCTCATCTCTCCCTTTACGAGCATCGCCTTTGAGGCCTGGCTATTAACACCGCTAGCCTTACTATATACGACAATGGTCGATAATACCGTGTGGTCCTATTTCGGCACAGACTGGTATACAACCATGTTGCTCATAGCCTGCGGTCTAACTACATCTGTCCCATTGGTGCTATTCTCCTATGGTGCACAGCTATTACCGCTCAATCTACTAGGCTTCTTGCAATATGTATCCCCTACCATTGCCTTGTTGCTAGCCATCTTTTATTTTGGTGAAAGCTTTGGCACACCACAGATGATCGCCTTCGGTTGTATCTGGATAGCCTTAGTATTATTCTCGTTATCAAGCCAAATTACAACGCGCATTAGCCTAAAAAAGTAAGGTATATCCTATAATATCAACTAAAAAGCTGTATCAAATGATACTCTCATTTGATACAGCTTTTCTTTTATATAGACGTATTAATCTAACTTATTTTAATCTAATTTATTTTAATCTAATTTATTTTAATCTATCTCATTCATATTTTAATCTAACTCATTCATATTGGTCGTATTCAGATTAGAAATGTAATGGTTATAGGCCTCAATCATACGATTATAATCGTTATCTTGTTTTGAACCCATATAGGTACGGATTGCACCAATCGTAGAGTTTACAGAGGTCTTAACAGAATCATACTTAGGACTAGCAATACCATTTGATACATCACCAATAGCTTGCAACTCTTGATTGATAGCATTTACATCTAGTTGTTTTTCACTATCGATCTTTTCTAGGACCGCAGTAAGTCGCAAATGAACCTCTTGTGCTGCAGCGGCATTTTTCTTGCCTGCATCACGCAATTGTTGCAACCGTTGTTGCAAGCGGTCTGTATTAATTTTATGCATAACATTATCAAAGTCAGCATAAATAGGAACAAATTGTTCATATAATTGAACATATTTAGGGCCTAATTGTTGCTCCTTAGCATAGTTGTCTGTGGTATACCCTTTAGATTTATAATATGCATCGAGCTCTTCCGCTACCGGTGTAATTTCGTTCAATTTTGAAAGCAGCTTATCTAAAGGCTCCTTCATTTCATCATACGGAATACCTGCTTGCTTAGCCTCTTCTAATTCTTTTTGTAACTGCTTAAAGTTCGGTGCACTAAATACAGTTAAATGCTGCCCCGCTTTTAACTCATTAAGAGTTGGCGTATTCGCATAATCAAACATGACAGCCATGCGATTGTATCGGCTTACAGCTTTCACATATTGATTAAATAACTGCACCTGATCCTGCTCAGACCGCTGCGCAATTTCCTTACGGCTCTGTTCAGTACCCTGCCATAGCTCTGACATACTACAACCGCTCAACAACAATGGGGATGTCAATGTCGCCGCACACAATACAGCCATTGCTACCTTTTTACCGAATAGTTTCATGATGAATCCTCTCCTTCCATCAATACACAACCTAATTTATATATATTAATTATATACTAATATGATTTTTATGAATAGAATTAATATATAAAGGTCATTTATCAATTTTGTCAAGTGACTAATAGAATCAAGGGTGACCAATGGTCACCCCTATTTTCCTTTATATACTGTTAGACTATAAATAAGAATGTATAACTCCTAATAATTGTTTTGTACGTATACACGTGTTATCATGAAAGGAGAGAATATGAAGGATAAGGATTTACTATTAGGAGGACCTATGAAATTTATATACCCTGCCATAATCCATGATGATACCGATGGTTTCTGGGCCGAATTTCCAGATCTCGAATACACTAGTAGCACCGGCTCAACACTAACAGAATTAATAACCAATGCACAAGAGGCTATGGAACTCTATATATTAGGCGCTTTAGAAGATGGACAAACTCTACCTACCCCCACATCTATTCGCAGCTTACCATGTACCGATACAACATATCCTACATTAGTGCAAACAGATATTGATTTAGCTAAAAATAGTAAGTCCGTAAAGAAAACCCTAACGATTCCTGCATGGCTTAACGACAGAGCATTGGCTAAAGGAATTAATTTTTCTCAACTTTTACAAGAAGCATTAGTAGAGAAAACAATGTAATTTACATCATCAATTGCTCAGTAAAATTAGAACTATTGTCCATGCAATAGATGCTAAGGTTAGTAATAGTATACAGATCATCCACAAGATTATTACAAAATAGAGCAGTAGCTTGAGTACATATAGTACATCAAACCATATACTATGTTGGTCCTCTAGACGGTCCATATAGGCACTAAGACATCGCACCAAATAGGGCGGTTTAACATTAGGATTCAGTTTTTTCCAATAAAACACCAAATAAGGCATAACAATACACCCTACCACCACTATATAGCTAAGGAAAATTGGTGTTTCAATATTGTACCGAGTCATAAACCCTGACCAGTCTACGACCATTAGACCACCAAGGTATAGAAAAATAAACCAATATATAAATCCTATCACCTTTATAATAAGGCGAATCATCTGTTTCACATCCATGTCTATAATTCTACCAATGTTTTAAATCGTCCGTTATTGTGAAAGCGTTCAAAATGGTCTTGTTCCGCTGCAACGGATTTTACAGAGGGATCAATTTTTATAGCCTTTTCTAGCCAATCAAGGGCCTTAGTATCATCCCCTTGGTCTGCATAAATGGTAGCAATTCCATACACAGACCAGGTGTTGCTAGGGTCCTTTTCTAATACCTTTTCAAACCATTGTTTAGAATCGTTTAACTGCCCTTGCAACTTATAGACCATGGCCATGTTATAGTAATTAGCCACATTGTTAGGGTCTAAATCATAAGCCTTTTTAGTATCTGTCAAACCTTTAGCCGCATCACCGTTTAATGCTGTTGCAAAGCCACGTACAGAATAGGCTTCTGCATTATTAGCATTATCCTTAATGGACGCTGTAGCTTCCTCTATAGCTTTCGCATACTCACCAGCGGATAAGGCTTGCTTTGCTGTAATTAGATGTCCATCTTGCTTGGTAGTCGCTTGGCTGTTTCCCTCAGCAAATGTAGAGGAACCAGTTGCAGTAGCAGAACTAGTTGCATTTGATTCTGTTTTATTACTATTCGTATTTTGATTCAATCCACATCCCGTAAGGGCTGTTATTAAAAGAAAGAAAAGCACAACCTTCTTCATTAGAAATTCTCCAATCATTAATTATATACGAGACTCCATAACATGGTGATATAATATAAAATACCTCCCGAAAGGAGGTGGTATATTGCAGGAGCTGTTTTATGCACTCTGGGGCACCTTGCTTGCCCCTATTATTGTTGCCTTAGTTGTAACTACCTACAGCTACTGGCTTAACAATAAAAACAAAAAATAAGCAAGAAAAAGGACGAGCTGCCACTCGTCCTTTTTTTGGTTATATTGCAGGTAATTTCATACACTCTACTACCTACGTTTAGTATACCACATTTCTTAGAAAAATAAAGAATTAGCAATAAATCTCATAAAACTCCTAAAAACTATTAGTAGTTTTAACATAATTTACGAGCAATATTAAAGCAACATTAACATAAACTACCAGTTATTTTAACCCAACCTACTAGTAACCTTAGTGTAAACTACTAGCAACATTAACATAAATAGCAATAGATATACAAGACTTATTTCTTAGCCTTAGAGCAACGGTCCAATAGGAATGCAACACCAATGAATGGGATGCCGCCGTTTTCGCCAAGGCCGATTTCACAGGTAGAGCTGGAGCTTACGCCTAGTGTTGCACCATATTCAGCGATTTCAGCTGCAAGGTCTTTGGTAGCACATTTGTTGAGTTCTGGTGTGAAGAACCCTTTTTGACCAGCAAAGCCATCGCATGCAAAGGATTTAATGTTGAATACATGGTCTGTGCATAGACGAGCCAAATCTTCAATATATTGAGATTTATTCAAGGATTTAATCTTACATTGTTTATGTACGATGACCCGTTCATCGCATTTTTCAATGTCGAGATGAGGCACAACGTATTTGCACAAGAATTCAGAAATATCGTTGATTTCTAAGTCTGGCATATGTTTGAAAGCATGATTAAAGCATGCACTATGGTCAATCACGATTGGGTATTTACCATTTTGAGATGCTTTCATCAACGCATCGTGTAAGTCTTTTACAGCACGCTCATGAACGTCATCGTAGTTTTCAAAGCTCAAGCCACAGCAGAGGTTTTCGATATGTTCAGGGTAGATAATATCGATATGGGCCTTGTTGCAAAGGCTTTCCACTACTTGTTGCAAGCTACGTTCATCGTCGTAACCTTGATTAGGTTTGAAGGCGCGATTCGCACAGGTACTAAAATATACAACCTTTTCAAAATTAGTCGGTTTAATGCGACTTCTTAATCTGTAACGATTAGCCTTAGGCGTAGTCTTAGGAATGTACGGAGTAATACCAGTTACACCATGTAAGCCTTCTGTAATCTTGGAAATCGCTTTTTGTGTAACAATAGAGCCTGCAATACCTTCGAGACTTACGCCGGCACGAGCCATTTGAAGTGTAGTAGGGAAATTATCGTAAATCTTCTTAGCCAATTCTGGTGCTGGAGGATCGATGCGACGCATGGATAATGCAATTTGAGCCGTATCGATGCTGAGCGGGCAAAGACCTTTACACATGGAGCACGCAGCACAGGTATCTACACCAAAGTATTCATAGCCTTTTTTAAGTTCTGCAGCCAATGTAAAATTGCCTTCGTTTTCAAGGCGTTTTGTTTCGCGCAACAATGCGATAC
Organism: Veillonella parvula; assembly: GCF_018366295.1. Classification (GTDB taxonomy): domain Bacteria; phylum Bacillota; class Negativicutes; order Veillonellales; family Veillonellaceae; genus Veillonella; species Veillonella parvula_P. The sequence goes on from NZ_JAGZIJ010000002.1 coordinate 163,846, forward strand.
GTTGACGAGGAGTCAATGTTAAATTGCGGCTTGGACAATGTTTTTCACAGAAACCACATTCCATACAGATTGTGAAAGCATCATCGATAACGCATTGAGCTTTAAGGTTTTTCTTATACACATCTGGGTCATCAGTAATGATAACATCAGGATTCAAGATACGTTCAGGGTCAAAGATAGCTTTAATACGACGGTTGATTTCGTACGCTTTACGCCCCCATTCCATTTCAATAAACGGTGCCACCATACGGCCTGTACCATGTTCAGCTTTTAAAGAACCACCGAAGCCAGAGACGCGTTCAGACATTTCTTTTACCAAGTCACCGAAGTTCTTAGTATCTTTAGGATCGCTGAAGTCAGGTGTAATGTTAAAGTGAACATTACCAGATAACGCATGGCCAAAGATCACGCCACCATCTACGAAATCGTATTTATGGAATAATTCGGTAAGCATTTCGATGCCCTTAGTGAAGTCTTCGATTTGGAAACATACGTCTTCTGTAATAACAGTGGTGCCTTTTCTACGTTGACCACCAACGATTGGCAAAATGCCTTTACGGATAGCCCACCAAGAATCGTATTCTTTAGGATCTTGGGAGTAAAGACTTGGAATAGCTGTTGGAATATCTTTCAATTTATCTTTAATAAAAGCTAAGTTTTCATCGACAGTTTCTTTGGAGTAGCTTTCAGTTTGGAACAAAATAGCACTTGTACCTTCAGGAACTTCGCGAACGAAGTCAGGCACATTGTCTAGCGCTTGAACGGCCTTAAGGGATTGATAGTCCATCATTTCCGCAGCAACAACCTTGTCACGACCCATATTAGCCAAGGCTACAACAGCAAGAGATGCATCGTTCAATGTTTTAAAGAACATGAGACCGCAGCCTTTATACGGTACGTCCTCAACAGTGTTATATACGATTTCAGACACGAAACCTAATGTACCTTCAGAACCGATGAACAAGTGGTTGATGATATCAATAATATCTTCAAAATCAACAAGGGAGTTCAAGCCGTAACCTGTGGTGTTTTTGATTTTGTACTTATGGTGAATCAAATGTGTCAATTCTTCATCGGCCAAAATATCCTTACGCAATTGTAAGATATCCTCTACCATTTGAGGTTTTTCTTTAAGGAATTGATTAATACTCTTTTGGTCAGACGTATCAAGGATGGAGCCATCTAATAATACAACGCGAATGGACCGAATTGTTTTATAAGAGTTTTGCGCCGTACCACAGCACATACCAGAGGAGTTATTATTCAAGATACCACCTACTAATGCGGTGGCAAGCGTTGCAGGATCTGGACCAATTTTACGATTGTACGGTTTCAATAAATCATTCGCATCGGAACCGATAACACCGCATTCACATTTCAAGGCTTTCCCATCATCAATAACTTCCATTTTCTTGAAGCCATCATTACATACGATGAGCACATCTTCACTGGAGCATTGACCAGACAAGGAGGAGCCGGCCGCACGGAATGTAAATGGTGTCCCACATTGTTGACACAAACGAATAAGTCGTCTTACTTCTCGTTCATCTTCAGCTTTAACAACTACCTTTGGTAAATAGCTATAGCAAGACGCATCAACGCCATATGCATAACGACGTAAATGATCGGTGTATACGCGACCTTTACAAATCTCATTTGCCTCCTTGGCAAAACGTTCATAATCTCTAATAAGTGTACTCACTTCTATTTCCTCCTATCCTTTCTTAAGGAATCTATTACTTTTAGTATACGCCGTTCTCATTCTCCTCACTATAATTATGCATAATTTATATCTCTTCTAATAAAAATCGATATGCATTACCCTTTTATTCCCTCAGTTGAAAGTACATCTCATTAGCATTATCATGTACCCATTTTTCCTCATATACAATCAAGAATCCTTATTTATTAAGCATGTATAGATATAGTCAGTAATTATATGCTAAAACCTCTCTAAATAACGATTCGTACTACCTATAATTCTATAGTAAATACATTACTAACATTATGCATAAAAATAGTATGATTTATATATTTTAAATTTTTCATTCTCATTTATAGTTCTCTATGACTTTTAGTTATACCCTTTTATAAAATGCTGAAAATCCAGAAAGCCCTCTAATGGTAACATGCTTACGAATCACCATTAGAGGGCTTGTATTAAATTATATCATCCCAAGATACCAGATTTAAGAATGAGGCGTACCGCCAATGCAAAGACAGCTACGCTCATGAGGGCGAGGATAGCTTTTGCTTTGAGACGTTTTGCAATACGGGCCCCCGCTTGAGCGCCAAAGATAGCGCCAATACTAGTAGGGATAGCAATGCTAAATACAATATGACTTTCAATCAAATGTGTAATAACCCCCACCGTTGTTGATACGGCGAGAATAGATTGACTTGTAGCCGTTGCCATATGTGTAGGAAATCCCATGAGATAAATCAAAGCCGGCACATGAATAAGTCCTCCACCAATACCAAAGATACTAGAAATAAAGCCTACAAAGAAGCTAATACTAATACCGATGGGCTTACTATAGCTCAACTGCTCAAGAGTCAGAGACTCTTCCTTTCGTTCCCCTTTTCTAAAATTTTTAAAACCAATCAATACAGATGCACATAACATAAAACACCCAAAGGCAAACATAAAGCCGTTACCAGAGAACCACCCAGACATTTGAGCCCCTAAAATGGCCCCTGGGAAGGTAGCAATGCTAAAGACGAGCGCAGCGCCAACATACACCTTTTTCTGCTTAAGATACGCTATCGATCCAGAAATAGCATTGCACATAACTGAAAAAAGCGATGTCCCTACGACCATGGACGGAGACCACTCTGGGAACCAGTACATAAAGAGAGGTACAAAGACAAGTCCCCCACCGGCACCGATGATGGTGCCAATCATAGCCGCTAAAAAGCCAACTATGGTAAAGAATATATAGAATACCACTATATTATCAAGCACATTAAGACCTCCCATGCCGTTTGAATTATTGCTTCTCCATATATACAAAGGATAATCCCGTGTCATCCTGTATTTCTCTAACGGCTTTATACCCCATTTTTGTATATAACTTTATATTAATCCAGCTTTTCGTACATGTATATAATACGCGCCGATCTTGACTGCATTGTTCATCTACGAAAGCTAATAATTCCCGAGCCAGCCCTTGTTGCCGATAGTCTGGATGCACCATCAAGCGACCAACCTCTACCACTCCATCGTCATATTGATAGCGAATACCTCCGATGATTCTTCCCGCATCATCTACCAGTTTATAGGTATGCCATTGGGTGAAAGTAGCTTTAAACTCCTCTTCCGACTCCATCAATGCAGGAACCATTCGACTGCCAATCATCTCCGCTTCGCTTTCAAAGGTAAGCAATTGCAATCGATACAATTCTAATATATCTGACTCAGTAGCGTTCACAATTTTCATAAACTACTCCTAATATATACCACGAATCAACGATTAACTTTACATATAATGGCTAATTTGATTGGAAAAATTCTTTCGCCGCCTTCAATCGGCCCCGTTCACAAGAGACTTGTAATTCATCCCCCGGTTCGAGTTTCACGTCTCCTAGTGGCACAATGTAGGTACCGTTACGCCGAATGCTTACGATGAGTGTACCATCTGGTAATGCTAAGTCTTGTAGTTGTACATCTGTATAATTTGCCACCACAGGCACCTTCGTTTGAAAGAAGGTTTGCACAGACTCTAGATTGCTTTGACCACTCATGGCTTGCAACAAGGAATCGTAAATAGGTGGTTCTTTTAAAAGCTCCGCCACAAGGTATGCTACGAGGGTAACAATCCCGATGGCATAAATATTAGAGAAACTATTCGTCATTTCAAGAACGAGTAAAATCGCCAAAATTGGGGTCCGCATAGCGGCTGCTAGCATGCCACCCATAGCACAGATAACAAATTGCGGTACAAAATCAGGAGAAATGAGTCCTAATGTTGAAAGTAAGCTTTCACAAAAAGCACCTGCAGAGGCCCCTATAACAAGCATAGGCAAAAATATACCGCCTTGAGCACCACTGCCATAGCAGAAGGTGGTGAGCAAAATCTTGCCTAGCACAATGCCCGCCAAGAGCAATACGCCATGAGATTGAAAGGCAAGCTGACCCACGAGGTCATTGCCTCCTCCCAAGAGGAGCTGCGAATCAAAGCCAATGGCCGCCACCGCCACGAAGGTAAGAGTTAATTTCAAGAATCGAGAACATTTGAGCCAGTCAAAGAACCTCTTGAAAGCAAAAATCATACGGCAAAATAACACGCCACATAGCCCCATGATCACACCCACCATGAGCAGTATCGGAAAATATTCAAGAGGAACCCCTGATGTCACTGTAAAGCCCAGTGCTGGTGTAAGACCAAAGATACTCACCGTAATATAGTTAGAAATCAAGGTCGCCACAAAGGTGGGCACAACAAGATACGGATAAAAGCTTTTATGTACCTCTTCAAAGACGAACATCGCCCCCGATACGGGCGCACTAAAGGCGGCTGTTAAGCCTGCCCCTGCACCTGCAGATGTCAAAATACGCTGTTCTCGTAGCCCCGAATTCATCCAATAGGACACGATTTTCCCAGCAGAGCCACCAATCTGTACGGCTGGTCCTTCACGACCTACGGAAAATCCTGCAAAGCCGGTCAGTACGCCACCAATCATTTTAGATACTAGTGTCCGATAGGGTTTCATGTCAAATAGACCTAGCATTTCCCCTTCAATTTGAGGAATACCAGAACCACCGGATAATGGGGCCCACACGAGCAATCGATCTACAATAAAAGCAAAAATGACCATGGCCACAAGCCAACCTATGGCCCATTCCATAGTAATGCCATCCATCAGATGCCACCTGATATGCTCTGATTCAAGTATCAAATAACGGTATGATGCCCCAAAGAAACCTGCAATCACCCCAACAAGGGCCCCCTTTGCAATGAGCTCCGTTAAAAGTACACGATTCATAGACATATCTGCCAAGGTAGAACTACGCTTATTAAATTTCCATAATTTCATAAGATTCTCCTTAGCATTACTATCTAACACCTATCTAAACATCACATGTAACCATCTCAGCGATTTAACGAGTTGAACTAAGCACCTAGTCATAGAGTGCCATCTACCAAAATCGCTCAGCGCTCAGTCAAACTATCTATTCATATCCTTAGTATACTTATGTAAACCACCATTTTCAAGAAAGGATTATGTATAAAAATAGCTTTCTCACTGAACACGAGGTCAAAGGTCCGAGTCATAAAACAATAGATAGCGCTTTAAACACAAAGCTAGCCACCTCTAAAAAGAGATGGCTAGTTTTGTTAAACAAGTGTGTAAATGTATTTTCTTTACACATTCGGAGGCATTTGAAATATGTAAAGACGCTAATTAGAATATGGATTCATAGATGCCGATTATTTCTTCTAAAGAGGCATCCCGTGGGTTACCAGGAGTACATGCATCGTTGAAAGCAGATTCAGCGAGGAATGGAATGTCTTCCCGTTTTACGCCTGCTTCGCTAAGAGATTTAGGAATACCTACGTCATCAGCTAATTTCTGAATTACGTCGATAGCCGCTTGACGATAGGTTGCTTCATCCATAGCATCTACATTAGGAACGCCCATAACGCGAGCGATTTCACGATATTTTTCACCTGTAGCAGGGGCATTGAATTTCAATACTGCTGTTAACAGCATCGCACAAGCCTTACCATGAGGGATATCGTACACAGCACTCAATGGATGAGCCATGGAGTGAACGATGCCGAGGCCAACGTTGGAGAAGCCCATACCCGCGATGTATTGACCTAAAGACATGGCTTCACGGCCTGCATAATCGCCAGCCACAGCGCTACGCAAGGAACGACCAATAATTTCTATAGCTTTCAAATGGAGCATATCAGTTAGCTCCCACGCACCTTTTGTGATATAACCTTCTACGGCGTGTACGAGGGCATCCATACCTGTGGCAGCGCAAAGGCCTGTTGGCATAGACGCGGACATATCAGGATCCACGATGGCAACGATTGGGATGTCATGAGGATCAACGCAAACGAATTTGCGGTTCTTTTCAACGTCTGTAATAACGTAGTTGATAGTAACCTCTGCAGCCGTACCAGATGTAGTAGTAACAGCGATGATTGGCAAGCACGGATTCTTAGTAGGCGCTAAACCTTCAAGGCTGCGTACATCGGCGAACTCAGGGTTCGTAATAATAGTAGCAATCGCCTTGCTTGTATCGATCGGGCTACCGCCACCAACAGCAACGATAACATCGGCGCCAGCCGCTTTACAAGCCTCAACACCAGCCGTTACGTTTTCGATGGTAGGATTTGGTTTGATACCGTCGTAGACTTCATAAGCAATACCTGCCGCATCAAGCAAATCCGTAACCTTTGTAGCCACTTTAAATTCAAATAAATCTGGCGTAGATGTAACGAGGGCTTTTTTGAAATGGCGATTCTTAATTTCGTTCACAATCTCCTGAATCGCGCCTTGTCCAAAATAGGACGTACCGTTCAACATTATTCTGCGAGCCATATACTTCACTCCTAACAAAACAAACTATACAATAAAAAAATAAACCGACAGAGAATCACTTTACTTATTAATTCTCTATCGGTTTAATAAAATCCTTGATAGCACGTTATGTATACACTATATATTTTTCTATTGTAACGATTCTAAAGTTTGTCTCCATTAAGTGTCAACTCAGATTCGCCGTCCATGAATAGTATTTCCACTGTCTATATTCGTGATATACTCTTAAAATTCCTTCCTTAAAATAAGAAATTCTAAGAAATTTTATTCATTTTCATAAGCAAAATCCGTTTCACCGATTCGTCGAGTCGTTCTTTCGAGATACGACCGTCTTTCACGGCTTTCATAAGACCGTTATAAGCCTCTTGCATGTGTTCGTATTCGTGACATACGAGCAAGATATCACTGCCGGCGAGGATGGATTGCACCGCCATATCGCCAAAAGTATAGTGATTTGCAAGGGCCCCCATGTCCATATCGTCCGTTACCACAACGCCATTATAGCCTATGTCCTTGCGCAACCAATCGGTAATGATTGCTTTCGATAAACTAGCAGGATGGTCTGGATCGATTTGTGGGTACATCGCATGAGACACCATGATTGTATAGGTATTTGGTTTAGACTGTTTGATGAGGTCTATAAATACCTTTGTGTCCTCTGAAAGCAATGTTTCTTTAGATACAGGAATGATGCTTGTATCCGCGTGCAAGTCTACATCGATCTTACCAATGCCCGGAAAGTGCTTATAGGAATACCACAAGCCCGCTTCATCGTAAGCCTTGCCAACGGCGCCTGCATAGCGAACGACCTCATCAGGGCTCGTACTATAAGAGCGACCATAGGTTAATCCTAAGTCCGCCACAGGAGCAAAGTTAATGTTAAAGCCCAAGTCTTTTAGTTCTGCACCAGACTGTTTTGCCAAGGATACAGCTTGCTCAACGGGCATTTTGCCTACCTCCTCAGCGGGAGGAACCTTGATGAGCTTATCATCCATGCGCGCTACTGCACCGCCCTCTTGGTCGATGCCGAGGAACAATGGCGTTAAACCGGCGCTTTTACCAGCCTTATTAATATCTGCAATGAGCGTTTTAACTTGATCCTTGGACTCCATATTTCGATCAAACAAAATGATGCCCCCCACGCGGTACTCGTTGAGCATGAATTTAGCATCATCATTCAACGTCTTGCCGTGAATGCCAATCATCAACAATTGGCCCACCTTGTCTGCATCGGACATATTAGCCACTAACTTGTCCACCTTTTGCTCTGGTGAAAGCTCGCTTTGTGCCACGGACTCATAGGTCACAGGCTCTGCCTTTGAAGTAAATGGATTATGTAAACCGCAACCCGTTGTGACTGCTAATGCACCAATCATAATGGCTGCTACGAAACGTCGAAACATGCATACCTCCCTTAAATCTCTAAAAAGTAATATGTATAGTATATCAAAAAATATAAACGAGCCCAACATAATCAATACACGACAAGCAGCAGTATAGTACATGCATCTTACAAAACAAAAAGATTGTTACTCGAAAACCCAACGGGTATATCCATTGAGAGAATCAAATAACAATCTTTATATGTTTCATTTTTGTTGTGTAAACATTATAGTTTACATTTTAGAGTATAAACTATGTATCTTACATTTTGGATGTGTAAAATGTGTATGTTACATTTTGCAAATTAAATTTTGCCTTGCTCTTTCATTTCCGCTAAGAGCTTTACGATACGAGGTCCACAGCCTTTGCCACCGCAAGCGCCCGTGCCAGCACGAGTTGCTTCTTTTACTTGTGGAAACGTGTGAGCACCATCTAAAATGGCTTCCTTAATCGTTTTGCGCGTAATGCTACGGCAAGTACACACCTTTGTAAGCTTGTCCAGAATCGCCTCTGGCACTTGATTTTCTTCAAAATTCATATGTAATTCCTCATTTATTCACTTGAATATCTATATACAGTATCAATTTAGTGTATCGATTTAATATATCGATTTACGTGTCAATTTAGTGTATTGATTTACATATCGATGTAGCAGATCAATTTACTCTATCGATAGTATCTAATAATACACTGTAATATTAATATATCGAAAATTTACGATCTTTGTATTTATTATAACACAATTGAGGAACTATATCGATAGTTTTTAATATAAAATCCAAAGAACAGTCAAAAGTAAAATTGTTACTATAAAAAACGAAAAAAATTTACAAATACATTATATGTAAAGATAAGCTAAATCTATCTATAAACTATAAAAAACTACCATAAAGATATTATCTTTATGGTAGAAACTTTCACAAAATATAATTATAGTATGAGCCCAATAATGGCAAAGTAGATTTTAAATATCGTTTGTTGTAATGGACGAATAACCATAGAAATAATGGGTGTGTTAATAAGGATGATAAAGAATAATAAATTAAGCATCCCTAATTGGTAATATCTCATCTGCCACTCTGTAGGCAACCACGGCAAGATAATATTAAAACCAGGCAATGGTGGGAACGGAATCAAACAGAAGATTGATAAGCCAATACTATATAAAATAATATATTGCATAACCATGGCAAGACCTTGGGACTCCATGAGGCCTAATTTTCCAAGGAGCATATATATAAAGGTGAATATAAAGCCTGCTATAAGACCTGCCACAGGACCTGCAAAGGCAAGCAAGCTTATATCACGTCGTGGATCTTTAAAGTAAGATGGATTAATTGACATAGGTTTTGCCCAACCAAAGCCAACAAGAATAATACAGATGGTACCAATTAGATCAAGGTGTGCCATTGGTGACAATGTGAGGCGTCCCGCCAGACGTGGCGTTGGATCACCAAACCAAGTTGCTACCTTTGCCTCTGCATATCCAAAGATAGAAAAAACGATCATAATAGCAGGAATACTTGCTAATATCTGAACCGGATTTAAATCAAACATAGAACTCCTTTATTGTTTAGCTTCCCATGCGGTGTAGCCTTCTTGAATACAACGAAGGGCATTTAAGGTACGAGGATAGCCGATATACGGCACGCATTGGGATGCGATATTAATCAAATATTGTTTGCTGTTTCCTACGTTCAAATTGCCTTGTACATGAGCCTTGAGTTGAGATTCACAGCCACCTTGAGCCGCAAGGAAGCAGAAGGTAATCATTTCACGATGAGCCACGCTAAGGCCTTTACGCGTATAGTAATCGCCGAACATATTGGCAAGCCATTTGTTGATATGACGAATATCTTCTGGCCCTTCTTGGTAAGAATTGCGCATAGACTCCCCAAAGATTTCCACTTGTTTTTCTACGCCCTTTTCTAGACGAGACTCACTAGTAATAGTGCTGCGAGAGGGATCAACAATAGCCTCTCCTCGATAGTCAAAAATCTTATTGGTCACCTTAAAGAATGGGCGCACACGTCCGATGCCAAGATAGGGCACCGCTTGATAAATGAGCTCTACCACTTCATCAGGAATAAGGCCAAAGTTTAATGCTGCCGGTAGCATTAATGCATATTCATCAACAGCTGAGGCGCCTACTAATGTAGCGAGAATGGCTAAGAAGCGATCCTTTGCCGGTACATTACGGCCTTCTTCGGTGATGACTTCATCAAAGGCAAAATTATCAAACAATACTTCAAACTCTGGATCAATATAACCTGCTGGGGCTGCAATATCAGGGAACATACGCTCCGTATAGGCTTGAGCAAATTCAGATTTAGACATAAAAAACCTCCATAAACAACACTGGTGAAAGCCCTAAAGGAGCTTTCACCAGCAATAGTTATGTAATTATTACGGCACGGGCCATCAGATTATAACGCTGGGAATTCGAAAGTTGTGCCGTATACTTCTTTCCAAGCAGCCATGAACATATTGAACTCATTTGTTCCAGGTTGAATTTGGTAAACTTGACCATCTGGAGCGTAACGATATACAGTATGTAAGCTTGGATTAACAAGATATTTGAACAATGTAGCTTCCCCGTATTGGTTATTATGCATGTTAATCACATTAACACCAAATACGTTGTTACGGCTGCTATCGATACCTTTAAACTCAGATGCTTTATCAAAGAAATACGTTTCTGTACCATTTGCACTATTTGGAACCTCTGGGTAGTTAGCTAACCCATTCCAGTTTTCTGCGTTTGCAACACCACCTACTAATAATGTACCGGCTAATACAAATGCACCTAATAAATTTTTATTCATAATGATCTCCTTTGTGCCACGAGGGCAAATCACGAATCAGTCATACTCTCACATGACTTGAATACAATACGCTATATGTATAGTATATCACATTTTTAATAAAATTTTTAGATTTCCAAAGTTACAGAATATATGCATATGAGGTTGTATCAAATTAGCCCTTCATGTTCTCTGCTGTTTTTGCATTTGCGTTATCGATTGCTTCTAGCAATTTATTAAGCAACATACGCAATTGACGTGTCTCTTCTACGTCAAATATAGGACCTGACGATTCAGCCAAGCGGCGTGGTATATGAACCGCTACATCACGTAATGCTTTGCCCGTATCAGTAAGGGTTACCATAACTACGCGTTCATCTTGACGACTGCGTTTGCGTTTCAAGAATGCTTTGGCTTCTAATTTCTTTAAAAGCGGTGTTAATGTACCGGAATCAAGGCGCAATACTTGTCCCAATTCCTTAACGGATAAATCACCATATTGCCACAATGCCATCATTACGATGTATTGAGTATATGTCAAATTTAAAGGATCTAAGTGATTACGATATGCATTAACAATTTCCTTTGCCACTACATAGAGTGGAAAGCTCAATTGATTTTCCAATCTTAAATATTCTGAATCAGGAACATCTTCTTTATGTTTGTACCCTTCAAGTACACCAATTTCTGCCATATTCTACCTCCATATGCACACAATTATCTACTAATTAATTGTACACAATTTTACGGTAAACAGTCAACGCAAAAAGCCCACTTTGAACAGATATTTTTAAATTTGTCAATTAATTAATATTTATTTTCTTATTCGTTAAGAATTAGGCGCTTCTATAGAATTTATGGGTAAAAATCATACCATAAAGTTGTTACTTTATTTATAAATTAATTTGATATTAAATTAGAAAGTTATAACTTCTGTTTTCAATGAAATCTTCTTTCGTTGCAGGCCCGTCTCCTAATAAATGACTTAGTAAAAATACGCCCCCTACTAGGTCCTTCCTTGTAGTATAATAAAAGAAATTCTATATCAAAGCTAACTTATAATAGGAGGCCTATATGAACACCTTAGAGTGCATCAAAACTCGTCATAGTACACGTAAATTTAAAGCAGATCAAGTATCTCGAGAACTTATCAATCAAGTCCTCGATTCTGGGCGCCGCGCTCCATCTGGCGGTAATACACAATTAACACATTTCATGGTCATTACAAACCAAGATGTGCTTCAAGAACTAGTAACACTCATTCAAGAAGAATACGGCAAAATGCCGATTACAGAAAATACTTTACCTTACATGGTGAATATCATTAAGATGTCCGCCGAAGGCAAATTTGTATTCCACTATAATGCGCCTGTACTCATCGTATTGGCTAGTAAACCAAGCTATGCCAACAACTTTGCTGACGTGTCATGTGCTATGCAAAACATGATGCTTGCTTGCAATGAACTTGACCTTGGTAGTTGCTGGGTTAACCAAATCCGTCATCTTCAAGATAATGAACGCATCCAAGCCAAAATGCGTGAACTAGGTCTTAGCGAAGACGAAAAAGTCTACGCTAGCCTCGCTATCGGCTACCCAGATCTACCAAATGGTCTTAACCGCCGTGAAATCGAAGCCAAAGGTTATCCTGTAACATATATTGATTAATCAACACTAGAAACCATCGATTTCATACTATAAGTGAAACAAAAGCGCTATCTATCCCACAACTCTAATTGAGTTTCCTTAGGGATAGATAGCGCTTTTTATTGACTATATTATTTTTTAACGCTCATCGATTTAGTAATCAAATCGATACATACACTCCATACTTATATTTATAATGAACTACTATTAAGCCTCAAACACGCGTTTACGAGCTGCGTTCATGAGAACGGAATGATCATCATCTACTATGTAATTAAATTTGTAAGCCCAACGCAATAGTAATGCAGAGTTTGCAACTACGAGAAGGCTCCCTCCGTTATGAACAAGGGCCCCCCACACTGGAGATAAAGTACCAACCATTGCCAAGATGATAGCTACGAAATTCAAAAGCAAGGAGAAAGAAAGATTAATTTTAATAGTAGTCATCATGCGTTTAGATAATGCCACTAAGTGAGGAATTTCCTTTACATTATCGCTGCCGGCGTTGCCAATACGAGAGCACAAGGACAGAACACAACGAGGATGGTTACGGCACGAATGATTTCTCCAGTTACCACATAGGTGCCAACCGCGGCTAATAACGCAATCACTACAATCCATGTAGCCCAACGATCAGCCAAGCTAACGATTTTCGCATTACCTTATGTCAATAACAAAATATGTACAATTATTCATATATACTCAAAAGTACAGGAAAAATGCGGATTCAATGAGATTATATTATTCATGCATAGCCTCATTACGCAAATGCATGAACAGTTATTCATATATGTATTTGCAAATCTAATAATTTTTACATAGAAGATATTTTGATATTTTCAACCTATTCAATACTATTTCACCCTAATCAATGTTATCCATAATTCAATTTTCTAATAACTATTTATTATAATAGAAAATTAAGTATAGTCGACTACATACCCTACATGGTATTATTACAAATGACATGTTGTAGAAAGGATGTGTAACGATGTCGATTTTCTCTCCTGCTCCTCATATTGAACGTTTACCTGAGGCGCAAATCGATTCCACCTACAAACGTCTTCGTCGCGAAGTCTTTGCAGGTACATTTATTGGTTATGCTACATTCTATTTGATCCGTCAAAACTTTAGTTTAGCTGTTCCGTACATGATTGCTGAGTACGGCTACACCAAAGCGGATCTTGGTATAGTTATGACCATCTTATCCGTAGCTTACGGCGTAAGTAAATTTGTTATGGGTAATGCGTCTGACCGCTCTAACCCAAAATACTTCTCCACAGTAGGTCTATTGCTTAGTGCTTTAGTTATGTTATTATTCGGCACCTTACCAGGTGTTATGAGCAGTATTCCTATCATGTGTGTTCTTGCCTTATTAAACGGTTGGTTCCAAGGTATGGGCTACCCTCCATATGCGAAAAACATGGTAACTTGGTTCTCCCGTTCCGAACGCGGTGCTTGGTGGTCTTGGTGGAACGTGTCCCACAACCTAGGTGGCGGCATTATCGCTCCTCTTGCTACGCTTGGCATCTACCTATTCGGTACATGGCATAGTATCTTTTTCTTCCCTGCCCTTATCTCTATCGTGTTAGCGATTATTACCTTTGTATTGTTGAAAGATACGCCTCAATCTTGTGGCTTACCGCCTATCGAAGAATACAAACATGAAGTAGTTCATACACATACAGCAAATGAAGAAAAAAGTACTTTCAAAGAAATCTTCTACAAATATATTTTGCATAATAAATACTTATGGTATCTTGCGATTGCAAACATTTTTGTATACTTCATCCGTTACGGCGTAGTTAGCTGGGCACCGACCTATTTAACCGCTGTGAAAGGCTTCACAAAAGAAGGTTCCCGTTGGGCTTACTTCTTATACGAATGGGCTGGTATTCCAGGCATGCTCGTAAGTGGTTACTTGAGTGACCGCGTATTCCGCGGCCGTCGTGCTCCAGCTACAATTTGCTTCATGCTATTCGTTATCTTGGCGATTCTCGTGTACTGGTTTAACCCTGCAGGCAATATTCTCATCGATAACTTAGCACTCATCGCTATCGGCTTCCTCATCTACGGTCCTGTTATGATGATTGGCCTTCAAGCAGCAGATATGGTGCCACGCGTAGCAACAGGTGGAGCTACTGGCCTTACAGGCCTTCTTGGTTACCTCATCGGTTCTGCCGGTGCTGGTGCTTTCATGGGTCTCATGGTTGACCTCTACGGTTGGGATGGTGGTTTCATTGCCCTCGTTGGTGCATGTATCCTATCCATCGTATTCCTACTCCTCACCCTTGGAGACAAAGGACAACAATAGAATACGTACTGTATAATACGTAATGTATAAATACGTACTGTACAACTCACTGTTGTATATACAAAACTCCCCTAGTAATACTTATGATTACTAGGGGAGTTTAATTATTTATGCGACGCACAAGGAACCGTTTAATACTTTCAAATTATACACGAGACCAAGTCGAGCCAAGCCATGTAATGCAGCAGCTGTTACTGGATTGATAGATCCTAACACACCAGCACCGATGATGGCAACGTGGAACAAAATAGACACGATAAGTAGGCCCAAATGGCATTGTTTTGCCTCTTTTGAAAGCCCCGCTGTTGGAGAGTTTTCATCTACGAGAGAACCCATCATGAGTGCCACAAGAACGAGTTCCAAAGAGCATGGGCAAAGGATAACTAGCAATGTAATGGTATGCATAAAGTTCTGCGTCAATGCATAGGAACCCATGGAAAGCAACATAACAGCCACAACAATAACAGATGAATAATTGTTAATGCCCTGACGCAAGGCTACAAGCTGTGTAGGCATGGTCGGCAACATATCATCATCCAATGTATAATGTACGTCACCCGTAATAAGCTGCTCTAAGAAAAAGCCACCATGTACGATGAGTCCTACATAAGCCGCCGTATGGTAATCTCCAATCGCAATAAGCGCCACCATGGCTATCACGATGAGAAAATTAGCATGAATCTCTAAATGATCCAAAATACTTTGCACGCTGTTAATGAGCAATGGCAAGCCACAAATGATGACCGTTACCCACGCCAAATCAATAGCTGGGTTCATAGGCTCCGTAAGCGCATCTAATATAATAAATAACAAGCCGAGTGCCAAAATAGCCCCCTGCGTACGCAGAGAAACCTGCGCTGATAAAGACTGTAAAAACTTCATATAGACCTCTCTATAAATGAGATACCGGCCTTACTTAATCCGGAAATAAAATACAAAACAATTTATTAAATAGTAAGGTACACCCATGCACTATGACACTAATCTTGTGTTAATATCGTACTAATATTAACCTAATAGTAATCAACTACCGATCTGAAGTACCTTTTGTTTCTATTCTAAATTTTTATAGTACCCATAGGGGTATATCTATTGTGTAAATATTATACAAAATATATAAGTTATATACAAATCAAAATTTTTGATAAATGAGAGCCCCAGTTGTTACTCTAATTTCATATTGTATAAAAAAGGAACGGACCTATCTCTAAAAACGACTTAGCTCGCTTTGTAGGCTATTTTAATAGGTCCTAGTTGTGAGCTCTAATTTCTTTATTAAAAAAGTAGAAAGAACAGGTCCCTAAAAACGACTTAGCTCGCTATGGAGGCTTTTAGGGACCTGTTCTTTCGGTTAACTAATATGAAATTAGAGCTTCAACGCCTCAACCCATTCTGCTTCTTTAAATCCAACGAGTACTTTGTCTTCAAGAACCAAGATAGGACGTTTTACAAGCATGCCATTAGATGCTAATAAAGCTAGTTTTTCTTCTTCACTAAGGTTCGGCAATTTATCCTTTAATTGTTGTTCACGGTAAATCATACCAGAAGTATTAAAGAATGCTTTCAAATCCTTGCCAGATTGTGGATACCAAGCAGCGATTTCCTCTGCTGTAGGATTTTCGGACTTGATGTCACGATCTGTGTACTTAATTTTGTGATCATCTAAGAATTTCTTTGCTTTTTTGCATGTTGTGCATTTAGGATATTCAACGAATAACATAGGTTCTCCTTATATCAATATTCAATGTTGTAACAACTTACTAATTTAAGATAATTGTACCAAACACATCGAAAACTATCAATCTCTTATTGACAGTCTACGGGTTCTAATGAAGCACAATGTGTAATAGAGGATAATACTTCATCCATCCCCTCACTAAGTTTTGCTGTACGCAAATCAACATCCATCTGTAAACGCAAGAAATACCCTTCCGAAACACCAAAGTATTTCGCTAAACGCAACGATGTATCTGCTGAAATAGATCGTGTACCATTCAATATTTCTTGAATCCGTGAAACAGGCACATGTATATCCTTAGCCAATCGATATGCAGATAGTCCTAATGGATCCATAAACTCTTCTTTTAATATTTCACTAATGGTAGGTGTAGGAATAAACTTTTCCATATTAATTTCCTCTCTATTAATGATAATCTACAAATCCGATAATCATAGAATCTCTCCTTTGATTATACCTGTTAAACAGGTATAATTCAATAACATATACTTGAAGAATAACTATGTATAAAATTAAAATTATTCTACAAACAATTTTGGTAAAAAGATTCTATAAAACATTATCTAAATCCTACACTCGCGATGACTCTATTGGTCACCTATTTCGGAATGTAATAAATTTAACCTATCATCATAATTGAACTAAAACTATCATTATTTCCCCCTCAACTAAATTGATTTTAAAAAGTAAAAAGACCTACAACCTCGACCGTATCATGTACAAAGTACACATCAAAGGTTCAGAGAATATAGGTCTCTTATAAAAATCTATGTATTATTTATAATACTAGTTATAGCAAAAATGTAAGACCCATTGCCACGAAGATGGCTGGCAAAAGGTTTGCAATACGTACTTTACCAGGCCAGATGAGGTCGATACCAACGCAGAAAATTAGAATAGATCCAACGTAGGATAGGTTATCGATGGCACTAGGTGTCATCAACGGCGCTGCAATATGTGCCATAGCCGTAATGAGCCATTGCGTAATACCTACAGGAATAAAGGAGAACAGCGCCCCTTTACCCATAGAGGATACCATAACCATAACGATGATGCCGTCGAGGATGCCTTTTAAAAGTAATGTCTGATAATTTCCAGTAAGGCCATCTTGAATGGAACCAAGTACACCCATAGCACCTACGGTAAACGTCAAAGATGCCGTGATAAAGGCGTGCGTAAACTTTGGATCACCAGCGTTGCCAGTGCGAGCTTTCACCCAGTCACCAAATACGGTAATCCAATGATTGAGGTCAATAATTTCGCCAATAACGGCACCTACAACCATGCTAATAATCATCAATAGAGGGCCCGTTGTTTGTAGAGATCCATTGACAATGACGAGCATATACTGCATGGCCCCGCTCATACCGAGGAGAAGCACGATAATACCGCTCACAATCATGAGCGTTTGCTTTAAATTTTCTTTCATAAAGCGACCAAACGCGAGGCCACATAGGCTGCCAGCTATAATGAGGCCAACATTAATGGCCGTTCCCAAACCAATCATATATTTCCCTTCTTTAATTGTGAAAGTAACACTATCAATTTACTTCAGTATAACAACTATATCGAAACAAATCAATTTATATAGCATAAAATATATAGTTGAAATTGGATTAATTAAAGTTTTTTAGGACCATACATATAGCCTGATTAATGCTGCTATAGCTTTCCCTAATACAGTATGGCTCCTTTCATAACATTATATACAGCAAAAAGCCTCTACCCAATAAGGGTAGAGGCTCTGTATAGTTTATAGCGTTGAGAGAGAACTAATGATAGACCCGCTTAGGAGAGAGAGAGTATATGTGTTTATATATAAAGCGGGCCGACATGAGATGAGTCGCTATCGCCTCATCGACTTTAGTGTACACCCAATTCCACATAACAACAAATTCAATTATGTAAACATAAGTATGAATAAAAACTATTGTTAACTAATTTATACTTATCACCCTTACGCTTCATCGTCTACAGGTAACCGTACGATATCTGCTGTTTTATTAATCTCCTCAAAGCAAGGACAGTCTTTACCGTGATCATTGATAAGGCCACTAGCTTGTAGATGCGAATAAATTGTAACAGGACCTACAAACTTAAAGCCCCGCTGCTTTAAGTCTTTGCTTATCCGCGTAGATAAACCATTCTTTGTAGGAAAATGACCTTCTGGATGGTTTTCATAAATAATCGTTTTATGATTTGTAAATCCCCAAATATAGTTACAAAACGAACCAAATTCAGATTGAATACGTTTAAAAGCAGCAGCATTATTGATAATGGCTTCAATTTTAGGACGATGCTTAAGCATCCCCTCCGTCTGCATGATGCGTTCAATGTCGCTTTCACCATAAGCAGCCACCGCATCAATATCAAAATGATCAAAGCATTCTCGAATGATGTTCCGTTTATTCAAAATCGTAAGCCAACTGAGACCACATTGGAGACTTTCAAGACAAAGATGTTCAAATTGATGTTGGTCATCATGAATTGGTCGGCCCCACTCGTAATCGTGGTATTCATGATATAAAGGCGTCGTCGGCCATTCACAAGTCGTCATCACACACCTCCATGTGCCCATACGAGGACGTCATACATGAGCGCTACTACGAGGCCCATTACGAGATAACCACCCACGTAAAATGGCACTAAATAATAAATGAATAAAAGCAAGGAATGCAAGGCTTTACGAAGCCATACAATCGGCGTAGATGTGTCGCCACCCACCTTACTATCAAGCCAATTATGGACGGTGTAAATAGGCGTTCCTAAACGGCGAATCCAGTCTGGAACACGTACCCCAGGATTCAAACCAGGGCAATAGAAGATCACTAAGGGCAACGCCACCACATCAATGACGAGCAATAGGGTTAACATAAAAGCAAACCAATCTAATTCGCCTTCCCACGTGAAGGGTTGTGCCATGAAACGGGCACCCCACAAATAGGCTTTGTATACGATATACGGTTCTAATAGCCATAATAAGGGCTTCACTACATGCATAATAAACACACTCTCTAAATTTATAAACAGTATTTTAATTATAGCATATTTCCTCTTCTTAACAACGTTTTTTGATACTTACCCACTAATCCATAGTATTTCATCAATTTTGGAAATCTACAGGCAGGATGATAATAATCAAGAACAAGAATATTTGTATTATTTAAGTTTATATATGGATCATCTCCTACCCATACTAAATTTTCACCAAATATGTCGCTTAAATATCTAAATGTTCCACCACAAATGATAACTGTAGGCTGAATAAAACCAATCTCATCTCTTAACTCAAATTTATCAAACTCAACATATTCCTTTAATACAGCATGATTAGATGTCTTTTGCCCCCCACTTTTACGTAAATTTACAATAGCAATCTTATCTAAATAGGACACTCCTGTCTTTTTTTGCTCATCTTCATTTGGTAAATGATGTAACGTCTCTACATCTGTATGTATAATACCTTGAGCCCACAAAGAAATTGTCATCCATGTATTAATTTTACTAACACCTTCTAAGTCGCTACGAATCCATTCGCACAAATCCCACGAATCGTTAGAGCCATTACCATTATAAGCTTCTTTTAAAATAAACAAAGGTCTGCAATTCGAATAAAACCATGTACTTGGGTTAATAATACCATCTCTTATAAATCCATCTGCATCATGGTTAATATCATGAGAGGCATCCTTTAATTTCCATACTAAAAATAATTTATCTATCTCTGTATTATAAAAATCAACCTTAGCATTTACCCCCATACATAATCCCCTCTATAAATACCCCTATCAATAATCTTATCTAAAAATGGAACTTAATTATCACTAATAATAATTTTCGTCACCTTGCTGCCATTGTGCTCGAAAAATATACCTACAATATTGTCACTGTTATAGCGTAGATATCCATAGAACCATCGATTATTAAAGTCTATAAAATCAGGACGGCCATAGATGTCCATCACTTTTTTCAAGGAATCGCCAACAGCAATGCCACGGGCAGTCACGGCATCACGATTGCTGACAGTCATATACCATACGATAGGACGACTATCTTGCATCAAAGAATGTCCTACAGGAAGTAGTAGCATGTAAGCAAAACACGCTCCATGTCACTTAAAAATATAGTCATTTAGTTATATAATTATACTTAATAACATAACCTACGGATTACTACAATACCAATAAATACAGAAATGTAAGCGGGAGATACCACCATGACTAAACTACCACTATTAGCGTGTACTTTCATCATGAGCACTATATTATCACCAATAGGAGCCATCGATGTTAATATTCCTGGTGCAGATTCGAAGATTCCAAAGGATGCCTACGTAAACTACCAAACCACAAACCCTGATATTGAAAAGGATGTAGCAAACTATGTGAAAACATTAAAGTTAACGGACAAGGCTAACGGTATTAATAAAAACGAAATTAAGTATACTAAAGCAGCCTCTATATATCGCGGTCAACATTACCATAATACGGTCATTTCCGTTCATGATCAATACAACCAAATTCGCCTTTCATTCCCCGTAGCAGGCATAAAAAGTGATTATCATATAGGACGTTACCAAAATCCAAGTCGAACCATTGAGGACTATCGAGTGTTAACCAATAATGGAAGTCTCAATTTAGAAATTGACTACGCAGATTTTAAAGACTACGACTGGCGTAACACCAAAACAGCTTATGAAAAGCTAACAGACAAAGACGTCCGTAATTTCTTGCAAGACAATGCAAAACGAAAGTCCTCAAAACAGATTTCTGATATAAAGGGTACTGTATTTTCATATCCTACTGTTACCTACAGCACTTGGGATAGCATGAAGATGCCACACTTTGAAAACGGTAAAAAAGCAACGCTCACCATCGACACGATTAATTTTAAATTTAAGGGCTATAACATGCGTCATCCCTTATATCACGCAGGGTTTGTCTATTATGATAACAACCCCGTTCTGAACAAGGTTCCTACAGATAAATTATTGGCTAATTATGTGCTTCCCTCTGTACAAAACCTAAATGAATTAAATCAATATTCACGCATAGAAAGCTTAAACGGTGTACAATACCGCGTACCAAAAGACGCCATATACGAAGGTGAAAGTAAGGGCTCTGAACACCAAGATATTAGATACTACAAAAAAGGAGATATAACATTCTTTGTTTCTACTGACAATGTTCCTAGAAACCCATATGCGCACGAACTTGTTATAAACGGTCATTACAATTTTAAAACTGATTTAAATACGTTCTGGGATATTTACCGTTACCATCCATCAGCATCAGACTATATCAATTACTCAGTTGTATGGAACAATAACATCCCTGGTCTATCCATACACAGCTATGAACCTAATAAGGATGATCACATCCTAACCTTTAACTCCTATGATGGGACCTATAGCTTTACCTATATCATCTTTTATCCAAGTTTTTTACATGCTAAAGAGGTTCAAAAATTACGAAATATGATTGAGTTCTTTGACTCTACCAATAATCCTAGTTTTAAAATGCAAGAACACGTTCTATTTCCAGAAGCATAGACGATTTATATCAACACCATTATAAAATAGCTTTCATAAGCATTATATTATACAAATATATAAATTAACTAACAAAAGTCGAGCAACTAAACGATAGAAGCTCGACTTTTTTAGTACTAGAAAACTAAAATATACTTAGTTAAGATGCAGCATTCACGGTATCCCAAAGAATTGTATGTATGTCTTCATTTGTTATGTGGACAGACTAGTCCTCTATGGCGTCAACTACTTCGCCAATGTACATATAATGTGGTTCCCAACGATCATGCCCAGCTTGTGTATATACAGCAGGATTAGATGCGTAATAATCTTTTACCTTTTCTGCCAAATAGGCTTCATCGAATTGGTGTTCATATAGCTTTTTACATACAAAAGTTAACTCTGCTTCTTTGAAAGTTACCCCATCGCCTGCCACAACTGGTGTTAGGCCAGAATTTGCCACCTTATTTTCGTCGCGGCCAGAATGAGAACCTAAATAACCAAGAGCCTTGTGATAGCTTTCAGGGAAGAAACTAACTGTAAAAGTATCATATTTAGCCATAAACTCTTGAGTGTAACGCGCTGGATGGATGTACACCGTCACAGTGGATATATCGCCACCATTAGGGCCCCATATGTTGCCCATACTGCCCCAACTAACCGTACATGTATTAAAATCATCAAGCATTCCAGCCGTAACAAGAGCCCAACGATTCTCAAACATGGTAAAAGCTTTATAATCCTTTGTTTCAAATGCTTTCATAAGAACCTCCAGTTTATCTCAATTTGACGATATAAATCTTTACCCCTATAATATAGGTAGATAGTCAGACGAGTCATACCGTCAGGCTCATCTCTGAAAACAAAAAAGCTTGAGAAATGGCCTTTCAGTTATCGAATCATCTAAGATAACGAAGGGCTATTTGTCTTTTGTGAGACAAATAAGCGCTATTAAAGCTCCAAAAGCAATAACCACAGTTATCACCTGTAATAAGAGCATGATTATTTCATAATCACTCATAGGCTTATCCCTCCCTTCGATGACGAAGAGAGGCCCAACCTCGTCTAACTATCCTATGCTTATTATATAGCGAACTAATATACGATACAATAAGTATTATATTATACAAATATATGAATACAGTAATAAAAGCCGAGCTAATTCTATGAATTAAAAGCTGGCGGTAATCGCTTACACCATAAAAACTTTAAAACTACATTTCTTATTGAGTTAATATATTAATCCATTCCATATACCACGGTATAAATACTGGGCTCTCTTCAAGTTTCTCCTTATAAGACCCTTCTTCTCGCCATTGTGGCTCTTTTCGTAATCTTGCCGCATCATCAAAGCCCACATATTCGATCATATCTCTCAGTTGTTTATGTGTATAAGATGTTTTACTTTCATCATAATTAATACGATAACTGTAAACGTATACAGAATCTCTCACAACATGACGAAGATAGGATTCACTATTAGGCTTATAGGAATCAACTAAAGAGCCTGCAATCCCATTGTTCCATACTACTGCATACTGTGTAGGTGTGTCTAAATCATTATATTTATGTAAAAAATATAATGTTGGGATCTTAATAATCGTTACATCTGGCTTTTCTTTCTTGATTAAGCTACGTATTACCCGCATTTTAAATCCTGTATCCTCATAGGTTCTTACATCATATGTCTCGTCTTCCACAGTTTCACTGATGAGCTTAGCCGTTTTAGGAATACGATAGTTAAAATTACCCCAATGCTCAATATTAGTATAAGCATCTAATCCAGATAATGATTCGATAGATGGAATAATATAATTACTCATCACCACTTCAGGCGCTTTATCTTGATATGGATCCTCTGTATTTACCCAACCGCCATAGGTAATGCCATAAGATGTATTTGTATCATTTGGTGTAAATTCCGTATACATTACATGGGCATTATTTGACATGAGCTTCCAAGATGTGTTCCGTAATCCTGGATACATATATTTTCCTTTACTTTCAGAATATTTATTAAGCTCTTTAGCATGCGGTGGACCGACAACTAAAAACGCACTAAGGCTTCGAACAGCAAACAAGGGCCCTTGTTTTCCGGATGGAGACTCTACAACATCACCCCGTAAGCTAACATTTGGTACGGATAATCTGATATTCTTATCCCCTTCATGAAGCAACACAACTGTAGACTGCGAATAATCTGCAAGCTCCGAAGCCTTAACAAAACCAGACCGTTCTCGATATAACTTATCCAGTTTCGATGCCGGATTTACAGACTTCGATTCTACAAATTGAATATATGACTCTACCTCTTGCTCCGCCACCTTATTAATATGTCGATAATCTTCATACGCATTAGCAGGAATACTCGCATCCGCCCCAGGCATAGGTGGCTGTCCGGCTGGCACTTCAATCTGTACAGCACTTACATTTATGGTGAAAGCAGTTGCTAGTGCCATCATAATTACACTTTTACGTAACATAGTACCCTCTCTCAATTTTTATAAAATAAATAAGCACAACCTTGTTAACATAAGTATACTATGCAGATAAGGCTGTGCCTATGATTAATAATTTTATAATTTTATAATTTAGTATATAGGATTTACCTATATTGATATTTATAAGGTTTATCTCAATTTGACGATATAAATCTTTATCCCTATAATATAGGTAGATAGTCAGACGAGTAGTGCCGTCAGGCTCATCTCTAAATCAGTAAAACATTAGGAAATGGCCTTTCAGTTATCTAGTTACACTAGGCAACGGAGGGCTATTTGCTTCTTGTAAGGCAAATAAGTGCTATTAAAGCCCCAAAAGCAATAACAATAGCCATTACTTGTAACAGGAGCATGATTATTTCATAATCGCTCATAGACTTATCCCTCCCTTCAAAAACGAAGAGAGTCCCAACCTCGTCTAACTATCCTAAATCTATTATAGAGCGAACTAATATACGATACAATAAGCATCATATTATATAAATATATAAATTAACAAATAAAGCCGAGCTACTAAAACAAGGTAGCTCGGCTTTTTATGTCATTTCACAAATTTATAATCTACTAAATTCTAATTACATTACTCTCAAACCAAATCTTTAAAGAAGGATCTAATTTGCTCGTTTTAGAGGTTTACAGAATCACACTACTCTCAAACCCTCTGCTAGTTTTGCATAATCCCAATCGCATTTTAGAGGTTTACAGAATTACACTACTCTCAAACGCGTTAGGTAAAGGGTGTCTAATTATTTCAGTTTTAGAGGTTTACAGAATTACACTACTCTCAAACATCAGGCAGCCCTTTCAGCACTTCTACGGAGTTTTAGAGGTTTACAGAATTACACTACTCTCAAACCAGAAAGCTCGGTTCATATCCTGTAGTTTTGTTTTAGAGGTTTACAGAATTACACTACTCTCAAACTACAGATTTGAGCTTATTCCTCATTAATGAGTTTTAGAGGTTTACAGAATTACACTACTCTCAAACGAATGCAGTCGGATATCAGTATGATAAGGGGTTTTAGAGGTTTACAGAATTACACTACTCTCAAACGGGGAAATAACAATATGAATGATATACAGCGTTTTAGAGGTTTACAGAATTACACTACTCTCAAACGGAGGTATTGTCAAATTCGGTGCAGAAGCTGTTTTAGAGGTTTACAGAATTACACTACTCTCAAACTGCGTATATGGGATTGCAAAAGAACCTGTTGTTTTAGAGGTTTACAGAATTACACTACTCTCAAACAAATTGTAGCCCATATCCACGACGAAGTGGGTTTTAGAGGTTTACAGAATTACACTACTCTCAAACAACAGTATCGCTGATTTAACAAAGAGCAATGTTTTAGAGGTTTACAGAATTACACTACTCTCAAACCTCCTGCCAGACGTTTAGAAAGTGTAGAGAGTTTTAGAGGTTTACAGAATTACACTACTCTCAAACGGTGAATTATATTCGGAATGTGAAGTTATCGTTTTAGAGGTTTACAGAATTACACTACTCTCAAACGTGTTCACGATAATATAAAGTAGGGTTGTTGTTTTAGAGGTTTACAGAATTACACTACTCTCAAACAATTAAGCTCGTTTTTAAGTTAGAAAATCCGTTTTAGAGGTTTACAGAATTACACTACTCTCAAACAGGCGACGAATTCCGTTCTATCATGGAAAAGTTTTAGAGGTTTACAGAATTACACTACTCTCAAACTAAATCAGCGGTAATAGTGATAGTTACTAAGTTTTAGAGGTTTACAGAATTACACTACTCTCAAACTAAATTTGCTACTATAAACTTAAAGACTTGGTTTTAGAGGTTTACAGAATTACACTACTCTCAAACTAATGGACTAGTTGTTACACGTAGTGGTAAGTTTTAGAGGTTTACAGAATTACACTACTCTCAAACCCCAAATTAAATTTGAGGCTCAAGAGTAACTCGGGCTACCACCAGGTGTAATTCTGTATACTCCTTAAATAACACAAAAATCATTATCTAAAATATACCCATTAATAAGACTTTTATCAAGATTTTCTTTAACAAAAGATCCTGTCGTTAAACAAACTAATCGTAATTGTCTACTCAACATGTTGTGATAAAATGCATTAATCTCATCATCATTTAAAACTAAATCTAGATTTACCATAATATATACCATGGGAGATAATAATGTATCAACCACTTCTATGTAGGACATGAAATCCATAATATCCCCTGTACGATTAAACTCAAAGTTAAAGCTACCTAACTTAATAAGTTCAGCAGTACCAATTTCAAGTTTATGTTGGATTGATAAAGGATATCCAAATTCTAAAGAATAGTAAAAGGCATGAAGTCGATTTACAATATCCGCTACCTCTTCAGTCATCAATAAAGCGTCTTTAGATAGTTGGTTTTGTAATTTAGTTAATAAAGTTTTACTATTTACATCTACATATAATGGATTAAGTATCATATGGCTATACTTATCTATACTAAAAGCTTTATTATTATCGTTTAAGATCCAAGGCCCTTCACCACCATCACACTGTATATCGAGCTCTGTAACCATATGTCGAAAAGCTTTACAATCTTCAAAAGATATAACGGTTACCTTATCATGAAATATCTCAAAGTCCAATATAGAATCTTGATACATTAATTTCATATCACGAGCACCCTCTCCGTTGAGTCTATAACCTCACTTTGCTTATCTCCTACTACAATCTCCATTCTTGAAAACTGTTTTTCTGTAACAGTTAACATAAACAAGCTACCACTAGGTGGCTTATTTTTACGTACATGGTCCATTATAATGTTGGCACTAGTTGTATTAAGAACTAATTTTGAGTACACAGATTCTTGTAACATGAGGAATCCTGATACAATTAAATACTTTCTAAAATTCCTATATTCTTTTCTATCTTCCGAAGTCGACGTCGGTAGATCAAACATCACTAGTATTCTCATAAATCTATAGCTCATATTCTATAAACCTAATCTCTGAAGCATCTTGATTCCGCAATGCATCAAATACACTTTTACAGTAAATGCGAATAGCAGCACTAAATGTCTGAATAGTATCATTAATTTTTACATCTTCAGATAGTAATTCTATAAGTGACAATTTAACATCTCGATTGAATTCTGTAGGTATCGACTTGATAACAACCGCATCAACAAAGCCTCTCAACGGTTCCATCAAATCAGAACCTAAATTATACGGATTAAATTGATTACAATGATTAAGACCTAGCTGAGTAATATAACCTAACGATAAAATCTCTCGATTTACCGCAGAAAGCAATATCGCATATCCATAATTCAGTGCTGCATTAATAGCATTATCCTGTTCGCGAGAAAATGATTTTCCAAACAAAGCATTAAAATATACTTTTGCAGCATGCCCCTCACGTTGAGTTTCATCATTTAGAGTCAACTCATCAAGATATTGGTATAGTAAATCTGCTTCAACTAACTCCTGATACTGTAATAGCTCTGCTTGATTCATAATCTTACGTCGTACAATTTCTGTCCATATAGAAGCTTTCAACTCTTTAGACCATTCAGCCTGTTCAAAACATCGTTTACTACTATTGTGACTACCATGTAACGGAAGAAGCTCACTGGCTGGATTCCGTTTCTCATCACAAAACACAATAGCCACTTTTTTCTTAATCAACTCGTTTAGTAGTACGGCGGTGAGACTCACCGCCGTAGATTCAACAATCAGCATATATATTTCATCAATATATACCTTAGTCGTCTCAAAGTCTTTGCGAATAATCATGTAATTCATTTTAAAATCTAACTTAGAACGACTACTTATGACTACCGTACGCCAACTCATAATAACCCCTAATACTAACACATTCGTTTTAAACTATAGTTACTTCATTAGAATATAATCCTGTAATGGATTCATTGATAACTTTAAATTCATCTTGATTACTTATTTTACTCCCCACAGTTGATCTAGATGCTGTTATTCCTAAAGGCTTAACTTCAAAAGTAGTTTTTTGATTTGTTAATAAGTTTAAAAGCTCTATCAAATGAATACTCTGTTCTTCTAAAGACATTTTTTTAAATAAACCATATCCCTTTTCTGATAATTCAGCTGCTTTATTCCCTTTCATCTTTTGATATATAGGCATTTTAAGTTTACTTACCAAGTAATCAAAGAACTCTATATTTTTCTCTTCTACGATTCTAACCTCTATCGTATGCTTATTATCAAGAGCTCTTGTTGATACAACATTTGCCTTCAAATCCTTATTATCTTTTCTCATATTATTAAACTTCTCAAGCACTTTGAGGTATGGAATCCATTCATTTGAAACAATGACTTGAATCGCATTATCAATACAGAATTTACTATTAGTTTTCCCACCCAAATAATAATAGAATCCATTAACCTTAACAAGTTGATTAATACATAGCTTTCTATAAATAATAGAAATATCTTTCGCTTGTGGAATGATAGATGCTACATAATCAATTAAATCTTGATCTGTTGTATTTCGATTCGTTAAATAAATTGGTAGTGGCACAATTTCTTTAACAACTTCTCCCTTTTTGCCGGCATATTGAACAATGATAGAGTAGGCATTCTTAATTTTTGTCATACCACCATATTTAGATACATCCGCAAATACACTAGATTTTGTTTTCATCCCAATATAGGCGCCATCTTTAGCTTTTTCTGCAACAGCAGCTTTATATACAGTCGCATCAGCTAATGCACCAGATTGTTCTAATAATCGCTTCGTAACTCGAACATCATTGCTAGCCATCATTTTCTTAACAGTGTCCATGCTTGTTTTTACATCCCAAGCTTTTCCATCTTTAGCATTTGTGCAATTTACATCATAATTGAACATCTTCGCTAAGTTATATGTACGATTAGCTCCATTCTTTTTAAAGAATGCACGGAAGTTACGAGTAAATCTTTCATGATATACATTACCAACAACAATATTTAAATAAGCATCTTTAGCATGATGGTGATGATTCAATGAGCGAACTTTGATAAAGTCATTATCATGACGGAAGTCTGTTACATTTTCAGCCTTTACAAAAACTACATCAACACCTGGGTAAAGACGACGGAGTAATGTTGTCGCTGCCTTAACTGATTGATTAGTTTCAACTAATTGACGAGCAATAAAACCACTTAAATCATCAGCTGTAAGCGGTGTAATGCGAGTAAGGCGCTCATATTTCCGTTCACTAATAAGACCTTGTTGCTTTAAGAATATCCAGAATGCCTTTTGTGCCTTTTGAATTTCTTTACTAATTGGATATGTATCTGATTTCTGAGCATTTGCAGTTCGTTTACATAACACTAAGTTATCAAAACTATCATCCTTGGTAAGGCTACGAGGATAAATATGATCAATATCATAGTTATCTGTATTTAACTGACTTAAATCTATAACTTCACCAGTATAAGCACAGCGTCCCATTTGAGTGTAGTATAAATAAAGCTTTTTACTTCTTAAAGCCGCATCATCATATTTAGCTAGTCCTGATTTTAGCCCTCCAAACTCTTCGTTCGTAAGTCCACTTAATAATGCATCATCTTTTTTTATTGCTGCATATAAATCTGATAATCGTTTTTGGCGAGAATCTTTTTTCTTTTTCTCCGCTTTATTTGACCGTGTTACTTCTACAAAGATACGAGCCGGTAAAATTTTTTTAATATGTACAATTTCATCAACGATGCGCAATGCTTGCCATACCGCACGTTTAACAGCAGGTGAAAGCGCTAAATCATCGATAATATCATGAGGGTTCACGATTTGACCTTCTGTTAATTTATCATTTATCTCTTGAATACGTTCCATAAATGAAAATCTATCGCCTAATAGTTCCATCAAGTTATAGCTAAAATCACGCATTGCTTCAATAATGGTTACAGAAGTACCGTCTCCAGCCTTATCACAGCCATCGATACCATTTAGTAATTTCTTAGAAAGACGTCCCCAATCTCGATATCTTAATTTTGACAATTTTTTGATAGCTTCATCATCAAGGCACGAAGCGAATTTTTTACGTAACGTTTCACGTAACATTTTTTTACTTTCACCAAAGATAGTAATATCCGTAATAATCTCTTCGGCCATAGACAAATCAAAATTATTACCAAGAATACGAACCATATCACGATAAGAGGCTAAATCATTTTTAATTTCTCCATCAAGACCTGTAATCTCAGGTTTATGCTTCTCAGGGATATAATTATTATCCTTTAAGAATTGCTCTATACGATTTTTAGTCATCTTCTTATGGTCTTGCTTAAATACGGCCTCAATAAGATGTTCTTTTACTGCTTTCTCTAATGGCTTACCATCAATACGCACATTATTTAGCTCGTTAAGCAACATGAACTCACTATATAAAAGAGATGATTTAGGCAGCACATCTTCACCTAACAAATAAGTACATTTATTCGTAAGGTTTTTAATAAAAGCAGCTGCTGATTTTTCCCGATCAATTTTATCATCAAAATTCCACGGAGTTACTCGTCCAGATGCTTTCCGAACCGCCCAAGCAAAACCACCATTATCTACATTATGAGAAGTGTTTAAAGGCCCTACGTAATACGGAATGCGAAACTCAAGCATTTTAATAAGTTTCTCTGCTACAGAAAAACCATCCGCCACTTCATTTAAAAATGGGAATTTAGGACCACATTTAGCAAGAATTACTTTAAGTTCTTCTAAATGTAATTGATACGGAATTACGCCATTATCTTTAATCCGTTGTAGTGGCAATAAGGTTTGTAATTCAATTTCACTAAGAATATACTCTTTATCCTTAGAATCTGGTAATCCCTCTACTACCTTTTTAGTGTACTTATAAAAATCTTCACGGTTACAACTCGTTTCCTCTGTACGACCTTGTTTAATATAGTGCACATAGTTATGCAAACCTTTTTCATCAACTTTGAACATCGCATTGTAAATGCTTCTATCAGACTTTAGTAAAGATTTCAATATAGCTAAATCATCTTTATGCTTGTTAAAAGCTTTTACCTTAGATTCAGAAATAGTAAGACCAGGTTCTTTAATAGACATGAGGATAATAGCATCATATACAGATTTACAATCATCAATAATATGAATCTCATCTCCCCAAGCTTTAGCTAGGTCATCACGTTTCTCATCATATGTATCCCCTACAATTTGTAACTTTTTAAGATCTTCATCTAAATCCTCTACAGAGCCGAATAAGTCAGTAAGGCTCGCAGATAAACCTAACACCAAATTAGCAAATGATTTAAGTCTTTTTTTATCCTCCTTGACCTGTTCTTTTTGAGTCTTACCAGAAGTATTCACTTCATCAGTAATTATATATGTATCAACAAGACGTTCTATAACCTTTGCTTTATCAGATTTTGTTTTACCTGGCTCCATAAGGATTTGACCGATAGAACCAATTGCAGCACTAGAATCAAAACAATTGAACGTAATATTTTCTAAGGCTTGTTTAAGCACATCATCAAGCGTTGAAGCATTTGAATCAAATGAAGCCCCTTCATAAAGGAAATTACCACGGTATTTTAAAATATGATGTACTGCTAAAAATAGTTTGCGAATATCATCAGTACCAGATTTCATCAATTTTGCACGCAAATGATAAATAGTAGGATACTCTTTAAAATAATCTTGATCAGTATAGTTTTTATCGATAAACAAAATATGTTTTGAGCTTTGACCGGTCGTTTTATCCTCATAGTGGTACTTACTTTCACGAAGGCGCATAAAGAATGTAGGATCCACCTGTGCCATAGCATCAGCAAACAATTCTTCTAATAGTTTTAAGCGTAATTTACGACGTTCCAAACGACGACGCATGGACCGGAATCCACGACGTGCTACAGCGGATTCTCCCTCATCAAACAAACGACTTCCCCACATTTTATGAGATCGAAATTTCAGCAACTCATAGGCCTTATTGGTTACTGCCCAGCCCACTGAGCTTGTACCAATATCTAACCCCACAAAATAATCTTTAATTGGATATCCTTTCAAATGACTTGAAATAAGTTGGTTCGATGCTTGCGTTTCCATAAGTCCTCTCCTTTGGAAATTAATAATTGACATTCATCAAATGCTTAACTATACTATAATTAATCCAACTAGTTTTGGAGGTTTACAGAATTACATTACGAGTTCAAATACAAATTAATTTACAATGCCTTCGGGCTGCCCGACGTAGGGCACCTACTCTCAATTCTTCGGAATTGAGTTTTTTATTGCCAAAATTTACTATTTAAACGTGATATATAATCTATAAGTCGCCAAACACCGTATAATTAACTTCATTTTAGCATAAAACAATAAATTAATTCATATGTTTTTCATAAATCTTATAATTATACTCATAATCGAGTACATAAAAGTTAATAAATAGTTATGTTTATAAGTAAAGCCGAGCTACTCAAAATTTAACGTAGCTCGGCTTTTTCGTCTCTTTTATTCTAATATAATTATCTATAAATCATAATTTTACTTACTTTATCGCCTTTTTGTTCAAATTGTATGCCATGCATCATATCCGTACGATAGCGATATTTCCCATAAAACCATCGATTATTAGAGTCTACTAAATCAGGTCTACCGTATACATTAAGCACTTTTCGCATGGAGTCGCCTACGGCAATGCCTCTATGTGTTGTGGCATCACGATTCTCGATCATCATATAGGTAACAACTGACTCTACACCATCCATTTTAAAACTCCCAAAGGTAACACCACCATAGGTGAGTCCTCTACTAGTTTCTTTAGTAGGCTGCCCCAAACTTGCTTTCACACTATCAAAGGTATTACCTAATGAAACACCAAGAACCATCATATCCTCGTCTGGTAAGTTATCACCTACAAGTTGTCCTCCCGCATAATGAGTATACTGCTCAGCTTTCGGCCAATCGTAAGACTGTTTCGCTGCATTTGTTTCAAGGCGATCCCACGTTTTGCTCAACCAACTTGCATCTGTCACATAACTATAACCACTTACCAATTGCAGGCCGATAACAAGCCCCGTAATCATGTATTTTCTTTTCATGTTCTCTCTCCTGAACGATCTTATAAACAACTGAATTACATTTTATCTTTACTTTGCATACGGATTACTTTATTCCGCAGTGTCTCAACATTTGCAAAATCAGAATATTCTACCGTATTACGCAGCTGAATATGAGAATATGGCGTAGCCCCATCAATATAAACTAAGCTCATTATATATACATTCTTGTCATCACGTAAGAATCGATGCATTAAAGACGTTTTTCCTGGTTGATAGTTATCTACTAAAAGACTAGGAACGCCATTATTCCAAACAGATGCTGATTGAATAGGTGCATCACCTATGATTTGACTTTCTGGCTTTATTTCCGAAATCTCGTCAATAAATGAATAGATATATTTATCATCTACTTTTACAGGTTTCTTAGCTACAATAAGTCGGATACCTGATCCACGATAGTCTCTCATTTCGGCAGAGTCCTTTAACGATTTCTGTGCTATTAGTTTGAGCCCTTTAGGAATACGATATGTGAAATTATCCCATTGAATACTTTCACTATAATGATCCATGTCATCTAACGATCGAATCGACGGAATTACATAATTACTCATAACGTGCTCGAGCTTGCCGGTAACAGGCTGATTTTTGTAGCTAAGACCTACCATATATTCTTGATTCGGTTGATTAAATAAACCAACTACAACAACCATAGCAGGCGTATTCTCACCGAAAGACTCAGTTTCAATAGCCCATTTACCATGTGTGATACCCGGATATGTAAACTCCCCTTTTCGCTCTGATTTTAATTTGCCTAATGCATCATCATAATTCTGTTTTGTACCAATCGCAAAAAATATGGAATTCTCTCTTACAATAGATAAACGTTCACCATCACTGCGTTTTGGGTAATACTTACTTGCTAATAGTAGTCCAGGAACAGATGCCCGAATGTTATTACGCTCATCATGCAACAACACAACTGCAGACTCATTAACAAGTAAGTCCATCAACTTCTCCGAATCGCTTGCTATCTGATTGACTTCATCTCGTGTTAGTCCCCAGTCAGTTACATACATGTCCATGCGTTTTTTAGATTCAGAATGTAATTTTATAACATCACTAGCTCCTACATTGCTCAAGCTACCGGCCCGATAGTTTTCATAGGCATTGGCAGGGATATTCGCATCTGCCCCTGGTATAGGTGGCTGTCCTGCTGGCACTTCTATCTGTACAGCGCTTACATTCATGGTGAAAGCAGCTAGTACAGCCATGATAATCAAACTTTTACGTAACATAAAACCCTCTCTTTTTTCTCTCACATTACAACATAAATAAGCACAACCTTATTAGCATAAGTATACTATGTAAACAAGGCTGTGCCTATTATTAATAATTTTATAATTTAGTATATGTATGATATATCTATAATTGGTATATATAAGGTTTATCTCCATTTGACGATATATCCCTTTATCCCTATAATATAAGTAGATAGTCAGACGAGTAGTGACGTCAGGCTCATCTCACAAACAAATAACATGTAGAAATGGCCTTTTCGTTTTATCTAATTTCCGAAGAAACGAAGGGCTATTTTGCTATTTCTAGACAAATAAGCGCCACAAGTGCTCCAAAGGATATCATGACTGATAAAATCCCAAGGATAATCATAATGATTTTATAACCACTCATAAGCAACCCTCCCTTCAAAAACGAAGAGAGGCCCAACCTCGCCTAACTATCCTAAGTCTATTATAGAACGAACTAATATGCGATACAATAAGCATTATATTATATAAATATACGAATAAACTAATAAAAGCCAAGTTATTCCTAACTATGAATAGCTTGGCTTTTACATTATGTAAATAAGTTAAAAATATATCAGAAATCTAATATGCGTATTTAGGAGCTTTCAAAAGCTAATGAAATATCAGTCCAATAATAATCAGAATCGGAGCTAGGTAAGAAACACAAAAATAACAATAGCTAAAACAATAATAGTGCCATACATTAATATCCCTAGCTTTATAACAAAATCTATACTATAAAAGATAAATGTCCCCACTAAAGATTGGTCTTTCAAAGAAAAGTACCAAGCTTTCACTCTATAATAAATTTTTGGTTTATCAAACGCTGGATATAGTTTCTCATGCCACAAAATAAGCCACGGTAAAACCCAAATATTCCCGAAGGTAAATATCAATACTGGCAAATAATCCCTTAATGGATATGCTTCTAATACATATCGATCATAGAGCAATGTATAGAAAGCCCAAATAGAGATTCCCCAAATAAGTAAAAGCACAAGCTTTATTAGGAGTCCAAAAACAAGTTTTATCTTTAATCTATGTTTATTCACTGTTTTAACCACTCTAGTGCCATACATAAATATTACAACTCATCATCATAAGATAGTCCAAAGATCTTTTTATAGATCAAATTAGGCAATTTATATTTTTCATCACCAAATTCAGCAGGTAGAATCATAGCTTTTAGATTTTCTGCATATATACGTTGTTGGCGAATTTGTCCATTATTGTAATAGGTACCGCCATCATTAACGGTCCCTGTAATTCCTGAACTTCCTTGCTTTGCACGCCAAATAGAGATATATGGGGTCTTATCACCTTGTTTTAAACTTCTATCATGATCATTAATCAAATGGCGCAAAGAACGATCCATTTGGTAATCGTATTGTACTGAAAGTCCTTGAATCATATTCGCAGCAGGAATGGAAACATAAATGACGGCTTCAATACGACGATGGCCATTCGGCGCCGTTACAGACTTAACAGATGAAAGATCCAAATATTTTCCATCTCCTCTTCCAGAGTCAGCACTCGAATCGATGTGTTCAAATCGTTCTGCGTTTAATAAGTCAGCTTGTGATACGGCTTGGATTTGCATTGGCAACACGAGGCAGCTTAGTAACCATAGTGAAAGTAAATATATGCGTTTCATCATCCACCTCATTGGGCCACAATATCATCAAAATGCTGCTGATATACAGATACAAACATAGCATCCGCTATATCATATATAATAGTATTATTACGGTTAAGTGGGACCTTACGCGTATCGTTTACATAATGCATTGGCTTTGTCGCCCCATCAAATGTATATCTCGCTACATCTACCCCTGTCATAGCTAAACCAGACTTACTTTCACTAGCCTCAATCAAAGCCAGCATAGACGGGCTCGGATTCATGATACGAGACGAATGAATAAGTGTCGCTAACGAATAGTTAGTATCATAATCCACGGTGAGCTGTCTCTCATTGATGATAGATTGATAAGACGTATCCATCACAATATAGTAAGTCCCGCGCAAGGAATACTGTGGCGGTGCATAGCGTAGGGCCTCAATCGAATAAGTGTTTAAATAGATATACAAGCCACCACTCTCTATGGGCCCATTCATCGACTGAGAATAAACAAGCTTAAACTGTGGCGACGTTTTCAATTCCTGATAAGTAATTGCCTCTGTAGGCATGGTGAAAGCCAGCAACACAAGAGCTAGCATCAAAATACGTTGAATCATAAAAACCTCTCTCAAAAAATGAATCTTGTCTCTCAATAAAATAAGCACAGTCTTATTAACATAAGTATACTATGCAAACAAGGCTGTGCCTATGATTAATAATTTTATATTTTAGTTCCTAATATATATACATTCTCCAACGTTCCAAGAAACTCCTCTTTGTATTTTCCCCAGTTTTTATGGATAATTAAACTATACTTGATATATGCACCGCAAGTAGTAAGGGTGATTTAGTATGAATCTCTAGATCGTGTAAATTTTTGGAGGTGTCATATGGATTCTCTGACTATTATTTGGGTTATTGTTTGCGCCTATTTATTACTGAATTTATTAGTCGGCGTGTATTGTCATATTCGTGTAAAAGATAGTACTGACTATCTACTCGCAGGTCGTCGTATTGGGGTTCTTATGACGGCAGGCACATTAGCAGCTACAGAAATCGGTGGTGGGAGCACCGTAGGTGTAGCAGCGAAAGCGTATGGTTCTTGGGGCTTATCTGCAGGTTGGTACGTCGTATCTGCAGGGATTGGTGTTATTCTCGTTGCTTTCATCGCACCGCTCTTACGGCGTGCCATGGCAACAACTGTACCGGAGATCATCGGCCGTCGCTTCGGCGCGTCTAGCCATCTCATTACTTCTATTCTGTCCATGCTGGCAACGATTACACTAGCAGGCGTACAGAT
Source organism: Veillonella parvula (assembly GCF_018366295.1). Classification (GTDB taxonomy): domain Bacteria; phylum Bacillota; class Negativicutes; order Veillonellales; family Veillonellaceae; genus Veillonella; species Veillonella parvula_P. Next base: position 201,557 of record NZ_JAGZIJ010000002.1, read on the forward strand.
TACAGCAACGGCAACCATTATTAGCGTTCTCACCGGGCTTTCAACAGAGCTCGCCATCCTCATCTGCGGTGCGGTACTCGTAATTTACACCATGTCCGGCGGCATGTGGAGCGTAACGATGACGGACGTTATCCACTTCTTCGTTCTCGTTGGGGGCTTCTCCCTCGCGGTGCCGTTTGTGTTGCACAATGTAGGTGGCTGGGAATCAGTTGTAGCTAAATTACCACCTGAACAGCTTGGCTTCACAAAGGTGGGTTGGAAAACCATCATCGGTCTCATCATCATGTACTTCATGACCTTCTCCACTGGGCAAGAGTCAGTTCAACGGTACTTCGCAGCGAAAAATGAAAGAACGGCCGTTCTCGGTTCTATCATTTGCGGGATTATTATGGCTCTATTCGCCTTTGTTCCTGCCGTATTAGGCCTTGTAGCATTAGCTGAGTTTCCGAACATCGAGGCGAACAATGCGGTGGCAACGGTAGCACTTAACCTCATGCCTCCAGTAATGGCAGGCTTCGTTATGGCCGCGGTCGTATCGGCCACACTTTCATCAGGCGCAGGCGACCTCTTAGGTGCCGCAACAGTATTTACCAAGGATATTGTGGAACATCATTTTGGTAAAAGCCTCACTGATGCTCAACTCACTAGATATAGCCGTCTATGCGTGCTATTCCTCGGTATCATCGCCATTATCATCTCCCTCGTAAGCAAAGCCATCATTCCGATGCTCGTATTTGCTTTCACAATGAGATCCGCTGGCCCATTCGCAGCATTCCTACTAGGCCTCACGTGGAAAAATGCAACAGCTGGCGCTGGCATTTGGTCCATCGTGCTCGGCTCCATCGCAGGCGTGTACTGGGAATTTGTTGGCAACCCATATGGCATTATGTCCATCATCTTCGGTTCCATCGTCAGCCTCATCGTCTTTGTGGCTGTCGTATGCATTGAAAGAGCCATGGGTAAACCACCGGCTCCTCCGGCTATACCTGATGATGTAAAAGAAATATAATCAATTTATTATAAGCTGTAACTTAATAATAGACTTAAAAGTGCTATAAAATTACAATTACAATTATAAAATTAAAACTCCTATCGGTGAAAGCCAATAGGAGTTTTCTCATTTTACAATACCATCATCAAACTGTATGCCATACACGTGTTCATCATAATTTGACGATATATAATAACCTTACTATAATATAAGAAGATAGTCAGACGAGTCGTAACGTCAGGCACATCTCGAAATTGAAAAAAGATTAGGAAATGGCCTTTCAGTTATCTAGTTACACTAGGCAACGGAGGGCTATTTGTCTTTTGTGAGACAAATAAGCGCTATTAATGCCCCAAAGGCAATAACAACCGTTATTACCTGTAATAAGAGCATGATTATTTCATAATCACTCATAGGCTTATCCCTCCCTTCGATGACGAAGAGAGACCCAACCTCGTCTAACTATCCTAAACCTATTATAGAGCGAACTAATATACGATACAATAAGGAACGAATAATAGGGATATATAGATAAATGTAGCAAAGACCGTACCAAAAGGTATGGTCTTTATGTATTTCTTTTGCTTATTTCTTTGTCTTTATTTCTGCTTTTCTTCTTAACTCTTTAGCATTTTTAAAATCTAAATATTCCATTATATTGCGTAGTTCAATATGATTATACTTTGCCTTTCCATCCTCATAGGTAAGATACATATCATATTCATACTGATCGTCTTGTATTAATTGGAATATACGTGATTGTTTACCTGGATTATGTTGATCCATAAGATATGTGGGTACACCGTTATTCCAGACTATGGCCGATTGAATTGGTATATCTCGTAATAAAGGTGATGAAGAACCATAGAGGTAATCCGCAAAAATACGATTAAAGTATCCACTCATTGCACTATCATCATGTACAATAGAACCTCTATCAATAACTAACTCTAACCCTTGACCATAATATACTCGCCTACTATACTCAGAATCAACCTTTTCTTCCGCTTTCAACATCATCCCTTTAGGCAAGCGATACGTAATATTATCCCATTTAACAAAATCACTAATACGTGCTAATTCATCTAACGGCTGGATAGAAGGAATCACGACATTAGCCATTTCTGTTTCTAGTTCCTTTACATTTGGTTGGTGAAATTTACTTAATCCAACAATATAATGTCGATTAGAATCACTATCAAATGTAACATAAGCTAGCATCATAGGACTATCATTTCTTACTGATTCATCACTTATGCTCCAATAGGCCGATTTAAAACCAGGATAAATAAACATACCTTTACGCAATTCGCTATTTTCATTATAGTTGTCCTCAGTTGTTACTATAGTACCTGAAAGCGATGCAAGTGCATAACGGTCTACAGCAAAAGACGTAATACCATCAGACTTTAAAGGAGTAAATATCCCAGTTACAGCTCTAATAGGTGCCGTCATCTTAGCATTAAAGCCATCTTCATGTAGTAGTATGACCGTAGAATCATGAGAAGTCAAATCCATATACTTAACATTTACTTTCTTAAGTGCTTCTGCATCTTCTAGACTTATCTTACGATTACGAACAAGCTCATCTATCTCTTTATATCTGAGCTTAAGTACCTCTTGTATTTCAAAATCAGGCGCTTTACGAATATCACCATAACGATAGTTCTGATACGCATTATCTGGAATACTTGCATCAGCCCCTGGCACAGGTGGTTGCCCTTCAGGAACAGTATACTGCGCCGCATAAATAGGCATGGTAAAAGCTAGCGCTACAGCCAATCCCAACAATATACTTTTTAATTTCATATAACACCTCTCAAACAACAATAAGCACGTTCTCGCAATTAGTATTAGTATACTACACTCGTGAGAACGTGCCTATGGATTAACCTAACATAAAACATTGATGTTAAATATACTTTCACTAGCAATTATCTATATAGATACATCATATGTGCATTAAAGTACTCTTTATACTCATCAATAGTGGAGAATTTCCCTTTATTCTCTTGTATAACAGCCTCAAAATCTGGTTTGTCAATTTGAGCCATCGTGTAGAAAGCAAGTGGAGACCATTGATAGGCGCTTGAGTAATTACGTCTATGTAGTAGTGGTTCATCAAAGGTTATTGCTAAATCCTGCTTGATGCGTTCTGCCGCTTCCCGATCCCCCATGTGAACAGCGAGCACAACCATATACTTAGCACATAACCACTGTACGTGATAATCTTGGAATTTTCGTTTTTCATACATAGACCACAACCGCAACAGCTCCTGCCATAGGTTTTGGTCTAATTGGTCTAAATAGAAACGATAGATTGCTTTTAAAAGAAGCATAGAATATCATTGCTATCCTCACAAGACTTAAGGTCTACGAGCCCATGTATTTTGCCATATGCCTCGGAAGGCATCTTGAAATACGGATGATCGATAGACTGAACATACTGCTCGAAGCTTTCACAATCACCTGTTTCAATATCATGATGCAACAGTAAATATTGCAAGCACTCGAGATTAAACACATTGTCCTGACCGTCCAAATCACGAATATAGTTATTAAAATATGTTTCATGAATTAATGGACTTTCTTCCTGAGCTGTGATGAGCTCTTGCAGCAACCGCTCATAGGTATCATTGCCTGTGAAAGCATGCGCCAACATGCGATACCATTTGGATAGGTGAGATATCCGCTGCACATACTCAGCCTGCCAAGAGGCAGGAGATTCGATATCTACCTCACCGATAACCGTGTCCAAAGCATCAACGATAGGCAGTAGAGAACCGTACGCCCCATACTTTCGAATAGCAGTAGAGCAAGCTTCAAGCAAACAATATATCTGGTCATAGACAGATAGACCTACTGTTGAATTAGCTAATAACTCAGTACCTTCAGCTTCATATGTAGGAGAGCTTTCATCCTTGTGCTCAGTCATACTATTAGAACTGCCCATTGTAATCTCTATGACGTCAAGCATCTCCTGTGCCTTAGTCATATGATGGATCAGGAAGTTCAAATACTCCAACGTTTTATCCAATGTAGGATATAGATCAACATGTAGCTTCTCCTGAGACAGTTGATTAATCAGATTATTTGCCAAAGGTAGGAGAATACGACCTTTCACATAGGCGAGTACGCCTTCATCTCTCTCTTCAAAAGATGACTCAGAATCCACTCTATACACTAAGGCATTCATGAACGTAAGCTCTTCCTTGCCCTCTACGAGAGGGAACAAAGACGGACGAATTTCATCGAATATGCCTGTCGTCGTAATTGTTACATTATACATACAACATCCTTTTACTATAAAACTATGTACATACTAAGAATGATACGTAATATATACCTATTGTAACATTAAACATCAGAAACGATAATTTAATGGTTTATAGATAAAAAGGCTCTACCTCAAAATAAGGTAGAGCCTTTAGCTAATCATAACTTACATCATTATGTGTTATGAACAGTCAATGAAACCTCTTTACCATCAAAGAATATGTATTCACCGTGACCGATAGAGAATGGTCCTTGGTATTTATCTTTTGAAAGTTCAGATGGCATTCTATTAAATTGATAGAAGTTGTAATAATCTAACATTGATGAATCGATACTCAATCCAGATTTTGTAAAGCGAACACCTTTACCAGTAAGAGTAATAACTGTAACCATATTATGCTCAGTCACCACTTTAAGTCCTAAATTCGTATACTTTAAAGTTTCACGACTATGCATTTTTTCAATAGAGCTTGGCGTACCAAGTAGGTCAATAACTGCTTGTCGATTCATCCCTAAATAAACGCCATTAACAGATTCATAATGCACTTTTTGTAGTTTATTGGTTAATTGATCTTTTTTATTCATGATTAGGGTTTTATGCTCACCATTACCTAACCATTGTAAATGAATTGCTTTTCTACCTTGAGCCTCTTGAATAATAAAAACCCCTGCCCCAGGATAGCCACCTACAAAATCAGCACCATCAACAATACGGCAACCATTAATATATCCATTGGAAATACTTAACACCTTATTCCCATTAGCATCATACCAATCACCTGTAACCTTTTGAGATGTGCGAATAATTAAATCTAATGGCATCTGAGCTGCTTCAACTGTTAGTGCAGAAAACAAGCATATAATACTAAAACACATACAAACAAATAACTTCAGTTTTACTTTCATTTTTATCTCCCCAATAGCCTATATATGGCAATAAATAATAGTTAATTCTTATAGTTATAATAATATTAGAGCAAATAAGGTAATAGATTATAACGCTCAACATCACTCATTACACGGCTATTACCATGTCTATTTTGTTGATATCTAATCAAAACAACTGTATCAGTATATTTGTTAAAGACAAATGACAAGCCACTATTATGTGCCCCTACATATTCACCAATATAATAACCTTTGTACTTGTCATATCCTTCTGATATCTCTCCATAAGGTTCTGTTGGGGTTTGATAAATTGAATATTTCAGTAAAGGGCCATAAGCAGCTTCTACGTCACTTCGACTCATACCTACAGTTATACCTTTATTAGTAGCATAACCGGGCTTTATAATATAGATATCTGGTTGTAATCTATTACCCCATAAAGAAACTATGACCGCATTGTCAGCTGAAATATACATATCATGATGAGAATATCTGTGGTCTGCTAACATTAATGAATAATTATAGTTATTTAAATACCCATATATATCAGGATTATTTTCTAAACTACCTAATACACCCGAATCATCAGTATGTGCTATTACACCTTGAGCTAAGCTAACACTAAAAAAAGATAACAACAATAACTTACTTATAAAGGATCTCATCACAATCCTCCCGTTATTTACACATATGAAATAAAATATCTACAAAAAAACTTATACAATACGAATAGCCAGTAACTATTATCAGGCACTGGCTTCGTATATTTAATTCTTGTTTGTTTTGTTCTTTTCGTCCTTATCAACTAATTCAAGGTACTCTTTGAAGTTATTAACTTTAATAGCTTGCCATGTGCCATCTTCAAGTTTTTTCATAAGAAGATTAAATGTAATATCTTGATTAAGATCTTTTGAGCTAAAAATAATCGGTACAATTGCATTATTTCCATCAATAGTAGCAGAGCCAATACTTTTAAACTCAAGGTCATTAACACCAGTTTTTTCTTTTACTTCATTGGCCGCTTCCTTAGACTTAGTATTTTGATTAGAATCCTCAGATTTCTTTTCAATACCATTATAGATTTCTTGGCTCAATGTTGGTACAATCTGAGATTTTAGGCCTTTAAGCATTACTTCTGCAAAACCTTTAAATGGATTATCTTTAATCAATGGATCATTCATTTGTACATCTACAAAATCATCATAACCAGCTCCTATGATACTTTCTACATCAACATGCTTTTTAAAGGTAACAACATCATGCTTTTCTACGGATTCACGAGCAAGATTTAATGAGTATACTGGTGTTTTTATAAAATACAAGAAATACCAACCTAATACGATAGCAGTAACAGCTATAAGAATAGCAATAATGGACTTCTTTTTAAACATATATATCTCCTTTGTTTTCTATCAACTACTTAATTTTCTATACTTATGTTTTAATCAATTATTAATATTACTCTTCAGGTTTGGAAATTTGATTATTAAAAGTCCGACCAATAAAAAATACCAATAAACCAAACAGGATAAATGCTATTCCCCAGACCATTAAGTCTTTAAAGAATGTTGCTGTAATAATATCTAATATGCCTGTAACTATTAATAGAAAGCCTACACGAGTAAGAACACTCATACTTTTAGATTTAAATAATAAAAAAAGTCCTCCTACAAAACCAATAGCTGATGAAAGTATTCCTATATATCCATCCACAAGACTAGCACCAAACATTCCCCCTAAAGCTCTAGCAATATTAGCTTGCCCATATAAAAAAATAGATATGATTATAATAATCAACGCACTAATAATAGTAATTGCTCTTTTCATACAATACTTCTCTCCATGTATAACTAGTTATAACTACCTTTTTCTTTATCTACTTGTTCTTGGAATTGACTATTTCTCCAAACAGAACCATCTGTAAAATGTACTTGTTTTAAAATAATCTTTCCCTTCGTAGCTCTATCAGATAAATATAATGCCCATGCACCAGATAATACACCATTTGATGCTGCTTCTCCTTGTAAGGTAAGTGGGGATGTTATATTTCCATCTCCTTGGCTAATAGCAGGTCGACCAAAATTATCAAACTTCAAAATCACAAATTCTACCGCGTCAATAGTCTTTGAGGTTACATTTATCAATTCTATGCGAGTTCTTGTAATTCCTATATCATCAGGTCCAATACTAAAATTACCAACTTTCATAGGTTGATCTGGCAGGTCAGTAACCGGCTTACCTTTTAATTCACTTGGCACATACATAGCAATTTTATCTTCTAAATTCTTTTTATCTGCCTTTAATTGTGTAACTTCTTTTTGTAATGAGCTGTTCTCACTTTTTAACTGATCTAGTTCAGCTGAATTGCCACACCCTACCATGACCAATAGTGACGTCCCTAGCAGCACTGTGCTAATCATTTCCTTCAACATATTTAATCTCCTTTTACAATACAAACATATTACTTAACTCCAATATACTATATACAGTTAAACAAATAATTATAAATATGAAACCCTTTCATAAAATGAATATAAAATGAAATAAAATAAGAGCCACCTAGAAATGTACTAGGTGACCGTTATTTATAATTAGTTATATCTATTAGTCAAATATCTGGCAAATATTAGTTGAATATAACATATACATTACTAATCAAATATATAAGTCATATACTTGCTCAAGTTTTCTTTATATTCATCTATGGTGTCACATGTTACGGTATTATCTTTAATCCAGTCTTTAAGTTTCAGTTCTGGACCTCCAAAGTTAGAGTCTTCATCACTTTTCCAAATTCCACCGTTATCGGATTCATATTGTTGCCAGCATGCTTTAGAGAACATAGCTAGATTATACGCTTTATGGTATTCTTCTTTAGCTAAGTCTAGATAACCCAAGGTTTCATTAATTTGAGCCATTATATAGTACTCGAATAAAGACCATTTATAATCACTAGATGCATCATCAATTTCGCATACGACTTCAGTAATAGCAGCAGCTATCTCTCGCTTATACCGTTCTGCTCGTTGAGTATCTCCAAAACGCATGGCAAGCTTGACCATATATTTAGTACATAATGCATAATAATCTACGCCAAACAAATAGGATATTTTATCTGGTTTCTCCCATAGGCTAGCCATTTCATTCCAAAGTTCTTTATCAATATGGTCTAAGTGGAACGTACAGAGTACTTTCAACCATAGATAAAAATCCTTGTTGGAATAGTTGGCATGAACCCCATCTTCGCTAAGGTCTAATAGAGCATGCATTTGTGCGTAATAGTCAAATTCTAAATCAAATACCGATGGATACATCTCTTTTATATAATGCTCATAGCCGATTCTATTCTTTGTTTCCACATAATATTGCAATAGTGCATACCGTAAACTATCTATACTAAAAGCATGTTCAGGATTTACGCCACCCATAAGAATAGGGTCTAGATATTGGCTATGTTTGACAGGATCTCTTTTCTGCATATCCATTAAATCTTTAAATATTGTATCTGCATTTTCATTGCCAGTGAAAGCATAGGCCAATGCACGATACCACTGGGATATGCGTGATAGTTTAACCACATACTCAACTTGCCACGTATCGGTAGTCGAGATTTGAACCTTAGCTAACTTTTCATCTAATTTATCCACAATGGGTATGATAGCGGCATACATATATTTATTAAGAGCCACACAACATGCGTCAATCATACAGTAAAACGTACAACATAGGCGTGCATCTAATGTCAGAACATTGGCTAAATCCTGGTACTTATAGATATCGCGGCCATCGCCACCTTGTTCACATATACCTTCAATAGTTGACTGTAATGAATTTCCATAACGCAGAATAAAATCAAGGTATGATTGACGTTGGTCGGGTTTCGGATACAATGGAATATTCAACCTGTCTCTTGTAAGATCATTTACAAGCTTATCGAGCAAAGGTCCAATATGATAATTCTTTACATACCCTATAACTCCATCGTTATAGGATGGCACCTCATCCTGTAACAAACGTTGTAGCTGTGAATATTGATTTCTTGAATAGATGTCTAACAATTTATCTACCCAAATATTCCACTCATCATAAACAGCTATTTTAGAGCATTCACTAATAAAATGCTTATACAAGCTTTCACAAATATCAGAGAAGAACGAATCCTCAGTTAAATTCGCTAACTGCTCACTTTCGGTAGTTCCTTCCATATTTTGTACCATATAAGCACCTAATGCATCAGCGATTAATAAAAACTCCGAATTAACTAATGTAGGCTCGTTCATTGTATACGTATTAGGAATAGATGAAACAGACACGAAATCAGGCATGGAAGCACGCTCAACATCCTCCAATATTTGTTGCACAGTTGTAACGGATAAAGGCGTATCAATATGATCCACGCCCGTCATACAGCCACAAATTCCATCTGTTGAAAAGAATCTATTTAGAAAATATCGAAGCATATGGTCATGTATATATTGAACCTCGTCCTTAGGTGATCTATGCTTTTGGAACAGCATCTTACGACCTCTGTAGCTTTTATACATAGGATACACCCTATACGACCCTTTACGCGGTTTGGATAATAATGGTTCACCATCATAGGTACCATGCTTGATAAACTCTGGCAAACAATTAATAATCTCTGTTCGTAGTTCCTCAATAGGTTTTCCAAAATCATTGCAAAGTGCCTTTACATAAGCTCGAATACGTTGCCGCTCCAACTCAAGGTCCTCACGAGCTGCCGCCACCTCCTCTGCATCATCCTCCAAAAAGGGGATAATGGGGACATTGTACTCCAAAGCAAGCAAAAATGTCATTGTTTCTTTTCCTTCTATAGGTGGAAACAACGATGGTCGAATAGCATTAAATATACCTGTTGTACTTAAGGTTAAAAATCTCATAAATCCTCCCTATGCATAACACTACATAATAACAAACTCTCTTTATTCAAACGGTTTAACATATAACAGCTATTTGCTCAATTATTACATTAAATCTTATTTCTCTATTTAATACCCTATGCAACTGTTTCCACTTTCACTTCAACAGCCATTACGGTCATACCTAGCTTTCGTAGGTGGTTAATAACCTCAGGATTATCTTCGTGAAAGCATAGTTCCTCTGGTTCACAGTCAAAGAGCACACAGAAATCTTGCACCGCATGGGATATATCATTCTCTGTTTTATTGCTAAAGCGTATCGCTCTATAATCAGTGACCATATGGTGTCTTAGCAACATGCGTATCCGTTCAGGATTAGCCGCTGTCCATAAGGCACATCGCTCACTACCATATGTGCTGAGCACACGAGCTACAGAGGAATTCAACTGAGACATATCTAAGTGGCTTTCTACATATGCTTGTTTTAGGGTAGCGATATGAACTAAGTCATACTCTGACAGCTGTGAATACCATTCCTGTACGATTTCACGAGTAATACGTGGCACGACCTTACGGGGTTCTAGTGCCATACATGCCAAAGCGTGTACATAGCCAGCTGTATTTAATTCGTCGGTAAATACCAATATATTATCTACATCTACAATATGAAACATGAGAACCCCCTTTAGTCATATACATATCAAAATAGTTTTTGCTGTGCCTCTAGAGCTGGATTTACAAGGCTTACTAGGTCATCCACCGTTACCGATGTAAACCCCGCAGCACCTACCTCACTTGGATTCGTCACTAATTGTTTTGCTTTTTGCTGTGAAAGTAGGCTACGGTTCAGTTTCATCTCTAACACTTCGCTATCTGTCGTTTCATCATACATAGCACAGGCTAGATGTCCATAGGAGTGTGCTTTTCCCATGGCATGACGGGCCCCACTATCTCCATCACGGCCTTCATAGCTTGCGATGAGCACTACAGCCTTGGCAAATAACGCTTGCAACCGATCTCTCTCTACATAACGATTAATCGCTTCATTACGACTACGTGGCCCATTGTAGTATTCAGAAATAACAAGACCACCTTTTTCGATAATTTGATGGGCCATATCCCGATGGTCTGCCGGTGAAATAGCATTTAATGGTGATGGCAAGATGGCAATTGTTTTTCCCTCATGCTCCATACAAACCTTATGTCCAATAGCATCACACCCTTTTGCTAGTCCACTTACGATATGTTGTCCGTGACGCACTAAATGCTCAACAATCTTGCTTTCACGAGCAATGATATCCTCGTTCGGCGTTGTATAACCAATAACAGCCACATTCCGATTCAAATCACTCAACAAAGACAAGTCACCCTTATAAAACAAGAGATACGGGCGATCCCCTTTAGGGGCGCTTTCATTAATAACTGGAAAATCCGCATCAAAGCAGCATACCGCGCCGTCCATCCAGTCCATGTCATCTACCGCAACGGATAGGTCATGCACTACATCATCGATGTTTGGAATATCGCTCATCATGGCGAGGAACTCATCCTCTGTTTTCCAGTTATCATGAAAGCTCTTTCTCGTTGTAATGCGACTCGTCGTATTATGGACAGCCCAGATTTTTAAAGCTATCGGTGAAATGTTCATATTATGCCCCTTTTCTATAAGAAGAACGACGGTAGGTGTATGCCACAGCATAGAATACAACACGAGCTGCGCCCGCATCATATAATGCCTGAATACAATCCTCATCAACGTTCACTGTTTTTGTATAAATATCATCAATTAAAATAACCGTTTTGTCTCGAACTACATCGGCATTGATATGGCAAGTGTCATTTGTAATCCCCACATAGGGCTCGCTACCACAATTATCAAAGCCTGGCAAATTTTTATGAATATGTGTTGTCTTCGTATTTGTATGTCGCATAATACAACTGATGCCATCTGTGATACCTGAGTATCCGTTGGCCTGTAACATTCTGACACACTCTTGCACCGCATCGCGGAAGCCCAACTGGTTAGGTGACATAAGGGCTTTAGATCTAGGTACAACGGCAACAACCGCCTCCTCAAGCTTTTCAGCCTTCATGATATCGGGTATATCCCTTTTTACTCTATCATACACTTCCTGACGGGCAGATTTTAGGACCCTAGGACAATAGTTGTTCAATGTATTTTTTAAGGTATTAAGAAAATCAGGATTTCCTGGCTCACGAAAGCGCAAATACAAGTCACGATAATAACCAACACAATCACGAGATAAATATTCATTGCTAGATAAAGTAAAACGTCTAATTAACTGTTCCATATGAACCTCCATTTATAAAAACTACATAATTATTGTTAAACCTGTGGAGTGCCCATCACTCAATTTCAAACCGTCAAGGACGGTCTCCAAACAAAGGAGATTTATGTGTGTAGAGAGGGGAAAATTTATTTTTAAAAGGAGAACTATCATGCTACTTGATGTTTCAACCCCTCAGGTTTAACTTGTGTGTTCATTATACGGATTAAACAAAAATAGAGATAATCAAAAAAACTAGGAACAAAAAAAGCCGCCTAAAAAGGCGACTATTTTTATATTACAAGGAATATTGAAGAAAATCTAATAAATACTCCTGTTTATTTATTGTTTTTAAATCAAATAGATAAGCTTTTGCTCTCTCAAAGTCATCCTTTGAAATACCACTAGGATGGGCAGCCTTATTACGTAGCTGAAGAAAAGCTTGCATACGTTTATACCACTTAGAAAAATCTGATGATGAAACACCTAGAGAAGTTATATTCTTACTTATCACATAAATACAAGACCCTAAAGTTGTAGTTTCTTCGTCCAAAAGTAAACCTTTAGCTCTTAAAAATACAGTCAACACACTTTCAAAACACTTAGAATAAGCAATAAGCATAGGGGAAAAATCAATATCTGTATCATCTTTATGGCTCTCAAAAAGGAACTCCCCTGTCGCAAGGAATTTAATTGATTGCTCATCAAAACATCTGTAACGGCGTCTAAACAATTCAATTATTTTATTAAAAATATTTGCCTTGCCAGTATTTCCCTGAGTTTCTTGATTTTCTACAGCTTCAATATATTTAAGTGTTTTATTTTGGAATTCTATCCATTCCTTTGGATCACTAATATTACTTTCTTTCCCAATCCCTAAACTTTGTAAAGCTTCATAAGCCCACTCTTTAGTTTGTTCAACTTGCTTTGCTAAAGATAATACTTCTAACTCTAAAAAATTTACTTTATCATGCAAACCATTAACCGTTGTATTCAACTCAATACATTCATTAATAGTACGTTTTAATTCTATTTCAGAAATAGGCTTAGCTTTAAAATGGATATTTACATCACTCTTATAAGTTATGTCAGAATCATCACTAGCCCCTGTTAAAAAGATGATTGGTATATTAGAGTTAATTCTTCTAACTTCTGCTACAGCCTCTGATCCAGATATTCCTGTATCAAAATGATGATCCAGAATAATTAAATTACCTATTTCTGCATTCTTTTTTAAAGCTCTAATAAAAACAGTAGCAGAATAAAATAATGTAATTTCTACATTAAAAAAATTACGTTTAATAAATGATGATAAACTATTATGTATAATGTCCTCATCATCTACAATACAAATAGTCAAACTATTCATGATACCATTCACTCCTCTTCTGCAATAGGTACTAAAAGTTCAACTTCTGCACCTTTTTCACCCTTATCATTAATAATATTATTAACATAAATTATTGCATTCATTCGGTCAGCAAAAAATTTAACATATTGTGACCCTTTCCCCATTCTCTTTTGGGTCTTATCAGAACTTTCCACTGGTTCTTTATAGATTTTTCCAAGTATATGCAATGGGAATCCACCAGCATTATCTTGAACTCTAACAGAAAAGAAAAGCCTGGAATCAACTTCTCTAATTGAGTATGTGAGAACTATTTGATCATTAAGAACTTCAGCATCTAAATCTCTATATGACAATGCATTACTGGCATTTTTAAGAAGATTCTCTACAATACTCGCTACTCGATTAAGATTAACTTCACAAACTAATTTATAATCCTGAGCATTTATATAGTCATTTACTATGAAATTAATTCCACTACGCTCTTTATCATAATAGTTCTTTGGAATATTATGATTAATACAATCAACAATTTCTGTAATATTTTTTAGACTAGTTTTATAATCTATAGTTTTAAATAGTTCTTTTTGATGAACTAAAATAGTATCCCTAAATTCAGCTAATCTAACATTTATTCCCCTCTCAATCAATTGCTCGAATAATTGCATAGAATCATCTAATCTATTCATTTCATCCAAACTCAATAAAGGTTGATCTTGTAACTTATTCTTTAATGTATGTCGACTATCAGCTAATACATTTTCAACAATTTCACTCCATGATAAATTGAGTTGTTGTAATTGCTGTCGTGTATCTCTTAACGATACTTTATCAAATTCGTCATGCATATGATCATATGCACTATAAGCAACTTGAAGTTTATCCAAAGCATCTTTTCTTTCTTGGCTTAATTTTATTAGTTCCTTTTTTTGCGCCTCTTGACTATCTCGATAATACTGCCACATCAAGCCCATTAAATAGAAAACCCAGAACACGCCCCAAAAATAAGAACTCCTAGCATAATTTTGATTTTTAAAATATACATCAGCCTGTAAAGAATAACCATATAGTAAATCAGGAAAAGTAGAAAATGTCATGGCTCTAATAATGCCCCAACTATAGTAAGGCTTATTAGCATACTTAAAATCTAACTTATATTTTGATCCATTATAGGAAAATACTCGATATTCATTAGAATCAAACTTCGATTGAATAGACTCTAATAAGTAAACTTTGGGCGTTCTATCACTTTTCTTTTTCAAGATTTCCTTTCCATCTTTTTCAATGGTAAACTCACCGGCTGTAGATTTAGCAATATCATTTATCTTTTCAAGTTTTATTTCTTCTGATAAATCGCTAGTTATAACAGCTTTAACAGAATGAAATAATAACATTTGATTTTGATATAATGCAGATCTAACGCCACTATAATATGACATATAACTAAAGAGCGTCCATACTAAACAAGCAATTAATAAGGCAGCCCCCATCGTGAGAAATTGTGATTTTCTCTTCGTAATATCATTAGAGAAAAATATGCTAATTGTAAATATGAGAATAGTAATACTTAGGATAATGAAATCATAAGAAATAAAATTATTAACTGCTAAAATACCAGCTATAAAGATAACGCCGATAATAAAAGCCGTCATTATACCCCTATATCGAATAAACCATTCTAATACAATGTGGGTTACATTACGCTGAGAAAAATAAGTCGATAAAATCCCTAACAATGTAGTTATTAAGAGTATCATCCCATAATGAATTCCTACAATTCTGCCTGTAAAGTATGTATAAATAGGAATTCCTATTGATGAAATAATACTAATTACCGTTAGTAACCTTATAAAATTAGGGAAAATCTTAGAATTCATATTTCCTCCTACAAAGCTATAGATGACTTCTTCAATTAATAGTAAAAAGCATATTATCTTCACTTCTTCTATTTAAGCTACTATTAAACTTCATCATTTATTCATCTAAATAATACCAGATTCAATAAAGAAAATCACTAAAAACATGTTTTTTATGAAATATTTTTCATAATTTATAGACTATATAAAGTTATGTATATTACACAATGTTAGTACTCATTTATACATATACGCAATAAAGGACAGATATATTTCTATATCTGTTTTTTAAAGTTTGGTATAATATTCACAAAACATTCATTTTCATGCCAGGAGGATCTATGCCAAGTGTAACGAATTATCTAAAGAACTTTACCAAAACACGCTTGTTTTTTCGTAGCTTGGCCATGGGTTTGCATACAAGAAATACAGCTTTCAAGCGAGGCATAAAGAAAAGTTTACATGATGATTATCTCAAGCGCCTCGCCTATTTTAATATGGGTTCTAAAATTCGAGATACCCAAATTGGTCGAATGCATGTACACACTATCACTAAACAAGACTTTTACTGGGGACACAATTACCTGTCTTCCTTATATTCTCTCTATGCGATGAAACCTGAGACAATCATTCTTATTTTAGCCATTATCGACACAATTAGCGAACTCAAAACTGCTTCTATTACAGACATATACGAGGCTATCAACGACCAGCCTCATATACTTTCAGTATATCAGGATTTTTTAGCAGAAAAATACCAACACACTAATAAATCGTTGCCAGATATCATCGAAAAGCAGATGATAAGCCGCCTCATTAAAAGGCTAGTAACAATCGGTATAATTGATGAAATTTCTGAACGGAATACCTATATATATCGGCTAATGCCATCAGGTATCGAAAATCTAACAGATCAGCAGCTTGAGTTATTATCTAGAGCCATATTTGTATATAAAAATATATCGCTCTTTAGTACAGCAGGTAATACGTTATTAAAGAAAACTCAGCCATTACATACTAATACATCTCTATTAGATGAGCTCGAACAGCCAACTACACAAGCTTACGAATCCCAGTATTTATTTACCTATAACAATCCGCTTCATGTGATTGATGAAAGCTTGCTCTATACTATTGCCCAAGCATTACAAGATGATAGAATGCTCGAGCTTAGCTTTTATAATAAACGTCGTCCAAAGATCCTCGTTCAACCAGTTCGAATTGAATCAGATTACATTGGCAATCGAGATTATCTAATCGCGTATCATAAACAAACGCTTGTCACCTTTCGCATTGATTCAATCAATACTATTGTTACAAAAGGTGCTTTCACAAAGGCAAATCAAATACTACAAAAGGACACTAAATATAAAACAACACTACACGTGCGCTTTTATAAATTACCTCAATACGAGCCCGTATGGGATGATTTTAACAATACACTCCGACATGTGACGATGATTGTTGAGCAAGATACTTCGCAGTATATAGATGTAGAGTTACAGGTGCAGGATGGTCAAGTTCTATTACCTGTATTGCGTACATTCTTACCATATATCCAAATTCTGCATAGTATTCCTGAAAGTATCCGAACACGTTTTAATGATAATTTACATCATACACAACATGAAACAGTGTCTGAGCCAAGTAGCTATACTAAGAAGATGCATCCTACTTGGAATCTACTTTCATCAGAGCCTACCGATTCAGAAAATGGTGCAGTATCACCTCTACTAAACGAGATGACCGCAATTACCTTCAATACGCAATACCGTATACAGCAAGATCTAATTAACGGTGTTTCATACACATTAGATGATTTGCAATACATCATAAAGCATAGACCACTATTAGATAGCTATGCACCCGTTGAGGAAAATGACCAGTACGAGCAAACCTTGCCAAAGTATTTAGTCATTTCATCCGATCAAGGCATACAACCTTTATTCTCACATTTACCAGATTTAGTATTAACCACTGCAGAACGCATGTTCCTCAAGGATTTACTAAAGGATAACCGCATCAACTGGATGTTGCCTATCGATATGCAGCAACATTTAGAACAAACGCTTGCAGAAGTTCCTACAACTTTACCAGCAAATGCATGGGCTAATAAAAGTCTTACTGTCGATAGAACCGCTGAAAGTTATACAAAGCATTGGCTATGTACACAAGCAATGATAGAGCATACAACCCTAGCTTGGGATACGCCTGAAGGAGTAATTACAATTATTCCGTGTAAGTTAGAATACAATACGTCAACAAATGGATTCTCACTTATCGGCTACCATGCAGCAGACAAAACTTTCCATTACTACTCACTAGATACATTACCAATAGTAACTGTCGGTAAAGCACCTATAGAGATTGATACAAATACCTTATACAAGGAGTATCAAGAAACAAACCGCCAAACAGTGGTCTTTACTATTTATGATTTGAATAATGCTATCGATCGATGCTTTAACGCGTTCTGTAACTATGAAATTGTAGGTTCTGAAACAGAGCCAAATACATTTACACTCAGCGTAGAATACCTGCCATTTCAAGAAAAAAATATAATATGTATTCTCTTGTCCTTAGGCACCGCAATTCGTATCCAAAAACCTACATCTTTAAAAAATCACCTTAAAGCTATTTATAAACAAGCTATTTCATTATTACAAAAATAATTATTACATAATATTTTTAACTATATCTTTTTAAGTTCATCACCTCAATCATCCATAAAAATAGAGCCTTGCTAAGCACTAAAGAAGTGGCAGGCTCTATTTTTTTAATTACGCTTATTCTCTAATTCAATTTTTTCACCGTAGGTCATATTCAAAATAAATGTATTCTCATAGTTATCAACATTAAAGTCATTACTTATAATTATAGATTTTATATTTTGGGCTTTTAAAGTAATAGAAAAATATTCATTTATTAAAAAAATTAATTTTTGTTCAAATAGAATTTCTTGTAATCGTTTAACAAAAAACATAATATTTCTTTTATCTTGCCTAAACTTTCTATACAATTTATTAAGCTCAACAAGTCTATCTTTAAGTAATGATGCTTTAGAGCTTCCTTCATCTAAAACAACTAAAAGTTCCTCATAACTACTAATTTTTTTATTGTATATTTTTTTATAAAAATTTTGAAACTCATTCAAAATAACCTTGAAAACATTATGAATGTGAGAGCTATGTATAGTACTATACCTCCACATTTTAAAGACATCTTCTTTTAATCTAAATCGTTGAATATCACCATAACAAGTTTTCTCATTATAATTCTCCTTATAAACACTCTTTCCGACATTATCACATAAAAACCTTAGTTTCAAAATAGTATTACTAGATAAGGTGCTCATTGCTCTAAGCATCAACCAGTTTTCATCAAATTTACTCATTTTAATTACATTATTATAAAAATCAGAAAGTTCTGGAACTACTAACTTATTTAATTTATCAAAGCTAGGACTAGTTCCACCTAAAGATAAAAATAATGGTGTAGAATAAATATAACTCTTGCAAATTGGAAAATACCCTTTTTTACTATAAAATATCTTTGATTTCAAAACATGATAAAGTTCACTTAAATATATTCTAAGCAGACCAATATCAATAGGAAATATGAAGCTATAGTTCATACAGTCAGCTTTAGAATCCTTAAATAGTTTCACAAAGCTAGGCCGATTATGACCAAATAGAGGACTACGACCAAATGGATCTGGATCAACAAGTGAATCTATACAACGCCGTATACAATCTTTTTCATAGATAGAAAAACTATTGTTTTTACTATTACTAATACAACAATCTATTAAACGGACGTTATAGTCATTAAGCTCTTCATCTTCATTAAATTGGCTTAAAAATAGATTCAAAAACTCTTTATAAGAGATAGCTTTTAATAGCTCATCAAAACTCTCATATGAATCCCCATCATCTAAAAGTTCACTATCATAATGATTAGTAGCAATTGCCTTTAACACTATCAATAAACTTCGTATACTTATATTGTCTACATCTTCCGGCTTCTTTTCACCTAAAAATTCAATAAAGCTATCTAAAATAGATAAAAAGCATTCACGTGGGCCTTCAAATAAGGAATGTGGTGAAACCCTAAAGTAGTTTAACCCCAGAAAATCAACTAAATCGTCCTCAGCATCATTATTATTAAGATTTATATCCCCTAACCTCTTAAGATACTCTTCAGTAAGCACATGATAATGTGAACTTAATCCCTCTATATTTTTAAAAAGTTCTATAAATAACGGTTCTGCCAAATTAGCAGTATTATCAGTTTTACTATTAAAAATAGTAGCTCCGATTTCAATCATACGATATGCTAATTTGTGTTCTCCCAAATAATATAGTCCAGATGCTACTATACCCAAAGCTATAGGCATAATCCAGCCCCAACTTTCACCATATTTACATTTATATCCATATGTAGAGCTAAATCCAGCACCAAAATCAAAAGAGTTAAAAATAGCTAAACCAATTTCTATATAAATATAGTATAGATAATCATTAGTGAATTTATTTTCAAAAAGTGATTTTTGCTCAACAAAATATGGTATTAACTCTCCATAAAATTCATATCGATGCATTTCACCATAATAACAATCAGGGTTTAAGTACTTCATATATTTAAACACTAATAAAAATCTAATAAAATCAAAAGTATTAAGATTTGCTTTTTCTACATACTTATCAATTATCTGATTAAGAAAATTCATTAATAAAATTTCTATTTCATAAGAAAAATGAGTTATGATAAATTTTTTAATCTGTAGATGATTAATAGTATATTTTACAGATTCACCAGATGTATGTTTAATTAGAACTGGTGATAGATCATTTATAATACATAACAGTTGAAAATGTTCGATACTATTATCAAGAGCATCTAAAATTTGACTAACAGAAAGAGGAATCTCACTTAACGCTAATAACGCTAATATATTTTTGATTTTTATATAATATTTCTCTGAATAGAAAAAGCCAATCTTATCAAAAAACAGTCTAAACAAATCATCCTCTGAAAGCACAATATAACGTTTTAACTCGTCAGGAATATATTTAATTATATTCGCTTCAAGGAAGGTATTCCCTAGTGCAGATTCCATATAATCCTTATTATTAATATGTATATAAGACAAATATTGCTGCATATACTGATTAATTAACTTTCTATTATTACAATCATCTGCTTCAACTATATATATATCAGAAAATACTACATTATCAAGATTTTTTCTTATCAAATAATCAAGATTTTTATTAGATCTTGATGTAATAATGATATAAATATTATCACTCAACATATCTGGAGAAGGTATAATATCTAAAATATCAGACCTACCTTCTTGAAATGATTCATCTATAGCATCTACAAACAATAGAACCTTACTTCCAAGATCATGCCCTGCGATACTAAGCGCCTCATACTCTCGCCCAAAATAATTCAAAAATTCAGCAAATTCTTTTTTATTTGTAAAAGAAGTATCATGTCCCCTTAAAACTCTTCCATTATCAGTTTGAAGAAAAACACGTTTTATACTATCTTTAAAAAATGTAAGTTCTGAAGAATATGAGTTGTTAATATAAAAACAACGCACACTGACATCAGGCAGTTTAATTGGACTAGTCTTTAATTGCTCTTTTAATAAGGGATCTAGCATTTTTACAAAAGTACTTTTCCCCATTCCTGCATCCATTCGCAAACAAAAAACACCTTTAGCATAATGCTCAATCCAATATTTAACTTTGTCTAATAAATATGTTGGTTTCACTAAGTCTTTAATATTAGAGGATAAATAGTTATACTCATCTTCCTCAAAAATCAAATCAGATCTACTACCTTTTATATCAACTTTTTCTATATGGCATAAGTCAGCATGAATATTATTTATCTCTTTAACCAATAATTTTATTTTATCTGCACTTTGATAGTCTAAATAGCCCACCTTACCATTACCAATAAAAGAATCATAAATAAAAAACTTCCCATTTAATCTTATTATAAATGGATTAAGCGATATAATACCCTCTCCCATATTAATAAGAATTTCGCCTTCATCAGGAAGTTTTTCACTATTATTTATATCTATTAAAGCATCCTTAGTATCAAGAGATATATGTATTTTATCAAATAAATCACTGTTATCATGAAGATGTCGTTTTAAAAGCTTTAAAAGTGCCTTTACTTCTTCTTTAAACTTTTCATCAAAATGTTCTGTGAACGCACCATGACCGATTCTACGATTTCTCCATTCTGCAATATTAAATGATCCATTTTTAATGTTATTAGTAGAAAAATCATCAATTATAGACTTTAATAAACTATCAAAAATTAAATTTGATTCAGTCATTTTATATAATTTTTTTGCAATCATTAACCAATGACCTGTTGATAAAGGACCAGATAATAAAATTTTAAATGGATCCGAATATTCACTAGCCACCTTTCCATTTTGTAATGTGGTAGCCATAAAAAAAATAACAGGTAGCTTAATAGATAACTCTAATATATCTTTCAGCTCAAAAATAGCACCTATCGTTTTGCCATCCTTAAACAGACGTTTTAATTGAACATATTCGTCTTTTATTATTGGCGGTAAACAGATAGTATTCTCGTCAATCCAAAGAGATTCATCTTCATATAAATCAATTAACCATTGATTTCTTTCCATAAAACCCTCCCCACAATACTACTAATTATTACCAATTCTTAGAAACCCTACGGCAATGGACTATCTCCATAACTAACTAAGTCAATATATTCACCATTTACTCCCTTATAATGTTCTAGCGCAATTATAGAGAATGCCAATGCCTTTAAACCAAATAGACATATATTTACTATAACTTGCCTATTTTTTGTAATAACTGTATATACAATATGCTTTTGTAATAAATCACTTAACCCAACCAAACAAGAGAACTCGTTAAATAAAGGACCTACTACTTTAAGCTCGGGGATTTTCTCGTTAAACTCTCCTCCTATCGCTTGCATCAAAATATTTTGAATCTTAATAAATATCTTCTCGTTCTTATCAATATGCTCACCTAAATTTTTTAAAACTACCTCGTAAGCAACCTTTAAAGCAAACAGCTTAAACCTCTCACTGTCGCTCTTATAATCAACTAAAATCTCAGTCATAGGTTCTACAAGCAACCTTATGCCCTTATTTGCGTTACTAATATACGCTTTAATAAAACTTGCTTTTCTTTTACTATTAGCTTCCCTATATTTTGATTCTGAATTTTTTCCATTCTCTATTATGCTTAAATCGTATTTTAGAATAATGCTGTTACTATTCGACTTAAATTTTATAGGAGGAATTCTATTCTTTTTCCCCTTCAGGTCATATAGAATTCTATGTAAATTTATTATTGTATCATTAATAAATGGGCCATCTACATAAGCACCTAATTTATTATTACAATCTTTGCACACAAAAGGGATAACTAAGTGATTATTTTTTTTAGATATAGTCTCTGGAATTATATGTTCATTTGTTAGATTATCTTTTGAGTTACAAAAAATACAGGATTCTGATTTCATTTTTTATGACCCTTTTATTACATATTTAAAATTTTATATATACATATAGACTAACAACGTCTCGTATGACTCTTTAAGTGGTTGACTGGTAAACTTATTTTTATTATCCATAGCCAATGCTTCGTTCTCAACCACACTATAGTATTCTATTAACCCACCATAGATAATATTATCAATAGCTGCTGCTCGTTCTTGAACGATAGTTTGAGTTAGTTGTATAAACTCTTCAGCCAATTCATGTTTATTGAACTTAACAGCTAATAGTGCAAAGTATTTATATATAATTTCCCATGGGTGCCCATTTACATGTTCAGATTTATTCCCTTTATGTAAATTTTGTGCCCAGCTTAATAGATTACGGCGTTTTTCTGAGTTCAACTCATCTACATAGAATATATATAATGCTTTTATATACACATAGAAAGCAAATTTAAAGGATTGCAACTTTTGATCCGCTTCTGTCATATCCTTCAAATAGCTAAATTGCTCCCACACATTATCGTTCCCACCAAAATACAGGACCGCATATTTTTCATAACCTTCACGGTTACCCATATCAATATAGTGGTGAAGCAAATAAGATAGTGTGATATTATAATCGATTGATTTTTTATCAAATTGAGCCAATGCTTGTTCAAAATACTCCTCAGCGTGAGTATCTTGTAAATAAGCATACACTTGACCGCACTGGCTTAATGCACGGCCTTTACTAATGCTAACTATATCATCAGACTCAACTAATAATTGACGTAAGGATGCCAATTCATCTTCGTACTCGAGAATTTCTTTAGCTAATGAAAGGGCCTCTTCATAACGATATTGATCATTGAGCATAACCACTCGGCGTTTGAGCGTTAGCAAATAGTCCTCTACATGACAATATTTAGCAAATCCTTTCGCAATTTCAAAGCATCCTTCAGCCATTAAGCTGTCTCCAATATGGTTATATGCTGTAATCCCTGCATCATAAAATGCATATTTACTAGCTTCAGATTTTTCTAGATTCGCTACTAACGGTTCTAAATGGTTATATAAATACACCAACTCATCCTGTTTCAACAGGTTAGAATTCGCATACTTGGCAAACTGGCGAACAGATTCCTCTATCGCTTCAACATCTGCGGCCTCTGAAATCCATTGCTCGATTTTCGGGAACCATTGCTCCCAATAATAGTCTTTAAAATCACTACGACTTTGTTTTGTTTCAAAAAGTATAGATAGTACTTTAAAATAGTCTTTTTGTTGATATGCCATAACAGCTTTTTCATAAGCCATATCAATATCGTCATATGTAAAGATAAGATTTTGACTAGAGCCATTAAGTCGAGTAGCCTGTTCAACAAACGATTGATGCCAAGCTAAAGGATTATCACCAGTTTTATTATGATTTAAAATTGCACAAATCGTATCTGCTAAATAGAGAAAAGCATATCGTGTAGATTCAGATTCATTAGCATTGTAATAAATAGAACGTACTGAGAAATCCTCAATCTCTAAATCCAAACGATTGGTTTCTAATAGTTTACGATCTAAAGCAGCACGGTAATTATAGTCATTTGCTACTTGGAAAAAGCGTGTATCGTTATTTTTATTTGCTTCTGGTGTACTATTTTTGAAATCAAAATCTTTATAGCCTAAATTAATATATTTCTTACAAAGCTCCTTATCGCTAGCTTTCACCGGAACCAAACGTGTGGCTAAATCAAATTTAACTTTGGATACATGCAAATCAAACGGATTATGAAAAACGAGGCGTGATACCGTCGAATAAGCCATATTCATATATAAATTACTAGCATATTCATCATTAACAAGCATACTAGTAGACTTATGATTCAAGATGGTCTTGCCTGTTCCGCTCTTAAGCATCATAACAATACGATATTGACCATTTCTCTTATATTTACCAATAGGCACGCCTTTATAAGTACATTGTTGAAAGAATTCTGGCAAGGTTTCTTGCAACTCTGTTTTCATTAATTTTACATTATATCCATTGGTATTTTGTTTATTAGTATGTAAATCCTCTGGATACTTACATTCAACCGTTTTTGCCACGGCCCGAAAATAATCATCTAGTCGCTGCTTTTCATTCCATGTATCATTATCATGACCTTTGTCATCATATATAATGCCTGCTATAAAGATAGGTTCCTTATTCCCAGCTCCCTTAAAACCTTCAAAATCCCCATTTTCATCTAACGCAATTGTAATCACACTATTCTCCTCTTACTCATATACTACCTAACTAAACAGATAAAACATATTTCTCTCTATATTTAATATAAACTCACACAATACTATTTTTAACATACACTCATATATTGTTATATATATTTTATCATCTTATCTTCATAATTAGAAATAATCCCCTGATAAATAAAACTATTTATATGAGATAAATTGTAAAATGAACATCAAAAAAAACCACCTCTTTAATAGAGGTGGTTTTATTAAACTATTGTATTGAATATATTTATAAGCACTTTATTTCAACTATATTTCTTATAGCACCTTGTATATAACCTCCTTTCCAATCTCTCCACCCTCCTACTTCTACTTTCACCGTCCAACGAGTTATCTCGTTAGGTCTCTCCAGGCGATAAATAGTTCGGCCACGACTTGAGGGTTTTGGCTGAGTTTGATGCGAGCTAGCATTTTTCTCACGTAGTTGCAGTGTTCTAGCATCGCTTCATTCAGTTTGTGTTTGACATGACGCGGGGATTGATACACCAAGATCGGTGCAAAGTCCGCCACATGAATATAGCTCGTATCGGGTTCCGGACCTTCTGTAACGATATATTCATAGGGTATAGCCACGTTAAAAAGGCCATACACCACGTCCTTGCCGATAGGGCGGCGACATTTAATATGAGCAAAGGTTAGATGCGGACCATAGGTCTTAGGCGCGGTATAGCTGCTGCGCCGACCATCGCTGGTCATGATGTAATTGGGTCTCAGCCCTTCCTGCATCGCCAGCTCTCGCGTGATCGTGCGCATCGGCAGATGGACCATTTCTTCGCGACCATCCACAAAATAACACTTCGTACTGTCCCCACCACTAGGTTGATAGGTAGGAATAAAACAAACAATGTGATTCTTTGGATTCGTATAGATCAAATCCAAGTCTTCTCCCTTAGATAGCCGAGCGGCCATCAAATCTGTTAGTTTATCATCTATTGCCATGGAATCCTCTCCAATCTAATCAGGAACATTCCTTTCAACAATACAATGAACACGTGTTCTGTGAAAGCAGATTAGCATGCTTTAATCTGCTGCTGACTTAATTGTATATCAGCCTGTATAATTTGTAAATATATATACAAAACTATAGAAATTTATGTATATTTAAAGACTTTATGATCTTGTAAAAGTTATATATACGTTGATGTGTCATTATTTTCTCATTTAAATTGAGAATTGCATATTTTATGTATATTTGTTAATCGAGATTAAAAGAAATATGCAATATATAGGATATAAATAAGAAATTAAATTATAATAACTAATGCACACGCAAGTGTTCAAAGTCCGTACTCAAATATCTACGCAGCTTTCGAATAGCTCGTTCGTGACGCCGTTGGATGGCTTGGCGGCTGCAATTCAACTCTTCACTAACCGATACCAAGCTTTGACACTCACCATAGACACGGCGCAGTAGGTCCCGTTGATCAGGAGATAGTCTGCCTAAGGCCCATACGAGGCGGGCTCGCAATCTATGCTCTTCGTCGGCACTCATTACCATATCCGCCACATTCTCGCCAGATGCGAAGATATCCATACCAAAGGCGACTTCTCCATCATCGGTGGTACGATCTGGGATGTGAATTTCACGGCGATAACGCAATCGCTCCCGCTTCCAGTACCTCATGTAACCGTACATGATGCCAGCTTTCACAAAGCCTGCGAACGGTACGGGTCCGTCCAAATCAAAGCTATAAATCGATTCTATGAGGATGGCCCAAAGATAGCTCTCTACGTCCTCGCGGAACTCACGGTTTCCCATGCGATTCGTATAGTGCAAGATGAGCGGTCGATACCTGCGACAGAGCTCGATTTGTGCCGCATCATGACGAAGCTCATCAACGGACCACGGTTGATACCCTACCGTCTGAATCCGCATATTTGGCTTCTGACAAATGGACACGAGACTCTTGTCCGACAAGGACGATAAAACTTGATGACCACAGACGAGGGTCTGTAATTTCAGTTTCTCTGGAATACTTCGGCTAGACTCATCAGCTTTCGATAATAAAGAATGAGATGGTAATGCCTGTGTTTCTAATTTTTTTGACTGATAGTTGTCATGTTGTAAGTTTGCAGTTTTAATACATGTTCTTTGTACTAAAGGTTCTTCGTTGGTATATAACATAAATCCCCTTTCCTGCCATGGCATAGCGCTTATGTACACAATACCGCGGAAAGAGTGTTTTGACAAATCCGCAATTCCTTGGAATTTCCCTATATTCTGTTATATTTGAGCCTTTATTTCTATCCAAAGTACAACATAAGTATGCGATTAAAAGGGTAATTGCTGAAAATAGATAATTACTAAAAATGACACCACATATGTAATGTGGTGTCATTTTTTAGAGGAAATATATACTATCATTGGGTAATAGTATTCAATCTTTAAATAATAGTATTCAATCTGAAATTGTCTACTTAAACCGCAATACACGCGGCTTGAACAAAGTCGTTTAGCTGCGGTTTTACATGATTATAATATACATCAGCACCATAACCGCGCACGATGTCTCCCCAGTATTTATATACATAGCGGTACCAGAAATGGAACATACTGTTCGTGAAATGGTAATCCGCGTACTTCGCGTTCCCACGACTACTTGCCTGAATGCGGCCCACGAGCCCCATGGACATAAGATCGTTCAAACGAGATGTGAACGTGCCACTTTTAATTTGGCTTTCTTGTAAAAGCTCCACGTAGTATGGTCTTTCCAAGCTAGCAAGACCCGTTAAAATAGCATTGGCACCGGTTATATTTTTCATATCTCGATGCAAAATATATTGTGTTTCTTCAAAGAGAGCTCCCGTTACTGAGAAGAACAAGTTAATAATATTCGTATCGATGCTTTCACCATTATCAAAGTATTGCACATAGGCAGGTAACCCACCAGTTACGGCAAAGACGGTGCGCAAATCATCCTTTGCATAGTGAAGGCCCAAGGATTTCATATCAACCAAGGAAAATGGTTTCACCTCAAGATATTCGGACACGAAAGGAGCAATGAGGCTGCGATCGCCAATGATGCGGCCATCGAGCTGTTCCAGACCATTAGCCATCAAAATGATGTTCAAACGGCTCGTATCTTTGTAGGTATCTAACAAATCGCGCAAGTGAATGGGAAACTGAGGAACTGCTTCCACCAGGGATGGATAATCGTCAATCACCACAGTCTGAGGTGTTTTCACACTGCTTTCAAAAAGCCTCACAAAGGCCTGCTGCAAACTCTCTACAGGCTCGAATGTATCTTGAGCATTAGCAGGAACAAAACGTGCCTCAAGAGCTCTATTTATATCAGCTACATGGACTGATTCATTGGCCATGCGCCCCGCCAAATATATCGCCTTATGACGGCGTACAAGTTGCGAAGCCACATAGGATTTACCACTGCGATGAGGACCATATACAACACATAAACTCATTTGGCCCATTGCAATTCGGGACTGGATACGCTCTATAATTTCAGCACGTCCCACAAAATTCATATACTCACCTCCAACTATTTACGGAAATTATTATATCATAATTTTAAATCATTATTAAACTTTTTTTCATATAGTTAACATAGCTTTTTATTATGTTAATTTTTTTACTCATCAAATCAGAGCTTTTATGCGATACGTGTTGCCTTACCATCATAAAAGGCCTTATAATTACTTTATTTTCATATACCTTTGATATCAACATATCCTATAAGGCGTGGTTATATAAGTTATACATTATAAGATAAGCTATACATATTAAACTATATATTTTAATCTATATAGTTTAATCCATATATTTTAAAAATGACGTGCTACCTAAAAGGTATAGCACGTCATTTGCATGTAAAGCATATTAAATTGTTACTGAATTTCTTATACTAAGTTTCTTAATAGTAAATATCTAACTTGTAAATATCTAATTCGTAAATTCCTGATTACAAAATCTAATATTCCTAAATATCTTATGGATCAATTTGCGTTTGCATTTTCATCAATAAGATGCGCTTAACCGATTCGTTAAGGCGCTCGGTCGTAATCGTTCCATCCGCCACCGCTTGCGTCAGCGCACGATGGACTTCATCAATATGAATCGTATCCGCATCAACAAGAATGAGATCACTGCCTGCCAAAATAGAGGCCACAGCGTAATCGCCTATCTTTTGATTGGATTGCAAAGCACCCACATCGATACGGTCCGTCATAACAATACCTTTATAGCCGAGCTCCTTGCGAAGCCAACCATCAATAATCGGCTTAGAGGAACTCGCCAAATGTTCGTTATCGATAGCGGGAATCTGGATGTGACTCATCACAAGCATATAGCTATTCGCCGTTGTCTGCGCGATAAGACGTTTAAAGACGGCTACATCATTATTGCTGAGATATGCTTTTGCCTCATTAGCTGAGCCAAAGGACGCATCCCCTAAGGTCACTGCCGGAAAGTAGTTATAAGCGGACCACATATGATTAATTTGGTAACGCTCCACCATGGCAAGGTTTATGTGACCTGCCCACGTGGGGTCAGATGTATAGGACATATTAGGTACACCAAGATTAGCATTAGGCCCAATAACCAAGTTAAAGCCCATATCCCGCATTTCAATAGCAGATCGCGTGGCCAAATTAATGATACGATCCATAGGCAGTTGCCCCCATCGATTGGGCTTCGGCAACCGCAAGAAACTTTCATTCCCATGCAATATGCGATCACGATGCACCGCAATATAGGGTGTCACCATGCTAGAGGTTATCGCTGTTTGCATAATATCACTGGTGAAAGTTTTCACTTGATTCTTATTAATAAGATTTTCATTCGTTAACATAACGCCACTGACACGGTATTTTCGGATTACATCCTTTTGGGATTGTCCTATCGTACTACCATGAAGGCTGATCATCATCAGCTGCCCCACCTTATCCTCTTGAGACATGGCCGCAATCCAAGTGTCCACCTTTTCAGACACAGGTTTGTTGGACTCCAGGACGGCACGGTACGATACGGTTCGTACCGTTTCTTGTTCTGCCTGACTCTCATGTTGGCATCCAGTTGTACCAACGACAGCAACTAGTAAGGCAAGGCCACTCAGGACCCGCCGAAAAAACTGGTTCATCTCTCCTAAAAGCTCCTTAATGCTTACGCAATATTATGAATATTATGGGCTTTCTATGTTGCTCTCCCAATGCAACACCCATAAGTCCCCTCTTGATCCGTACAGTATATTTTTATATTATACACTAAATGATTCATCTTTTCCTCATAATAAAATAATTTTTTTATACTGGATTATTATAATAAAGTTATACAGTAAAAATATGTGAATTTTAAATAATTATATAAAAAAATCCTACGAATCGTTTAAAAAGTGACCGCACTGTAACAAAGGCTACGTGAGTATCAAGTCACTCATGACCCGTAGGATTTTCTATTTTATATTGTTGTACCCTAAATAGCAAACATTACTAAGTGTTTATAAACATTTAGTTGCTGTAACAGCCTACTGTTTAAGTAATCAACTATTATTAATCTTTAAATTTTTTCTTTCTTTACTGGCACATCGTCAACACCAACTTGCACCATATTTAAGCAATCGGCTATCATTAGCCTTTAAATTTAGGGGATGTTGGGCATGTTTCAGGTGTTACGTCTTTACGAGTACCAAGAACCGCGCTGCGGTCTGTGTAGTGTGTGTGTAAAAGTTCGTGTGCCTTATGGCCCAATGGTTCGCCTAAGAAATCTTTGTACAATGTTTGGATTTCTTCATTTTCATAGGACGCAACCCATTTGTAGTTTTCGTCAGCTTCGTAAAGACCGCCGATACGAGCTTCTTTAGTTTTCACGGCTTGCGGCAATTTAGTGCGCGGTTGACCACCGCCACCAATACAGCCACCTGGGCACGCCATAACTTCGATGAAGTCGTAGTGTTTACCGCTATCTTTCAATGCATTCAAGAAGTCACGTGTATTTTTACCACCGTGAACAACGGCAACGGACAATGTTACGTCATCACCCAATTGAACAGTTGCCTCTTTTACGCCTTCCATACCGCGAACGTCTTCAAGGTGAGTCAACGCGTATGGAGGTGGCTCTTTATCAGTGATGAGCTTGTAAGCCGTACGCATCGCCGCTTCCATAACACCACCTGTGTTACCGAAGATGATGGATGCGCCAGTTTCCATGCCGATTAAGTCATCAAATTGAGATTCTTCCACTGTGTTGAAGTCGATATGTTCCTCTTGAATCCAACGAATAAACTCACGAGTTGTGATGGAAATATCTGTGTCCATGCCAAGGGATTCGTCATTGTGGTAACGAGCCGCTGCATTTTCTTCTTCCCGTTTCGTTTCTGCTTTTTTAGCCGTACATGGGTTTACAGATACGGATACGATCTTACGAGGATCGATGCCTTTTTTCTCTGCAAAGTACGTTTTAATCATAGCCGCTTCCATAGCGATACAAGAACGTGTGGAAGACAAGTTAGGAATCAATTCAGGGAAATAGATTTCCGCAAAGCGCACCCACGCTGGGCAACAGCTTGTAAACTGAGGTATTTGACCGCCATTTTTAAGGCGTTCCACAAGCTCGGATGCTTCCTCCATGATGGTTAAGTCCGCACCAAAGTTAGTATCTACTACATAGTCTGCACCAAGTTTACGCAAGGCACCGACCATTTTGCCTTCCAAGAATGTACCTGGTTCATAACCAAAGCCTTCACCGATGGATACACGAACTGCTGGCGCTGTTTGGATTACGACGATTTTTTCAGGATCAGCAAGGGCTGCTTTTACCTTTTCAAACTCGGATTTAGCATGCATGGAGTCGAATGGGCATGCTGCCGCACATTGACCACAATGAATACATACAGGCACATCGCCGTTTGCATCAAGGTCGTAGTAATCAAGTACGCTCATTACATCCGCACAAGCGCGACGGCATAACGTACAGTTTTTACACTTGGAAATGTCGTGATAAATGGATGGATTGTCGAGTGCAATCGGCACGCGTTTATCGATAAATTCGTATTGAGACATGAGGACCTCCTCTAACAAACTATAACTACCAAACCTATTGGGGCGAAATATGCTAAACTACGGAGCACTGCGCCCAAGCTATACTTCTGCATCTTACCTATAGTATACGCTATGGTGAAAGTTTATACTATGTAGAATTGTTACACTTTTGCACAAAACCTCCGAAAAAGTGTAATATAAATCACATTTTACCATGAAAAAATGAATAATTCACCTATCTTAAGGGCATTAACTAACGTACCTTAATAAGTAACTTACTTATTAGCACTATAAAAACTAATGGCTTAATTGTTAATACTATAAGAGCTAAAACAAAATTATATTGTACATAAAAAACGCACGTTCTTTAAAAGAACGTGCGCCAGTGAAGCTTTCACAAAATCATTCAATCTAAACAAGCCGGTACTAAGCAATAGTGTACTCGTCTGTAGGATTCAATTATTTACCGCCCCAAATAAGTTGGAATACAGCGTACGCAGGCGTACCTGGCTCAACTTTACGGCTATTTTTATTAACTTGTTCCTCTTTCACAACATAACCTTGTGGATTATAAAGAGTCACCTTAAGATCCTTAACTTCCCGTTTTTTATGATTAAACTCTTCAGTCACAATGTAATGGTAACCTTCATAGTCCATAGCTTTAATATCCATTACCGCTTTTTTATCATCTTTTTTAACGGAATCATTGTCGATAGACCAAGTAACACCATTGCTATCAGTGCCTACTGTATACCAATTAGCCGCATCAACACTACCAATACCGCCGATTAATAATGCACCTGCTGCCAAAACAGCTGCCAATGTTTTTTTCATATTAATACCTCTCAAAGAAAATACAAAAATATACAAACTAGTATATAAGGGAAAACTAAATGTTATATGAAAACTATCTCTATCAACCCACAACATGGTAATTCATCTTCTCTTAATTTCGAAAGAAGCGATAGAAATTCGGCATAAGTTGAGTAACTAACTCTGTCGGTTCATATAGAACAAACTTCTTCACTTTTCTTGCTTTCAATAACTTTGCGTCTTTTAAAATTTGTAAGTGTCTCGATACGCTTGATTCAGTCATTAATAAAATTTGCGCTAAAGACTGTGTCGTACTTGGTTTTTCCAAAACATAATTCATAATTTGCAACCGCACTGAATCGCTCAAGGCTTTAAAAATAGTAACTAATCCCTCCGGTGTGGAGTTATAATAACTTGGTTGCTCCGCAATATCATAAGTAATAGCAATTCCTTGATTAAAAGATTCAACAAACAGATGCGGCCAAATAAAATAACTTGGTAACAACATAATAGAGTCACTGTCCTTTAAATAAACCTCTTGATTAAAAGGTTTAATAATAGCTAAAGCTCCTTTTTCCCAATGGATTCGATCAATTTGTAAATGATTAAACATCTCTATAAAACCTTTTTCCCTCAAAAATGAAGATTGCTTTTGTATTTCAATTAAAAGCTTTTGCTCAATTGATTTTTCTTTCCAAGTATCATCAAAAATTGATTTTCTATACCAATCAATAAAAGAAAAAAGTCTCCTATAAACACTTGTAGCATTTCGCTTCAAATCTTTAAGCAATTGATCATTTTCATTTAAAGAAAAATCTTTCCACTCTAGTCCTTTTGCTAATGTTGGAATAAAGGCATTTTCTCTATCATCTATTATTCTCTCCAAATACTCAATTAATTGAATAGTCGGATAATTAACCAGAAATTTCTTTAAATTTTGTATTTCCTCTTCAATCGTTGTCATATGATAACGAAAATTACAAAGTAAAATAGGAGAGACCCCCAGTTCATAAAAAAGTTGGAAATAATGAAGATTCTCATAAAATTCTTCAGTAAGTTTATCTTGTATCTCAATCACCCAATCAATATTAGTTCCATGATGGCGCGGATTTAAAAGCACATGTAAACTTCTAAAAAGTTCATTTAAAGGGGAATACACAAATTGTATTCTTTGTATTAACGTTTCATTTGTTTCCAAAGCATAATCGCTAAACCGAATTGTAATAGACATAAACATCCTCCTAAACGATTCGATATTTTTTGAATCGTTTGATTATAGACTTTAGACTTATTATATTATACTTAATAGTTTTAAAGAAAAGGAGAAATCTTTATGAATAAACAATTGCAAGATTTACTCATAACAATTGTTGCAGGTATGGGAATGTTATTATCCACTCTCGATACAGGAATTATCAATATAGCATTACCCTTTTTAAAAGAACAATTTCAAACTTCAACTGATATTGCAGCCTTCACAATAACCGGTTATACTTTAGCTTTAGCTATCTCTATCCTACCTTTAGGCGTATTAAGCGATAAATTTGGAAAATTAAAAATTTCGTATTTAGGATTCGTGCTTTTTGGTCTAAGTTCTTTATTTTGTGGCTTAATTAACAATATCAGTTTATTAATTATTGGACGAATTTTTCAAGGCATAGGAGCGGCTGCTTTACAAGCTACTTCTGCCGCACTAATTACAACTTTAGTTTCTGAAAAACGTAAAAATAGCTCTATTGGTATCCTCGGAATTATGATTGGTTTAGGCCCTATTCTAGGGCCCTCTTTAGGCGGGATCATACTTTCGTTAAGTTTCTGGCAACTTATTTTTTTGATAAATATTCCTTTTGTAATTTTTGGAATTGCATGTAATAATTTCCTTCTCAATAAACTCTCCGAAAAAAACAACAACCGACAATTAGATATGCTTGGAATTACTATAAACACTCTCATGTTAGTTTCTCTCTTATTAGGATTATCTTTATTAAACAAATCACATCTATTTGTAGTTGGTATAATCCTGATACTATCTAGCTTGTTGCTCGGAATTATATTTTACTATGTGGAACTTAATAACAAACACGCACTTATCGATATCAAAGGATTAAAAAATAATCCTCAAGTAATCTCTTACCTTTTTCAAACAGTTACTTTTGGCTTTGCCTCTGCAATGATCTTTTTACTTCCCCCCTTCATTTTTGAACAATCATATCATCTAGAAGTGGGGCAAACTGGATTTCTTGTTCTAGGAGCTCCTACAGGGCTGGTGCTTTTTTCAAGAATATCCAGTAAAATCAATAACGGCAATAAAAATAAGCTATTTAGCCATATTGGTCTAAGTATTATTATCATATCCTTGATTTTTCTCTTACTGATCAATCCTAACTGGCCTTATCAACTCTTAACATTAGGATTATTCATCTACGGTATTGGTGGAGGATACTTTCAACCTGCTAATATTGCCAGTATTATGCAAGCCAGTCCTATGGAAATCCAAGGAAGTACAGGAGCTTTGCAACGAATGCTGCAAAATGTTGCGATTTCAATCGGTTCAGCTATTGGTGCAACTTGCTTAAATATCTGGTCAAATGATTTATTATTAGCAACTCGAATTGGATGGGGAATTACACTAATTCTGGTTATTATAAGTTTAAAAGAAGTATTTAAATTTTCCCATCATAATAGTTAATACAATCTAATCCAGAGGCTGTAATTAAAACTAAGTTTTAATTACAGCCTCTTTGTCATATCTATTCAATAACATACCTACCTAAAACAAAAACACACTCACCTTGGAATATTCTCTCTGTATGAAAAAATGAATCTGACACGATTGAATATGGATATTCGCCCTGTAAAAGTACTAATGATATAGAAAACCTCGAACTACTCTGAAAACGACTTAGGTCACTTTTTCTCCCTAGGAAGTCTAGCAAGGCCCCTTATGGGATTAAATAATCCAACGGATTTGAAAGCGGATATTCGCCCTGTAAGAGTACTAATAATATAGAAAGCCCCGAACTATTCTGAAACCGACTTAGGTCACTATGGAGGCTTTCAGGATAGTTCGGGGCTACTTATACGTTCTGAGTATCTAAATAGACAGAGCGAATATCAGCTTCTATTAAATTGTTGGATTATTTACCCCATAGGGCCTGCATAACTTCCGCCCCCATGGTATCCGGTTCAATTTTCGTAGGTTTTTGTGCTTGTTTACTGGATAGCAATGCTATACCAGCATTGCTATATACTGTTGTATCAAGTTCTGTCCATGTTTTTTCTTTACGATCGATTCGTACTGTGTAGATATATGTAAAGCCTTCTACATTGTTAATTTTAACAAGTACTGTAGCCGCATCATCTGTTTTATATACAGAAGAGTTGTCAATAAACCATGCCGCATCGTCAGCATCAGCATCGATATAGTACCAGTCAGCAGCACCAGCTTGACCAAAGCCACCTACAAAGAAAACTCCTGCTGCAAACATAGCAGCTAGCCATTTTTTCATTTTTAAACTCCCCCAACACTAGAGGCGACCATCTTAGATGGTCGCCCATGGTTACTCAATAGTTAATATAGTGTTTTATATTATTCTACTTCTTCTTCGATTTCAGCGCCTGGAATAACAGCAATACTAGCTACCTTATCGCCTTCGTCGAGGTTTTGTGTTTTCACACCAGAAATAGCTTTGCCTTTCTTCACAGCGATATCGTTCATGTTGAAGCGGATGATTTTGCCTTGCTCAGAAATAAGCATAACTTCATCATCATTATGAACAACCTCTACGGCCACTACGTCGCCTGTTTTGTTCGTAATCTTGAAGTTCTTAGAGCCTTTACCACCGCGTTTTTGCAATGTATAAGCTTCCGCATCATTGCGTTTACCAAAACCTTCTTCAGAGATAGTAAACACTTGTGCTTCACTTTCATCAGTATTAAGAACACCAGCGCCTACAACTACGTCGCCTGCATTCAATTTAATGCCGCGCACACCGTGAGCTGCCCGTTTCATAAGGCGCACATCATGCTCGCTAAAGCGAATAGCGATACCCAACTTAGTACCAATCAAGATGTCTTGATTGCCAGTCGTTACATTAACGGAAATCAAACGATCGCCTTCGTCGAGGTTAATCGCATTGAGGCCAGAACGACGGATATTACGGTATTCTTCAATAGCCGTACGTTTTACAACGCCAAATTCAGTGACCATAAATAAATTTACATCTTCATGGACACGTTCAAGGTCGATCATAGTCGTAACGGATTCGCCTACCGCGAGTGGTAATACGTTAACCATAGCGGTACCGCGAGAGTTGCGAGAGCCCGCTTCCGGCACTTCGTATGCCTTGAGGCGATATGCACGGCCTGCAGATGTAAAGAATAACAATGTATTATGGGTCCGCACATGCATAATTTGCGTTACATAATCGTCTTCCTTCGTCTTCATGCCGATAACGCCAGCGCCGCCTTTATGTTGGTTGCGATATACATTCGCATTCATGCGTTTGATGTAACCTTGTTTAGTCAAGGTAATCACCATCTCTTCGTCAGCAATGAGGTCTTCTACATCAAGATCGGATGTATCGATGGTGATTTCAGAACGGCGAGGGTCGCCGTATTTTTTCTTCATATCATCGAGTTCGTCTTTGATGATTTGACGTTGACGCGCTTCGCTACCCAAGATAGCTTTCAAGTCTTCGATCAATGCCAACAATTCCTTGTATTCGTCTTCGATCTTCTCGCGTTCCAAGCCTGTTAAACGGCGTAAACGCATGTCGAGGATGGCTACCGCTTGTTTCTCTGAAAGCCCGAATTTTTGCATTAATGCGTTGCGTGCAATTTCGTCAGTTTGAGAACTGCGGATTGTGGCAATCACTTCATCGATATGGTCGAGAGCAATCAACAAGCCTTCTAAGATGTGTGCACGCGCTTCGGCTTTGTTAAGCTCGAATTGAGTACGGCGTACGATAACGTCTAGACGATGATCTAAGTAGTAACCCAATACTTCTTTCAAATTCAATACGCGAGGATGTCCATCTACGAGAGCTAGCATAATCACGCCGAATGTTTCTTGAAGTTGAGTGTGTTTATATAATTTGTTAAGTACGATATCTGGTTGCACGTCAGCCCGTAATTCGATAACGATGCGCATACCTTGGCGGTCAGATTCATCGCGAAGTGCTGTGATGCCATCGATGACCTTGTCACGGCTCAAGTTCGCAATGGTTTCGATAACGCGAGCCTTATTCACTTGGTACGGAATCTCAGTCACTACGATTTTATGCTTGCCCTTAGACATCTCTTCGATAGTCGCACGAGCACGCATTTTAACGCTACCACGACCTGTGGAGTACGCTTTTTTGATGCCTTCTCGGCCCAAAATGAGTGCACCAGTTGGGAAGTCTGGCCCTTTAATAGCGGTCATCAATTCATCTACAGTCACATCCGGATTGTCGATGAGCATCGCTAGGCCATTACATACCTCGTTGAGATTATGTGGTGGAATATTTGTCGCCATCCCTACGGCGATACCGCTGGAACCATTGATGAGAAGATTTGGAATCTTCGCTGGCAATACAGTTGGTTCTTGCAAGCTTTCATCATAGTTCGGCATGAAATCAACAGTTTCCTTGTCGATATCGGCAAGCATTTCTGTTGTAATCTTCGCCATACGTACTTCGGTATAACGCATCGCAGCGGCACTATCGCCGTCGATGGAGCCAAAGTTACCATGACCGTCTACCAAGAGGTAGCGCGTATTGAAATCTTGCGCCAAACGAACCGTCGCATCGTAAACGGAGCTATCACCATGTGGATGATACTTACCGAGTACGTCACCGACGATACGAGCGGATTTCTTGTACGGTTTATTTGGCGTCATGCCTGTTTCATGCATCGCATACAAAATACGACGATGTACTGGTTTCAAGCCATCGCGCACATCTGGAAGCGCACGCATAACGATTACGGACATTGCATAATCGATGTACGCATTCTTCATTTCTTTATCAATCTGAACGGGATGAATATTCCCGTGGGACCATTGTTGGTCTGCCACAATCTCACCTCATTTTACTAACACTGATACTAATTCATCATATAATTATAGCATTTTTAAGGTGTTAACGCTATCTTTTATGTCTATTTACATACTAAATATCGGTTATATCGAGCTATCATTTTTCAATGTATATTACCATAGCTCTCAAAGTTAATGCACCGCATGTTGTATCATATCATCTAAAATGCTAGCAAAGTCTCGTTCTACAGCCGAAGTGTCGTTACCAGTACTGCCAATACCTGTTAGCATGGTTTCTTTCCAATCATTTTTTGCCATAAATCGAAAGGCGATCAAATACTTAGCTTTTGTTTTGTCCGCTTCTCCTTTTGGTAGATAATAAAATCCTACGCTTCTATCAGAACGAGGGTGCAATAACGCTGGGTTGTCTTGCGGTTTATACAAACTATATATAGATTTCATAAAGGTTAGAATATCTTTACCCTTTACAGATTCGTCTACAAAGATAATCTCATCATATGTGAATAGAGATATCTTATTAGTACCTGCTACACGTGTCGCTTTAGACTTAGCTAACTCCAAGGCTTCCTCGTGCGTCGCCATCCGCATGCCATACTGCTTAGCACGTTCCACTAACGAACCATTCAAATGAACTAAATACGCTTGTGAATACGCAAAATCCGCATCATTTTTTCGCTCGCCACCAGGAGCCGGCAATGTTGGCCACTTGACTACAGAATTTGTAGTAAAAGAAATACCATTACTTTCATCATAAAACACATACACATTTCGCTGGAATGGCTTCTCCTTCTCCACCACAGATGACTGAAGAACAAGATTCGGATGCACAACCGAGAACTCCTTCTCCACGCTAGACTTGATATCCTCTGGTGTAGCAGGATCACCATTCTCCGTCGTCCAAATAAAAGAACAACCACTCAACACTACACTACAAACACCAACGATACCTAACAACACAAACTTAACAAACAACCTCATACACAAAACCTCCCCTCTCTCTCTGTAGAAACTATAGAATGAATATGCTGGGATAACTATGGATAGGACTATATTATTATTGATGGGACACCTCTATAGCTAGTGTTTTAAAAAGTGCTATTACCTATTGATGAGCGACTTAGGTTACTATGGAGCGAAGAGATAGGTAATAGCACTTTTTAATTAATTACGTATATAGTTCTCGGGCCCCATCAATAATAATTACCTATTAACTAGTTCATCTAGCATATTCATCCTGTAATTTTCTATTACGTTCATAAAGAATTGATTGTGTATCGGATTTTCGCTCATTCCGAATAGATGGCTATTGCATTCACAGTCGCTGCACCCAAAGTTCGGTACATTCCATTCCGCAATAGCTCGCACCGCATCAGCGAGAGCACATTCTACATCAATTTTGGTTAAATCTACATCTGTGTTTTCACGAGCAGCCGAATCCTCGTCAGAGAGTTTACCTTTACTCCGTTCCTGAGCAGAAATTGTCATAGCCTGCGGCCTCCCACTAGTACGAATCGGCAAGCCCGCTATCATTGCACAGTGACCGCGGAAGTAATCTAGATGCCAATGCATTTTCTTCCGTTTTCGTTTATGACGTTCAATACGTTTCGTTAAATTTGCCTTTGCGGAACCAACATACATATAGTAACCAGGTTTGAAATGCATCATCCCTTTAGAACCGATTTCGAGATCTAAATCGTGATCGAGGTGCATGACCATCACATACACACCACTATCATGAGCCTCTGTGTCGAGGATACTACTAGGATAGGAACATTCATGTGTCACCGTAGGCATAGTGAAAGTCTCATCCCACGCCACAGCAACGGCTTTCCAATCTAATGAAGGTGCCACCTCTTTAAAGGTACGGGCAAATTCCAAATCCGTATGATAATCTGGCAAGAACCACTGTGCTTGGTCCCATTGTACGAGGAATAGAACACCTGTGTGGTAGCCTTCGTTTTGTAATTCTTTCAGATGCAATAAATGCTTGCGCCCTCGCTCTGTAATAGCATCAGGGAACATGGCTCCCGTCTTGGAGAACAAGGTACAAGACTTAACCTCTAATAAAAACTCATCCCCCTTATCATTGGTGAGGAGCAAATCAAAGCGAGATGATGTGCCGTGTAGTTTAACCGTATACTCCCGTCTCACTACGCGCCACTCCTCCCAACCAGGGATACGTTTATTTTCAATCAAATGTTGCGCCACATCGTTGCTGTAGTTTGTATCGAGCATGATAACAACGCCATCGCGCTCGATGCCTACCACACGGTATTTCGTCTTCGCATCCGGCTTATCGTGAGGCACGATGTACATCGTTACACCCGTAAACAAGAGCTCCCACATGCGACCAGGATTTGGCAAATGAGCGAGTACACTTTCACCATTCAAATCTAAAGTCACCACAAAACGGTTCGGGCGACCTATATATGTTGCTTTTAAAATAGTATCGTAAAGGACTTTCATCGTTTCTCCTACATCAAGAACATTCTATATGTCTATTATACGATATGTAACCTTGGGTTTCATCTGTAAACAGTATCGTATATAATGATAGTTAGTAAACAATCAATAATTAATATTAAAAAAGTTCTATTTTTGTAGCTTGAGTTACATTATTGTTTGTTAAAATGGTTTATACTAAGAGCGTCGGGTCAGTATTCTAAATACCCATACTGATCATTACGCCGGGTTTTGATGAGGCATCGCCTGGTTGATCTCATCCCACTTGTCCGTATATATGTGCGAAGCTTTCACAAAACCCTAGGGCGTAAATAATTAATATATAAAGAGTTTTATAGATTAACTAAGTAGTTTTAGCCACTATTCTCCGCAGAG
This sequence comes from Veillonella parvula, assembly GCF_018366295.1. Lineage (GTDB taxonomy): Bacteria > Bacillota > Negativicutes > Veillonellales > Veillonellaceae > Veillonella > Veillonella parvula_P. Next base: position 243,572 of record NZ_JAGZIJ010000002.1, read on the forward strand.
AGGGCTCGAGAAAGGATTTAATATGGCACAAATTGCAGCAAATTTACAACGCATAAAAAACGGTCAACGCCGTTATGCAATTACACCTCGCGTTCCTGCAGGTTTTATTCAACCAGATCAATTACAAAAATATATCGACGTAGCAAATGAGTTCGGCGCAGTTCTTAAATTAACTGGCAGCCAACGCATTATGATTACGAATTTGAAAGCAGAAGACGTAGATAAAGCATGGGAAATGCTTGGCATGGAGCCAGCGTACACTGTGTCCAACCGCGTGCGCAGCGTAAAAATCTGCCCAGGTACTACCTTCTGTAAACGCGCTAAACAAGACAGCGTACACCTTGGCATGCAAATTGAACGCAAATATTTATCTCTTGAAATGCCAAGTAAAATGAAGATCGGCGTGTCCGGTTGTCCAAACTCTTGTACTGAAAGCCGCATGAAAGATGTGGGCGTTATCGGTACTGTAGACGGTTGGAATGTATACGCTGGCGGTAGCGGCGGTGCGCATCCTCGCATCGGCGACCTCATCGCAGAAGTTAAAACAGAAAAAGAAGCTCTTGCATTAGTTGATCGAATCATCGCATACTATAAAGAAAACGCACAAATCGAACGCATGGGCGAATTCATCGACCGCATTGGTTTAGAGGCTTTCAAAGCAGCTGTATTGGGCGACCTTGAAGGGGCTCCAGCTGAAAGCAAGTCCGAAGAACCAGCTGTGTTCTTGCCTGGTCAAGGTAACGATCCTGAAGTAGAAGCACCACGTCTCGAAGCAGGTTCCCCTATCACTCCAGACACAATTATTCGCGACATCGTTGAAACCTATCCACATGTTGTACCTGTATTACAAGGTATTGGTATGGGCTGCCTAGGTTGCCCATCTGCAACAGCTGAGCCATTATGGCAAGCCGCAGAAATCCACGGTTTTAATGTATACGATTTAGTAGAGAAATTAGAAACAGCACGAAAAGGAGCTTAATATGTCCGCATTCTTAGGTCACATCCATTACTGGTTATATCGCAAAATTCAATTGCTCGTTGAGCGTGAAAATTTGATTTTAGAAAAAACTTCTAAAGTTGTTGATGATTTAGCGGAGGAACTACACTCCATCTCCGTAGATACATACGGCGAGCCAATTAATCCAAGCATTCCCTTGGAAAACATCATCGACCATGGCAATATTCACGGCTGGTTAGCTAACCAAATCAATATTGCTTCCGTTCGTGAAGCAGCGTTCATCAAAGATATGCTCGACACAAATTCCGGCGATGAAGCAGTACACGTAGTAACCGCTATTCTAGATGCCTTTGCAGTACAAGGCCAAGCATGTGGCGTTGTGGCTCAAGATAACCTTGAAGAACACACTGCACCAGCGATTTACAATGCGTTACAAAACTTCTACGTAAATGGCATGCCTTGCGATGGTGGTGACCAAGTGGTTTCTGAAAGTCCAGAAGAATTTACCTGGATTGGCGACCACAGATTACAAGCAGGCTACTGGCGTACAGCGGGCGTTGACCCTAAGTTCATGGCATTAGCTTACCAAACATGGTTTGAGGCCTTTGTAAAAGCTATCGATCCAGCATTTGAACTTGTAACGACAGAAGAAAACGGTACACGTTTATATACCATTCGTAAAAAATAATATAAATTAAGTATTAGCGTAAGCTTTCAAAACATAAAAAGCTAACATTAGGAGGTCCATTATGGCAGGCACAGTTAATCAAGAATTAGGTTTATTATTCCAAGGCCCTAACTATGTAATCGTAAAAAAAGGCGGCAAGGCTGGTGAAAAGGTAGAAAAACATAACCACCCTGAAGCTAATGTCATTTTTACAGTTGTAAAAGGTAAAGTACAAGTGTTCCTTAATGAAACTGAAGAGCATGTACTTGTACCAGGCCAAGTATTGGAATTCAACGGCGACAACTACATCCAAGCTACACTCGTAGAAGACAGCGAATTCGTTGTAAACCTCATTCATAAACCAGAATAAAATACCAAAGGACAGTTGATACAAGCAACTGTCCTTTTTATATGAACTATGTATTAAAAAGAAATCATATAGTTATTAAGTTTTATAGAACTGTTCAATAGTTCAGTTATATCCATAGTTATTAAATACTTATAGAGTAATACATAGTCTAAAAAACATTCTTTTAAAAGGAATTATAGGTCGTAAATTCACTCACATCAAAGCGTTTCGTATGGCCTGGTGCAGGAACACAGTCTGGATGAGGGTAACCAATGGGGAAGATGGCTACAGGGATGATATTATCAGGCAAGTTATATGCCTTGCGTACTTTAGTAGGATCAAAATGAGCAATCCACGTTGTACCTAAACCGATATCGGCTACGGTAAACATAATGTGGGATCCCACAATGCTAGCATCTACAACCCCCATATCTGCATCATCGTATTCTCGCTTCCAGCTCACCGTATTATCGTAACAAACGATAATTGCCAACGGTGCATTGAAGTGACCATTAGTGCAATCTTTTAGTTTCTTTAAGCTATCTTCTGTATTTAACACGAGCAGTCGTTGCGGCTGATAATTATGCGCCGTAGGTGCTAATCGAGCAACTGCTAATAACATATCTACCTTCTCCCGCTCCACTGGTCGAGTATCGAATTTTCGAACCGAATACCGCTCTGTGGCTAATGCTTTAAAATCTTTCATTAAATCTCACTCCTTTATCGGATTTATTAAAATGTATTTTAATAAATAACCCCCTAGCTGATACCTCAGTTAGGGGGTTTTATGTTTATTATTTTTTAAGACGGCTAATTACTTCGTTAGTAATGTTTTCGATTTTGCTGTTAGCGTCAGCAGCACGAATTGTGTATGGATCATCCAATACTACGTCCATTTGTTTTTCAACACGGATAGCTTCAACAGTGTTGTGAATTGCTTGCATCATAGGTTGAGCAATTTTATTGATTTCTTCGTTTTCTTTTTGAAGCAATGGAGCTACAGTTTTGTTGAATTCTGCTTCTGCTTGTGCAGAGTCTTTAATTTTTTCAATTTCTTGAACTTTTTTTTCAATTTGTGGACGGTATTGAGCGTCTACTTGTTGCATTTTCATATCTAATGCACCGTAGCCAGGGTAGCTATTTACTACTTGGCTCATATTTACTAAGCCAATGTTAGCAGCACTTGCTACTGCAGCAGTAGCAGACATAGCACCAACGATAGCTAAGGTAGTCAATTTTTTAGATAATTTCATCTGAAATCCTCCTCGATTAAAAGTGTCACTATACAATCCAATAGTGTACTATTTTTACTATAGCAAATCTTGCTAAATTTCACAAGACTATGATAAATAGCATAATAAAGCCCTATGAACTACTTATGAAAGTTATTAGAACTTAAAATAATACCCACAAGCATACTCTGAGACCCTTAAAGCAGTCGATACAAACATATTCAGAACACACATGTGGGCATTTCGACTTTCACCAATTATTTATAATTTGTCATCAAATTATGGTTTATTATTCACCGAATTATTGTTCATCATTTAAATAGATGTATTTATCGGATTTCAATTTGGACACGAGATCAGGCACCAAACCGATAAGACGATCAAAGCTGCTGCTGTAAGGGTTGCCCTTAATGTTGAACAATTCGATGCGGTCACCTTTAATAACAAGGATTGCACTTGGTTCCATTTTGGCACCACCGCCACCGCCACCAGATTCTTGGCTTTTGTTGGCTGTGCAATGGTTTGTACCAGTACCGAAGCCAAAGGTTACATCAACAAATGGAACGAGTGTAGTATCGCCGATTTGCACAGCTTCACCAACTACAGTTTCCACTTTGATCATATTTTTAAACTTCTCGAATAGGACTTCCAAATTCTCTTTTACATTACTGTTCTCCATCACAGTACCTCCGCTTTTTGTGAAAGTATTATAGCTATAATAATATAGCTCATATACTCAATTGACTTTATATATCCTTACGCTGTTTGACCCTGTTCGGCTTTTATCTTTTCTAGCTGCTTTGCTTCCTTCCGTTTAACCCAGAAGACACGAGCACTTTCACCCAATAGGGAACGCATAGGTTTAGATACCAAGAATCTAGTACCATACCACGCCAATACGGCAAGAATCATACGACCTTTAATATGGCCGCTGCCTTCAGCTACCCAGTTCACATAATCTATCTCAATAGACTCTGCTTGCTCAGGCCAAATGCTATACAACATAGATGCAATAAGCCCCATCCGATACGGATCGCCAATACCAAATCGGCCCTCTATAGCCATATCACGTGGTTTAGAGTGGTTATAGCATCGTTTCGACACAAGGAATATCTGACGCCACAACTCTGTATTTCTCAAGTGTTTCATGAACCAGAATGTAGGAATTTCAGACTTGAATGATGCTACCGGATCATTGGGATCAGGCTTTCCAAAACGTTGTTTCACAGTCGTTTTGATATCATTTACCTTTGTAAATACCTTTTCCTTGATAGATCCGTCACTATTGAAAGTAACATGACTTACTACTTCATCATCATCTTGAATATGAGCCGTTGGATCTTGTTGTATCGAATCATACCGCTCAGCACGAGCTTGTGCATCCATATCCTTAGAAGCCGCATCAGGTCGCTCAATGCGCTCCTTTGCCCTAGGTGCGCTCCCCGCCCCTGGTGATTCGTCATCATCAAAGATTGTATCGGAGCCTTGGGCGCTCTTCAAGTCATCAAAGCTTGTGCCGCTAGAGCTTGCAGTCGGACCTTGTCCGCCTCCTTGCATAGCCTTTGCAAAAGCTTCTGCTTGTGATATGTCGCCGTCATCATCCATTACCTTTTGATATTCTTCATCTACACGATTTTCAAGCCATTGTTCATAGTCTTTCACAGGACCGATCTTAAGTATACCTAAAACATATAATTCCTTAAAAAATGGTTTATTTTGAATGTACGCTAAGTGGAGTGAAAATACGCGCCACAGCCATTTGATGCGCAGTTCGCCACGATATGGCGTCCGTCCATCAATTTCGATGCTATATGTGATTGGTGCCAGTAGGATAGTCAAGATGAGTGCTACAATGATGGCCACAATAACGAGGACCACAATAGCCACTGTACTCAACCACATCACCTCCTTAGGTGTTCCTATGATTAGTTTTCAATGCCTTTTCGAGCCATTACGCCTTGTAGGTAGTAATGTTTAATCTCTTTCATCTCCGTTACGAGATCGGCCTCATCAATTAATTCTTGAGGCGCCCCACGGCCCGTAAATACGAGTTCCGTTTCTGGATGACGAGCATCGAGTAAAGCTTTAGTTTTATCCCATGTAATGAGTTCAAAGAAGAGAGCCATATTGTACTCATCAAGTACAACGAGGTCGTACTCACCACTGCTGATCGCAGCGAGTGCACGTTCATAGCCTTTTTCAATGAGAGCCACATAATCCTTCGGAGGATTACCAGACTCAAAGACAACGACTTCATCGCCCCATTTAGCAAGTTCATCCTTACTCTTCATGCCTTCTTTGATGATAAAGAATGGCTTGCCCACAGTTTCTAACGTTAAATTTGTTAAGGTAGGTAAAATAGTATGCTCACTATATACTTTAGATTTCATAAATTGTAAGAAGAGGACTTTCTTGCCAGCGCCGATGGCACGAATAGCTAGGCCGATTGCGGCAGTTGTTTTGCCTTTGCCTTCGCCGGTATAAACTTGTACATAGGCCTTCATAGATATACCTCCGTTCATATACTTTTATTTTACAATATATATATACAAAAGGAAAGAAAAAGAACTTGCTATGAGCGCATATGCACGCATAACAAGTTCTTTTTAGGTCTTATATAAGCTTTTATATTTCTAATTGCTAATTGGTAAGAAGATCATAGGGTCTACAGGCGTATTGTTGAGGCGTACCTCGTAGTGAACGTGGGCACCCGTACTTTTACCAGTACTACCCATCAAAGCTATAGTTTGACCTTGTTTCACGCTCATCCCTACCGTTACCAATACGGCACTATTATGGCCATAACGGGTAACAAAGCCATTGCCATGATCGATTTCAACGAGATTACCATAACCGCCGCTTGTATACCCCGCAAAGGTTACCACCCCGGCCGCAGTAGCCACGATTTGGGAACCATAGTCATCGGCAATATCGATACCTTCATGGAATGCACCAATAGCACCCGTAACAGGGTCAACACGGCTGCCAAATGGAGATGTAATAACGCCCTTACTTGGCCAAATACTAGGTGTCGTACTATTCACAGCACCACCAGAACCAGCGGAGAAATTGATGGATTGTAATGCCATCAAATCTTTTGCGCCACCATCGCGAAGGATATTGCGCATTGTATAGAAACTAACAAGCAATTTTTGTGCTTCCTTATCCATTTTGGATAGTCGAGCCGATAATTGTGCCGCTGTTAACATCTGTGCTTCACTATTATCAGCGGCTTCCTGCTTTGGGTCGCTACCATCCCCGCCACCTTGAGCTGGTGTGCCAGATTCAGCGCCCTTCAGCATTTGCTTATTCTCTTCACTAATTTGATTTAAGTTTTGAATTTTCTTATCCAGAACCTCTGTTTTTTGTTGTAACAATTTCAACTGTTCCGATTGCAATTGCGTTTGTTGACGTAATTGCACAACCTCAGCCTGGCGCACGATGCCCCAAATACCGAGTACCAATGCCAAGACCAATACTACAGAACCAATAATGGCAACGAGTTTCGCTTGCTTTGTAGTTAATGTCAATATGCAGTTGTCACCATTTCTTTCAACTTTGTTTGAAATGAATGCCGGTATTTTCAACATAAAACTTCCTTATTTCGAGACGATAGCGCTCGTCAACGCTTCCTCATTGGTACGTTCACCCAACGCTTCGTTCAAACTTTCTAATTCTTCTTGTGAAAGACTTACTAAACTTTTACCTTTCACAATAGGTTTACTAAAAATACGAG